>NZ_JBOICA010000008.1:0-134561 GCF_050739775.1 Pseudomonas sp.
GGCTTGCCCCGCGATGTTTTTGAATCACCCAGAGACTTCTCCTTTTGGCCCACCCCGCCCAACGCCGCTGGTATCCCCTGGTTTTCGCCATTGCCGCCCTGGTGCTGCTGCCGCTGAGCGTGCTGCTGCTGTCCTGGCAGTCGGTCGACATGCAAATCTGGTCGCACCTGCTCGATACCCAGATGGGCCGCCTGCTGGGCAACACCCTGACCCTGATTGTCGGCGTCGGGGTGGGCGTCACCTTGCTGGGCGTGAGCCTGGCCTGGCTCACCAGCCTTTGCGAGTTCCCCGGACGGCGCTGGCTGGATTGGGCGCTGATGCTGCCGTTCGCCATTCCGGCCTATGTGCTGGCGTTCGTCTTCGTCGGCCTGCTGGACTTTGCCGGGCCGGTGCAAACCCTGCTGCGCGACGGGTTCGGGCCCATGCGCCTGCCGCGGGTGCGCTCCACCGGTGGGGTGATCATCGTTCTGGTGCTGGTGTTCTACCCTTACGTCTACCTGCTTGCGCGTACCGCTTTCCTGGCCCAGGGCAAAGGCCTGATGGAGGCGGCGCGGGTGCTTGGGCATTCGCCGTTGCGAGCATTCTGGCGGGTGGCGTTGCCCATGGCCCGTCCGGCTATCGGTGCCGGCGTCGCCCTGGCCTTGATGGAAACCCTGGCTGATTTCGGTGCGGTGTCGGTTTTCAACTTCGACACCTTCACCACAGCGATCTACAAAACCTGGTATGGCTTCTTCAGCCTCTCGAGTGCTGCGCAACTGGCCAGCTTGCTGCTGCTGGCGGTGATGCTGGTGCTCTACGGTGAGCGCCGTGCCCGTGGCGCCGTGCGCGGCAGCAATGAACGCCCCCGGGGCAAGGCGCTGTACCACTTGCGCGGGATCAAGGCGCTGGCTGCCAGTGGCTGGTGCCTGTTGGTGTTTGCCTGTGCCTTCGTCATCCCGGTGCTGCAATTGCTGGTGTGGTTCTGGCAGCGGGGGCGCTTCGATCTTGATGAGCGTTACACCAGCCTGATCCTGCATACCCTCTACCTGGGGGCAATGGCGGCGCTGATCACTGTCTGTGTGGCCCTGGTGCTGGCGTTTGCCCGCAGGCAAGCGCCCACGCCGGGCATTCGTGCCGGGATCGGCTTGGCCAACCTGGGGTATGCCTTGCCAGGCTCGGTGTTGGCTGTGTCGATCATGCTGGCGTTCAGTTACCTGGACAACCAGCTGGTGGTGCCGTTGTCCAACTGGCTCGGCGGTGCCGGCAGGCCACTGTTGTTGGGCAGTCTATATGCCTTGTTGCTGGCCTACCTGGTGCGTTTTATTGCCGTGGCCTACGGCCCGCTGGAAAATAGTCTGGGGCGGATTCGCCCTTCACTGCCCGAGGCCTCGCGCAGCCTCGGGGTCAGTGGCCCAAGATTGTTTTTCAAGGTGTATCTGCCGCTGTTGGTGCCGGGCGCCTTGAGTGCCGCCTTGCTGGTGTTCGTCGATGTCCTCAAGGAAATGCCCGCGACCTTGCTGATGCGCCCGTTCGGCTGGGACACCCTGGCCGTGCGGGTGTTTGAAATGACCAGCGAAGGCGAGTGGGCACGGGCTTCGTTGCCTGCCTTGACACTGATCCTGGTCGGCCTGTTGCCCGTTATTGGCCTGATTCGGCGTTCAGCCCGACACGTGGGTCAAACGCGCTGAGGATGTCAGCCATCAAGCTTGCAGCTACAATGCGCGGCATTCGCTGCGGCCGGTCCTACAGACCGGGTAGCTGAAATGCTGCCAACAGCCGTAGCTTCGCCACGCCCGGAAGGAGAAACCCATGGGACTGCGCACGCCTCTTTATGACCTGCACCTGGCGCTAGGCGCCAAGATGGTCGATTTTGGCGGTTGGGACATGCCTTTGCATTATGGCTCGCAGGTCGAAGAGCACCATCAGGTGCGCCGTGACTGCGGGGTGTTCGATGTTTCCCATATGACCGTGATCGATATCCACGGCGCGCAGGCAACTGTCTGGCTGCAGCGCCTGCTGGCCAATGATGTCGCTCGCCTGACCGAAACCGGCAAGGCCCTGTACAGCACGATGCTCGATGAGCAAGGCCAAGTCATCGACGACATGATTGTCTACCGCTGCGAAGACGGTTACCGGTTGGTGGTCAACGCCTCGACCCGGGACAAGGACCTGGCCTGGTTGAATGCTTGCAAGGGCAGCTTCCAGGTCGAGCTCATCGAACGCCCGGAGCTGGTCATTCTTGCCATCCAGGGGCCTGAAGCTCGCACCAAGGTCGCTGAATTGGTAACCGCCCCGCGGGCAGCCCTGATCCGCGAGCTCAAACCCTTTGAAGGCCGCGCCGAGGGCGACTGGTTTATCGCCCGTACCGGCTACACCGGCGAAGACGGCGTGGAGATCATCTTTCCGGCTGTGCAGGCCCCGGCATTTTTCAACGATCTGGTGGGTGCTGGCATCGCCCCGAGCGGCCTTGGTGCACGCGATACCCTGCGCCTTGAGGCCGGCATGAACCTGTATGGCCAGGACATCGACGAAGACCATACGCCACTGACGTCCAACCTGGGCTGGAGTGTCGCCTGGGAGCCAGCTGAGCGCGACTTCATCGGCCGCAGCGGTTTGCTGACGGAAATCGAGCATGGCGTCGAGCAGAAGCTGGTTGGCCTGGTGCTGGAGGAGCGCGGTGTACTGCGCGCCCACCAGGTGGTTCGCGTTGCCGGTATTGGCGAAGGGGAGATCACCAGTGGTAGTTTCTCTCCTACGCTGAGCAAATCGATTGCGCTGGCGCGGGTGCCGATGGCAACCGCCGATCGTGCCGAGGTGGAGATCCGCGGCAAGTGGTACCCGGTGCGGGTGGTCAAGCCGACCTTCGTGCGCCATGGCAAGATTCTGATCTGAACCCATTCTGGCGGGCCTACCGCTGACCCTATCGAGGACAACAAGATGAGCAATATCCCCGCCGACCTGCGTTTTGCCGAAAGCCACGAGTGGGCCAAGCTGGAGGCCGACGGCACTGTGACCGTTGGCATCAGCGACCACGCCCAGGAAGCCCTGGGTGACGTGGTGTTCGTCGAGCTGGCGGAAGTCGGCAAGGTCTTCGCCGCTGGCGATGCTGCCGGCGTGGTCGAGTCGGTCAAGGCCGCTTCGGATATCTACGCACCGGTCAGTGGCGAAGTGATCGCTGTGAACGAGGCGCTGGCTGACAGTCCCGAGTCGCTGAACAGCGATCCTTACGCCAGCTGGATCTTCAAGCTCCAGCCAAGCGACAAGGCCGAGCTGGACAAACTGCTCGACGCCGCCGGCTACAAAGCCGCCATCGGCGAATAGTTTTCACACAAAGCGGCAATCTCTTCCTAGACTCAATATGCCTCGACTGCTCGGGGCTTGGTCTAGGAAGAGAGAGCCGCTATGTCCCAGTCGCCGTCCCTGAGCCAACTGTACGACGCCAATCCATTCCTGCGTCGTCACCTGGGCCCTGATGCCTCGGAGCAGCAGGTCATGCTCCAGGCCCTTAGTCTGGGCAGTCGCCGCGAACTGATCGAACAAACCGTGCCACCGGGCATTCGCCTGAGCCGACCGTTGGACTTGCCCGCCGCCCTGGATGAGCAGGCCGCCCTGAGCAAGCTCAGAGGGTATGCCGAGCAAAACCAGGTGTGGACCAGCCTGATCGGCATGGGTTACCACGGTACCGTCACGCCGAACGTCATTTTGCGTAACGTGCTTGAAAACCCGGGTTGGTACACCGCCTACACGCCCTATCAACCGGAAATCGCCCAGGGCCGCCTGGAAGCCTTGCTGAATTTCCAGCATATGATTATTGACCTCACCGGGTTGGACCTGGCCAATGCCTCCTTGCTGGATGAAGCCACGGCGGCAGCTGAAGCCATGGCCTTGGCCAAGCGCATGGCCAAGTCGAAAAGCAATGTGTTCTTCGCCGATGAGCACTGCCATCCACAGACCCTGTCGGTGCTGCAGACCCGCGCCGAGGGGTTTGGTTTCGAGCTGGTCGTCGATGCTGTGGATAACCTCGGCAATTACCAGGTGTTCGGGGCGTTGTTGCAATACCCCGATACCCATGGCGAGATCCGCGACCCGCGACCTCTGATCGAGCGACTGCATAAACAGCAGGCTTTGGCCTGCGTTGCCGCCGACTTGCTCAGCCTGCTGATGTTGACCCCACCGGGTGAGCTGGGGGCCGACGTAGTGTTGGGTTCATCACAGCGTTTTGGCGTGCCGATGGGCTACGGTGGTCCTCATGCCGCCTACTTTGCCTGTCGCGACGCGTTCAAGCGGGCCATGCCCGGACGCATTATCGGCGTGTCCAAGGATGCTCGCGGCAACGTGGCGTTGCGCATGGCCCTGCAGACCCGTGAACAGCATATCCGCCGGGAGAAGGCCAACTCCAACATCTGCACCGCGCAGGTGCTACTGGCCAACATTGCCGCATTTTATGCGGTGTACCACGGCCCGGAAGGCTTGCAGCGTATCGCCCAGCGCGTGCATGCGCTGACCTTTATCCTGGCGGCCGGCCTTGAGAACAAGGGCATCAAGCGCCTCAACGAGCACTTCTTCGACACCCTGACCCTGGAGGTGGGCGGCAGTCAGACGGCGATCATCGAAAGCGCTGAGGCGGCGCAGATCAACCTGCGCATACTGGGTCGCGGCCAGTTGGGCGTGAGTCTCGATGAGACCTGTGACGAAACCACCGTATTGCGCCTGTTCGATATCTTTCTGGGGGCCGACCATGGCCTGGATATCGCCACTCTCGATGCCCTGGCCTTGCCGGAAGGCATTCCGGCGGCTCTGGTGCGGCGCTCGGCCTTCCTCACGCATCCAGTGTTCAACCGGCACCACAGCGAAACCGAGATGCTGCGCTATCTCAAGCAGTTGGAGAACAAGGACCTGGCCCTGAACCAGTCGATGATTCCGCTGGGCTCCTGCACTATGAAACTCAATGCCAGCAGCGAGATGATTCCGATTACCTGGCCAGGTTTTGCCTTGCTGCATCCCTTTGCGCCCGCCGCGCAGGTGCAGGGCTACAAGGCGATGATCGATGAGCTGGAAGCTTGGCTGTGCGCGATCACCGGCTTCGACGCCATCTGCATGCAGCCCAACTCCGGTGCCCAAGGCGAGTACGCCGGGCTGATGGCAATTGCCAAATATCACCGCAGCCGCCACCAGAGTCAGCGCGATATCTGCCTGATTCCGTCATCGGCCCACGGCACCAACCCGGCATCGGCGCAGATGGCTGGCATGCAGGTGGTGATCGTCGAGTGCGACGAGGCCGGCAACGTTGATCTGGCTGACCTCAAGGCCAAGGCCCAGGCGGCCGGCGAGCACCTGTCGTGCCTGATGGCAACTTATCCGTCGACCCATGGCGTGTATGAAGAGGGTATCAGCGAGATCTGCGAGGTTATCCACAGCCAGGGTGGCCAGGTGTACATGGATGGTGCCAACCTCAATGCCCAGGTCGGCCTGAGCCGACCGGCCGATATCGGCGCCGATGTCTCGCACATGAACCTGCACAAGACCTTCTGCATTCCCCACGGCGGTGGCGGCCCGGGCATGGGCCCGATTGGCGTGCGGGCCCACTTGGCGCCATTCGTGGCCAGCCATCCGGTGATCCCGGTTCCAGGGCCAGATCCGCAGAACACTGCGGTCAGCGCCGCCCCCTGGGGCAGCGCGAGCATTCTGCCGATCAGCTGGATGTACATTGCCATGATGGGCCCGCAATTGGCCGATGCCAGCGAGGTAGCCATTCTGTCGGCCAACTATCTGGCCGAACAGCTGGGCGGAGCATTCCCGGTGCTGTACCGGGGGCGCAACGGGCGGGTGGCCCATGAGTGCATTCTAGACTTGCGGCCGCTGAAGGCCTTGACCGGGATTACCGAGGAGGATGTGGCCAAACGCTTGATGGATTACGGTTTCCATGCGCCGACCATGTCATTCCCGGTGCCGGGTACGTTGATGGTCGAACCAACCGAGAGTGAGTCGAAGGCCGAGCTGGATCGCTTTGTCGAGGCGATGCTGAGCATTCGTGCGGAAATTCGTGAGGTGCAGGAGGGCAACTGGCCGGCAGAAGACAACCCGCTCAAGCACGCGCCGCATACGTTGGCGGATGTGCTGGGAGTCTGGGAGCGTCCCTACAGTATTGCCCAGGGTGTCGCGCCCAGTGAGCATGTGCGTCTGCACAAGTACTGGCCGGCAGTTAATCGGGTGGACAATGTGTTTGGTGACCGGAACCTGTTTTGTGCCTGTGTGCCGGTGGATGATTATCGCAGCTGATCGCGGGGCAAGCCCGTTCCCACAGGCTGTGTGTGGGGGCGGGCTTGCCCCGCGATTTATTACTGCGCTACAGCATTCTTGGCCAGAATGGCATTGGCCAATTCCATGTCGCTGACCTCAAGCCCCGGGTTATCGGCCCGGACTTTGTGCATGGCCGCTTCCAGGTACGGGCCACGAATTGCACCTTCACTGGCAACAAAGCTGCCGGCATCATCCTGGGCGGCAACCACCAGCTTATGATCCTTGGACGTCAGGTAGGTGGAGGCGGTCGTCGCGCCGGAGGAAATGACATTGCGCCAGAATGTATCGGCCATGGCTGAACCGATTGGCAGGGAGAGCAGGGCAAGGGTCGCGACTGCAATTTTGAGACGCATCGAGGGGTGACTCCAACTGAGGTTAACTGGCAGCTTTGATCGGTTCGCCCCCATCTAGTTCCCTGGGGCAACGCGCAGCACTTCCGCCGCTGTAGTCAGACCACTCAGCACCTTCTGCGCGCCGCTTTGTTGCAAGCTTGGCAGGCCTTCGTCGAGGGCTTGCCGGCGCAGCATTGCCAGGTCGGTATCGCCGCGAATCTGGCTTATAAGCCCTTCGCTCATGCACAGCAGTTCATGGATACCGGTGCGACCGTGATAGCCGGTCTGCCGGCATTCATTGCAACCTTTGGCATGGTAGCCGGCTTCGCTCGAAGGCGCCGGGACTTTGCAGGCACTGCAGAGCGTGCGTACCAGGCGCTGGGCCATCACCCCGATCAGCCCAGCCTTGATCAAGTGCGGCGCAATACCCAGCTCAAGCAGGCGGTTGATGGCGCTACAGGCGTCGTTGGTGTGCAGGGTGGACAGCACCAGGTGGCCGGTCAGCGCGGCCTGGAAGGCCACCTGGGCAGTCTCCAGGTCGCGAATCTCACCGATCATGATGATGTCCGGGTCCTGGCGCAGCAGGGCGCGGGCGCCTTCGGCAAAGCCCAGGTCTATCGCCGGATGTACCTGTAGCTGGTTGAACCTGGGTTCGACCATCTCGATAGGGTCTTCGACGGTACACAGGTTGACCTGAGGTGTTGCCAGATACTTGAGGGTGGCATACAGGGTGCTGGTTTTGCCGGACCCGGTGGGACCTGTAACCAGGATCAGGCCGTGGCGTTGTCCGATCAGGGCTTTCCAGCGCTCAAGGTCCTCGCCGTCCAGACCAAGTTGGGGGAAGTCCTGCAGCAGCAGGAGGGGGTCGAAGATGCGCAGCACCAATTTTTCACCGAAGGTGGTAGGCAGGGTCGACAGGCGCAGCTCGACTTCGTTGCCAGCCGGCAGGCGGGTCTTGATCCGGCCGTCCTGGGGGCGACGCTTTTCAGCGACATTCATGCCTGCGAGGGTTTTCAGGCGGCTGATGACGGCCAGGGTCACTTCGGCCGGGAACTGATAGACCGGGTGCAGCAGGCCGTCGATGCGAAAGCGCAAGTGACCCTGGTCGCGCCGGGGCTCCAGATGAACGTCGCTGGCACGTTGATCGAAAGCGTATTGCAGCAGCCAGTCGACGATGGTGACGATATGGGCATCATCATCTTCGCGCTGCTGGTCGTTTGTACCCAGTTCGAGCAGCTGTTCCAGATTGCCGGGTGAAGGCGCTGGCAGCGGCTGGCGGCTGGCCCCGTTGACCGAACGGGCCAGATGGAAGAATGCCTGGCTGAACTGGCGAATCTGCACGGGGCTCGCCAGTACGCGCTTGATCGGGCGTCGCAGTACCTGTGCCAGATCCGTTTCCCAGGACCTGACAAAGGGTTCGGCGCTGGCCACGGTGATGCCCTGGGCGTCCGCCGCAATCGCCAGTATGCCGTGACGCTGGGCAAAGGCCGCGGACATCAGGCCAGTGGTTGCGGCGAGGTCGAGCTGCAGCGGGTCGATGTACAGGTAGGGCAGTCCGGCCCGCGGGGCCAGCCACTGGCACAGGGTTTCCAGATCCAGGCGCCGACCAGCTTGGCGTGGGTCAGGCAGGCCCTGGCGGGCGATGTGTTCGAGGGGGTGGACTTCGGCGGCCAGTGGTTGAGTTCGCAGTACCTGAGCAGCGTCCGGGTTGATGAGTCGAGCATCGAGCAGGTCGGCCAAGAGGCTGTCCAGGCTCAGCCGGCGATCCTCGTCGCTGACAGTCATGTGGCGTCCTTGCCTTGCTGCCTGAAGGGGTGGCAATGACAAGCGTAGTTGACTGTGGGGAATAGCAAGGCCGATCTACGTATCCAGGCATTTCCATACTCAGTCCGGATGCTGGGCAAGTTGCAGGCGAACTACGTCGACACAGATCAGGTTGCGTATTTTTTGGGCAATGAGTTCGGCCCGGTGCCAGCTCAAGCCGGCAATCTCGATCTCGACGTCGAGCAGATCGCCCTGTTGGCGCATCTGCACTTTGTGCGGCGTGAGGAACTGCAGGGCGAACAGATTCAAAACGCGGCACAGGCTGTCCGGTTCGGCTTCGACCTGCAATTGGTAGTGCACGCAACTGAGGGCGCTGCCGACGGCCCAGACGTCGTCGCGCAGTGGGGGCAGAGGGCTGTCGAAGCGTTCGAGTGCGCTCATGGAGTTCTCCGGATTCAGTGCGAGAAATTTTCACATGCGTGCGCGGGTATTTTTTCTCTATGATCAGTGATTATGGCGAATATTCGAATTATTCAATTCGCTAGAATGTGTAATGGAGAAATAATTATGCCAAGCGAATTGGACGCCTATGATCGTCGCATCCTGGCCCTTTTACAGGAGGACGCTGCGCTTTCCAGTGCTCAGATTGCCGAGCGCGTAGGGCTTTCTCAGTCACCCTGCTGGCGACGGATTCAGCGCTTGAAGGAGGAGGGGGTAATTCGCGCTCAGGTGACCTTGCTTGACCGCAAGAAGATCGGCCTGAATACGCAGATTTTCGCCGAGGTCAAACTCAACGCTCACGGACGCTCCAACTTCACCGAGTTCACCGAGGCGATTCGCGGCTTCCCGGAGGTGCTGGAGTGTTATGTGCTGATGGGCGCAGTGGATTTTCTGCTGCGCATTGTCACCGCGGACATCGAAGCCTACGAACGGTTTTTCTTCGAGAAGCTGTCGATGGTGCCGGGGATCCAGGAGGTCAACTCGATCGTGGCCTTGTCCGAAATCAAGTCCACGACGAGTCTACCGGTGCTGCGCTAGGGCTTACTTGCGCAGCAGGTGCTTCCAGCCACGGCTCTGGAATACGGCCATGGCCTGGTCGACACGGGCTTCAAGGACCTCCGTGCGGACTTGTTCTTCCACTTCGTTGCTGATCGGCAGGTTGGCCAGTTCGTGCAACTTGTTCAGTTCACCGAACAGGCGGTCCAGGTCCGGGCTCTCCAGCACCTGACGGGCATGGTGCAGCCAGGCCAGCAGGCGCTCGATGCGCGGCAGCTGTTCGGCCAGGTCTTCCGGCTGGCGATGGTACAGCGGCAGATTCAGATCCTTGGCCTCGTCGGCCAGCAGCACGTTCAGCCAGTTGCCCAGTTGTGCGGCACCCTGGCGGTCACCACGCTTGTTACGTTCGGCGGTCCAGCCGCGGGCCAGCAGCCAGCGCGAGGTTTCCAGAGAGAATTGACCCCAGCGGGTGTCCAGCAGTTCTTCGGCAAACTGCTCAGGCGCCGCACGGCGGACGTCTTCGTCGTCGTTGCCGGCCAGTACCAGTGGGCGCCAGTCTTCCAGCAGGACGTCGAGATTGGCACGCAGCGCGTGGGTGGTCGTACGCGGTGCGGCTTGGCCCAGGCTGCTGGCCAAGGCGCGCAGTTCGGCCAGGGTTTTGACCCAGTCCTGCAGCAGACGCCAGTGGCCATTGAAGCGGTACTGTTCGGCCAGGCGTTGGCTGGCGCCGAGCAGTTGCCAGGCCAGGGCGGCGAAGGCGTCGTCCAGTGGCATTTCGGCGTTCAGTTCGGCAGCCGGCAGGCTCAATGCGTAGCTGGCCGGATCGAGCAGGCGATAACCGCGCTCGGCCTTGCTGATGTCGCACGGGAACAGCGGCAGGCTAGCGGACAGCTCGGCGGCCAGTTCCAGCAGTGCTTCTGGCTCGCCTTCGCGCAGCTCCAGCTCCAGCTCGCAGATTTCTTCTTTGTGCTTGCCCGCAACCACAGTGCCCAGATCCAGGGCAGCTTCGATGACCACTTTGGCCTTGCCGCGGCCCCAGGCGATTTCCGCGTATTCACGGGTGAAATCGGTGGTAAACAACGCTTTGATGGCCTTTTTGTCCACCTCGGCGAGTTCGGCTGGCCAGCATTCGTCGTCGAGCTTCTTCAGGTCCAGCTTGGCCTTGGGCAGCTGCCACTCGTGCTCATTGCGCTGGGACAGGCCGGCGACGCTTTGGCCGCGGGTCTTGAGGGTCTGGATGACCACCTCGCCGTCGCGGCGCAGGCGCAGCGCGACCTTGGCGGCGGCCAGGTCACGCTCCGGGGTGTCGAAGTACTGGTTGAGCAGTTCGCGCTGCTGCCAGCCAGACTTGTTGCGCTTCTTCAGCAATGGGTGTTCGCGCAGGGCGGCGAGGGTCTCGCGGCTGACCCGCAGTTTGATTTCGGTTTCTTTGTGCATTGCTGGGTAATCCAGGCTCGGATGACAGGGAGCGTCTTGGCCGTGCAGTGTACAGGACTCGGCCGCCGACGGTTTATTCCAGGTGCCCGATGGCCCTATGATGGGTTTCGTCCCGAGGAGAACGCGCATGCCGCTGCCATCGCTCAAAGACCAGTTTGCCGCACTGATTGCCACTCCATCGGTAAGCTGTACTCAACCTGCGCTGGACCAGTCCAACCGCGCGGTGATCGACCTGTTGGCCGGTTGGCTGGGCGACCTGGGTTTTGCCTGCGATATCCAGCAGGTGACGCCGGGCAAGTTCAATCTGCTCGCCAGTTACGGCAGTGGGCCAGGCGGGCTGGTGCTGGCCGGGCACAGCGATACCGTGCCCTATGATGCGGGGCTGTGGCAGACCGATCCGCTGAAGCTGACCGAAGTCGACGGCCGCTGGGTAGGCCTTGGCAGCTGCGACATGAAAGGCTTCTTCGCCTTGATCATCGAGGCGGTACAGCCGTTGCTGGCCAATGACTTCAAGCAGCCACTGCTGATTCTCGCCACCTGCGACGAAGAAAGCTCAATGTCCGGCGCCCGTGCCTTGGCCGATGCCGGTCGCCCTCTGGGCCGGGCTGCGGTGATCGGCGAGCCGACCGGGCTCAAGCCGATCCGCCTGCACAAGGGGGTGATGATGGAACGCATCGATATCCTCGGCCGCAGCGGCCATTCGTCGGACCCGAGCCTGGGGCACAGCGCGCTGGAGGCCATGCACCAGGTAATGGCTGAGCTGATGAGCTTGCGCCGGCAATGGCAGAAGGAATTCAGCAACGCCCAGTTCAGCGTGCCGCAACCGACCCTGAATTTCGGCTGCATCCATGGCGGTGACAACCCCAACCGGATCTGTGGCCAGTGTGCCCTGGAGTTCGACCTGCGGCCGTTGCCGGGGATGGACCCAGAGGCTCTGCGTGCCGCCATCCGGCAGAAACTTGTGCCGCTGGCCGAGCAGCACCAGGTAAAGATCGACTATGCCCCGTTGTTTCCCGAAGTGCCGCCCTTTGAGCAGGCCGCCGATGCGGAATTGGTACGGGTAGCCGAACGTCTTACCGGACATCGCGCCGAAGCGGTAGCCTTTGGCACCGAAGCGCCTTATCTTCAGCGCCTGGGCTGCGAAACCCTGGTGCTGGGCCCGGGTGACATCGCTTGCGCCCACCAGCCGGGCGAGTACCTTGAAATGTCACGCTTGCAGCCTACTGTGCGTCTATTGCGTGAGTTGATCGAACATTATTGCCTGAACCCGGTAATTGCCCGCTGAGTTCAACCGTTTTGCCAAAGGAGATTGCGCGTGACGCCAAGCCTGTTCCGACGATAACCCTTCGAGCGCTGTGTGCTTTCCCGTTCTTGTCCCTTTTTCTACAGGCTCTGTGGTTATGCCCGATTACGTCAACTGGCTGCGTCATGCTTCGCCTTACATCAACGCCCACCGGGACTGCACCTTTGTGGTCATGCTGCCTGGTGACGGGGTCGAACACCCCAACTTCGGCAATATCGTCCACGACCTGGTCCTGCTGCACAGTCTCGGGGTTCGTCTGGTGCTGGTGCACGGTTCGCGTCCGCAGATCGAAACCCGCCTGGCCAATCGTGGCCTGACGCCGCACTACCATCGCGGCATGCGTATTACCGATGCGGCAACTCTGGATTGTGTGATTGACGCTGTCGGTCACCTGCGCATTGCAATAGAGGCACGCCTGTCGATGGATATGGCGGCCTCACCAATGCAGGGTTCGCGCTTGCGCATCGCGGCGGGCAACCTGGTGACTGCGCGGCCGATTGGCGTGCTTGAAGGCGTGGATTATCACCACACCGGTGAAGTGCGCCGGGTTGATTGCAAAGGTATCAACCGCCTGCTCGATGAGCGCTCCATCGTGCTGCTGTCGCCGCTGGGTTACTCGCCGACCGGGGAGATCTTCAACCTGGCTTGCGAAGACGTCGCTACCCGCGCAGCCATCGAGTTGGGCGCCGATAAATTGCTGCTGTTCGGTGCCGAGCGCGGCCTGCTCGACGAGCAAGGACGGCTGGTGCGTGAACTGCGCCCACAGCAGGTGCCAGCACATCTACAGCGTCTGGGCAGTGATTATCAGGGTGAGTTGCTCGATGCTGCCGCCGAGGCCTGCCGTGGTGGCGTGGCGCGCAGCCATATCGTCAGCTATGCCGAAGACGGCGCCTTGCTCACCGAACTGTTCACCCGTGATGGTGGCGGAACCCTGGTGGCCCAGGAGCAGTTCGAGAAGGTTCGAGAGGCAGCGATCGAAGATGTCGGCGGTTTGCTTGAACTGATCAGCCCGCTGGAGGAGCAGGGCATCCTCGTGCGCCGTTCGCGTGAGGTGCTGGAGCGCGAGATCGAGCAGTTCAGTGTGGTCGAGCGCGAAGGGATGATCATCGCCTGTGCGGCGCTGTACCCGATTGCCGACTCTGAGGCTGGGGAGCTGGCGTGCCTGGCGGTGAATCCCGAGTATCGTCATGGTGGTCGCGGCGATGAGCTGCTTGAGCGCATCGAGACGCGGGCGCGGGAGATGGGGCTCAATACCCTCTTTGTGCTGACGACGCGGACCGCGCACTGGTTCAGGGAGCGGGGCTTTGTGCCGAGTGGCGTCGAGCGACTGCCGGCGGCGCGCGCTTCGTTGTACAACTATCAGCGCAATTCGAAGATTTTCGAGAAGGCTTTGTAATGCATCGCGGGGCAAGCCCGATGCTATAACCCCCTGTAGGAGCCAGCGTTGCTGGCGATGCCCGGCGGAGCCGGGCCAGGGGCACTACGCGTCCCATCGCCGGCAACGCCGGCTCCTACAGTTAACCAAGTGGAAGACAGTTGCCACAGGTCATTCCAGCACCCACCCGCTTACACGGTATGCAGGTACCAGTTGTACTCAAGGTCGGAGATGGAGTGTTCGAACTCCTCCAGCTCACTCTCCTTACAGGCCACGAAGATATCGATGTATTTCGGATCGATGTACTTGGCCAGGACCTCGCTGTCGTCCAACTCGCGCAGGGCATCACGCAGGTTGTTCGGCAGGCTCTGCTCGTTCTGCTCGTAGGAGTTGCCTTCGGTCGGCTCGCCCGGGTCGACCTTGTTGGTCAAACCATGGTGAACACCGGCCAAAACAGCGGCCATCAGCAGATACGGGTTGGCATCGGCACCGGCAACGCGGTGTTCGATGCGCACCGCGTCGGGTGAGCCGGTCGGTACGCGCAGGGCTACGGTACGGTTGTCCAGGCCCCAGCTTGGCGAGTTTGGCACGTAGAACTGGGCACCGAAACGGCGGTACGAGTTGACGTTCGGGCACAGGAACGCCATCGACGCCGGTAGGGTCTCGAGCACACCGCCGATCGCGTGACGCAGTGCGGCGTTCTGCTCGGGATCCTCGCTGGTGAAGATGTTCTTGCCATCTTTGTCCAGCACCGAGATATGGACATGCAGACCATTACCCGCCTGACCCGGATAGGGCTTGGCCATGAAGGTGGTGTCCATCTCATGGTCGTAGGCGATGTTCTTGATCAGGCGCTTGAGCAGTACCGCGTAGTCGCAGGCCTTCATCGGGTCGGCAACGTGGTGCAGGTTGACTTCGAACTGCGCCGGGGCGCTTTCCTTGACGATGGCGTCGGCAGGGATGCCCTGCTCCTTGGCACCTTCGAGGATGTCCTGCAGACAGTCGACGTACTCGTCGAGGTCATCGATCAGGTAGACCTGGGTCGACATCGGACGTTTGCCGGAAATCGGCGAGCGCGGTGGCTGTGGACGGCCGTTCACGTTCTCCTGGTCGATCAGGTAGAACTCCAGCTCGAAGGCGGCGCAGATGGTCAGGCCCATCTCGTCGAACTTGCTCACCACCTGGCGCAGGACTTCCCGCGGGTCGGCAAAGAACGGCTCGCCTTCGAGCTCGTGCATGGTCATCAGCAGTTGGGCGGTAGGGCGCTTCTGCCAAGGCTCGTTGGACAGGGTGTCGGGGATTGGATAGCAGATGCGGTCGGCATCGCCGATGTCCAGGCCCAGGCCGGTGCTTTCGACCGTCGAGCCGTTGATATCCAATGCGAAGAGGGAGGCCGGCAGATTGATGCCTTTCTCGTAAACCTTGTGGAGGCTGGTGCGCTCGATGCGCTTGCCACGCACCACACCATTCATATCTGCAATCAGAAGGTCAACGTAGAGAACCTCAGGATGTTCCTTAAGGAACGCGTTCGCTTCGTTAAGCTGAACGGCACGCGGGGGTACCGACATGATGCAACACCTTTGTTGTTAAAAATATCAATCAATGGGGGCTTGCAGCTCCAGTCAATCGGAAAGCCATACTGAAGTCAAGCCAAGCCCATGATGCCCTAAAATGGCCGTCAAGAGGCATTTTTGCTGCAATTGAGGGCACGGACAACCGCTGCTTTCGTACGAGCAGGAGCGACCTTGAGCAGGCCGTGTTCTATTTTTTACGGGGGTGTTGTGTAAAAAAATGAACAAGGCTAAGCTCGGTGGCAACCCATAACATCAATAATACCGGGGGTTACATGTCACACCAGCCGACAATCGGCATCACCGTCTGCCGCCCGCAGATCGGTTCGCAGGCCTTTTACGCGAGCGTCTATCGCTACGCGTCAGTACGCAGTACCCCGGCTGAAATAATTGACGGCCCGGGCAGCCTGCCTGTTGTCGATGCACCTGCGAATATCCACTGCCTCCACTATAGCGGCCCTCGTCGCGGCATGCCCCTGCGCGGCTTTTGCTTTAGCCCCGCGCGGCATACAGAATGTCTGGGACGGCCCACTCCGGGTGTCCTGACGACTGTCCAGACATTTACCTCCTGAGGTATTTATGAGTAGCAACCTCGACCAGCTCACCGATTGGTTGAAAGAACACAAGATCACCGAAGTCGAGTGTCTGATAAGCGACCTCACCGGTATCACCCGTGGCAAGATTTCTCCAACCAACAAGTTCATTGCCGAAAAAGGCATGCGCTTGCCCGAGAGTGTCCTGCTGCAAACCGTCACCGGCGACTACGTCGATGACGACATCTATTACGAACTGCTGGACCCGGCCGACATCGACATGATCTGCCGGCCTGACGAGAACGCGGTGTTTCTCGTGCCTTGGGCCATCGAGCCGACGGCTCAGGTGATCCACGATACCTATGACAAACAGGGCAACCCGGTTGAACTGTCGCCGCGCAACGTGCTCAAGAAGGTCCTGAAACTCTATGCCGACAAGGGCTGGCAGCCAATCGTGGCGCCAGAAATGGAGTTCTACCTGACCAAGCGCTGCGAAGACCCGGACTTCCCGCTGCAACCGCCGATCGGTCGCTCCGGCCGTCCGGAAACCGGCCGTCAGTCGTTCTCCATTGAAGCCGCCAACGAGTTCGACCCGCTGTTCGAGGACGTCTACGACTGGTGCGAGTTGCAGAACCTGGACCTGGACACGCTGATCCACGAAGACGGCACGGCGCAGATGGAAATCAACTTCCGTCACGGTAACGCCCTGGCTTTGGCCGACCAGATCCTGGTGTTCAAGCGGACCATGCGCGAAGCGGCGCTCAAGCACAACGTTGCCGCCACCTTCATGGCCAAACCGATGACCGGCGAGCCGGGCAGCGCCATGCACCTGCACCAGAGCATCATTGACGTGCACACCGGCAAGAATATCTTCTCTGATGAAGACGGGCGCATGAGCGAGCTGTTTCTCAACCATGTCGGCGGCCTGCAGAAGTTCATCCCTGTCGTGTTGCCGCTGTTCGCGCCGAACGTCAACTCATTCCGCCGTTTCCTGCCTGACACCTCGGCGCCGGTGAACGTCGAGTGGGGTGAGGAGAACCGTACCGTCGGCCTGCGCGTACCGGATGCCGGTCCACATAACCGTCGGGTCGAGAACCGTCTGCCAGGCGCCGATGCCAACCCGTACTTGGCGATCGCTGCGAGCTTGCTGTGCGGCTATATCGGCATGGTCGAAGGCATCAAACCAAGCGCGCCGGTAAAGGGCCGTGGTTACGAGCGGCGCAACCTGCGCCTGCCGCTGACCATCGAAGATGCCCTGGAGCGCATGGAAAACTGCCAGGCCCTGGAACCGTACCTGGGCAAGAAATTCATTGCCGGCTACGTCGCGACCAAACGCGCCGAACATGAAAACTTCAAACGCGTAATCAGCTCCTGGGAACGTGAGTTCCTGCTGTTTGCAGTCTGATCAACCCGCAGCCGCAGGACCGCGGCAGTCAGAAACGGAGAAGCACATGAGCGTCAACAACCCGCAAACCCGTGAGTGGCAAACCCTGAGCAGTGAGCACCACCTGGCGCCTTTCAGTGACTATAAACAGCTGAAAGAGAAGGGCCCGCGCATCATCACCAAAGCTCAAGGCGTGCACTTGTGGGACAGCGAGGGCAACAAGATCCTCGACGGCATGGCTGGTCTGTGGTGTGTGGCGGTCGGTTACGGTCGTGAAGAGCTGGTTGAAGTTGCGGCCAGGCAGATGCGTGAGCTGCCGTACTACAACCTGTTCTTCCAGACGGCTCACCCACCGGCGCTGGAACTGGCCAAGGCGGTTTCTGACCTGGCGCCGCAAGGTATGACTCATGTGTTCTTCACCGGCTCCGGCTCCGAAGGCAATGACACTATTCTGCGCATGGTCCGCCACTACTGGGCGATCAAGGGCAAGCCGCAAAAGCAGGTGATCATCGGCCGGATCAACGGTTATCACGGTTCCACCGTGGCCGGTGCCGCGCTGGGTGGCATGAGCGGCATGCACGCGCAGGGTGGGACGCTCCCGGGCATCGTGCATATCCCGCAGCCATACTGGTTCGGTGAAGGCGGCGACATGACCCCGGACGAATTCGGGGTGTGGGCGGCCGAGCAACTGGAAAAGAAAATCCTCGAAGTTGGCGAAGACAATGTCGCCGCCTTCATTGCCGAGCCGATCCAGGGCGCGGGCGGGGTGATCATTCCGCCAGACACCTACTGGCCGAAGATCAAGGAGATCCTCGCCAAGTACGACATCCTGTTCATTGCCGACGAGGTGATCTGTGGCTTCGGGCGTACCGGTGAGTGGTTCGGTTCCGATTACTACGACCTCAAGCCTGACCTGATGACCATCGCCAAGGGCCTGACCTCCGGTTACATCCCCATGGGCGGTGTGATCGTACGTGACGAAGTGGCCAAGGTGGTCAGCGAAGGTGGCGATTTCAACCACGGCTTCACCTACTCCGGTCACCCGGTTGCCGCCGCCGTGGGCCTGGAAAACCTGCGAATCCTGCGCGACGAGAAAATTATCGAGCGGGTTAAGGAAGAAACGGCACCGTACTTGCAGAAACGTCTGCGCGAGCTGAACGATCACCCGTTGGTGGGCGAAGTGCGTGGCCTGGGCATGCTCGGTGCAATCGAGCTGGTCAAGGACAAGGCAACCCGTGCCCGTTACGAAGGCCGGGGCGCAGGCATGATCTGCCGTCAGCACTGTTTCGACAACGGCCTGATCATGCGTGCGGTGGGCGACACCATGATCATTGCACCACCCCTGGTAATCAGCCGTGAAGAGATCGACGAGCTGGTGGAAAAGGCACGCAAATGCCTGGACTTGACGCTCGAGGCGCTGAAATAGCCAAGTGCTAGGCTAGCGTAATGGCATCATCGTGTTTCGAGGCGCGCCTTCCTTGAAAGAGCGCCTTGGAACTTGCCAGACTAGCGACTGTTTCAGTCGCCTAGTGCTTGCGCCATAAAGAGCCGGCCACTGAACAGATGGCTAAATAAAAAATCTTGGAGCATTACGCATGAAGAAATTGGGCAAGACGTTGTTGGCTGTGTCCCTGATGGGCGCCATGGCCAGTGCTGTTCAGGCGGATGACAAGGTTGTTCACGTTTACAACTGGTCCGACTACATCGCGCCGGATACCGTCGCCAAGTTCGAAAAGCAGACGGGTATCAAAGTCGTCTACGACGTCTTCGACAGTAACGAAACCCTAGAAGCCAAGTTGCTGGCAGGCAAGTCTGGTTACGACGTGGTGGTACCGTCCAACAACTTCCTGGCCAAGCAGATCAAGGCGGGCGTTTACCAGGAGCTGGACAAGTCCAAGCTGGCGAACTGGAAGAACCTCGACGAAGACCTGCTCAAGGCTGTTGGCGATGCCAGTGACGCGGGCAACAAACATGCCTTCCCGTATATGTGGGGCTCCATTGGCATCGGCTACAACCCGGAGAAGGTCAAGGCTGCGCTGGGCATCGACAAGATCGACTCCTGGGACGTGGTGTTCAAGCCGGAGAACATCGAAAAGCTCAAGAGCTGCGGCGTGAGCTTCCTCGATGCACCGACCGAGATGATCCCGGCGGCGCTGCATTACCTGGGCTACCCGACCAACTCCAAGGACAAGAAGCAATTGGCCGAAGCCGAAGCACTGTTCCTCAAGGTTCGTCCTTCGATCGCCTACTTCCACTCCTCCAAGTACATCTCGGACCTGGCCAACGGCAACATCTGCGTCGCCGTGGGTTACTCGGGTGACCTGGAGCAGTCCAAGGAACGCGCCAAAGAGGCCGGCGACAAGGTCAAACTGGCCTACACCATTCCGAAAGAAGGTGCCGGTACTTTCTATGACATGGTTGCCATTCCAAAGGATGCCACCAACGTCGACGCTGCCTATAAGTTCATGGACTTCCTGATGCAGCCGGAAGTCATGGCCGAGATCACCAACGCTGTACGTTTCCCGAACGGCAACAAAGCGGCTACCCCGTTGGTGGACAAGGACATTACCAGCGATCCGAGCATCTACCCGTCGGATGAAGTGAAGAAGCAGCTGTACGCAATCAGCGACCTGGACGCAGGCACCCTGCGCTTGATCACTCGCAGCTGGACCAAGATCAAATCGGGCAAATAAGCCTGATTGACCCCGGGCGTGGTGCAAATCACGCCCAGGATCAAGAAAAGTGGCAAATTGTTTTTGCGACAAGCGTGTATCGAAGGTAAGTTGCGCGCCGGTTTGCTTGTCCGGCAGGGATTTCTGCCGTTTGACTTGGGCACTTTTGTAGAGGACCTCCCACTTGTCTATTTCTGTATTTCGCAAGGCCATCTTGGCTGGAGCGGGTCTGACGCTGGCGATCAGCGTCCAAGCGGCGCCCACGGTGCACATTTACAACTGGTCGGACTACATCGGCCAGACGACACTCGCGGACTTCGAGAAAGCCACCGGTATCAAACCGGTACAGGATGTCTTCGACTCCAATGAAACCCTGGAAGGCAAGCTGCTGGCCGGTCGTACCGGTTATGACGTAGTGGTGCCGTCCAACCATTTCCTCGGCAAGCAGATCAAGGCGGGCGCTTTCCAGAAGCTCGACAAGTCGCTGCTGCCGAACTTTTCGAACCTCGACCCGGCGCTGATGAAGCGTCTGAAGAAGAACGACCCGGGTAACCAGTACGCCGTCCCCTACCTGTGGGGCAGCAACGGCATCGGCTACAACGTCGAGAAGGTCAAGGCGGCGCTGGGTACCGACAAGATCGACTCCTGGGCCATGCTGTTCGAGCCGGAAAACATCAAGAAGCTCTCCAAGTGCGGCGTCGCCTTCCTCGACTCGGCCGATGAGATGCTCCCGGCGGTGCTGAACTACATGGGGCGTGATCCCAACAGCACCAACCCCAAGGACTACGCCGATGCCGAGAACAAGCTGCTGGCGGTGCGTCCTTACGTGACCTACTTCCACTCGTCCAAGTACATCTCGGACCTGGCCAATGGCGACATCTGTGTGGCCGCCGGTTTCTCCGGCGATGTGTTCCAGGCCAAGTCCCGTGCCGAAGAAGCCGGCAAGGGCGTGGAAGTGGCTTATGTGATTCCCAAGGAAGGCGGCAACCTCTGGTTCGACATGCTGGCAATCCCCAAGGATTCCACCAATGTCAAAGAGGCCCATGCCTTCATCAACTATTTGCTGCAGCCTGAGGTCATCGCCCAGGTCAGTGATTACGTCGGTTATGCCAACCCGAACCTCAAGGCTGGCGATCTGATGGACCAGAGCGTGCGAACCGACGCAGCGGTTTACCCACCGCAAGAAGTGCTGGACAAGTTGTACGTCAACTCGGAGCTACCTCCCAAGGTGCAACGGTTGATGACCCGCAGCTGGACCAAGGTCAAGTCGGGCAAGTAAATATCCAGGGTCCGTCACGGCAGGGGCGGACGCAAAAAATCTTGTTGGGAGTTTCATAAATGGCTGTTGCCTCCGGTGCCTATAAGAAAGCCCTCGAGGGCGACCAGCAACCTAAACAGGTGCTGGTCAAAATCGACCGGGTCACGAAAAAGTTCGACGAAACCATCGCCGTGGACGATGTGTCCCTGGAAATCAAGAAGGGTGAGATCTTCGCCCTGCTCGGTGGTTCGGGTTCGGGTAAATCCACCTTGCTGCGCATGCTGGCTGGCTTCGAACGACCAACCGAGGGGCGAATCTTCCTCGATGGCGTAGACATCACTGACATGCCGCCCTACGAGCGGCCGATCAACATGATGTTCCAGTCCTATGCATTGTTCCCGCACATGACCGTGGCGCAGAACATCGCCTTCGGTCTGCAGCAGGACCGTATGCCCAAGGCCGAGATCGATGCCCGCGTTGGCGAAATGCTCAAGCTGGTGCACATGACTCAGTACGCCAAGCGCAAGCCGCACCAGCTTTCCGGTGGTCAGCGTCAGCGTGTGGCCCTGGCCCGCTCCTTGGCCAAGCGGCCCAAGCTGCTGCTGCTCGATGAGCCGATGGGCGCGTTGGACAAGAAACTGCGTTCGCAGATGCAACTGGAGCTGGTGGAAATCATTGAGCGGGTTGGTGTGACCTGCGTGATGGTGACCCACGACCAGGAAGAGGCCATGACCATGGCCCAGCGCATCGCCATCATGCACCTGGGCTGGATCGCCCAGATCGGCAGCCCGATCGACATCTACGAGACCCCGACCAGTCGCCTGGTCTGCGAGTTCATCGGCAACGTCAACTTGTTCGACGGTGAAGTGGTCGATGACGCCGAAGGTCATGCGGTCATCGCCAGCCCTGAACTTGAGCGCAAGATTTACGTCGGCCACGGTGTCACCACCTCGGTAGAAGACAAGCGCATTACCTACGCGCTGCGTCCGGAAAAACTGCTGGTAACCACCGAGCAGCCGACCTGCGAACACAACTGGTCGCGCGGCAGGGTTCACGACATCGCCTACCTGGGCGGCCACTCGGTGTTCTACGTCGAGCTGCCTGGCGGCAAGGTTGTCCAGTCGTTCGTCGCCAACGCCGAGCGCCAGGGCACCCGGCCGACCTGGGATGACCAGGTCTACGTCTGGTGGGAAGACGACAGCGGCGTGGTACTGCGGTCATGAACATGCGCAAGCTCAAGCGAGCATTCGATCGAGTAAAGCCCGAGGGGCGCCATCTGGTGATCGGCGTGCCGTTCATCTGGCTGTTCCTGTTCTTCATGCTGCCGTTCTTCATCGTCCTGAAGATCAGCTTTGCTGAAGCAGACGTGGCGATCCCGCCCTACACCGAAATCTACAGCTACGTCGAAGACAAGCTACAGCTGGTGCTGAACATGGCCAACTACGGTCTGTTGACCGAGGATGAGCTGTACATCTCGGCGTATTTGGGCTCGTTGAAGATGGCCTTCTTCAGCACCCTGTTGTGCCTGTTGATCGGTTATCCGATGGCCTATGCCATTGCCAACGCGCGCAAGGAGTCGCAGACGGTCCTGTTGCTGCTGATCATGATGCCGACCTGGACTGCGATCCTGATCCGCGTCTACGCCTGGATGGGCATTCTCAGCAACAACGGTCTGCTCAACAGCTTCCTGATGTGGCTGGGCTTGATCGACCAACCGTTGCAGATCCTCAACACTAACCTTGCGGTGTATATCGGTGTGGTCTATTCGTACCTGCCGTTCATGATCCTGCCGCTCTATGCCAACCTGGTCAAACACGACCAGAGTTTGCTTGAGGCCGCATCGGACCTGGGTTCGAGCACCTTCAACAGTTTCTGGAAGATCACCGTGCCGCTATCGAAAAACGGCATCATCGCCGGCTGCATGCTGGTGTTCATTCCGGTGGTCGGTGAGTTCGTTATCCCGGAACTGCTCGGCGGTCCGGAAACCCTGATGATCGGTAAAGTGCTCTGGCAAGAGTTCTTCAACAACCGTGACTGGCCGGTGGCGTCCGCCCTGGCGGTGGTGATGCTGGCGATCCTGATCGTGCCGATTCTGCTCTTCAACCGTAGTCAGGCTAAAGAGATGGAGGGCCGGGCATGAAGCGTTTCAGTTTCTCCAAGCTGATGTTGATTGTGGGCTTGCTGTTCATCTACCTGCCCATGCTGATCCTGGTGATCTACTCGTTCAACGCCTCGAAGCTGGTGACAGTCTGGGGCGGCTGGTCGGTGAAGTGGTACGTCGGCCTGCTCGACAACAGCCAACTGATGGGCTCGGTGATGCGCTCGCTGGAGATCGCTTGCTACACCGCGATCGCTGCTGTGGCGCTGGGCACCCTGGCGGCCTTCGTGCTGACCCGGGTGACGCGCTTCAAGGGCCGTACCCTGTTCGGTGGCCTGGTCACCGCGCCGCTGGTAATGCCTGAGGTGATTACCGGTCTGTCGCTGTTGCTGCTGTTCGTGGCCATGGCGCAGATGATCGGCTGGCCGCAGGAGCGCGGCATCGTGACCATCTGGATCGCGCATACCACCTTCTGTGCTGCCTATGTGGCGGTGGTGGTGTCGGCACGTCTGCGTGAGCTGGATCTGTCCATCGAGGAAGCAGCCATGGACCTGGGTGCCAAGCCGTGGAAGGTGTTTTTCCTGATCACCATCCCGATGATCGCACCCTCGCTGGCGGCGGGCGGCATGATGTCCTTCGCCCTGTCGCTGGATGACCTGGTACTGGCCAGCTTCGTGTCCGGTCCGGGTTCGACCACTTTGCCGATGGAAGTGTTCTCGGCCGTGCGCCTGGGCGTGAAGCCGGAAATCAACGCGGTGGCCAGCCTGATCCTGCTGTCGGTGTCGTTGGTGACCTTCATGGTCTGGTACTTCAGCCGTCAGGCCGAGGAGCGTCGTCGTCGGGCGATCCAGCAAGCCATCGAGGAAAGTGCTGCCGATTCGTGGAAACAACCGGACGTGCGTCGCGCGCCGACGCCGGTTTCGGCTTGACCTGAAAAACATCGCGGGCAAGCCCGCTCCTACAGCAGGAGTGGGCTTGCCCGCGATCAGGCCCCAGCGGACTCACTCCGGCCAATGCCAGGCCGGCGCATCCAGCACCCCCTGACCCGCCACCCGGGTCTGTCCCAATTCCTTCTCCAGTACGATCGAGTTGCAGGTCGCATCCTGTTCCAGAGCGGCCACCAGTCGCCTTGCGTGCGAAACCACCCACACCTGGCAATGCTCCGTTGCGCGAATGATCAAGCGTGCCAACGCCGGCAGCAGGTCCGGGTGCAGGCTGGTCTCCGGCTCGTTGAGCACCATCATGGTCGGCGCCCTGGGGCTCAACAGCGCAGCCACCAGCAGCAGGTAACGCAAGGTTCCATCCGACAGCTCGGCAGCCGACAGCGGCCGCAGCAATCCTTCCTGATAGAACTGCAAACTGAACAGGCCGCCAGGTACCGCATCGATGGTCAGGTGTGAGCCAGGAAACGCGTCGCTGATCGTATCCCACAGCGCCTGGGCGTCGCCGATCTCGATAATGGTCTGTAAGGCGGCGGCCAGGTCGCGACCGTCGTGATGCAGGACTGGGGTGCGGGTACCCAGTTGGGGCCGTCGTGCCGGGGCGTCGCGATCAGTGCGAAAGTGATCATAGAAACGCCAGCCACGGATGCGCTCGCGCAGATGCAGCACTTCAGGCGATGAGCGCAGGTTGCCGACCTGGTCGTAGAGGCTGTCGAAGTCCGGCGTGTGCTGGGCCAGTACGTCCCATTGGCGTCCTTCGCGGGCACGGAGCATCGCACCCTGGCGATCCACCAGCAGGCTGGACGGGCGATAGAGCGGGCCTGCCCAGATGCATTCGCGCTTGATCTGCGGGTCGAGAGTGAAGCGCGAAGGGATCCGCGAGCCTTGTCCCGGGAGCATGAAGTGTCCGCTGGACGCTGGCAGACCAAGGCCGATGGCATAACCGAAATCCTCGTCGGCAAAGCCCAGGCGCAGGCGTTTGGCGTCCTGGCGCGGGCCGCCCTCAACAGCTACTTCCCCGTGGCTCATGCGGCGGCTGATGCGCTCGGGGCCTGCCCAGAAGGTCGATTCCAGTCCGCCTTCACCGGCCAAAGCATTGACGACACCGCCCTGGGCGGTTTCAGCGAGCAAGCGCAAGGCTTTGTACAAGTTGGACTTGCCGCTGCCGTTGGGGCCAGTGATGACGTTCAGGCGGGCCAGGGGCAGCACCAGGTGATTGATCGAGCGGTAGTTTGCAACGGCCAATGTGGTCAGCATCTTGGCGTCCTTGCGCAGGTGATGGTGGCGTCAGTATCGCCGACTGATCAAGCTCAAAGGAATTGCATTAGTTACAGCGGTCGCCCAATCCCTGATCTACGCTAACACTCGCATCTCTGAATCGATCTGACACATGCAAGGAGCCTGCATGACGGTGTTGCGTACTGTATTGGTCGTCAGCCTGGGCTCGGCGCTCGTGCTAACGGGCTGCGGCGAGAAGAGCACTGCCGAAATCGAGTTGCCCAGGGTGGGCGTACAACGTGTTCAACCCAGCGATTTTGCTGCTTCCGTGACCCTCACTGGCGATGTCCAGGCGCGGGTGCAGGCGGATCAGTCGTTTCGCGTGGGTGGCAAGATCATTTCCCGCAGCGTCGATGTCGGCGATCACGTCAAGGCCAATCAGGTTCTGGCCCGGCTTGACCCCAAAGACCTGCAAGCCAATGTCGACTCGGCCAAGGCCGAAGTATTCGCCGAGCAGGCACGGGTGACCCAGACCGTCGCCGCGTTTGTCCGTCAGCAGAAACTGTTGCCCAAAGGCTATACCAGCCAGAGTGAATACGACTCCGCGCAGGCGGCGCTGCGCAGTAGCCAGAGCGCCTTGAAAGCCGCCCAGGCGCAACTGGCCAATGCCCGCGATCAGTTGAGCTACACCGCACTGGTGGCGGATGCGGCCGGGGTCATCACCGAACGCCAGGCCGAAGTGGGGCAGGTCGTGCAGGCCACGGCGCCGATCTTCAGCCTGGCCCACGATGGCGACCGTGATGCGGTGTTCAATGTCTACGAGTCCTTGCTGGTCGCGCCGCCCAGCAGCGAGACGATCACCGTCAGCCTGGTGGATAACCCGAAGATCCAGGCCAAGGGGCATGTGCGTGAAATCACCCCGACCGTTTCAGCGCAGAGTGGCACGGTGCAGGTCAAGGTGGCGTTGCGCGATGTACCGCCCGGAATGGAGCTGGGTTCGCCGGTCACGGCTACCGGCCATGCCCAGGGTAAGCCAAGTATCGAACTGCCTTGGTCAGCGTTGACCAAGGCTCTGCATGATCCGGCCGTCTGGCTGGTGGGTGAGGGTAACAAGGTCAGCCTGCAGCAGGTCAAGGTCAGTCGCTATCTCACCGGCAAGGTGGTGATCGGTGAAGGCCTCAAAGGGGGAGAGACCGTGGTTGTGGCAGGCGGACAGTTGCTCAACCCGGGCATGCAGGTGGAAATCGCGCCGCTCAAGGACAGTGGGGTGGCACAATGAAAGCAGTCGTACTTGGCCTGTGCAGCGTTCTGTTGCTGGCCGGTTGTGAAAAGAATACCGCGGAGTCGGAGCCGATCCGCCCGGTGCTGTCGGTGATTGTCCAACCGCAGGTACAAGCCAATCTTGGACGGTTCGCGGGCTCCATTCAGCCACGTTATGAGAGCACCCTGGGCTTTCGTGTTGCCGGTCGTATTGCCCGGCGCTGGGTCGATGTCGGTAGTGAGGTGAAACCGGGTGACTTACTGGCCAGCCTTGATCCGGCCGATCAGCGCAATCAGCTGCGCGCAGCCGAGGGCGACCAGGCCAAGGTCCAGGCACAGTGGATCAATGCCCAGGCCGATGCGCGCCGCCAGCAACAGTTGTTCGATCGCGGCGTGGGCGCCCAGGCGCAACTGGATATCGCCCAGACCAATCTGAAAACCACCGGAGCTGCCCTGGAGCAGGCACGGGCCGCTGTCGCCCAAGCGCGTGATCAGCTTGGATACAGCGGACTCAAGACCGATCACGCTGCAGTGGTCACCCACTGGCAGGCAGAAGCGGGGCAGACCGTCAGTGCCGGCCAGGCGGTGGTTACCCTGGCCCGTCCGGATATCAAGGAGGCAGTTATCGACCTGCCGACCTACCTGGCCGAACAGTTGTCCGCTGATTTGAAGTTTGTGGTGGCTTCGCAACTCGATCCGAGTATCAACACTACCGCGACCTTGCGTGAGCTTGAGCCCCAGGCCGACGCCGCCACCCGAACCCGGCGTGCGCGCCTGACCCTGGCCAGTACACCCGAGGCCTTCTATTTGGGTACGGCAATCAGTGTCACGCTGACCTCAGCGGTGTCGCCGCGCAGCGAGCTGCCGGCTTCAGCGTTGCTGGAAAGTGAAGGCCAGGCCCGGGTATGGGTGGTCGATCCGCAGCACAAAACCGTTGCCACCCGCGAGGTGAAACTGCTTGAACGTACCCCCTACAGTGTGGTGCTGAGCTCGGGCGTGCAGGCAGGGGAACGCGTGGTGACAGCCGGTGTGAACAGCCTGAAAGCAGGCCAGAAGGTCATAGTCGATGAGGAAGATCCACGATGAAAGGAAGCTTCAACCTGTCGGAATGGGCGCTGAAGCACCAATCCTTTGTCTGGTACCTGATGTTCGTCAGCTTGCTGATGGGTGTGTTCTCCTACATGAACCTGGGGCGCGAGGAAGACCCTTCATTCACGATCAAGACCATGGTCATCCAGACCCGCTGGCCGGGCGCAACTCAGGATGAAACCCTGCTCCAGGTCACCGACCGCATCGAAAAAAAGCTCGAGGAGCTGGATTCGCTCGACTATGTGAAGAGCTATACCCGGCCGGGTGAATCAACGGTCTATGTCAACCTGCTGGATACCACTCCGGCCAAGGACATCCCTGAAATCTGGTATCAGGTGCGCAAGAAGATCCAGGATATTCGCGGCCAGTTCCCCGTGGGTATCCAGGGGCCGGGATTCAACGACGAGTTCGGGGACGTCTACGGTTCGATCTACGCCTTTACCGCCGACGGGCTGACCATGCGCCAGTTGCGTGACTACGTCGAGCAGGTGCGGGCCCAGATCCGCGAGGTGCCGAACCTGGGCAAGGTCGAGATGATCGGCGCCCAGGACGAGGTGCTGTACCTGAACTTCTCCACACGCAAGCTCGCTTCGTTCGGTATCGATCAGCGCCAGGTGCTGCAGGCCTTGCAGAGCCAGAACGCGGTGACCCCGGCCGGGGTCATCGAAGCCGGCCCTGAACGTGTGTCGGTGCGCACTTCCGGTCAGTTCGCCTCGGAGAAAGACCTGGAAGCGGTCAACCTGCGTATCAATGACCGATTCTTCCGCCTGGCAGACATCGCCGAGATTCAGCGTGGATACGTCGATCCGCCAGCGCCGATGTTCCGCTACAACGGACAGCCTGCCATTGGCCTGGGCATCGGCATGAAGGCCGGTGGCAACATCCAGGCGTTTGGCGCCAATCTGCACAAAATGATGGACCAAGTGATCAGCGAGCTGCCGGTGGGCGTCGGGGTGCACACTGTGTCCGATCAGGCCGTGGTGGTGGAGGAAGCGGTCGGTGGTTTCACCAGCGCATTGTTCGAGGCCGTGATCATCGTACTGGTGGTTAGCTTCATCAGTCTGGGCGTTCGTGCCGGTCTGGTGGTGGCCTGTTCGATTCCGCTGGTACTGGCCATGGTGTTCATTTTCATGGAGTACAGCGGTATCACCATGCAGCGGATCTCCCTGGGCGCGTTGATCATTGCCCTCGGCCTGTTGGTGGATGATGCAATGATCACCGTGGAGGTGATGGTCACGCGCCTGGAAATGGGCGAGACCAAGGAGCAGGCCGCGACCTTCGCCTATACCTCAACGGCATTCCCGATGCTTACCGGTACCCTGGTGACCGTGGCCGGCTTCATGCCGATCGGCCTCAATGCCAGTTCGGCGGGGGAATACACCTACACCCTGTTCGCGGTAATTGCCGCGGCATTGCTGGTGTCCTGGGTGGTGGCAGTGGTATTTGCGCCGGTGCTCGGCGTGCATATCCTCAACGTCAAGGCCAAAGCCCATAACGAGGAGACCGGCCGCGTCGGCAAGGCTTTCGAACACAGCCTGTTGTGGTGCATGCGCCATCGCTGGCTGACCATCATCGGCACTGTTTTGCTGTTTGTGCTGGCGTTGTTTTGCATGCGTTTCGTGCAGAATCAGTTCTTCCCCTCTTCGGACCGCCCAGAGATTCTCGTCGACCTCAACCTGCCGCAGAACGCCTCGATCGAAGAAACCCGTAAAGCGGTGGATCGGCTTGAGGCAACGTTCAAGGGTGATCCGGACATCGAGCGCTGGAGCACCTATATCGGTCAGGGCGCCATTCGCTTCTACCTGCCGCTGGACCAGCAACTGCAGAACCCGTACTACGCCCAGCTGGTGATCGTGAGTAAAGGTTTCGAAGAGCGCGAAGTGTTGATCAAACGCTTGAAGCAGCGTTTGCGCGAAGACTTCGTCGGTATCGGCAGCAACGTCCAGTCGCTGGAAATGGGCCCGCCGGTGGGGCTGCCGATCCAGTACCGGGTTATGGGCAAGGATATCGACGAGGTGCGTAAACATGCCATTGCCCTGGCGACCTTGCTCGACAGCAACGACAACATTGGCCAGATGATTTACGACTGGAACGAACCGGGCAAAGTAATGCGGGTCGAAATCGCTCAGGACAAGGCGCGTCAGCTTGGCCTGTCGTCCGAGGACGTGGCCAATGTCATGAACAGCATTGTCAGCGGCACGGCGATAACCCAGGTGAACGACAACATCTACCTGATCGACGTCATCGCCCGCGCCGAAGACAGTGAGCGTAGCTCGCCGCAGACCCTGCAGAACCTGCAGATCGTCACCCCCAGCGGCACCTCGATTCCGTTGCTGGCCTTCGCCACCGTGCGCTACGAACTGGAGCAGCCGCTGGTCTGGCGTCGCGACCGCAAGCCGACCATCACCATCAAGGCTGCAGTGCGTGGCGATATCCAGCCGACCGACCTGGTTCGTGAGCTCAAACCGGCGATCGATGACTTCGCCAGCAAATTGCCGGTGGGCTACAAGATCGAAACCGGCGGTACGGTGGAGGCAAGCGGCAAGGCCCAGGGGCCGATCGCCAAAGTGTTGCCGCTGATGCTGTTCCTGATGGGCACGTTCCTGATGATCCAGCTGCACAGCGTGCAGAAGCTGTTCCTGGTGGCCAGTGTGGCGCCGCTGGGCTTGATCGGCGTGGTGTTGGCGCTGGTACCGACGGGCACGCCCATGGGCTTTGTGGCAATCCTCGGGATTCTTGCGCTGATCGGCATCATCATCCGCAACTCGGTGATCCTCGTGACCCAGATCGACGAGTACGAAGGGCAGGGGCTCACGCCGTGGGCGGCGGTGCAGGAAGCTACCAATCACCGCCGTCGACCGATCCTGCTCACTGCGGCGGCGGCGAGCCTGGGCATGATCCCGATCGCCCGTGAGGTGTTCTGGGGGCCGATGGCCTACGCGATGATTGGCGGGATTATTATTGCTACGCTCCTGACCTTGCTGTTCCTGCCGGCGCTGTATGTGGCCTGGTACAAGATCAAGGAGCCGCAGGGGCACGGCGCATAAATCACAGGCAAAAAAACCGGCGCACGAGGCGCCGGTTTTTTAGGGTTCCGCTTCGACTTACAACCCGTCGAGCATCGCCTTGTTGCGTACCGCACCCTTGTCAGCACTGGTCGCCAGCAGGGCGTAGGCTTTAAGTGCAGTAGTCACTTTACGTGGGCGTACTTCCACCGGTTTCCAGCCTTTCTTGTCCTGTTCGACGCGACGTGCCGCCAACGTTTCATCGCTGACCAGCAGGTTGATCGAGCGGTTGGGGATGTCGATCAGCACCTTGTCGCCATCCTGCACCAGGCCGATGGCGCCGCCGGCAGCCGCTTCAGGCGAAGCGTGGCCGATCGACAGGCCCGAGGTGCCGCCGGAGAAGCGGCCGTCGGTGAGCAAGGCACAGGCTTTGCCCAGGCCCTTGGACTTCAGATAGGAGGTCGGGTAGAGCATTTCCTGCATGCCCGGGCCACCTTTCGGACCTTCGTAGCGAATGATGACAATGTCGCCAGCCTTCACTTCATCAGCAAGGATGCCGCGTACTGCACTGTCCTGGCTTTCGAAGATTTTCGCGTTGCCTTCGAAGACGTGGATCGACTCGTCGACACCGGCAGTCTTCACCACGCAACCGTCCAGGGCGATGTTGCCGTACAGCACGGCCAGGCCGCCTTCTTGCGAGTAGGCGTGCTCGACACTGCGGATGCAGCCGTTTTCGCGGTCGTCGTCCAGGGTGTCCCAACGGGTCGACTGGCTGAATGCGGTCTGGGTCGGAATACCGGCAGGGCCGGCTTTGAAGAAGTGGTGCACCGCTTCATCGTCGGTCTGGGTGATGTCCCACTTGGCGATGGCTTCTTCCATGCTCGGGCTGTGCACGGTCGGCAGGTCGGTGTGCAGCAGACCGCCACGGGCCAGCGAGCCGAGGATGCTGAAGATGCCGCCAGCGCGGTGGACGTCTTCCATGTGGTACTTCTGGATGTTCGGCGCAACTTTGCACAGCTGCGGCACTTTGCGCGACAGGCGATCGATATCGCGCAGGTCGAAATCGATCTCGGCTTCCTGGGCGGCGGCCAGCAGGTGCAGGATGGTGTTGGTCGAACCACCCATGGCGATATCGAGCATCATGGCGTTTTCGAACGCCTTGAAGTTGGCGATATTACGCGGCAGGACGCTGTGGTCGTTGTCGCCGTAGTAGCGCTTGCACAGCTCGACAATGGTGCGTCCGGCCTGCAGGAACAGCTGTTCGCGGTCGCTGTGGGTGGCCAGGGTCGAACCGTTGCCTGGCAAGGCCAGGCCCAGGGCTTCGGTCAGGCAGTTCATCGAGTTGGCGGTGAACATCCCGGAGCAGGAACCGCAGGTCGGGCAGGCGCTGCGCTCGTACTCGGCGACTTTTTCATCGGAAGCCGTCGAGTCGGCGGCGATGACCATGGCATCGACCAGGTCCAGGCCGTGGCTGGCCAGCTTGGTCTTGCCCGCTTCCATCGGCCCGCCGGAGACGAAGATCACCGGAATGTTCAGGCGCAGGGCAGCCATCAGCATGCCGGGGGTGATCTTGTCGCAGTTGGAGATGCACACGATGGCGTCGGCGCAATGGGCGTTGACCATGTACTCGACCGAGTCGGCGATGATCTCCCGGCTAGGCAGCGAATAGAGCATGCCGTCGTGGCCCATGGCGATGCCATCGTCGACCGCGATGGTGTTGAACTCCTTGGCCACGCCACCGGCGCGTTCGATCTCGCGGGCGACCAGCTGGCCCAGGTCCTTCAGGTGCACGTGGCCCGGGACGAACTGGGTGAACGAGTTGGCGATGGCGATGATCGGCTTTTTGAAGTCGTCATCTTTCATCCCGGTGGCACGCCACAAGGCGCGTGCGCCGGCCATATTGCGGCCGTGGGTGGACGTTTTCGAGCGGTAATCAGGCATGAAGCACTCCTGGCGGCTAATCAGGTAACAAAAAGGGGAGTGAGCTTCTCTTGTCCTTTGCACCGAAGGCAGGTGGCCGCTGGTACGGATGAAGCCGAGATCGCCGCGGGATCGCCGTGCGCTCGGCCAGAGCTCATAAACCCGCCGGGGATGACTGGCGATGAATAGCCCGATTCTACACCGCTGGCGCTGTGAAGGAATGGCGTTGTAGAGGGTTACTGGCGAACGGCGGTGGTGTTGTTCCGTGATTGACGTGTCAGATCCAATATCAGCCTCCTGTAAGGTTTTTCTGAAATGCCGCAGAAGCCCGGAAAAGCGGGTGTTTCCTCCTGCCAGTATGGCTATTGAACGCCGCGCCGCATGTGCGGCTCACGAGACGACACCTTTAATGGACCTTCCCAGTTTCAGTTCATCGCGAACCTACATTCTGGCACTGAACGCAGTGGCGTCAGGGCTGCCCGTTAGTTGACCGACAGCCTGCCGGTCGGCCTCCAGGCAGCTGCGTCACTGCCTGGAGATCGATATGACATCTATCTACGAAGCAAACCTGGTCGGGCTGGCATTGCCCTGCGAGCAGGCCCAGGCCCGTCGCGACGACCTGCTGCAGGCCGGTCGTTATCCGCAAGGCACCGCAGGTGCTCTGATGAGCAGCCATTATTCCTGCATTTGCAGCGGACTGAGCGCAAGCCAGGCCATCGATATGTTGCGCCGCGAAGCCGCTGATGCCGAGACCATCTACCAGTCCTATGTGCTGGACGAGCAGGGCAACCTGCTCGGTACGCTGTCCCTGCGCGAGCTGATCCTGGCCACCCCAGAGTTGCCGGTAGAGCAATTGATGGCGCATCCGGTGCTTAGTGTGAGCGCTTTCACCTCCCAGGAAAAAGTCGCCCGGTTGATCAGTGAACACGATCTGCTTGCCTTGCCCGTACTGGGCAACGGCGGGCGCCTGGTGGGTATCGTCACCTGTGACGACGCTATGGATGTGGTGGTCGAGGAGGCCACCGAGGACTTTCACAAGGGCGCCCTGATCGGTACCCACCTGGGTAACCTGAGGACGGCTACGGTGGGTTTGCTCTATCGCAAACGCGTGCTTTGGCTGGTGTTGCTGGTATTCGGCAACCTGTTTTCCGGGGCGGGTATCGCTGCTTTCGAAGACACCATCGCTGCGCATATCGCCCTGGTGTTCTTCCTGCCGTTGCTGGTCGACAGCGGTGGCAATGCCGGCGCCCAGTCGGCAACGCTTATGGTGCGCGCCCTGGCCACGGGTGAAGTAGTCATGCGTGACTGGTTGAGCCTGCTGGGGCGTGAGTGTGGGGTGGCCCTGGCCCTTTGGTGACGTCCATCGCCGATGCAGCCGGGGTATTGGTGTACTTCGGGATTGCTTCGCAGGTGCTGGATATCTGAGGCCAGGCTACGGTTGCTAGAGATGACGCTGTGCCTCGATTAGCAGTGATCCGCAGCTGTAAAAATCCCGGCACCTGGCCGGGATTTTTCACTGCGCAGCTTAACTGTTAGGCAGCAAGCGGCAGGTGATGCTCTTGATGTAACGGGTTTCCGGGATCGCCGGGTGGACCGGGTGATCCGGGCCCTGGCCGCCGCGTTCGAGCAGCTGGATGTTGCGGTCCAGGTGGCGGGCGCTGGTCAGCAGGATGTTCTGCAGGTCGTCCTCGGGCAGGTGCATCGAGCACGAAGCGCTGACCAGAATGCCGTCCTTGGTCAGCAAGCGCATGGCTTGTTCGTTCAGGCGGCGGTAGGCGCCTTCGCCGTTTTTCAGGTCTTTTTTACGCTTGATGAAAGCGGGCGGGTCGGCAACGATTACGTCGAAACGTTCTTCTGAGGCCTTGAGCTCCTTCAGTGCTTCGAACACGTCGCCTTCAATGCAGGTGAGTTTCTCGGCAATGCCATTGAGCGCGGCGTTGCGCTCAACGCCATCGAGGGCAAAGCCTGAGGCGTCGACGCAGAACACTTCGCTGGCGCCGAAGGCACCGGCCTGCACGCCCCAGCCACCGATATAGCTGAACAGGTCGAGGACGCGCTTGCCCCGGACATACGGCGCCAGGCGTGCACGGTTCATGCGGTGGTCGTAGAACCAGCCGGTCTTCTGGCCTTCCATCACCGGGGCCTCGAACTTCACGCCGTTCTCTTCCAGGGCAACCCACTCCGGCACCAGGCCGAACACGGTTTCAACGTAGCGATTCAGGCCTTCGGCGTCACGTGCGGCCGAGTCGTTCTTGAACAGGATGCCGCTCGGCTTGAGCACCTGTACCAGGGCGGCGATGACGTCGTCCTTGTGCTGTTCCATGGTGGCCGATGCCAGCTGGACCACGAGGATGTCGCCGAAACGATCGACCACCAGACCCGGCAGCAGGTCGGAATCGCCGTACACCAGGCGGTAGAACGGCTTGTCGAACAGACGCTCACGCAGCGACAGGGCAACGTTGATGCGGTGCACCAGCAGCGACTTGTCCAGCGCCAACTTGGCGTCACGCGACAGCAGGCGGGCGCAGATCAGGTTGTTCGGGCTCATGGCAACGACGCCCAGGGCTTTGCCACCGGCGGTTTCAAGAATCGCCTGGTCACCGGCCTTGAAGCCATGCAGCGGGGTCGCGGCGACGTCGATTTCGTTGCTGTAGACCCACAGGTGGCCGGCGCGCAGGCGGCGGTCGGCATTGGCTTTGAGACGAAGGCTGGGCAGGGACATGACGTCGCTCCGGGAAAAAAGAGCGGGAGTATAACCCGATGCCCACTGCGCCGATGAGAATAGCGACAAATTGCAACAGAGCAGTGGCCTTTCGCTTCCCCCTTGGCCAGTATGATCGGGTTAGAATCGCCGCTCAGCCCCGAGTGTGTACATATGTCCCAGGAACTTTCCGCCGAACAGATCCAGCACGTCTTGCAAGGCATCAGTGTGCCGCCACAGCCGCAGATCATGGTTGACCTGCAGTTCGAGCAATACATGCCTGATCCCGACCTTGAGGTGATCGCCAAGCTGATCGCCCAGGACCCAGGCCTGTCTGGCGCCTTGCTCAAGCTGGTAAATTCGCCTTACTACGGGTTGACCAACAAGATTGCCTCGATCCAGCGTGCGGTGAACCTGCTCGGCAGTCGCTCGATCATCAACCTGATCAACGCCCAGTCGATCAAGGGCGAGATGAGCGACGACACCATCGTCACCCTCAACCGTTTCTGGGACACCGCCCAGGACGTGGCCATGACCTGCCTGACCCTGGCCAAGCGTATCGGCTCCCAGGCGGTGGATGAGGCCTATGCCTTGGGCCTGTTCCATGACTGCGGCGTGCCGCTGATGCTCAAGCGCTTCCCCGATTACATGCGCGTACTTGAGGATGCCTACGCCAGTACTGACAGCCATCAACGGGTGGTGGATACCGAGAACCAGGTGTTCAACACCAACCACGCCGTGGTCGGCTACTACACCGCCAAGTCCTGGCGCCTGCCCGAGCACCTGAGCAATGCCATCGCCAACCATCACAACGCCCTGGCAGTGTTCAGCGATGAGTCGGCGCGTAACAGCCAGCTGAAGAACCTGCTGGCGATCCTCAAGATGGCCGAACACATCTGCTCGTCGTACCGGGTGTTGGGCAACCAGAACGTTGACCACGAATGGAATGCCGTTGGGCACTTGGTGCTCGACTATGTGGGGCTTTCCGAGTACGACTTTGAGAACCTTAAACAGACCATTCGCGAATTGGGCAGTCACTGATTTATGCCGGAATTACCAGAAGTCGAAACCACCCGGCGCGGCATTGCGCCTTACCTGGAAGGCCAGCGCGTCAACCGGGTGATCGTGCGCGACCGGCGCCTGCGCTGGCCAATTCCTGAGGACCTGGATATTCGTCTGTCCGGGCAGCGTTTCGTCAAGATCGAGCGCCGCGCCAAGTACCTGCTGCTCAATGCCGAGGTCGGCACGCTCATTAGCCACCTGGGTATGTCCGGCAACCTGCGCCTGGTCGAGATCGGTTTGCCGGCAGCCAAGCATGAGCATGTGGACATCGAGCTGGAGTCGGGCCTGGCCTTGCGCTACACCGATCCGCGACGCTTCGGCGCGATGCTCTGGAGTCTCGATCCGCTCAACCATGAGCTGCTGATTAAGCTCGGCCCTGAGCCGCTGACCGACCTGTTCGATGGCGAGCGCCTGTTCCAGCTGTCGCGTGGCAAGGCCATGGCGGTCAAGCCGTTCATCATGGACAACGCGGTGGTGGTCGGGGTCGGCAACATCTATGCAACCGAGGCGCTGTTCGCCGCAGGCATCGACCCGCGCCGCGAAGCCGGGAGCATCTCGCGGGCGCGTTACCTGAAGCTGGCGATCGAGATCAAACGCATCCTCGCCTGCGCGATCGAGCGCGGTGGCACCACCTTGCGCGACTTTGTCGGCGGTGATGGCCAGCCGGGTTATTTCCAGCAGGAGTTGTTCGTCTACGGGCGCAGAGAAGAACCCTGCAAGGTCTGCGGCAGCATCCTGCGTGAGGTCAAGCTGGGCCAGCGCGCCAGCGTTTTCTGCCCGCGCTGCCAGAAGTGATGGTGCTCAGCGTGGGCTGAGCACTTCGGCGGCACCCACGCCGCGCGGGTCGCTGGCGGCCTCCAGGGTCTGCCTGGACTTGTCCCAGAACAACACTTGCTGATTGCCGTAGGTGCGGCCCAGGTCCTTGAGCTGGTAGCCGCGTGCCTGCAACTCGCGCTGCTGTTCGGCGCTGAACGCGCCCGGCTCGTGCTCGACTACATCTGGCAGGTACTGGTGGTGATAACGCGGTACTGCGGGCCAGTGGGCGACCGGCTTGCCTTCGAGAAAGCCCAGCATCGACAACAGCACCATGCTCGGAATGCGGCTGCCGCCCGGTGTGCCGAAGGCGGCGAACTGCGTCGGGCTTTCGATGAAACTCGGGCTCATGCTCGACAGCGGCCGCTTGCCAGCGGCCACGGCATTGGCCTGGCTGCCGGCCAGGCCGTAACTGTTGCTGCCGTGTGGGTCGGCGGCGAAGTCGTCCATCTCGTTGTTCAACACCACGCCAGTGCCGGGCGCGCTGTAGGCCGCACCGAATGGCAGGTTGACCGACAGTGTCGCGGCCACGGCATTGCCTTGGGCATCGATCACGGCGAAGTGGGTGGTGTGGTCGCCTTCACGCCAGGCCGGGGCGGGCGGCAGGCTGCTGCTTGGCGTGGCCTGGTGCACGTCGATACTGTCGGCAAGGCTGGCCAGGTAGTTGCGCGCCAGCAGTTGTGGCACAGGGTTGGCCACGTAATCCGGATCGCCGAGCAGGCCACGGTCGCGGTAGGCCCGGCGCAATACTTCCAGCACGTAGTGGCTGCGCTGCACCGGCTCGGCACTTTGCCAGGGCAGGCGCTGAAGCATTGCCAGGCTCTGGGCCAGGGCCACGCCTCCGGCCGATGGCGGAGGAGCGCTGATCAGTTCGCGCTGATCGGCCAGTTGGTAGCGCAACGGTTCGCGTTTGGCAGTGCGGTAGTTAGCCAGGTCATCCAGGCTCCAGATACCGCCTGCGGCCTGTACGCCCTGGACCATGGCCTGCGCGGTCGGGCCGCTGTAGAAACCCTCGCGGCCCTGGTTGGCCAGGCGCTCAAGGGTGACGGCCAGTTCTGGCTGGCGGATCTGTGCGCCAAGGGCCGGTACTTCACCGTTCTTGAGGAACAGCCGGGCGCTTTCCGGATCGTCGCGCAGGGCGCTCAAGCGCATCTTGGCCCGATCCCGGTAAATGCGGTCGACGGCAAAACCTTGGTTGGCCAGGCGAATGGCCGGGGCCAGGGTGTTTTTCAGTGGCAGTTTGCCGTAGTGCGCAGCGAGGTCCGCCAGCGCCGCTGGCAAGCCGGGAATCGCTGCTGCCAGAGGGCCGTTGACGGATAGGCCAGGCTGAACCTTGCCGTCCTTCAGGTACATGGCCTCGCTGGCTTTTCCTGGCGCGCGCTCGCGGGCGTCGATAAAGGCGTAGCGTGCCGGCGTGTCGCCTTCGCGCAGGAGGAAGAACCCACCGCCACCGAGCCCGGATCCATAAGGTTCGACGACAGCTAGCGCTGCGCTGACCGCAATTGCCGCATCGAAGGCATTACCGCCTTGTTCGAGGATTTCCCGCGCAGCAGCGGTAGCTCCGGCGTGCGGGCTGGCAATCGCCGCGTGCCCCGGGCCTTGTGCCCTGGCACTGGCTGTCCCCAGCGCCAGGGCGGCGCCAAGAACCAGAGGGGCGAGGCGGGCGACGAACGGCATCAGGCCTTGCCGGTGATTCGGCGGTATTTTTCCATCAACTGCTCTTCGGTCTCCGGATGGGCTTCATCCAGCGGGATGCAGTCAACCGGGCAGACTTGCTGGCACTGTGGCTCGTCATAGTGGCCGACGCACTGGGTGCACAGGTTCGGGTCGATCACGTAGATCTCTTCGCCCTGGGAAATAGCGGCGTTCGGGCACTCGGGTTCGCAGACGTCGCAATTGATGCAGTCGTCGGTGATGATCAGGGACATGGGGACTCCGGCCCGGGCTCAGAAGCCGGGCATTTGAAAACCAATGGGCATAATTGTGCCGCATTAGCGCCCGTAGTGCACGCAGGCGCCGTGGTCAAATCACCAATGTCACTTCTTGAAGCGTTCGGTCAGGGCTTCGGCCACTATGGGATGGACAAATTTGGTGATGTCGCCACCCAGCGCCGCGATTTCCCGAACCAGGGTCGAGGAAATGAACGAATAACGCTCGGAAGGGGTGAGGAACAGGCTTTCGACGTCCGGTGCCAACTGACGGTTCATGTTCGCCAGCTGGAACTCGTACTCGAAGTCCGAGACGGCACGCAGGCCGCGCAGGAACACATTAGCCTGCTGTTCTTTGGCAAAGTGCGCGAGCAAGGATGAGAAGCCGATGACTTCGACATTGGGCAGGTGCTTGGTGACCTCACGAGCCAGCTCCACCCGTTGCTCCAGTGGGAACAGCGGGTTTTTCTTCGGGCTGGCGGCGACCGCAATAATCACTTGGTCGAACAGCCGTGAGGCACGCTCGACCAGATCGCCATGGCCCTTGGTAATAGGGTCGAAAGTACCTGGGTACAACACTCGGTTCATCGCGTCGTCCTGGCAGGAGTGCGTTGGGGAGTCGGATGGTATCGCAGCAGTGGCAGTCGGCCAAGTCGCCTGCGCGCGCTGAAGGCACTATAGACAGTGTGCCCATTTGTTGTCATCTCCCGGCAACCAGGCGTTCGATCAGGCCATCGGTAAGCCGTGCCGTGAGGCCGTACACCGACAATTGCGGGTTGGCGCCGATGCTGGTGGGGAACAGTGAACCGTCGTGGATCGACAGATTGGCCAGCTGATGATGCCGTCCCAGACTGTCGCAGACGGCCTGGCGTGGGTCTTCACCCAGGGCACAGCCACCCATGACATGGGCGCTGCCCAGGCGTGTACGGAACAGCTCAAGGCTCAGGCCGTCGATCATCTGCCGGGCTTCACCGAGGCTCTTCACGTAGCGACCTTCGCAGTGCAGCGGCAGTACCGCCTCGGCTCCCGCAGCGAACTGGATCTCGGCCATGCTGTGAAAGGCGCGGCGTACGCCGTCCCAGGTGTAGGGCGAAACCGGGTAATCGAGCACCGGCGAGCCGTCGCCGCGCAGCTGGACTTCACCACCGATGCTGTCCGGGTGGAAACCGTCACGCAGCAGGGCGAGCATGACGTGGGTATTGGGCAGTTGCTCCATGCGCATTGCGTTGTCGCTGCCGAAGCTGCCAAGCAGGGTGCTGGCCAGTGCCGGGTGCAGCGGCGGCACCTCGAGTTTGTAGCCGATTGGGCCGCTGACGCCATTGCGCCACTGAAAGTGGTCGGAGTAGATCGATTGCGGTGCGCCGTAGAAAGGATTGACCTTGTCCTTGAACAGTCCGGCGCTGAAGTTGACCAGGTGCAGGAAGGTCCGTTTGCCCAGGCGTGCATGCGGGTCCGGGGCGTCCGAGCGCAGCAGCAGCGCCGGGCTGTTGATACCGCCACCCGCGAGGATGTAGTGGCGCGCCTTGACCTGAATCTGCTGCCCGGTGGGGTTCACGCAACGCGCATCCATGGCCAGGCATTGCAGGCCGCTGATGCGCTCGCCATCGTGGATCAAGCGTTCAGCACGGGCCAGGTAGAGCAGCTCGCCGCCCTTTTCCAGGGTGGCGGGAATGCTGGTCACCAGCATCGATTGTTTGGCATTGACCGGGCAGCCCAAACCGCAGTAACCCAGGTTCCAGCAGCCGCGCACGTTGCGCGGGATGACCTCCCAGCTGTAGTCGAGTGTTTCGCAGCCGCGCTTGAGTACCTCGTTGTTGGCATTGGGCGGCATGATCCAGGGGGCGATGCCCAGGCGCTGTTCCATGCGCTCGAACCAGGGCGCCAGTTCGGTGCTGCTCAGGCCTTTGACACCGTGTTCGCTGGCCCAGTGCTGCAGGGTCGGCTCGGGCGTGCGGAAGCTCGAGGTCCAGTTGATCAGGGTCGTGCCCCCCACTGCGCGGCCCTGCAGGATGGTGATGGCGCCATCCTTGCTCATGCGGCCGACGCCTTCTTGGTAGAGGCTGGCGTAGGCCTGGTCTTCGAGCATGTGGAAGTCGCTGCTGGTCTTGAGCGGGCCTTCTTCGATCAGCAACACCTTGAAACCGGCGGCACTGAGCAGTTCGGCGCTGGTGGCGCCACCGGCGCCGCTGCCGATGATGGCGATATCGGTTTCCAGGGTCAGGTCCTGGTCCAGGCGCGAGGCGTCACGGGTTTTCCAGCCGCGGGCGAGGCCCTCGCGGAACAGATCGGGTACGGGCATCTTCAGCCTCTTGTCGTTATGGGCGGTTCAGACCTTGGGTGGGCCCGGGTAGCCACAGTGCGCCCAAGCGTCGGGCATTTCGTACCAGGCCATCTGCAGCAACTGCAGCAGCGAGGCATGGCCCATGCGCAGCAGGTTCAGCGAGCTGTCCTGCCAACGCTGGAGAAAGGCCTCGATTTGCTCGGTGCTGGCGTTTTCCCAACTGCCCCAGATGCCGGTCAGCGGCCCACGGGTGACCGGCAAGGCGAGCACATCGAACAGTTGCCGGGTCAGCTTGAGCATGGCCGGGGACAGGCTGGCGAGTTTGTTGTCCAGTTGCCGCAGCAAGGTCTCAGTAGCCTCAGGGGCTGTGGTGCCGGCGAGCACCACCGGAATCAGCGCACGTATTACTGGCAGATCGCTCTGGCGCAGGGCGATGAGGCCGGTGGCCGGGGTTTGTGCAAAACACCCCGTGAGGCTGGCGCCCAACCCGGCGGTGGCCAGGAAGGCGCTGGCGCCGAGGCTGAACTTGAGCAACCCGCGGCGGCTCAGGGCAGGTGGTGCAGGCAGGCGTGTGGTCATTGTTGTTATGCCTGGTCGTGGTGTTAGCGAATGAAGAGTTTGTACACCAGCCTGATCAAGGGCTTGCCATAGGGCGGGTAGACCAGCCTTGCGGCGTTGAAGCGCTGCTTGGCGAACACTGCCTTGGCTTTGCTGAAGGTCAGGAAGCCCTCGTGGCCGTGGTAGTGGCCCATGCCCGAAGGGCCGACACCGCCGAAGGGCAGGTCATCCTGGGCTACATGCAGCAAGGTGTCGTTGAGACAGGCGCCACCGGAATGGGTCTGTTCGAGCACCTTCCGTTGTTCGCAGCGGTCGTAGCCGAAGTAGTAAAGCGCCAGGGGACGAGGGCGCTTATTAATGTATGCAAGCGCTTCATCAAGGCTGTCGTAGGGCACTAGCGGCAACAGCGGCCCGAAGATTTCGTCCTGCATCACGCGCATCTCGTCGCTGACCTGCAGCAGCAGGTGAGGGGGAAGACGACGACCCTGGCGCGGCTCCTGCGGGTACAGGTCAATGATCTTCGCACCCTTGTCGCGGGCATCGCTCAGGTAGCTTTCCAGGCGCGCCAGGTGGCGCGGGTTGATGATCGCGCTGTAGTCCGGGTTGTCTGCCACGGTCGGGTAAAAGCGATGAATGACGCTGCGGTAGGCCGTGGCGAAGTCGTCCAGGCGTTCGCGTGGCACCAGCACATAGTCCGGTGCCACGCAGGTCTGTCCGGCATTGAGGGTCTTGCCGAAGGCGATACGTTCGGCGGCGTCGGCCAGGGGTACGCTGGCCGAGACGATGGCCGGTGATTTACCGCCCAGCTCCAGGGTCACCGGTGTCAGGTTCTGCGCTGCCGCCAGCATCACGTGGCGCCCGACGCTGGTGGCGCCGGTGAACAGCAGGTGATCGAAAGGCAGGCGCGAGAAGGCTTCGCCGACATCAGCCTCGCCCAACACCACGCTGATCAGGTCTTCGGGGAACGCCGATTCTAGCAATTGCTTGAGCAGCAGGCCGGTCGCCGGGGTGGCTTCGCTGAGCTTGAGCATGACCCGGTTGCCAGCGGCAAGGGCGCAGGTCAAAGGGCCCATGGCCAGGAACAATGGGTAGTTCCACGGCACGATGATCCCGACCACGCCCAACGGCTGATACAGCACTTTGGCGCTGGCTGGCTGGAAGGCCAGGCCAACCTTGCGCGATGAGGCCTTCATCCACTGCTTGAGATGGCGCTCGGCATGACGCAAGCCCTGGATGCTCGGCATCAATTCGGCCAGGCGGCTTTCATCGGCGCTACGGCCGCTGAAGTCGTCGCTGATGGCTGCGATCAATGCGTCCTGGTGGCTGAGTAACATCTGCCGCAGGCTCTTGAGCCACTGCAATCGCTGGGCCGCAGGTGGCATGGGATTGCCGGCAAAAGCCTGACGCTGGGCGCTGAACTGGGCAGCGAGGTCATCAAGGGCGCTGGGGGGTAAAAGACGAGCAGCATCGGCGGTCATGCGAAACTCCACGGCAGTGTGTTTTATAGAGCTTAAACTCTAATATAGCCTTTTTGCGACTAGATTTTGACGACAGGCAGGTACATCCGGATTCGGATAAACCGTAAGATGGACCTATTCAATTAAAGCTCGGCATCTGGAGCTGATCATGGCCCCGCGTATCAAGACTCGCGAACGCATCGTGCAGAACAGTCTGGAACTGTTCAACCAGCAGGGCGAGCGCAGTGTCAGCACCAATCACATTGCAGCTCATATGGAGATTTCCCCAGGCAACCTGTACTACCACTTCGCCAACAAGCAGGAAATCATTGCCGTACTCTTCAGTCAGTACGAGGAGCAGGTCGAGAGCTTCTTGCGTCCGCCGCAAGATCGGGCCGCGACCGTAGACGACAAGCGTTTCTACCTCAAGGAACTGTTGGCGGCGATGTGGGACTACCGCTTCCTGCATCGCGACCTTGAGCACCTGCTCGACAGTGACAAGGAGCTGGCAGCCCGCTATCGGCGCTTCTCTCAGCGTTGCCTGATCCAGGGACAGGCCATTTACCGAGGTTTCGTCGAGGCCGGGTTGGTGCAGATGGACGCCGTGCAGATCGAGTCGCTGACCCTCAACGCCTGGATCGTGCTGACCTCCTGGGTGCGGTTTCTCTGTACCACCCGGGAGAACTCGGCGCACTTGAGTGAAGATGCCTTCAAGCGTGGTGTCTATCAGGTGCTGGTCCTGGAGCTCGGTTTTGTTACTGCACAGGCCCGCCCGGCGGTGGATGCCCTGTGCCAGGAATTCTACGTTCCGCTCAACCAGGCACTGGAGCAATAAGGCCCAGGCCCTATCCGTTCAATCGTTCAGGAGACTGTCATGCCCCTCGCGCAACTGATCACCGCCCAGCAATTGGCCGAACGCCTGGAGGCGCCGGCGCTGGTGATTCTCGATTGCCGTTTTGCCCTGGAAGACATTGATTATGGCCAGCGCAGTTATGCCGAGGGACATATTGCCGGTGCGCATTTTGCCGACCTTGAGCGGGACCTGAGCGGCCCGGTCATCAAGGGCGTGACCGGTCGTCATCCACTGCCCGATTCGCAGCAACTGATCGAGCGGCTGCGTGCCTGGGGCATCGACAATGACAGCGAAATCGTCCTTTACGACGATGGTCCGGGCGCCTTTGCCGCCCGTGCCTGGTGGTTGTTAGCCTGGCTCGGCAAGCGAAGTGGTGTGTCGATTCTGGATGGTGGCCTCAAAGCCTGGCACGCGGCAGCGTTGCCATTGAGTCTCGATGCGCCGGTTAAACGTGAAGGCACCTTCAGTGGCGAGCCTGATGCTGTGTTGGTGCTTGACGCTAAACAGTTGGGTGAGCGTCTGGGGCGGCCTGACCTGACGCTGATCGACGCCCGTGGCCTGCCGCGTTTTCGTGGTGAGGTGGAGCCTATCGACCCGGTGGCCGGACATATTCCTGGGGCGCAGTGTGCGGCCTTTACCGATAACCTGGGAGCTGACGGGCGGTTTCTACCGGCTGATCAGCTCAAGCAGCGTTTCGCCGAGAAGTTGGGCAAGCGCTCGCCCGAGCAACTGGTGGCTTATTGCGGCTCCGGGGTGACGGCGTGTCATAACCTGTTTGCCTTGGCGCTGGCGGGCTATCCGCTGGGCAAGTTGTATGCGGGGTCGTGGAGCGAGTGGATTACCGATCCGCAGCGACAGGTGGCTACGGGCGACTGAAAAGCATCGCGGGGCAAGTCAGCTCAAATCCCCGCCAGCCACTGCGGAATTCGCCTTTCCAGGTAGTACCCCGGCGCACGCACGCTGCCGTCGACAAAGCCGACATGGCCACCGCGTGAGTGCAACTCGAAGGTGGTCTGCGGCGCGAGCTCATTGGCCGCAGGCAGGCTATGGCTGAACACGAACGGATCATCGCTGGAGTGGATAATCAGCGTCGCTGTTCGGTTCTCGCCGAGAAAGTACCGGCTCGATGCCCGGCGGTAATAGTCCTTGGCATCGACAAAGCCATTGAGCGGTGCAGTAACTCTGCCGTCGAAGTCCCAGAAGGTGCGCAGGTTCTCCAGTGGCCCGAGGCGTTCAAGTGCGGCGAGACCTTCATGGTGGCCGTGATGCTGAAAGTGCCGCTGCTTTTCCTTCACATAGGAAAGCATGGCGCGCATGAAATGTGCCTGATAGACCCGGGAAAGACCCAGGCCGATACGGTCGGCGCACTGGTCCAGGCGAAACGGCACCGATACTGCCACCGCCGCCTGCAACTGACTCACCGAGCCCGCTTCGCCAAGGTACTTGAGCAGCACGTTGCCGCCCAGCGAGTAACCGACGGCAAATAGCGGTGCTTGTGGGCGTTGCGCGCGCAGGTGGTCGATAGTTTCGGCGAGGTCCTCGCTGGCGCCGGAGTGATAGCTGCGTGGCAGCAGGTTCGGCTCGCCCGAGCAGCCGCGCCAGTTCAGCGCTACGCTGGCCCAGCCGCGGTTAGCCAGGGCCTGTTGCATGCCGATGACATAGGGCGAGTTGGAAGAGCCGGTCAGCCCGTGCAGCACCAGCACCAGCGGCGTCGTCGCTTCATGGGGGCCGTGCCAGTCAAGGTCGAGAAAATCGCCATCGGCCAGCCACAGGCGTTCACGTTGCCGGCTCAGGGCTGCAGATTTACGCCACAGCGGCCCCCACAGTGTCTGCAGATGCGGGTTGCCCAGCCCCAGGGCGGGTTTGAAAGGGCTGGGGGTGGAGGGATACATTGTGCTGTGCTCGCAGATTTCTTTCAGACAAGTGTATGTCCGGTTACCGACACTTGCCCGGCTGGGTCAGCCGTTTGCAGATGCGATTTCGGGCAGGTCCTGCTGTTCGACCGACGGGCCGACACTGATTTGCACCAGCTTGTCGGGCTTCAGGTGTTTTTTCAACACAGCCTTCAGCTGATCCAGGGTCAGCGCTTGTACTTGCTCGAGAAAGACCTGGCGGCTGTCCAGCGGCAACTGGTTGAAACCGATGGTGCGCAGGATGCCGCTTATCTGCTGGTTGCTTACCGATCCCAGCAGGTATCTGCCGCGCAACTTCTGCGACAGATCCTCGACCTGCGCAGTGTGACGACCCCGCCGTAGCAGGGTCGTCGTTGCCGCTCAGCCGCGTCGCCAGAGGGCGTAGTACACCTGTCCGGCTTTTTTCTCCCGATGCAGGCGCCAGTTGCCGGGTAACTGCAGGGTCGAGGGCGGCGTTTCGCTCTCGGTGTAGACCCAGGCATTGGCGGCCAGCCACTGGTGCTCTTCGAGCAAGGCGCAGGTGGTTGGCAGCAGATCCTGGTGGAACGGCGGGTCGAGGAACACCAGGTCGAAGGCCAGCTTCGGCTCGCCTTGCAGGTAACGCTGGGCATCGCTCTGGATTACCTGGCCGCGAGGGCAGCGCAGGGTTTCCAGGTTCTGCCGCAGGCTGGCAATGGCTGCCGGATTGCTGTCCAGCGCCACGGCCTCAGCCGCGCCACGCGACAGCGCTTCCAGGTACAAGGCACCGCTACCGGCAAAGGCGTCGAGTACCTTGGCCCCTTCGATATGCGCGGCAAGCCAGTTGAACAGGGTCTCGCGCACCCGGTCTGGCGTGGGGCGCAGGCCGGGGGCGTCAGGGAAGCTCAGGCGGCGGCTGCGCCATTCGCCGGCAATGATGCGCAGCTGGCCCTGGCCGTTGTGTGGCTTGGCCGATTTTGCGGATGGACTGGCCATTAATGCTCCGGTACACCAAGCGGTTGCTCGGCGGGTTTGTCAGTGGGCGGCGGCAGGGGTTTTTGCGGCACGCTGGGACCTGCGGTGACGATGACCATCCTGTCAGCGGCGAGGTGCTTGTTCAGGGCGGCCTTGACCTGTTCGGTGGTCAGCGCCTGGGATTGCTGCATGTAGTCTTCCAGCCAGGTCAGCGGCAGGTTGTAGAAGCCAATGGCGCCCAACTGGCCGACGATGCTCGCATTGCTGGCGTTGGACAGCGGAAAGCTGCCTGCCAGCTCGCGTTTGGCATCATCCAGTTCCTGCTGGCTCGGACCGGTCTTGAGGTAATCGGCGAGGATGTCCTGGACCAGCTTGAGGGTGCCTTCGCTGAGCTCGGCACGGGTCTGCAGGTTGATCATGAACGGGCCACGCACCTGCATCGGGCTGAACACCGAGTATACGCCGTAGGTCAGGCCGCGCTTCTCGCGTACTTCGCTCATCAGGCGGGTACCAAAGGTACCACCACCGAGGATCTGGTTGCCCAGCGACAGTGCCGCATAGTCCGGGTCATTGCGATCGATGCCCAGCTGAGCCAGCATCAGGTGGGTTTGCTTGGACGGGAAGTCGATGTGCGTGGTGCCAGGTTTTGGCTCGGCAGGCTGAGGCGGCTTGGCCAGCGCCGGGCCTTTGGGCAGGGCGGCCGAGACCTGAGAAGCAATAGCTTCAGCTTCACTGCGGCTCAGGTCGCCCACCAGAGCGATGACGGTATTGCCAGCGGCATAGGCCCTGGCATGGAAGGCACGCAGTTGCTCCAGGGTGATCGGTGGGATGCTCTTGGCATCGCCATCACTTGGATGGGCATAAGGGTGACTGCCATACAGCTTCTCGAACAGCGCGATGCTGGCCAGCTTGCCCGGGTTCTGCTTCTGGTACTCGAAACCGGCCTGCAGCTGGTTCTTGATGCGCTCAAGGGCATCCTGCGGGAAGGTCGGCTTGCCCACTACCTCGGCGAACAGCTTCAGCGCTGGCTCTCGTTTGTCCGCCGCGCCCAGGCTGCGCAGCGTGGCCACGGCCATATCGCGGTAGGCACCGTTGCCAAAGTCTGCGCCCAGGCCTTCGAAGCCTTCGGCAATGGCCGTGACGTCCTTGCCAGCCACGCCTTCGTTGAGCATGGCGTTGGTCAGGGTCGCCAGGCCCGGGGCGTCACCGTCCTGGCTGCTGCCGGCGGCGAAGGTCAGGCGCAGGTCGAACATCGGCAGCTCGCGGGCTTCGACGAACAGTACCTTGGCGCCTTCAGCGGTGTTCCAGGTCTGGATGTTCAGTTGTCGGCGGCTGGGCGCCTTGCCGTCCAGTTCCGCCAGCGTCTGCAGGGAGTTGGCCGGCTTGGCCGCGGTGCTGTTGGCAGGTTGTGCGGCGTTATCCGACTGGGCGGGCTTGGCCAGGAAAAACGCCAACGCGCCGATCAACAGTAGGATGCCGAGACCGATCAGGGTGTAGCGGGGTGCGCTGCGTTCACTCATGAGCGTTCTCCTCGGGCAGTACATGGGCAACGCTCAGGCGTTCGCGGGTGAAGTAGGTACGCGCAGCGTTCTGGATGTCGGCCGGGGTCACGTTTTTCAGTTCGTCGAGTTCGCTGTCGATCAGCTTCCAGGACAGGCCCACGGTCTCCAGCATACCGATGGCGGTGGCCTGGCTGCTGATCGAGTCGCGATCGTAGACCAGGCCGGCGATCACCTGGGCGCGTACGCGCTCCAGCTCTTCAGCCGAAGGCGGGGTGGTCTTGAGTTCGTCAAGCAGCTTCCAGATGCCGCTTTCAACGTCGGCCAGGGTCTTGTTCTTCTGTTGGTTCGGCGTGGCCGAGATCAGGAACAGGCTGTCGCCGCGGGTGAACGGGTTGTAGTTGGACGAGGCGCCGGAGACCAGCTCCTGGCCGCGCTCAAGCCGGCTCGGCAGGCGGGCGCTGTAGCCGCCATCCAGTAGTGCCGAGATCAGACGCAGGGCGTGCACGGTACGCGGGTCCTTGGCGGTGGCCAGGCCCGGGACGTTGAAGCCGTAGATCAGGCTCGGCAGCTGGGTGCGTACATGCAGGGTGGTCTCGCGCAAACCAGGCTCGGCCAGTTCCAGCGGCAGCTTGGCCGGTGGGACCGCGCGTTTGGGGATGGCACCAAAGAAGCGCTGGGCCAGGCCTTTGACCTCGTCGACGGTGACGTCACCGACCACCACCAGGGTGGCGTTGTTCGGCGTGTACCAGGACTCGTACCAGTGGCGCAGCTCTTCGACCTTCATGCGGTCCAGGTCAGCCATCCAGCCGATGGTCGGGGTGCGGTAGCTGCTGGCCGGAAAGGCCATGGCGCTGAACAGCTCGAACGCCTTGGCGTTGGGTTGATCGTCGGTGCGCAGGCGGCGCTCTTCCTTGATCACCTCGATCTCGCGGCTGAACTCGTCGGCTGGCAGGCGCAGGCTGCTCATGCGATCAGCTTCCAGCTCCAGGGCCACTGGTAGGCGGTCGCGGGCCAGCACCTGGTAATAAGCGGTGTAGTCATCGCTGGTGAAGGCATTCTCTTCGGCACCCAGGTCACGCAGGATGCGCGAGGCTTCGCCGGGCCCGAGTTTCTCGCTGCCCTTGAACATCATGTGTTCCAACGCGTGGGAAAGGCCCGTCTGGCCTGGGGACTCATAGGTGGAGCCGACCTTGTACCAGATCTGCGAAACCACCACCGGCGCCCGGTGGTCCTCGCGCACGACTACTTTCAAACCGTTGTCGAGAATGAACTCGTGGGTGGGTTGCGGATCGGCGGCAAAGGCCGCGAACGGCAGACAAACTGTGCTGAGCAACAGGCCAGCGGCGCGGCGGGCTAGAGCATTCATACGTTGTTTAACCTGTAGGACTGCCCGCATGGTCTTAGCGTCAGCGGGCTAGGAGGTGCTAGGATACTGATCCGGTTGCCTGACGACCATGCCTGTCGTGGATCTGACCCGCAGGCCTCAAGACAAAATGCTGCGCATGAACGAGCCGGAATAAAAGTAGTCTGTTCTGCGTTAAAAGAATTTTCGAAGCGCCACAGTGGCGCATCGCTACCCTGAGATAGCCGTCTTCCATGTTTGGTTCCAACGACGACAAAAAGACGCCGGCTGCGGCTGGTGAAAAGAAAGGCCTGTTCGGCTGGCTGCGCAAAAAGCCGCAGCAACCTGTTGCCGAGCAGCCACAAGCCCCTGTACCGATTGAGTCGGAGCAGCCTGCGGCGCTGACCAGCGAAGCGCCGGCCGCCCCAGCGCCAATCGATGGCGCACTTGCGTCTGTACCAGCCCCTGCCGTCGCGCCGGAGCCTGTTTACGTCGCGCCACCGGTGGTTGCGGTCGAGGCACCACCAGCGCCGCCCGTCGGCTTGGTCCTGCCTGTTCCTGAAGAGCCGGTTGCCCTGGTGGCGGACCTTGAGCCACACACACCACCGCCGATCCCGGAGCGTCCGGCACCTGTCGCTGCGCCTGTGGTAGAGCCGGCGCCGGTTGTTGCCCAGCCTGAACCGATCGTTGCGCCCGAGCCTGCTCCAGTGGCTCCAGTGGCTCCAGTGGTCACCGTTGTCCCCGTCGCGCCTGTTGTCGTAGAGTCCACGCCTGTCGAGGCGCCTGCCCAGGCTCGCAGCGACGAGAGCAAGGGCGGCTTCTTCGCCCGCCTCAAGCAGGGCTTGTCGAAGACCAGCGCCAGCATCGGCGAGGGCATGGCCAGCCTGTTCCTGGGCAAGAAAGCCATCGACGACGATCTGCTCGACGAGATCGAGACCCGACTGCTGACCGCCGACGTTGGTGTCGAAGCCACGTCGGTGATTGTCCAGAGCCTGACCCAGAAAGTCGCGCGCAAGCAGTTGGCCGACAGCGATGCCCTGTTCAAGTCCCTGCAAGGCGAGCTGGCCGACCTGCTCAAGCCGGTCGAGCAGCCCCTGCGCATCCAGGCTCAGGGCAAACCTTTTGTGATCCTGGTCGTCGGCGTCAACGGTGCCGGCAAGACCACCACCATCGGCAAACTGGCGAAAAAGCTCCAGCTTGAAGGCAAGAAAGTCATGCTCGCCGCCGGTGACACCTTCCGTGCCGCGGCCGTCGAGCAATTACAGGTCTGGGGCGAGCGCAACCAGATTCCGGTCATCGCCCAGCACACTGGTGCCGACTCCGCTTCGGTGATCTTCGACGCCGTCCAGGCCGCCAAGGCGCGTGGTATCGATGTGCTGATCGCCGATACCGCCGGTCGCCTGCACACCAAAGACAACCTGATGGAAGAGTTGAAGAAGGTCCGTCGGGTCATTGGCAAACTCGATGCCGACGCGCCGCATGAGGTTCTGCTGGTGCTGGACGCCGGCACCGGACAGAACGCGATCAACCAGGCCAAGCACTTCAACCAGAGCGTTGAACTCACCGGCCTCGCCCTGACCAAGCTTGATGGCACCGCCAAGGGTGGGGTGATCTTCGCCCTGGCCAAGCAGTTCGGCCTGCCGATCCGCTATATTGGCGTGGGCGAAGGCATCGACGATCTGCGTCCCTTCGAGGCCGAACCCTTCGTGAAAGCACTGTTTGCCGAGCGGGAGCATCCATGATTCGATTCGAACAGGTCGCCAAGCGCTACCCCAATGGTCACGTAGGCCTGCATGAGTTGAGTTTTCGGGTGCGTCGGGGCGAATTCCTGTTCGTCACCGGTCATTCCGGCGCGGGTAAAAGTACTTTGCTGCGCCTGCTGCTGGCCATGGAACGGCCGACCAGTGGCAAACTGCTGCTGGCCGGGCAGGACCTGGGGCAGATCAGCAACGCGCAGATTCCTTTCCTGCGTCGGCAGATCGGCGTGGTGTTCCAGAATCACCAACTGCTGTTCGACCGTACCGTGTTCAACAACGTTGCGTTGCCGTTGCAGATTCTCGGTCTGTCCAAGGCCGAGGTGGCCAAGCGCGTCGACTCGGCGCTCGAGCGTGTAGCCTTGTCCGATAAAGCCGAGCTGTTTCCTGGCGACCTGTCCACCGGCCAGCAACAACGCGTCGGTATTGCGCGCGCCATCGTTCACCGCCCGGCCTTGCTGTTGGCAGATGAACCCACCGGTAACCTCGACCCGCGCCTGGCCGCGGAGATCATGGGGGTATTCGAAGATATCAACCGCCTGGGCACCAGCGTGCTGATCGCCAGTCACGACCTGGCACTGATCGCGCGTATGCGCCATCGCATGCTGACGCTGCAGCGCGGCCGCTTGATCGGCGACGGGGAGGCCGGGCAATGAGTGCGACACGCAGTCCCAAGGTTTCCGAGCGGGTAGCGCCGAAGGCCGCCGATCCTGCACTTGAAAAAAACAAACGTAGCAGTCATGACGACGATGGTCCGGATTTCCGCACCCTGTTGCATGCCTGGCTGGAAAGCCACCGTTCAAGCCTGATCGACAGCTTGCGCCGCCTGGCCAAGCAGCCGATTGGCAGCTTTTTCACCTGCCTGGTGATGGCCGTGGCCCTGAGCTTGCCCATGGGCCTGTCGCTGTTACTGAGCAACGTCGAGCGTCTGGGTGGTTCGTGGCAGCGTGCGGCGCAGATATCCCTGTACCTCAAGCTCGATGCCAATAGCCGCGACGGTGAAGCCCTGCGCGAGCAGATCAAGGGCTTGCCGGGCGTGGCCGAGGCCGAGTACGTCAGTCGCGAGAAGGCACTGGAAGAATTCCAGCAGCAGTCCGGCCTGGGTGATGCACTGCGCGAGTTGCCGGAAAACCCGCTGCCCGGTGTGGTCGTGGTAACCCCGGCGCAAGTCGACAAACCGGCCCTCGAAGCCTTGCGCCAGCGCCTTGCGGAGTTGCCCAAGGTGGAGGCGGCACAGCTGGATCTGGTGTGGGTCGAGCGTTTGGCGGCAATCCTCAAGCTGGGTGACCGCTTTGTCTTCGGCCTGACCGTTTTGCTGGTATCGGCGCTGCTTTTGGTAATTGGTAACACAATTCGCCTGCACATCGAGAACCGCCGTACCGAGATCGAAGTGATCAAGCTGGTAGGCGGCACCGATAGCTATGTGCGGCGGCCTTTCCTGTACATGGGCGCCTTGTACGGCTTGGGTGCGGGTGTGCTGGCCTGGGGAGTGCTGGCGTTTGGCCTTAATTGGCTGAATGACGCGGTAATCGGGCTTTCTGGGCTGTATGGCAGTGATTTTGCCCTGGCCGGGGTTCCGTCTGCTGATGGTCTGTCGCTCTTGCTTGGTGCGGTGCTGTTAGGGTATATCGGTGCTTGGATTGCGGTCGCCCGTCACTTGAGTGAGCTTGCACCGCGATAGTGTTTTTTTGCTGCTATTGACTCTTTTTATTTTCAGGGAACTTGTTTCGCGGTTCCCGGTCAATGTTGGCAGTGCCTGCGGGCACGAGTTTAGTGAGTCGGAGGTTTTTTCGTATGACCACTTCGTTGCAACCTGCCTATGCCCTGGTTCCCGGCGCAAACCTGGAAGCCTATGTGCACACGGTCAACAGCATTCCATTGCTGACGCCGGAGCAGGAGCGTGAACTGGCCGAGAGTCTCTACTATGAGCAGAATCTTGAGGCGGCTCGGCAGATGGTGCTCGCCCACCTGCGGTTTGTCGTACATATCGCTCGCAGCTATTCCGGCTACGGGCTGGCCCAGGCTGACCTGATTCAGGAAGGCAATGTTGGCCTGATGAAAGCGGTCAAGCGTTTCAACCCGGAAATGGGTGTGCGTCTGGTGTCCTTTGCCGTGCACTGGATCAAGGCCGAGATTCACGAGTTCATCCTGCGCAACTGGCGCATTGTCAAAGTTGCTACCACCAAGGCCCAGCGCAAGCTGTTCTTCAACCTGCGCAGCCAGAAGAAACGTCTGGCCTGGCTGAACAACGATGAGGTGCATCGTGTTGCCGAAAGCCTGGGCGTAGAGCCGCGAGAAGTGCGCGAGATGGAGAGTCGCCTGACCGGTCAGGACATGGCCTTCGACCCCGCGTCCGAAGCTGACGACGACAGCGCTTTCCAGTCGCCGGCCAACTACCTGGAAGACCATCGTTACGACCCGGCGCTTCAGCTCGAAGATGCTGATTGGAGCGACAACTCCACCAGCAACCTGCATGAAGCCCTGCAGGGCCTGGACGACCGTAGCCGTGACATCCTCTACCAGCGCTGGCTGGCCGAGGAAAAGGCCACGCTTCACGACCTGGCCGAGAAATACAGCGTATCCGCCGAGCGGATTCGTCAGCTGGAGAAGAATGCGATGAACAAGGTGAAAGCCTTGATCGCAATCTGAGTCGCGATACGGCAATAAACAAAAAGCCCCGACGTGTCGGGGCTTTTTTATGGTGCCAGGTCTTTCAGGCGGCAGCGCAGGTCTATAATCGCGCCACGTTGGCCCCGTCACTTTTTCCGCCACCCATGTCGAGACTGTTATGACCATTTCCTTGTACGCCGCTTCTGTTCCTGTTTTCAAGCAAATGCTCAACGCCTTGAGTGAGGTCCTGAACAAGGCCGAAGCTCACGCCACGGCGAAAAACATTGATCCGAACGTCTTCCTGCAGGCTCGCCTGTATCCGGACATGTTTCCACTGGTTCGCCAGGTGCAGATCGCTGTTGATTTCGCCAAGGGTGTATCGGCGCGCCTGGCTGAGGTCGAGTTGCCGAAATACGATGACAGCGAAACCACCTTTGCTGAACTGCAAGCGTTGATCAGTAAGGTTCTGGCTTTCCTGGACGGCGTTGCGCCGGCGCAGATCGATGGCAAGGAAGGCATCGAAATCGTGACCCGTCCGGGCACGCCGAAAGAGAAGCGCTTCAGTGGCCAGGCCTATTTGCTGACCTACGGCCTGCCGCAGTTCTTCTTCCACGTCACCACCACTTACGCAATCCTGCGTCACAATGGTGTGGAAGTGGGCAAACGTGACTACATGGGCGCGTTCTAAGGCGTTTACCCAGTAATCAGCAAACAATAAAAACCCGGCAAGGTGTGCGCTTTGCCGGGTTTTTTATTGGTTCCAGGGGGCCTTGCGCGGGCTGTCCAGCTGCGCGAGGTAGCCATCGCCCCCCAACTGGCGCATCTGCTGACGAATCCAGCCGGCACGCCGTGCCACGTAGCTGCTGGGGCGGCTGGCGCTCCAGTTGAGCGGGCTCGGTAGCACCGCCGCCAGCAGGCTGGCCTGCTGACGGCTCAGGCGGCTGGCATCGACACCGAAATGGTGTTGCGCCGCTGCCTGGGCACCGAACACGCCTTCGCCCCATTCGGCACTGTTGAGGTACACCTCAAGTATCCGTTCCTTGGACCAGAGCAGTTCAATCAGGGCGGTGAACCAGACTTCGAGGCCCTTGCGCAACCAACTGCGTCCCGCCCAGAGAAACTGATTCTTGGCCACTTGCTGGCTCAGGGTGCTGGCACCGCGAATGCTGCCGCCGCGTTCGTTGTGCGCCAGGGCAGCCTGGATGGCGATGAAGTCGAAGCCCCAGTGATTGGCGAATTTCTGGTCTTCACCGGCAATGACCGCCACCTTGAGCTCATCGGAGATGCGCTCCCAAGGCTCCCAGTCGCGCTGCAGGTCAATCGGCTGGCCGTTGAACCAGGATTCGACCTTGCGTTCGACCATCAGCGCCGTGCCCGGCGGCGGTACCCAGCGCAGCACCAGCACCAGCAAAGCGCTGCCAGCGGCGAACCAGAGCAGGGCGCGGGTAAGACGGCGGATAATGGACGACAACATAGAGATGGCTTGGCCGAACCGAATGAGCGGGCCATTATACAGACCCTGTGATGACTAGGAGTCGCCTCATGTTGCGTAGTTTTCTCTTGCTCGCGGCCTTTTTCGGCTTCACCGGGGTCGCCCTGGGTGCCTTTGCCGCACACGGCTTGAAGGGCCGTCTGAGCAGCGAATACCTGGCGATCTTCCATACCGGGGTGACCTATCAACTGGTGCATGCTCTGGCCTTGCTCGGCGTTGCCGTACTGGCCACCCAGTTGCCCGGGCGTCTGGTGAGTTGGGCCGGCGGCTTGTTCGCCTTGGGTATCGTGCTGTTCTCCGGCAGCCTGTACCTGTTGACCCTCAGCGGTATCGGCAAACTGGGCATAATCACCCCGATCGGCGGCTTAGCCTTTCTCGGCGGCTGGTTGTGTCTGGGGCTCGCCGCCTGGCGCCTGGGTTGACTCGGCGGTCCGAATCGAGACGAATGGCGATGCTTGGCCTTGGTCGCAGCACCTGATCGGGGCTAGAATGCGGACCCCTAAAAATAATGGTGGCCGTGCGCATGCGCATTCAATTGAACGGTGAACCCTTCGAGTTGCCCGATGGCGAAAGCGTCGAGGCCCTGCTGACCCGCCTGGACCTTGTCGGGCGCCGCGTCGCGGTAGAGCTCAACCTGGATATCGTGCCACGTAGCCAGCACGCAGCCACGGCGCTGTGTGAAGGCGATCAGGTCGAAGTCGTGCATGCCATCGGCGGCGGCTAGAGCCCCAGGATTACCTTGCAAGTCCCTCAACCTTTCAGAGGATTTCCGATGAGCAACCTTCGCAGCGACAAGCCCTTCACCCTGGCCGGCCGTACCTTCCAGTCGCGCCTGCTGGTCGGCACCGGTAAATACCGTGACCTTGAAGAAACCCGCCTGGCCATCGAAGCCTCGGGTGCCGAGATCGTCACCGTTGCCGTGCGTCGTACCAACATTGGCCAGAACCCGGGCGAACCGAACCTGCTCGATGTGCTGCCGCCGGATCGCTACACCATCCTGCCGAACACTGCAGGCTGCTATGACGCGGTCGAAGCCGTGCGTACCTGCCGCCTGGCCCGTGAACTGCTCGATGGCCACAACCTGGTCAAGCTGGAAGTGCTGGCCGACCAGAAAACCCTGTTCCCCAACGTGATCGAAACCCTCAAGGCCGCCGAAGTGCTGGTCAAGGACGGTTTCGACGTGATGGTCTACACCAGTGATGACCCGATCATTGCCCGTCAGCTGGCCGAAGCCGGTTGTATCGCGGTGATGCCGCTGGCTGGCCTGATTGGTACGGGCTTGGGCATCTGCAACCCGTACAACCTGCAGATCATCCTTGAAGAATCGAAAGTGCCGGTGCTGGTCGATGCCGGTGTTGGCACCGCTTCGGACGCCACCATCGCCATGGAAATGGGCTGTGAGGCGGTGCTGATGAACTCGGCCATTGCCAATGCCCAGCAGCCGATCATGATGGCCGAAGCCATGAAACACGCCATCGTCGCCGGTCGTCTGGCCTACCTCGCCGGGCGTATGCCGAAAAAACTCTATGCCAGCGCCTCGTCGCCGCTGGATGGTCTGATCAAGTAAGAGCCCCTGATGACTGAATCGCAAGAAACGCCGATCTCCACCGAAGGCGAAGAGCGCCAACACCGCCGCATCAAGAGTTTCGTGATGCGTGCCGGGCGCATGACCGAAGGCCAGCAACGTGGTCTGGAGCAGGGTGGGCCACTGTTCATTCTGCCGCTGGCCGATAGCCCGGTGGACTACGACCAGGTCTTCGGCCGTTCGGCGCCGCGTACCCTGGAGATCGGTTTCGGCATGGGTCATTCCCTGCTGGAAATGGCCGCTGCTGCGCCGGAGCAGGACTTTATCGGTGTCGAAGTGCACCGTCCGGGTGTCGGTGCGCTGCTCAACGGCGTGCTGACCCAGGGCCTGAAGAACCTGCGGGTGTACGACTGTGATGCGATCGAAGTGCTGAACAAGTGCGTGGCTGATAACAGCCTCGATCGGCTGATGCTGTTCTTCCCTGATCCGTGGCACAAGAGCCGTCACCACAAGCGTCGTATCGTCCAGCCTGAGTTTGCTGAGCTGGTGCGCAGCAAGCTCAAGGTCGGCGGTGTATTCCATATGGCTACCGACTGGGAGCCCTATGCCGAATATATGCTGGAAGTGATGAATGTCGCCCCGGGTTACCGCAACTTGGCAACTGACGGCAAGTGCGTAGAGCGTCCGGCCGAACGCCCGATCACCAAGTTCGAACGCCGTGGCGAGCGACTTGGGCATGGGGTGTGGGATCTGAAGTTCGAAAAACTGGCGTAAATCTGCGACCGCTTTGCGGTCGATCGCCGGCAGGGCCGGCTCCTACAGTGTTGTGCTGAACCTTGTAGGAGCCGGCGATGCGATTTAGCGTCGGTCCGCGACTACGCCAATCAACACCAGCACAATCAGCAACACCGGCGCCAACGCATAGTTGTTGAACTGCGCCAGGCCTTTCACGACCCACGGCGTGGCATAGATCAACGCCGCACCACTGCCGATCATCACCAGCAAGGCCATGAAGGGCACGCGCAAGGCGCCTGCCAGGCCGCCCAGGCGTTGCTCTACCCAGCCTTTGATGTCGGTGCCGAACAGCACCAGCAAGCAGCCCACGAGCGCCAGTGCGATCTCCGACAGGTTGCTGCGACTCCAGCGGGAAACGGTCGAAAGCAGGTCGAGTACCAAGTCCATTCGCAATCCTTAGGTCAAGAAATACTGCAGCAGGTCGTTGAGGAACAACTGGCCTCGCGGGGTGGCGACCAGTCGCGTCGTTTCGACCTGCAAAAGGCCTTTTTGTTCGGATTCACGCCGCGCGGCAGTCAGTAGCTCCAGCGCCAACCCCGTGCGCTGGCTGAACAGCTCGGCGTCCACGCCCTGGGTCAGGCGCAGGGCGTTCATCAGGAACTCGAACGGCAGTTCATCCACTGGCAACAGCTTTTCGCCGGCCTTGAAGGCCTTGGCCGGGTTCAGGTAGTCCTTGGGCAGACGCGTCTTCCAGGTGCGCAGGATGCGGCCATCGGGGTGGCTGAGTTTGCCGTGGGCGCCAGCCCCGATGCCGATGAAGTCGCCAAAACTCCAGTAGTTGAGGTTGTGCCGTGCAACACGACCGGGCTGGGCGTAGGCTGAGACTTCGTACTGGGTATAGCCGTGGCTGGCCATCAGGGCTTGGCCGGCCTCCTGGATGTCCCAGAGGATGTCGTCTTCGGGCAGCAGCGGTGGCTGGTTCCAGAACACCGTGTTCGGTTCCAGGGTCAGTTGGTACCAGGACAGGTGCGTGGGATTCAGCGCGATGGCTTGGCGCAGGTCGCCCAGGGCATCATCCAGCGACTGATCGGGCAAGCCGTGCATCAGGTCCAGATTGAAATTATCGAACCCGGCGTTGCGCGCCATGTCGGCGGCGCGAATGGCTTCGTCACCGTTATGGATGCGGCCCAGCGCTTCGAGCTTGGCCTGTTGGAAGCTCTGAATGCCGATTGACAGGCGATTGATGCCCAGCTGTCGGTAAGCCTTGAACTTCTCTTGTTCGAAAGTCCCGGGGTTGGCTTCCAGGGTGATTTCGATATCGCTGGCAAACGGGATGCGTTGCTCCACACCCACCAACAGGCGGCCCAAAGCGCGGGCGCTGAACAGGCTGGGGGTTCCGCCGCCGAAGAAGATCGAGCTGATCGGCCGACCGTAGACCGCGCCCAATTCCTGGTCGAGGTCCGCGAGCAGGGCATCGACGTAGGCTTCTTCCGGCAACTCAGGCGTGGCGGCGTGGGAGTTGAAGTCGCAGTACGGGCATTTGCGCACGCACCAGGGGATATGGATGTACAGCGCCAGGGGCGGCAGCTGCGCCAAGGCCGCCCGTGGTGCTTGGGAAGTAAAGCCAGCCTCGCCCAGATGCAGTGGCTGTGCCGGCGAATGATCGGTCATGCCAGGCCCAGACGTTGACGCAGCAGGCTCATGGCACGGGCACGGTGGCTGATCTGGTTCTTGTCGCCAGGACTCAGTTCGGCGCTCGAGCAATTACGCTCCGGCACCCAGAACAGCGGGTCGTAGCCAAAGCCATGCGCACCGCTGGCCTCGGTCAGGATGCGGCCATGCCAGAGCCCTTCGCAGAGGATCGGCAGCGGATCGTCGGCATGCCGGACCAGCGCCAGGACGCAGACGAACTGAGCGCCACGTTGCTCCTGCGGGACGTCTTTGAGCACATCAAGCAGCTTGGCGTTGTTGGCCGCATCGCCCTTGCCGTCGGCGTAGCGTGCCGAGTAGATGCCTGGTGCGCCACCCAGGAAGTCCACGGCCAGGCCGGAGTCGTCGGCCAGCGCCGGCATGCCGGATATGCGTGCGGCATTGCGTGCCTTGAGGATGGCGTTCTCGACGAACGACAGGCCGGTTTCTTCCGGCTCGACGCTGCTGAATTCGCCAATGGAGCGCAGTTGCACGGTATCACCGAGCATAGCCTGCAGTTCCTTGAGTTTGCCGGCGTTGTGGCTGGCCAATACGATTTGCTGAAAAGTCATCATTCGCCTGGAAAAAGTTCTTGGTTGAAACGGATGGTTTCGGTTTTGCCGCCAGTATCAACGTTGATCGTGAAGGTACGCATTTCCTGTTGTTCCACAGGGAACTGGGCGATGTAGTAGACCGCGCCTTGTTCGTTGATCTGCTTGAACTTCAGCGGGATCGAATTGCTGGTGAGGTCTTTGATGCTGCCGCTGACCTGGGTGACCACCGGCTTGCCGGCCTTGATCACCGACACGTTGATCACGCCCTGGTTCTTGCTGCGAACCAGCTCGGCAGCTTTGGCGATATCCGGCTGCAGGAAGGTCGAGATGAAGGTGCTGTAGTGCACCGTGGTATCCCCGAAGACTTCCTGGCGCTCGCCCTTGATGGCATCGGCGGCAACTGCTGTCAGGCTCAGGCAGGCAGTCAGTAAAAAGCTCAACAAGCGACCCATGATCGTTCTCCTCCAGTGTGCGGGTTAAACCGCGACCTTGTGTTCGGTCAGGCCGGGGCTGTTGACACGGTAAATGCCGATCTCCCCTAGAAGATTAGGCCATAGCTTGCTCGCCCACCCGTGGCGGTGCAAATGGTCGACCGCCAGACGGTCGAGGACCTGGGCGCGACGTTCGCTGCACAGCGCCTCGAAGTCTTCAAAGGTGCAGAAGTGAATGTTCGGCGTGTTGTACCAGGTATACGGCATGAAGTCCGAGACCGGCATGCGGCCTTTGGTCGCCAGGTACCAGCGGCAACGCCAGTGGCCGAAGTTGGGGAAGGTGATGATGCACTGGCGACCGACGCGCAGCATTTCGTCGAGGATCCGGTCCGGGTATTCCACGGCTTGCAGGGCCTGGGTCATGACCACCACGTCGAAACTGTTGCTGGCGAAATTTCCCAGGCCCTTGTCCAGATCCTGCTCGATGACGTTGACGCCCTTGGCCACGCATTCGGCGATGTTGTCCGGGTCGATTTCCAGGCCATAGCCGCTGACCTGCTTGTGGTCGCGCAGCGACGCCAGCAGTTCGCCGGTACCGCAACCGAGGTCGAGTACCCGGCTGCCGGCGGGGATCCAGTCTTGGATGATTTCCAGGTCGGCTCTCATAGGTTCCTCAACAGACGATGCGGTTCATGTAGTTCGTGAAACCCGTTATGTAGCGCGGGGTCGGGATCAGGAAGGCATCGTGGCCATAGGGCGAGTCGATATCCAGGTAGCAGACGTTCTTGCGCGCGGCGATCAGGGCGTCGACGATCTCCCGCGAGCGCGCTGGCGAGAAGCGCCAGTCGGTGGTGAAGGACATCACACAGTAGTCCGCCGTGACATTGGCCAGGGTCGCCGCCAGATCGCCGCGGTGGGCAGCGGCTGGGTCGAAGTAGTCCAGCGCCTTGGTCATCAGCAGGTAGGTGTTGGCGTCGAAGCGGCCGGAGAACTCCTCGCCCTGATAGCGCAGGTAGCTTTCGACCTGGAACTCGACGCTGTGGAAGTCGTAGTTGAGCTTGTCGCTTTTCAGCTCGCGGCCGAATTTCTCGCCCATGGAGTCATCGGACAGGTAGGTAATGTGCCCGACCATGCGCGCCAGCATCAGGCCGCGCTTGGGGATCACGCCCTGGTTCTGGAATGAACCGCCGTGGAACTCCGGGTCGGTGAGGATGGCCTGACGGGCCACCTCGTTGAAGGCGATGTTCTGTGCCGAGAGCTTGGGTGCCGAAGCGATGTCCAGGCAGTGACGTACGCGATCAGGGTAGGTGATGGTCCACTGCAGCGCCTGCATACCGCCGAGGCTGCCACCGATGACGGCGGCCCACTGCGCGATACCCAGGTGGTCGGCCAGGCGGGCTTGGCTGTGCACCCAGTCTTCCACGGTCAACACCGGAAAGTCGGCGCCGTAGGGCTTGCCAGTCACCGGATTGACGCTGCTGGGGCCGGTGCTGCCGTTGCAACCGCCGAGGTTGTTCAAGCTGACCACGAAGAAGCGGTTGGTGTCGATTGGCTTGCCCGGGCCGATGCAACTGTCCCACCAGCCCGGCTTGCGGTCGTCGGGGCTGTGATAGCCCGCCGCATGGTGGTGGCCGGACAACGCATGGCAGATCAGCACGGCGTTGCTGGCCGCGCTGTTGAGGGTGCCGTAGGTTTCGTAGATCAGTTCATAGGTGGCCAGCGAGCGACCGCAGGCCAGGGCCAATGGTTCGTTGAACTGTGCCAGTTGCGGTGTTACCAGACCGACCGAATCTTCGGGAAAGACAGTGGACATCGACCCTGCTCACGCTTAAATGAGGCGTAAGTCTAAAGACCACGGGGGTGGGGGGCAAGGAGCGCATCGCGGTGCGACGACTCGGCTTGCCCCGCGATAGATCAAACCAGCAAACGCAGCATTTCCGGCATCCCGGTCATCGCCGCCAGGTTATTGATCACCAGCATGTCGATCAGCTTCAAGGCTATGAACGCCAGGATTGGCGAGATATCCAGGCCACCCAGATTTGGCAGGATACGGCGGAACGGCGCGAGGAACGGATCGCAGATCTGGTTGATCAGCTCGGCGCCGGGGTTGTGGCTGCCCGGGGCGACCCAGGAGAGGATCACACTGATGATCAGGGCGAAGAAGAAGATCTTCAGGAACAGCGCGGTAACGCCAATCATCGACCAGACCAGCAATTGCAGCGGATTACCGGTGGTGCCGTAGGCCAGCAGCAGGGTCAGAGCCATGATCAGCAACTGGACGAGGATCGCCAGCAGCAGCGAAGACATATCCAGGCCGAACAGGCTCGGAACGATCCGGCGCATTGGCTTGAGCAGCGGCTGGGTGGCACGCACGGCAAACTGGCTGAGCGGGTTGTAGAAGTCGGCCCGAACCAGCTGCAGGATGAAACGCAGCATGATGACCAGCAGGTAAAGGCTGCCCAGGGTTTGCAGGATGTAGATGGCAGCGGTGTTCAATCCGATCATGTTCGGCTCCTTAGTTGCCCAGTTGTTCGGCCATCTCGGCCGAGCGGTGCGCGGCAGCGCTCAGCGCTTTTTCCACCAGCGCTTCGAATCCATCGGCCTGGAACGACTTGATCGCCGCTTCAGTGGTGCCGGCAGGGGAAGTGACGCGGCGACGCAGTTCGGCGGCGTCGACGTCGCTGCTGACGGCCATGTGCGCAGCGCCCAGGGCGGTTTGCAGGGTCAGTTTGGCCGCGGTTTCCCGTGGCAGCCCAAGCTTTTCGCCTGCGGCGGTCATGGCTTCGATCAACAGGAAGAAGTACGCAGGCCCGCTGCCGGAGACGGCGGTGACCGCGTCGAGCTGTTGTTCGGTGTCCAGCCACAAGGCAATACCCACGGCCGACAGCAGTTGTTCGGCCTGCTGACGCTGTGCCGCGGTGACTCCGCTGGTGGCGTACAGGCCGCTCACACCTTGGCGCAGCAGCGCCGGGGTGTTGGGCATGCAGCGTACGATCGGTTGCGCACCGAGCCAGTTATTCATGCTGGCGCAGGTGATCCCGGCTGCAATAGAAACCACCAGTTGCCCGGGCTTGAGGCTGGGCTTGAGCGCTTCGCACACGGCTTTCATCGCCTGGGGCTTGACCGCCAGCACCACAACGTCGGCACCTTCGACGGCCTGGGCGTTGTCGGCGAACAGTTCAATACCGTGCTCGGCGTGGATTTTTGCCCGCTGCTCGGCACCTGGGTCACTGGCGCGGATCTGCGAGGCGTCCAGGCCCTGGGCGCGCAGGCCGCCGATCAGGCTGGCAGCCATGTTGCCGGCGCCGATAAAGGCAATACGAGTCTTGCTCATGTCAGGTCCTTTAGGGGGAAGTTGAAAAAGGCATGGGTCAGGGCTGGCCGTAGTCGCGGGCGCCGAACAGCGCGGTGCCGATACGGACCCAGGTCGCGCCCTGGGCAATCGCCGCTTCCAGGTCGTGGCTCATGCCCATGGAAAGGGTATCCAAGTCCAGGCCGAGGCTGGCTTGCAGTTCGCGAACCCGGGCAAAGGCGGCTTCCTGAGCGGCGCGATCGTCGCTCGGCTCGGGAATCGCCATCAGCCCGCGCAGCCGAAGGCGTGGTAGCGCGGCGATGGCAGTGGCCAGCGCCGGTAGCGCTTCGGGCGTGCAGCCGGACTTGCTGGCCTCGCCGCTGACATTCACCTGCAGGCAAATGTTCAGCGCTTCGAGGCCCTCGGGGCGTTGTTCGGACAGACGTTGGGCGATTTTCAGGCGGTCCACGGAATGTACCCAGTCGAAATGCTCGGCGATGGCGCGAGTCTTGTTCGACTGAATGGGGCCTATGAAGTGCCAGGTCAAGGGCAGGTCGGTCAATTCGCCTTGTTTGTTCAAGGCTTCCTGCAGGTAGTTTTCGCCGACATCGCGAACCCCGGCGGCAAAGGCTTCACGCACGGCAGCGGCGGGTTTGGTCTTGCTCACCGCCAGCAGGCGGATGTCGGACGGCGAGCGTCCAGCGGCCTCAGCGGCAGCACCGATGCGTGCGGCGAGCGTGGAAAGGTTGTCTGCTATGGTGGACATTGATCGATGCCAGCGGCTCTTTGGGTCTGCGGCATTCTACCTGCTTGGCAGCCTTTGGGGAGTCTCATGGATGTGACTGAACTGCTGGCCCTGGCGACAAGGGCCGGGGCCTCGGACCTGCACCTGGCGGCGGCAGAGGTGCCGGCCCTACGCGTGGATGGACGAATGTGCCGTCTGGATCTGCCGGCGCTGAGCACTGAACAGGTGCTTGAGTTGTTAGGGGCGCTGATGTCTGAGGCGCAGAAGAAGGATTTCGAAACACTTCTGGAAATCGATTTCTCCGTCGCCGTGCCTGAGATGGCACGTTTTCGGGTAAATGCATTCACCCAGCGCAGAGGGCCGGCGGCAGTGCTGCGGGTGATTCCGAGCCAGGTGAGCAGCCTTGCCGAGCTGGGCTTGGGCAGTGTGTTCCGGCAGATTGCCGAGTTGCCTGCGGGGTTGGTGCTGGTTGCCGGGCCCACCGGCTCCGGCAAGTCCACCACTCTGGCTGCCTTGCTTGATCATCTGAACCGTGAGCGGCAGCTGCACATCATCACCCTTGAGGACCCCATCGAATTTATCCACAGCCCTCAACGCAGCCTGATCAGCCAGCGTGAAATCGGCAGGCATAGCCGTGGCTTTGCCCAGGCTTTGCGCGGCGCCCTGCGGCAGGACCCGGATGTGATCATGCTCGGTGAGCTGCGCGATGCGCAGACCATCCGCCTGGCCCTGACCGCAGCTGAAACCGGGCACTTGGTGCTGGCAACGGTGCACGCAGGGTCGGCGGCAAAAACCATCGACCGTCTGGTGGATGTTTTTGCCGCTGAAGAAAAGCAGCTGGTGCGTGCCATGCTGGCCGAAGCCCTGCAAGCGGTGGTGTCGCAGGTGCTGGTCGAAAAGGTGGGCGGTGGCCGGGTGGCGGCGCATGAGATTCTGCTGGCCACGCCAGCGGTAAGAAACCTGGTGCGTGAGGGCAAGGTGGCGCAGCTGTATTCAACCATGCAAATGGGCGCTGCACTGGGCATGCAGACCCTGGACAGTTGCCTGCAGGGCCTGGCGATGCGCGGATTGATCAGCCCTGATGGCGCCCGTGTGCGGGCGCATGAGTGGCTTTAGCGCTGGGCCAGGGCCAGTTGCTGGCTTTTCGGCAGGACGCGCTTGGCAACCACATAGCGGCTGCGCCAGTAGGGTTTGTTCAGCGTGTCGATACTGACCCGCTTGCCCGTGCGTGGGGCATGGATGAAGCGATCGTTACCCAGGTAGATGGCAACATGGTTGACCCGACGGCTCTTGATGTTGAAGAAGATCAGGTCGCCTGGCTTGAGGTCGTTGCGATCGACTTTCACGCCGTGACCTTGGGCCATGGCATTGGAGGTGCGCGGCAGGTCAATTTCGTCGATGTCGTTGAAGGCGTACTTGACCAGGCCGCTGCAGTCGAAGCCTTTGCTCGGGCTGCTGCCACCCCAGCGATATGGCGTGCCCAGTACATTAACGGCACGGCTGAGCACATCGCTGCTCTGCTGGGGCGACATCGACGCGACCGGCAGGCTTGGCTTGCTGGAGCGGGTGCGGTGCTGGATCTTGGTGCTGACGTTCTTGCTGGAGCGAACGGCGGCTGTATTTGTGGTGTACCCGGAAAAACCGTTGGGTAGACGTTGCTCACGGTTGGTGGCGTGGGCGGCCAGTGGCAATAATAGGCAAAGGGTCAGCCATGTCTTGAAAAAAGGACGCATAGGCAAGGCTCTAGTTGGTTAGCGCGCAACTTTATAACAGCTTTTTGATCATTTTTTGATCCGTTGGTCGATTGGCACACTGCCATACGTCGACCGAACACAAAAAAGTCACATTTTTTCTTAGAAAATTTATCGATAACCCTCAGAGGCTATGAATGAACAGTTATCAACAGGATGGGCAGCTGCAGGACACTCACAGCAAGGTGATCGGCTATCTGCTGTGGATTTTCGGCTTCACCGGGGCGCACCGTTTCTATTACGGCAAGCCGGTCACCGGCACGATCTGGTTCTTTACCCTGGGCCTGCTGGGCATCGGCTGGCTGATCGACCTGTTCCTGATTCCGGCCATGGACCGCGAGGCTGACCTGCGTTTCCACGCCGGCCCCCTGGACTACAGCCTGAGCTGGATTCTGCTGACCTTCCTCGGCATATTCGGTGTGCACCGCATGTACCAGGGCAAATGGATCACCGGGATCCTCTATCTGTTCACGGGCGGGCTGTTTCTGGTGGGGGTCTTGTATGACTTCTGGACGTTGAACACCCAGGTGTCGCTGGCCAACGCCCAGCGGCGTTGAAAGCGGCGGCCTTGTCGTTGACGATAAGGCCGCCGGCAGGATCACTGGCGGGTCTGGCGCTGCTGCAGCAACAGGTTGCTGAAGCCGCTGCCGGCCAGCTGTTTCTGGGCCACGGTCAGTTGCTCGCGATTGCTGAACGGGCCGACCAGTACCCGGTACCAGGTTTCTTCTTTGACCGTGCCGGACTCCACCTTGACCGCCTGGCCGAGCAGGATGATCTGCGCCCGGACCTTGTCGGCATCAGCCTGTTTGCGGAACGACCCGGCCTGCAGGAAGAACTGGGTGGTCGCCGCCGGCTTGATCACCGGTGGTGCCGGTGGTGGTGTCTGCCCCAGCAGCGCGGCCTGTGCCCGTGCGGTATCGATCTTCGCCGCTTCCGCCGGGGTGACCGGTGGTTGCGCCGGTACCGGCGGGGTTTTCTCTGGTACCGCTTCAGGCGGCACGATCACTTCCGACTCGGGCAGCAAGGTATAGAAGTCGTACTTGGGCTTGACCGGTTGTTGCGGACTTGGCGCGGTCTTGTTGGCTTCGGCGGCCTTCTCGGCTTTCTGCTGTTCAGGCTTGCTGCGTTTGACCTCTTCGTTGCCCGGCTCAAGCTTCATCAGAAAAACGATGAAGGCGCCGACGGTCAGGCCGATCGCCAGCCACAGCCAGCCCGGAATCGGTTGTTTGGCTGGTGCCTGGTTGCGGCTGGCGCCGCGCTTGGGGGCAGGTTTTTTCTTGGCAGCCAACTTACATACGCTCCAGGGTTTCCAGGCCGAGCAGCTCCAGACCTTGCTTGAGGGTGCGGCCAGTCAGGGCAGCCAGGCGCAAGCGGCTCTGCTGTTGTTCAGGCGTATCCGCACCCAGGATCGGGCAGTTTTCGTAGAAGCTGGAGAACAGGCCGGCCACGTCGTACAGGTAAGCGCAAAGTACGTGCGGAGTACCTTTTTCGGCGACGTTGTTCAGGATTTCACCGAACTGGGCCAGGCGCGCGGCCAGGTCTTGCTCCTGGGCGGCTTGCAGGACGATTTGCCCGTCCACTTCATCAAAGCTTTTGCCCAGCTTGCGGAACACGCCGGCGACGCGGGTGTAGGCGTACAGCAGGTACGGCGCGGTGTTGCCTTCGAAGTTGAGCATCAGGTCGAAGTTGAAGCTGTAGTCGCTGGTGCGGTGCTTGGACAGATCGGCGTATTTAACCGCGTCAATGCCGACCACCTGAGCGATAGCGCGCAGTTCTTCCTCTGCCAGCTCAGGGTTCTTCTCCTTGACCAGGGCGTAGGCACGTTCCTTGGCTTCGGTGAGCAGGTCGATCAACTTCACCGTGCCGCCGTCGCGGGTCTTGAACGGGCGGCCATCGGCGCCGTTCATGGTGCCGAAGCCCATGTGTTCCATTTGCATCGGGTGGCCGACGAAGCCGGCAAGGCGGGCCACTTCGAACACCTGGTTGAAGTGCAGGGCCTGGCGTTGATCGACGAAGTACAGGGCGCGGTCGGCCTTGAGTTTGTTACTGCGGTAGCGCACGGCAGCCAGGTCGGTGGTGGCATACAGGTAGCCGCCGTCGGCCTTCCGCACGATCACAGGCAGTGGTTCACCTTCGGCATTCTTGAATTCGTCGAGGAACACGCACTGGGCGCCGTTGCTCTCGACCAGCAGGCCCTTGGCCTTGAGCTCGGAAACCACGTTGGCCAGATCGTCGTTATAGGCACTTTCACCCATTACGTCGGCCATGGTCAGTTTGACGTTGAGCAGTTCGTAGGTCTTCTGGCAATGCGACAGCGAAATGTCCTTGAAGCGGGTCCACAGCTTCAGGCAATCCTCGTCACCCGCTTGCAGCTTGACCACTAGGCCGCGGGCTCGGTCGGCGAACTCTTCCGACTCGTCAAAACGCTTTTTCGCGGCGCGGTAGAAGTTTTCCAGATCCGACAGCTCGTCGCTGGTGATCGGGTTTTCCTGCAGGTAGGCCATCAGCATGCCGAACTGGGTACCCCAGTCGCCGACGTGGTTCTGACGCACCACGGTGTCGCCGAGGAACTCCAGGACGCGCGACACGGCGTCGCCGATGATGGTCGAACGCAGGTGGCCGACGTGCATTTCTTTGGCAAGGTTAGGTGCCGACAGGTCGACCACCACCTTCTGCTGCGGGCCGGCCTTGCTGACGCCGAGCTTGGCGTCGGCCAGCGCGGCATCCAGGCGAGCGGCTAGGGCCTGGGTATTCTGGAAGAAGTTGAGGAAGCCGGGGCCGGCGATCTCGACCTTGCTGACCTGCTCATCGGCAGGCAGCGCGGCAATGATTTTTTCCGCCAGGTCGCGCGGCTTCATGCCGGCAGGCTTGGCCAGCATCATCGCGATGTTGCTGGCGAAGTCGCCGTGGGTTTTGTCCCGGGCGTTTTCCACCTGGATCGCCGGCGTCAGCCCTTCAGGCAACACACCGTCGGTGACGAGTTGGGTGAGGGCTTGCTGGATAAGCTGGCGAATGGTGTCTTTCATGGGCTTCTCTTTCGACCGCAAGCGCGGCGGCGCTTCGATGCGCAGGTGGAAAAACTGGACATTATCCGTTGCTGGGGCGAGGTTGCCAACCTTTGAAGGGCTATCGCGGGGCGATAGTCAATACAGATCCACCGGATCCACATCCAAAGACCAGCGCACCTGCCGCCCGGACGGCATCTGCTCCAACAGTAGCAACCAGGCACTGATCAGTCGATGCAAAGGCGCCCGCGCATTGGCCTGGAGCAATAGTTGTGCTCGAAAACGGCCAGCGCGTCGCTCCATGGGCGCCGGAACCGGGCCGAGCAGCTCGATGCCCTGCAGGTTTTGATCGGCCAGCAGCTGTTCTGCCGCGCTGCAGGCTTCGTCGAGGAAACTCTCGGCCTGCCCCGGCTTGTGCGCTTCGGCCCGCAGCAGGGCCAGGTGGGCAAACGGCGGCAGTCCCGCTGCGCGTCGCTCGCTCAGGGCCTGCTCGGCAAAGGCGAAGTAACCCTGTTCGGTCAATTGCACCAGCAGCGGGTGGTCGGCCAGATGGGTCTGGATGATCACCTTGCCAGGCTCCTCGGCGCGTCCAGCGCGACCGGCAACCTGAACGATAAGCTGGGCCATGCGCTCGCTGGCGCGGAAGTCGCCGGAGAACAAGCCACCGTCGGCATCGAGAATCGCCACCAGGGTCACCCGCGGGAAGTGATGCCCTTTGGCAAGCATCTGGGTGCCGACCAGGATGCACGGCTGACCGCGCTGGATGGTGGCGAACAGTTGATTCATGGCGTCTTTGCGCGAGGTGCTGTCGCGGTCTACGCGCAGTACCGGAAAGTCCGGGAACAGAATGCTCAGGCGCTCTTCTGCCCGCTCAGTGCCAGCGCCAACCGGGCGCAGGTCGACCTTGTTGCACTGCGGGCACTGGCGCGGCACGCGTTCGTCGTAGCCGCAGTGGTGGCAGCGCAGTTCGTTGGAGCGCTGGTGTACGGTCATGCGCGCATCGCAGCGCGGGCACTCGGACATCCAGCCGCAATCGTGGCACAGCAGGGTCGGGGCAAAGCCGCGGCGATTGAGGAATACCAGCACTTGCTGACCGGCTGCCAGGGTCTGGCCGATGGCCTGTTGCATCGGCCCGCTGATGCCGCTGTCCAGGGGCCGGCTCTTGACGTCCAGGCGCAAGAAGCGTGGCTGCTGGGCGCCGCCTGCGCGCTGGTTGAGGCGCAGCAGGCCATAGCGGCCACTGTGGGCGTTGTGCAGGCTTTCCAGTGACGGCGTCGCCGAACCGAGCAGGATCGGGATGTTTTCCTGGCGCGCGCGCACCAGGGCCAGGTCGCGGGCGTGATAGCGCAGGCCTTCCTGCTGTTTGTAGGAGCCGTCGTGCTCCTCGTCGATGATGATCAGGCCGGGGTGCTTCATCGGGGTGAACAGTGCCGAACGAGTACCGATGATGATGTCGGCCTCGCCGTCGCGGGCCGCCAGCCAGGCGTCCAGGCGTTCACGGTCATTGACTGCCGAGTGCAGCAGGGCGATACGGGCGTTGAAGCGCTGTTCAAAGCGCGTCAGGGTCTGCGGCCCGAGGTTGATTTCCGGAATCAGGATCAGCGCCTGCTTACCGGATTCAAGGGTTTCGCGGATCAGCTGCAGATAGACCTCGGTCTTGCCGCTGCCGGTAACGCCGGCCAGCAGGAAGGCATGAAAACTGTCGAAACCCGAGCGCACGGCAGTGAAGGCGGCGCGTTGCTCGTCGTTCAGCGGCAGCTCGGGCTGTGCCAGCCAGTGTTCATGACGCTCCTGGGGCAGGTGGCGGCGCACTTCGACCCGGACCAGCTCCTTGGCCAGTAGCAGGTCAAGGCTGTCCTTGCTCAACATCAGTTTGCTCAGCAGTGTATGCGCGACCCCATGGGGGTGTTGCGCCAGGGTCGCCAAGGCTTCGCGCTGTCGAGGCGCGCGGGCAATACGTGGGTCATCCAGGCGTGCGCCCGGCGCGACTTGCCAGAAGCGCTCCTGGCGCGCCTCTGCCGGTTCGCCTTGGCGCAACAGCACTGGCAGGGCCCAGCTCAGGGTGTCGCCAAGGCTGTGCTGGTAGTATTGGGCGGTCCACAGGCACAGCTTGAATAGCGCCGGGGGCAGTGGCGAGACCGGGTCGAGCAGGGCGATTGCCGGCTTGAGCTTGTCCGACGGGACCTCGCTCTTGTCGGTTATTTCGATCAGGATGCCGATCATTTCCCGCCGCCCGAAGGGCACGCGAATACGCATGCCCGGGGTCAGCGCCTGGCGCGCCATGCTCGCCGGGGCCCTGTAGTCGAACAATCGCCGCAGGGGCGAGGGCAGGGCGAGGCGCAGAATGACGTCGGACACGCGATGAGTTCTCTGAAGGGGGTTTCCAAGACCCGGCGAGCCTAGCAGACGACAGTCGGTGCAAGCGACAACTTGCGTTGACAGCATGCTCTGGTATTATTCGCCGCCTAATTACGTGCGGTATTCAACAATGGTGTTGGGTGGCGGCACGCAGTCGAGGAAGTGACCATGAAGCCAGAAATTCACCCGAATTATGAAGTAGTCGCAGTCACCTGCAGCTGCGGTAACAAGTTCGAAACTCGTTCGACCCTGTGCGCCCCACTGGGTACCGACGTATGCAACGAGTGCCACCCGTTCTACACCGGTAAGCAGAAGACTCTGGATACCGGCGGCCGCGTCAAGCGCTTCGAAGATCGCTTCGCTGCGTTCGGCAAGAAGTAAGATTGCGCGTAGCTGGCCCGATGGGCTTGGCAATGCTGCTGAAGAAGGCGTCCCTCGTGGGCGCCTTTTTTGTGGGTGCAACTTGGCAACTGCCGGCGCTGGCTTTCTGCCCTGCACCCGTCGATCCACAGGTCGTCAGCGTACGTCAGGTGGTCGACGGCGATACCTTGCGTCTGAATGATGGCCGCAGTGTTCGCCTGATCGGTATCAATGCCCCGGAAATCGGCCGCAAGGGCCGCCGCAGCGAAGCCTTCGCCGAGGTTGCGCGCCAGCGTCTACAGGCCCTGGTCAAGAGCAGCGGCGGTCAGGTGAGCCTGGTGCCGGGCGCCGAATCGCGCGACAAATACGGGCGTACGCTGGCGCACGTCTACGGCCGCTCTGGCGACAATTTCGAAGCACAACTGCTCAGCGAAGGCCTGGGCTACCGGGTGGCAGTGGCGCCGAACGTCTCGCTGAGCAGCTGTCAGCAGCAGGCTGAGAACGCTGCTCGTCAGGCTGGCAAAGGCCTGTGGCGGCAATCGCCACTGACGCCGGCGAACCAGCTCCGGCAGTCGGGCTTTGCGCTGATCAGCGGCAAGGTGCGGAGTATCGAACGCAATCGCGGTGGTATCTGGATCGAAATCGATGATTCGCTGGTGCTTCAGGTGCCCGCTCGATTGCAACGTAACTTCCCCGCCGCCTTCCTCACGGATTTGAAAGGTCGATCCATCGAGGCTCGCGGTTGGGTGCTGGATCGTTCCCGCAAAGGTGGGCTGAAACCTGGACAGCAGCGTTGGATGCTGCCGTTGACCGATCCTTCGATGCTGGAGCGGGTCGAAAAATAAGAATTGTCTACATTTTTTATTTTGATTGTACACATAGAAACCCTTGCGGGCTGCGGCTCTTGGCGGAAAGTCGTAGGTTAAAGGCCTTGACACAAGTGACCGGCCAGTCTTGTCGACCCTTTGCTCTTTGCGTATCCTCGGCGGTCCGTCAGAATAGTAAATAGCGGAATGCCCACCATGTCAGATTTGAAAACCGCCGCTCTCGAATACCATGCTCAGCCTCGCCCGGGGAAACTGAGCGTCGAGCTCACCAAACCTACTGCGACTGCTCGCGACCTGGCGCTGGCCTACAGCCCTGGCGTGGCCGAGCCGGTGCGTGAAATTGCTCGCGACGCAGAGCTGGCGTACAAGTACACCGGCAAGGGCAATCTGGTAGCAGTCATTTCCGACGGCACCGCCATTCTTGGCCTGGGTAACCTCGGCCCGCTGGCGTCCAAGCCTGTCATGGAAGGCAAGGGTGTTCTGTTCAAGCGTTTCGCTGGTATCGACGTCTTCGACATCGAAGTCGACTCCGAAAGCCCGCAAGCCTTCATCGACACCGTCAAGCGTATCTCCATCACCTTCGGTGGCATCAACCTGGAAGATATCAAGGCACCTGAGTGCTTCGAGATCGAGCGCGCGCTGATTGAACAGTGCGACATCCCGGTATTCCACGATGACCAGCACGGCACCGCGATCGTGACCGCCGCCGGCATGATCAACGCCCTGGAAATCGCAGGCAAAACCCTGGCCGACGCCAAGATCGTCTGCCTGGGCGCCGGCGCTGCCGCCATCTCCTGCATGAAGCTGCTGGTGAGCATGGGTGCACAGATCGAGAACATCTTCATGGTTGACCGTACTGGCGTGATCCACGCTGGCCGTGACGACCTGAACCAGTACAAGGCGGTCTTCGCCCACGCGACCGACAAGCGCACCCTGGCTGACGCCCTGGAAGGCGCTGACGTGTTCGTCGGCCTGTCCGGTCCGAACCTGCTGAGCCCTGAAGGCCTGAAGTCGATGGCAGCAAACCCAATCGTCTTCGCCTGCTCCAACCCTGATCCGGAAATCTCGCCGGAACTGGCGCACGCTACCCGCAGCGATGTGATCATGGCCACCGGTCGTTCCGACTACCCGAACCAGGTCAACAACGTGCTGGGCTTCCCGTTCATCTTCCGCGGTGCCCTGGACGTTCGCGCCAGGCGCATCAACGAAGAAATGAAGATCGCCGCCGCCAACGCCCTGAAAGACCTGGCCAAGCTGCCGGTGCCGAAGGAAGTTTGTGCAGCCTACGGCGTCGACGCGCTGGAGTTCGGCCGTGAGTACATCATTCCGAAGCCAATGGATGCCCGCCTGATCACCGTCGTATCTGATGCTGTGGCCAAGGCCGCAATCGAAACCGGCGTGGCGACCCTGCCGTATCCGAAGAACTACCCGCTGAAAAGCGTGGATGACGTGTTCAACGGCTAAGCCGTTGTAGCGTTGTAACAAAAAGCCCCGGCTCGTGAGAGTCGGGGCTTTTTTGTGGGTGCTTGGCCATGGATCTGTTTTATCTTCATCGCTGGCAACGCCAGCTCCCACAGGGGGGAGAGTTGGCGTTGCCAGCGATGGGCCGTAAAGCGGTCCGGGATAATCAGAACAGATCGATTGGCGCTGCTTCATCCGCAGGCAGCGGGCTGCCCGGTGCATTGCCGTCGCCCAGCTCGTTGACCGATGGCGGTGTGTCCTCTGCCTTGAACAGCTCGAAGTAGGCATTCGGCGTGCTCGGCGTTGCTGCCCGGCCACTGACCGGGTCAACCCGCAGGCTGAGGATACCTTCCGGTTCGGCCGGGGCGTGGTTGGGCGTGTCCTTGAGGGCCGGGCCCATGAAGTTCATCCAGATCGGCAGCGCCACGGTGCCGCCGTATTCACGGCGCCCCAGGGTTTCAGGCTGGTCGAAGCCACTCCAGACGGTAGTCACCAGGTCGGCGTTGTAGCCGGAAAACCAGGCATCCTTGGACTCGTTGGTGGTGCCGGTCTTGCCCGCAAGGTCAGTGCGGCCCAGGGATAGGGCGCGCCGCCCGGTGCCACGCTTGATCACGTCCTGGAGCATGCTGGTGAGGATGTAGGTGGTACGGCTGTCGACGATGCGTTCGGCCACCGCGGGAGGCTGGGCGACGGCGGGCGCGTTGCTGGTCGGCGCGGCAGCCGCTTCGCCAGGCAGTTGGCTGCTGATCGGGGCTTCTGGCGCGGCAATTCCAGCTTCGACCTGTTCGGCTTGCGGCACCCGTGGCGGGTTGGCAGTAAACAGGGTTTCACCGTTGCGGCTCTCGACGCGTTCGATCAAGTATGGGGTGATCTTGAAGCCGCCGTTGGCAAAGGTGCTCCAGCCCGTGGCAATTTCAATTGGCGTCAGGGTGGCGGTACCCAGGGCCAGGGACAGGTTGGGCGGCAGGTCCTGCTTGTTGAAGCCGAACTTGCTGATGTACTCGATGGTCCGACCGACACCCATGGCTTGCAGCAAACGGATCGACACCAGGTTGCGCGACTTGTACAGCGCTTCACGCATGCGGATCGGGCCAAGGAAGGTGTTGGTGTCGTTCTTCGGGCGCCAGACCTTGTCCAGGTACTCGTCGACGAACACGATCGGGGCGTCGTTGACCAGGCTGGCGGCGGTGTAGCCGCTGTCCAGCGCCGCACTGTAGACGAACGGCTTGAAGCTCGAGCCCGGCTGACGCTTGGCCTGCATGGCACGGTTGTAATTGCTCTGCTCGAAGGAGAAGCCGCCAACCAGGGCGCGGATGGCGCCGTTATTGGGGTCCAGCGAAACCAGTGCACTCTGCGCGCCCGGGACTTGGCTGAACTTCAGGCTGCCGTCGTCCAGGCGCTGGACGCGGATCAGGTCTCCCACCTGAGCGACATCAGAAGGCTGCTGCGGTGCACGCCCCTGGCTGTTGGTGTTGAGGAAAGGGCGGGCCCATTTCATGGTGTTCCAGGTCACGGTTTCCAGTGTGTCGGCGCGGGTAAGCACCTGCAGGCCGGTCTTGTCGACTTGGGTGACAATCACCGGCTCCAGGCCGCCCAGCGGGCGCTGTTTACTGAGTTCCTGCAGCCAGGCGGCGTGGGGCTTGCCCGGGAAGCGCGCCTCAGGGCCGCGATAGCCGTGGCGCTCATCGTAGGCGCTGAGGCCGTCGAGTACGGCTTTGTTGGCGATTTCCTGCAGGTCGCTCGGCACCGTGGTGGTGACCCGGAACCCTTCGGTGTAGGCATCGCTGCCATAACGGCCAACCATCTCGGCACGGGCCATCTCGGCAATGTACGGGGCGCGGACTTCAGGCGTCGGCACGTGGTAGCTGGCGTTGATCGGCTCGGCCAGTGCGGCCTGGTAACTGGCTTCGTCGATTTTGCCCAGTTTGTACATGCGCCCCAGGATCCAGTCACGGCGCTCCTTGGCGCGCACCGGGTTGGCCAGCGGGTTGAAGCGCGACGGCGCCTTGGGCAGGCCGGCGATCATGGCCATCTGGGCCAGGCTGATGTCACGGATCGACTTGCCGTAGTACACCTGGGCCGCGGCTTCGATGCCGTAGGCGCGGTTGCCCAGGTAGATCTTGTTGACGTACAGCTCGAGGATCTCGTCCTTGGTCAGCTCGCGTTCGATCTGCAAGGCCAGGAGGATTTCATTGGTTTTGCGCGAAAAACTGCGCTCACTGCTGAGGAAGAAGTTTTTCGCCACCTGCATGGTGATGGTGCTGCCGCCGGTTTGAATGTGCCCGGACTTGAGCAATTGTGTTGCAGCGCGCATCAGGCTACTAGGGTCAACCCCGTAGTGATTGGCGAAATTGTCGTCTTCGGCCGAGAGCAAAGCCTGAATGAAATGGGGCGGAATGTCGGCGAAACGGATGGGAGAACGGCGCATTTCGCCAAACTCGGCAATGAGTTTTCCGTCACTGCTGTAGACCCGCAAAGGGATCTGCAACTGGATGCTTCTGAGGGCCTCTACCGAGGGCAAGCTGGGGCTAAGATACAGAAACGCGCCGCTCAGACCGAGCACGATTGCGCAAATGACTGCGACGAAAGACCACCAGAAGAACTTCAGCAGGCGTATCAAGGCTTTTGGGCGTCCAGGTAAAAGAGTGGGTTGCGCGCAGGGCCAGCGGACAAGGGAAAACGCTGGGCATTATAAGCATTTTTCGCACGGTCGCGTTATTGGCGCAGCCGTCAGGGAATCAGCCAGGTTTGATGGGGCCAAGCCCCCTGTTGACCTGCGGCGATCAAGGAAAAACCGATGCTTGGACGCTTGGGCAAGGATGCCGGTTCACTTCTGGGGGTGGAAATTACCCCTCCGTTCATCAGGCTGGTGCAGTTGCAACGGTATCGTGGTCGTTGCAGCGTGAAGGCCTGGGCACTTGAACCTTTGCCTGCGACAGCCATGCACAATGGCTGGATCGGTGATCCTGAGCAGGTCGGCGCGGCCTTGCTCCGGGCTGTTCGGCGTAGTGTCGGCCAGGTGCGCAAAGCAGCCATTGCGCTGCCAGGCGGGCTGGTGATCGAGAAGCTGGTGTCGATGCCGGTTGACTTGGACGACGAAGCCATTGCCGAGCACCTACCAGCCGATGCCGGCCAGTTTATTCCTTTTGCCCTTGAGGATGCTGCAATCGACTTTCAGGTCATGGGTCTTGATCCTGACGATTGTCAGCGCCAACGGGTTGTCGTTGCCGCTTGTCATCTGGCTTTGCTGGAAGTGCTCCAAGCCAGTCTTGAATCCGCTGGCATGCGGGCCTGTGTGGTTGAGCCCGACAGCCACGCCTTGCAGCGTGCGGTACAAGCAGACGGCGCGCACGAGGGCTTGTTGCTGCAAATCGAAGCCGATGCCTTGGTCTTTCACGAGCGGGGTGACGGGCGTGTGTCGCTGCGTCGCGAAGTCCGCATGCCTATCCAGGGGGATTTCGTGCAATCGTTGGCGATGGCTGTGGATAACTATTTGTTATCCAGCCCAGGGAGGGCGCTGCCAGAACAGTTGCTGCTCTCGGGGGCTGGTGCGGTGGATCTGCACTTGCCCGGGCAACTGCAGCAGCGTCTGGGCATGGATGTGCGCCATGCCGACCCTTTCAAGCATCTGGCTCTGGCGCCAGGTCTGGAGTCCCGCTCCTTGATGGCACAGGCCCCGTGCCTTGCGGTTGCCTGTGGCTTGGCAATGCGGGAGGGCGATCGATGCCTGGGTTGAATCTGCTGCCTTGGCGTGAGCAACAGCGTCAGGCCGGTATCCGACGCTTGCAGGGGCTGTTGTTGGGCGTAGGACTGATGGCTGCGCTGATTACCTGGCTGACGGATTATCTGGGGCGGCAGGTGCAACACCGCCAGATGCTCGAAAGCGCCTCGACCCGGCAGGCTATCGAGCGCTTCGATGCTCAGCTGACGCAGCTATCGCAGCATACGGTTGAGCAGGAGCAGATCCAGCACAGGCTGCAAGCGCTGGAGTATCTGCAGGGCAAGCGATTATTCCTGGTTGATCTGCTCGTACAGCTCGAACGCGCCGTGCCACAAGGGGTGTACCTCACGGCGGTCACTCGAGAAGGCACGCGCCTGCATATCCATGGGCTGGCGCGCTCGGGGTCGTTGGTCGCACAACTGTTGCGCAACCTGTCCTCTGCGCTCGGGGAGGCTGATATGCAACAGATGAAGGCAGTGGATGAGGGGGAGGCGTTCGAATTGAGCGTGGCCTTGAGGGGTGAGCCTTGAATTTGTTGTCCATGGTTCGATGGCAGCAGATGGCGGCTGGCTCCCGAATCAGGCAGGCGATACTCCTGGGTAGCGGTCTGACGCTGATGCTGGGGCTTGCGTACTTCGTGCATCTGCGCGCGCTTTTCATCGAGATCGAGAAAGGTGCCGAACAGTCGCAGCACTTGCGGTTCGAGCAGGCAGACAAGGCAGTACGTGCACAGGCGCTTGCGACCCACGAGGCGCAATTGGCCGCGGCATATCAGCGCCTTGATGAGTCCCGCTGGAGGTTGGCCGCGGGTGGTGAGCTGGCCGATTTACTGGAAGACATTGCGCATCAGGGGCAGTCGGAGGGGGTGTTTGTCGAGCAGGTGGAACTGTTACCGGAGATCCTTCATGACCACCACGTTGAAATGCCAATGCAATTTCAGTTGCGCGGCACTTACGTGGCATTGGCCACTTTTGCCCAGGGTCTGGCCCAGTTACCTCGACTTATCACCTTGCAGGATTTCTCTTTGTTACCGGTACAGGTGCAGAACCCGGCGGGGTTGCGTATGCAGGTCCGCGTCAGTGCCTACCGTAGCCGGGTGAAAAGTACGGCTTCTGCTCTGACTCGTCTTGAACCTGAGCCGGTACGGCCTTTGCCGAGCGTTTCGCGCAGCCCGTTCGAGCCTTCGCCGCTGATGCAGCACCGTCAGTACCTGGAAACGGTGCCACTCGACCAGTTCGAGATGATTGGCAGCCTGGCCCGGCGTCAGGTCCGTTTTGCATTGCTGCGTGTCGCAGGCGTCGTCCACCGCCTGCAGGTGGGAGACCGCCTGGGGCGTGACAAGGGACAGGTTGTGGGCATCGAGGAGCGGCAGGTCGAAATAGCCGAGGAAGTGTTCGTGGTGGGCAAGGGGTGGGTCGAGCGACGTCGAACGCTGAGCCTGAAGCTGCCTGCTGGCACGGAATAAAGGTGCGAACCAGGGAGGTCGCAGATGAGGGCAGGATGGAACATGGCGGTATTCGCTGCGTTGTTTACGCTGCAGGCTGCTGGCGTGGTGTCGGCCAGTCGCGCGCCACAGGGCGAGCCTTTGTCGTTGAACTTCCAGGACATCGAGGTACGTTCGGTGTTGCAGGTACTGGCCGATTTCTCCGGGGTCAACCTGGTCGCCAGCGATGCGGTGCAGGGCAGGGTCACCCTGCGCCTGCAGGATGTGCCCTGGGAGCAGGCGCTGGACCTGGTACTGCGCAGCAAGGGCTTGGAGAAGCGTAGCGAAGGCAATGTCCTGTTGGTGGCGCCTATCGGCGAGTTGGCCGGGCAGGAAAGGCAGCTGCTGGAGGATCGTCAACAGGTGGCCGGCTTAGTGCCGACGCGACGTGAGCTGCTACCGATTCACTATGCCCAGGCTGCAGATATAGCGGCAGTGTTTCAGACGCTGATGGACAATGACCCATTCGAGCCCACTCCGGGGGCGCTGAGTGTCGATCAGAGAACCAACACCCTGATCGCTCGCCAGACCCCGGAGCGTCTGGAGGCGCTGCGTCAGTTGATCGCCCGCCTGGATGTACCGGTGCGTCAGGTCATGATCGAGGCGAGGATCGTCGAGGCGAATGTCGATTACGAAAGGAGCCTGGGCGTGCGCTGGGGCGGGGAGCTGAACCTGGGCAGTGGTCTGGTGCTGGGCGGCGCTGACACCTTTGTCGACCTGGGCGCAGAACGGGCCACCTCGGCCCTCGGCCTGGGGCTGGTGCGTGATAACGTCCTGCTGGACCTTGAGCTCAGTGCCATGGAGAAGTCCGGTAATGGTGAAATCATCTCCCAGCCCAAGGTGGTCACTGCTGACAAGGAGACTGCGCGGATACTCAAGGGCACCGAGGTGCCTTATCAGGAAACCAGCGGCAGCGGTGCTACCTCCGTGACCTTCCGCGAAGCTTCGCTGTCTCTGGAGGTGACGCCGCAGATCACCCCGGACAACCGGGTGATCATGGCCGTGAAGGTGACCAAGGACGAACCGGATTACCTCAACGCCCTGGCCCAGGTGCCGCCAATCCGCAAGAACGAGGTCAACGCCAAGGTTCGTGTCAGGGACGGCGAGACCATCGTGATTGGCGGCGTGTACTCCACGGTGCAAAGTAAAGTTGTCGACAAGGTGCCATTTTTCGGCGATGTGCCGTATGTTGGGCGGCTGTTTCGTCGCGATGTTCTACAAGAGAAAAAATCCGAGCTGTTGGTCTTCCTGACTCCGCGTATCATGAGTGACCAGGCGATTGCTGTGAGTCGTTGATTCTGTGCGAAATTTGATACTTGTGGGGCCCATGGGTGCGGGTAAAAGCACCATCGGCCGCCTGCTGGCCAAAGAGCTGCGCCTGCCGTTCAAGGATTCCGACAAGGAAATTGAACTGCGTACGGGCGCCAATATCCCGTGGATTTTCGACAAGGAAGGCGAACCGGGCTTTCGTGACCGTGAGCAGGCGATGATCGCCGAGCTGTGCGCTTGCGACGGCGTGGTCCTGGCCACCGGCGGAGGTGCGGTGATGCGCGATGCCAATCGCCAGGCTCTGCACGCCGGAGGACGCGTGGTGTATCTGCACGCCTCGGTCGAGCAGCAGGTCGGGCGTACCTCGCGTGACCGCAACCGTCCGTTGCTGCGCACGGCCAATCCGGAGGCGACGTTGCGTGCCCTGCTGGAGATCCGTGATCCGCTATACCGCGAGATCGCTGACCTGGTAGTGGAAACCGACGAACGGCCGCCGCGAATGGTCGTGCAGGATATTCTCGAGCGCTTGCAGAAGTTGCCGCCCCGTTAAGCCAGGACTATCCTCGGCGACCAGTCATGCCGTGACAGGGCACACCGTTATTGCGTGGGTCGAGCCATCGATGCCGCGCCTTGTTCATTGTGGGGACACATGCAGACACTAAAGGTCGAATTGGGCGAACGTAGCTATCCGATCTACATTGGCGAAGGCCTGTTGGATCAACCTGAACTGCTGGCGCCGCATATTGCCGGTCGGCAGGTCGCCATCATCTCCAATGAGACTGTCGCACCCCTCTATCTCGAGCGTCTGAGCAAGACCCTGGGTGCCTATTCGGTACTGCCGGTGGTGTTGCCTGATGGCGAGGCGTTCAAGAACTGGGAAACCCTGCAGCTGATTTTCGATGCCTTGCTCACTGCCCGCCATGATCGCCGCACCACGGTGGTCGCCTTGGGCGGTGGGGTGATCGGCGACATGGCCGGGTTTGCTGCCGCCTGCTACCAGCGTGGTGTGGACTTCATCCAGGTGCCGACTACCTTGCTGTCCCAGGTCGACTCTTCGGTGGGTGGCAAGACCGGCATCAACCATCCGCTCGGCAAGAACATGGTCGGCGCCTTCTATCAGCCCAATGCGGTGCTGATCGATACCCGTAGCCTCAACACCTTGCCACCACGCGAGCTGTCGGCCGGCCTTGCCGAAGTGATCAAGTACGGCCTGATTTGTGACGAACCGTTCCTGGGCTGGCTCGAAGCGAATATGGATGCGTTGCGCAACCTGGATCAGGTTGCGCTGACCGAGGCGATTCGTCGCTCCTGCGCAGCCAAGGCTGCTGTTGTCGGCGCCGATGAGCGCGAGTCTGGCGTGCGTGCCACCCTTAACCTCGGGCATACCTTCGGCCACGCCATCGAAACCCATATGGGTTATGGTGTCTGGTTGCATGGCGAGGCCGTGGCAGCGGGCACGGTGATGGCCTTGGAGATGTCCATGCGTCTGGGCTGGATCAGCCAGCAGGGGCGTGATCGCGGTATCCGTCTGTTCCAGAACGCGGGCTTGCCGGTGGTGCCTCCTGAGGAAATGACCCCGGAGCAGTTCATGGAACACATGGCAGTAGATAAAAAGGTACTCGACGGTCGTCTGCGTCTGGTCCTGCTGCGCCGAATGGGCGAAGCGGTGGTCACCGACGACTATCCGAAAGAGATTCTTCAGGCCACGCTGGCCGCGGATTACCGCGCAATCGTGGCCCAGCTTTGAGGTTGATGAGCGTCCGATGACTAGTTTGCATGCCGACGAGGCCTTTCTCGGCCATTACCAGTTGAACCATGACCCCTTCGCAGCAAGGGTGCCTGGTTTCAAATTCTTCCCAGCCCAACGCAAGCCGGTGCTTGGCCAACTGCATCATCTGGCCCGCTATAGCCAGCTGCTGCTGGTGGTGACCGGTCCCCAGGGTAGTGGCAAGACCCTCCTGCGTCAGGCCCTGGTTGCCAGCACCAACAAGCAATCGGTGCAGAGTGTGGTGGTTTCCGCCCGCGGCGCCAGCGATGCCGCCAGCGTGCTCGGTCAGGTCGCCCAGGCCCTGGGGGTTGCCCAGCCCGAAGTCCCCGAGCTGCTGGCCCAGGTGGTGCAGCTGGCGTTGACCGGACAAGAAGTCTACCTGTTGGTGGACGATGCGGAACAACTCGACGAGTCGGCACTCCAAGCCTTGCTGGAACTGGCGGCGGGCACTCCGGAGGGGCGTCCGCATGTGTTCCTGTTCGGCGAACCGTCACTGATCGCCGGGCTGGAAGAGTTCAATGCTGACCTGGAGCGTTTCCATGTCATCGAGCTTGCGCCCTACAGCGAAGAAGAAACCCGGGAATACCTCGAGCAGCGCCTGGAGGGTGCCGGACGAGGGATCGAGGTGTTCACCAGTGAGCAGATTGTCGATATTCACCAAAACTCGGATGGCTGGCCTGGGGCTATCAACCAGGTTGCCCGCGATACCTTGATCGAAGCCATGATCGCCAGCCGGACCACGGCCAAGCGACCATCAATGGGGTTCAATATGCCTAAAAAACACGTGCTGGCGCTGTCTGCTGTCGTAGTAGTCGCCGTTGCCGCGGCCGTGCTGATGCCGAAGAAAGGCGATCAGACGCCCACTGCCCCGGCCGAACAGGCGCAACTGCCGCTGGGCCAAGGCCAGCCGGGCAATGCCCAGTCGAACAACGGCGCCCCTGCGATCGAATTCGCCGGAAATTCACAGCCAATGCCACTGCCGTTGGTAGGTCAGTCGCAACCGGTCATGCGTGGTCCGTTGGCCGAGTCCACTGGTATGGGTGACGGCGAAGAAGGCGGTCCGGCCGGTGATACCGCGCTGCAGCCGCCTACTGTCACCACCATTGCCCCGCCTGCTGGCGTTGCCGCCGGCCCTGCGCCTGCTCCGGCACAACCGGTCGCCCAGGCGCAACCGGTTGCTCCGGTAGCGCAGCCGGTTGCACCTGCTGCCAGCAAGTCGGTTGTACCTGTGGCCAAGCCTGCACCTACCCAGGTGGCGACGGTCAAGCCTGTGCCAAAACCTGCCGAGAAGCCTGCCGCCAAGCCCGCCGCAGGCGGCAGTTGGTATGCCGGGCAAAAACCGGGCAACTATGTCGTGCAAATCCTTGGGACCAGCACCGAGGCTTCTGCCCAGGCCTACGTGAAAGCCCAAGGTGGCGACTATCGCTACTTCAAGAAAACCTTGCAGGGCAAGCCGCTGTACGTGATCACTTACGGTAACTTCGCCAGCCGTGATGCCGCCCTGGCTGCAATCAAAGCCTTGCCAGCCAAGGTCCAGGCTGGTAAACCTTGGCCACGTACCGTCGCCAGCGTCCAACAAGAACTGGCCGCGACCCGCTGATCTAGCCTGGTGGCACTACCCCCGCCACCTGCTGAGCGACTCCTGATTTACGGTCAAGCCTGCTGCGTACTACGCGGCAGGCTTTTCTGTCCCAGACTGCCGGCCACAAGCCCATCTTGCAGTCCAGGCTGAAACGCTTCAGACTCAAGCAATGCCGTACCACGGCGCACGCTTAAAAACATTCAAAAATGCGACATGGATTTACGATCATTCGTCGTAAATTTGTGGGCTTCCCTGTCGCTGTGCAACAATGGCTCCCCTATTGCCCCCGCAAAGCTGGCATTCGTTCGGCGTGGATGGTAAGTGGTTGTACTAAAAAGAGATTTGCCTTGGTGAGAGGCGAACCTGGTGAGAAAGTGTCTATGAAAACAGGTCTGTACCATCCCGAAGAATTCAAGGATAACTGTGGTTTCGGCCTGATCGCCCATATGACGGGCGAACCCAGCCACCACCTTCTGCAAACAGCCATGCAGGCGCTGACTTGCATGACCCACCGCGGTGGTATCAACGCTGACGGCAAGACCGGTGACGGTTGCGGTCTGTTGATGCAAAAGCCTGATCAGTTCCTGCGGGCCGTGGCCCTGGAGCAGTTCGGCAGTGAGCTGCCCAAGCAATACGCGGTCGGCATGGTGTTCTTCAATCAGGACAACAGCAAAGCTGAAGCCGCACGGGAAAACATGAATCGCGAGATTCTCGCGGCCGGCCTGCAACTGGTGGGCTGGCGCAAGGTGCCGATCGACACCAGCGTCCTCGGCCGCCTGGCCCTGGAGCGTTTGCCGCAGATCGAGCAGGTGTTCGTCGGCGGTGCAGGCCTGAGCGATCAGGAATTCGCCATCAAGCTGTTCAGCGCCCGTCGTCGTTCGTCCGTGGCCAACGCCGCCGACACCGACCACTACATCTGCAGCTTCTCGCACAAGACCATTATCTATAAAGGCCTGATGATGCCGGCGGACCTCGCCGCCTTCTATCCGGACCTCGGTGACGAGCGCCTGCAGACTGCTATTTGCGTGTTCCACCAGCGCTTCTCCACCAACACCCTGCCGAAATGGCCGCTGGCGCAGCCGTTCCGCTTCCTCGCCCACAACGGCGAGATCAACACCATTACCGGTAACCGCAACTGGGCCCAGGCGCGGCGGACCAAGTTCGCCAACGACCTGATCCCGGACCTGGAAGAGCTCGGCCCGCTGGTCAACCGCGTCGGTTCCGACTCCTCGAGCATGGACAACATGCTCGAGCTGATGGTCACCGGCGGCATCGACCTGTTCCGTGGCGTGCGGATGATCATTCCGCCAGCGTGGCAGAACGTCGAGACCATGGACGCCGATCTGCGTGCCTTCTACGAATACAACTCCATGCACATGGAGGCGTGGGACGGCCCGGCCGGCGTGGTACTGACCGAAGGTCGCCACGCGGTCTGCCTGCTCGACCGCAATGGCCTGCGCCCGGCGCGCTGGGTCACCACCAAGAACGGCTACATCACCCTGGCGTCGGAAATCGGCGTCTGGGACTACAAGCCCGAAGACGTTATCGCCAAGGGTCGCGTGGGCCCGGGCCAGATCTTCGCCGTGGATACCGAGACCGGCCAGATCCTCGACACCGACGCCATCGACAACCGCCTGAAGTCGCGCCACCCGTACAAGCGCTGGCTGCGCCAGAATGCCCTGCGCATCCAGGCCGACCTCAGCGACGACCAGGGCGTGGCCAGCTATGACGCTGACCAGCTCAAGCAGTACATGAAGATGTTCCAGGTCACCTTCGAGGAGCGTGACCAGGTGCTGCGTCCGCTTGGCGAACAAGGCCAGGAAGCGGTCGGTTCGATGGGCGACGATACGCCGATGGCGATCCTGTCCCAGCGCGTGCGCTCGACCTACGACTACTTCCGCCAGCAGTTCGCCCAGGTCACCAACCCGCCAATTGACCCGCTGCGTGAAGCGATCGTCATGTCGCTGGAGATCTGCCTGGGTGCCGAGCGCAACATCTTCCAGGAATCCCCCGAGCACGCCTCGCGGGTGATCCTCAGCTCGCCGGTGATTTCGCCGGCCAAGTGGCGCTCGCTGATGAACCTCGACCGCCCAGGCTTCGAGCGTCAGCTGATCGATCTCAACTACGCAGAAGGCCTTGGCCTGGAAGCTGCGGTGCGCAACATCGCCGACCAGGCGGAAGAAGCCGTGCGTAGCGGCAAGACCCAGCTGGTGCTCAGTGACCGCCATATCGCTCCAGGCAAACTGCCGGTGCATGCGTCGCTGGCCGTGGGTGCCGTGCACCACCGCTTGACCGAACTGGGCCTGCGTTGCGACAGCAACATCCTGGTCGAGACCGCCACCGCTCGCGACCCGCATCACTTCGCGGTGCTGATCGGCTTCGGCGCCTCGGCGGTCTATCCGTACCTGGCCTATGAAGTGCTGGCCGACCTGATCCGTACCGGTGAAGTGCTCGGTGACCTGGACGAAGTGTTCAAGTACTACCGCAAGGGCATTTCCAAGGGCCTGCTGAAAATCCTTTCGAAGATGGGTATTTCGACCATTGGTTCCTACCGTGGTGCGCAGCTGTTCGAGGCCGTCGGTCTGTCCGAGGAAGTCGTCGAGCTGAGCTTCCGTGGCGTTGCCAGCCGCCTGAAAGGCGCACGCTTTGTTGATATCGAGAACGAGCAGAAGCTGCTCGCCGCCGAAGCCTGGAGCGCGCGCAAGCCGATCCAGCAGGGCGGTTTGCTGAAGTTCGTCCACGGTGGCGAGTACCACGCGTACAACCCGGATGTGGTCAACACCCTGCAGGCCGCTGTGCAGCAGGGCGACTACGCCAAGTTCAAGGAATACACCACGCTGGTCGACCAGCGTCCGGTATCGATGATCCGCGACCTGCTCAAGGTCAAGGTCGCCGAGCAGCCGCTGGTGCTGGAAGAAGTCGAACCGCTGGACGCCATCCTCAAGCGCTTTGACTCCGCCGGTATCTCCCTCGGTGCGCTGTCGCCGGAGGCGCATGAAGCCCTGGCCGAGGCGATGAACCGCCTGGGTGCACGCTCCAACTCCGGTGAGGGCGGTGAAGATCCGGCCCGCTACGGCACCATCCGTAGCTCCAAAATCAAACAAGTGGCCACCGGCCGTTTCGGCGTGACGCCTGAGTACCTGGTCAACGCCGAAGTGCTGCAGATCAAGGTTGCCCAGGGCGCCAAGCCCGGTGAAGGCGGGCAACTGCCTGGCGGCAAGGTCAACGGCCTGATCGCCAAGCTGCGCTATGCAGTGCCTGGCGTGACCCTGATCTCGCCACCGCCGCACCATGACATCTACTCGATCGAAGACCTGTCGCAGCTGATTTTCGACCTCAAGCAGGTCAACCCGCAGGCGCTGGTCTCGGTCAAGCTGGTGGCGGAAGCGGGCGTCGGCACCATCGCTGCCGGTGTGGCCAAGGCTTACGCTGACCTGATCACCATCTCCGGTTACGACGGTGGCACCGGCGCCTCGCCGCTGACCTCGATCAAGTACGCCGGTGCGCCATGGGAACTGGGCCTGGCCGAAACCCACCAGACCCTGCGCGGCAACGACCTGCGCGGCAAGGTCCGGGTTCAGACCGACGGCGGCCTGAAAACTGGCCTCGACGTGATCAAGGCAGCGATCCTCGGTGCCGAAAGCTTCGGCTTTGGCACTGCGCCAATGATCGCCCTGGGCTGCAAATACCTGCGCATCTGTCACCTGAACAACTGCGCCACCGGCGTTGCCACCCAGAACGACAAGCTGCGCAAGGACCACTACATCGGTACCGTCGACATGGTGGTGAACTTCTTCACCTACGTGGCCGAAGAGACCCGTGAGTGGCTGGCCAAGCTGGGCGTGCGCAGCCTCGGCGAGCTGATCGGGCGTACCGACCTGCTGGAAATGCTCCCCGGCGAAACCGAGAAACAGAAGCACCTCGACCTCAGCCCGCTGCTGGGCAGCCCGCACGTGCCGGCCGACAAGCCGCAGTTCTGTGAAGTCGATCGCAACCCGCCGTTCGACAAGGGCGTACTGGCCGAGAAGATGGTCGACATGGCCCTGCCGGCCATACGCGACCTGTCCGGCGCCGAGTTCAACCTGGATATCTGCAACTGCGACCGTTCCATCGGCGCGCGGATTTCCGGCGAGATCGCGCGTCTGCATGGCAACCAGGGCATGGCCAAGGCACCGATCACTTTCCGCTTCAAGGGCACTGCCGGGCAGAGCTTCGGGGTGTGGAACGCCGGTGGCCTGAACCTGTACCTCGAAGGTGATGCCAACGACTACGTCGGTAAAGGCATGACCGGCGGCAAGCTGGTGATCGTGCCGCCTGCGGGCAGCCCGTTCGCCACCCAGCACAGCGCCATTGTTGGCAACACCTGCCTGTACGGCGCCACCGGCGGCAAGCTGTTCGCCGCCGGCACCGCGGGCGAGCGCTTTGCCGTGCGTAACTCCGGTGCCCACGCGATTGTCGAGGGCACAGGCGATCACTGCTGTGAGTACATGACCGGTGGTTTTGTCTGCGTACTGGGCAAGACCGGCTACAACTTCGGCTCTGGCATGACCGGCGGTTTCGCCTACGTGCTCGACATGGACAACAGCTTCGTCGACAAGCTCAACCATGAACTGGTGGAAATCCAGCGCATCAGCGGCGAGGCGATGGAGGCTTACCGTAGCCACCTGTCGCGCGTCCTCGGTGAATACGTCGAAGAAACCGGCAGCGAATGGGGGCGTGAGCTCTGGGAGAACCTGGACGACTACGTGCGGCGCTTCTGGCTGGTCAAGCCAAAGGCGGCAAACCTGAAGAACCTGCTGTCCAGCACCCGTGCCAACCCGCAGTGATATGCGCCTGAAGAGTTTGATGAGGTTTTGAACATGGCTGAACGTCTGAGTAATGACTTCCAGTTCATCGAGGTCGGGCGCAAGGATCCGAAGAAGAAACTGTTGCGTCAACGCAAGAAAGAGTTCGTGGAAATCTACGAGCCCTTCAAACCCCAGCAGTCGGCCGAGCAGGCCCACCGCTGCCTGGGCTGTGGCAACCCGTACTGCGAGTGGAAGTGCCCGGTACACAACTTCATCCCCAACTGGTTGAAGCTGGTTTCCGAAGGCAACATCCTCGCCGCTGCGGAGCTGTCGCACCAGACCAATACCTTGCCGGAAGTCTGCGGCCGGGTGTGCCCGCAGGATCGTCTGTGCGAGGGTGCCTGCACCCTCAACGACGGCTTCGGCGCGGTGACCATCGGTTCGGTGGAGAAGTACATCACCGACACCGCCTTCGCCATGGGCTGGCGCCCGGACATGTCCAAGGTCAAGCCGACCGGCAAACGTGTCGCCATCATCGGCGCCGGCCCGGCCGGCCTGGGCTGCGCCGACGTGCTGGTGCGCGGTGGGGTGGCCCCGGTGGTGTTTGATCGCAACCCGGAAATTGGTGGCCTGCTGACCTTCGGTATTCCTGAGTTCAAGCTGGAAAAGACCGTGTTGAGCAACCGCCGCGAAGTCTTCACCGGCATGGGCATCGAGTTCCGTCTCAACACCGAGGTGGGCAAGGACATCAGCATGGAACAACTGCTCGAAGAGTTCGATGCAGTGTTCATGGGCATGGGCACTTACACCTACATGAAGGGCGGCTTCCCCGGTGAAGACCTGCCCGGCGTGCACGATGCCCTGGATTTCCTGGTGGCCAACGTCAACCGCAACCTGGGCTTTGAAAAGTCGCCGGAAGATTTCGTCGACATGAAGGGCAAGAAGGTCGTGGTGCTCGGGGGTGGCGACACGGCGATGGACTGCAACCGCACCTCGATCCGCCAGGGCGCCAAGGCGGTGACCTGTGCCTACCGTCGTGACGAGGCAAACATGCCTGGCTCGCGCAAAGAGGTGAAGAACGCCAAGGAAGAAGGCGTGAAGTTCCTCTACAACCGCCAGCCGATCGCGATTGTCGGTGAAGACAAGGTTGAAGGGGTGAAGGTGGTCGAGACCCGTCTCGGCGAGCCGGATGCCCGTGGCCGTCGCAGCCCCGAGCCGATCCCGGGCTCCGAAGAGATCATCCCGGCCGACGCCGTGGTTATCGCCTTCGGTTTCCGTCCGAGCCCGGCGCCGTGGTTCGAGCAGTTCAGCATCCAGACCGACAGCCAGGGCCGCGTCGTGGCACCGGAGAAGAACACCTTCAAGCACCAGACCAGCAACCCGAAGATCTTCGCCGGTGGCGATATGGTTCGCGGTTCTGACCTGGTGGTGACGGCGATTTTTGAAGGGCGCAATGCGGCTGAGGGGATTCTGGATTACCTCGAGGTCTGATAGGCCTTATCGCGGGGCAAGCCCGCTCCCACAGGAATTGTAAAAACCGGTGGGAGCGGGCTTGCCCCGCGATGATTTCAACAAAATCTATTGACCTGTCACAAGTCGATAGACAAAAGGCACGGTACTTACCGTGCCTTTTCCGTTGGTGTCTGAGAAAATGCCCGCACTTTTTTTCCGGATGCCGACATGACTGCCTTGAAGAACGATCGTTTTCTGCGCGCCCTGCTCAAGCAACCCGTAGACGTCACCCCGGTGTGGATGATGCGCCAGGCCGGCCGCTACCTGCCGGAATACCGCGCTAGCCGCGCCAAGGCCGGTGACTTCATGAGCCTGTGCATGAACCCGCAGTTCGCCTGCGAGGTCACCCTGCAGCCGCTGGACCGCTACCCGCTGGACGCCGCGATCCTGTTCTCCGATATCCTCACCATCCCCGACGCCATGGGCCAGGGCCTGTACTTCGAAACCGGCGAAGGCCCGCGTTTCAAGAAGGTCATCAGCACCCTGGCCGATATCGAAGCGCTGCCGATCCCTGATCCGCAGAAGGACCTGGGCTATGTGATGGACGCGGTCAGCACCATCCGCCGCGAGCTCAATGGTCGCGTGCCGCTGATCGGCTTCTCCGGCAGCCCCTGGACCCTGGCCACCTACATGGTCGAAGGCGGCTCGTCGAAAGACTTTCGCAAGACCAAGGCTATGCTCTACGACAATCCGCAGGCCATGCACCTGCTGCTCGACAAGCTGGCGCAGTCGGTCATCAGCTACCTCAACGGCCAGATCCTCGCTGGTGCGCAAGCCGTGCAGATCTTCGACACCTGGGGCGGTAACCTGTCGGCGGCGGCCTATCAGGAGTTCTCCCTGGCCTACATGCGCAAGATCGTCAGCGGTCTGATTCGCGAGCACGAAGGCCGCAAGGTACCGGTCATTCTGTTCACCAAGAATGGTGGCCTGTGGCTGGAAAGCATTGCCGACGCAGGTGCCGACGCCCTGGGCCTGGACTGGACCTGCGACATCGGCGAAGCCCGCCAGCGTGTCGGCAACAAGGTCGCCCTGCAGGGCAACATGGACCCGACCGTGCTTTATGCCAAGCCAGAAGCCATCCGTGCTGAAGTCGGACGCATTCTGGCCAGCTACGGTCATGGCACAGGTCATGTGTTCAACCTCGGCCACGGCATTACCCCGGAAGTCGATCCGGAGCATGCGGGTGCGTTCATCAACGCCGTGCACGAGCTGTCGGCGCAGTACCACCAGTAAGCGCTGCTGTACCCTAAAACGCCCGGCCGATGCCGGGCGTTTTGCTATTAAGCTTCAGTTCAGCCTGCCCGGGTAATCTGGCGCCATCGAAACCCAGACAGGATCTTCATCATGAAAACTCGCTACCTCGCTCTGCTGCTTGCTCCGCTGTTCAGTACCGCTGCCCTGGCGGCCGGTTATACCGGTCCGGGCGCTCAGCCGGTGACCACCGTCGCTGCGGCCAACGATGCTGCCGATGACACCCCTGTGGTGCTGCAAGGCTTAGTGGTGAAGAAGTTGAACAACGACGACAAGTTCGAGTTCAAGGACAGCACTGGCACCATCACTGTCGAAATCGACAAAGAAGACATGCCGCCGGTGGCCTTCAACGACAAGACCAAGGTCAAGCTGACCGGTGAAGTCGAGAAGCACTTGATGAGCCGTGAAGTCGATGTTGATCTGGTTGAAGTGATCAACTGAGTGGGGGGCCGCACAGCGGCCCCGTTGTTCAGGCTTTAGCCGGCAACCTGCTCAGGTGCAACGCCACCAGCAACGCCACCACCAACAGGCTGCCAATGAACAGGCCGATTCCATCCCACCCCGCCTGATGCCAGAACACCCCACCGGCCGTCCCGGCCACACTCGACCCCGCGTAATAACTGAACAGGTACAACGACGACGCCTGGCCCTTGGCCTTGGTCGCCCGTCGTCCGATCCAGCTACTGGCCACCGAGTGCGCGCCGAAGAAGCCGAAGGTGAACACCAGCATGCCGACGATCACCAGCAGCAAGGGGCTGAGCAGCGTCATCAGCAAACCACTGAACATCAGCAGGATTGTTGCCCAGAACACCTTGCGCCGGCCCAGCTTATCGGCCAGGGCTCCAATCTGCGCCGAGCTGTAGATCCCCGACAGATACACCACCGAAAGCAGACCGACCAATGCCTGGCTCATGTGGTACGGCTCGGCCAGCAGGCGATAGCCGATGTAGTTGAACAAGGTGACGAAGGCGCCCATCAGCAGGAAGGCCTCGAGGAACAACCACGGCAATCCGGCGTCGCGAAAATGTACGCTGAAACCCTCGAGCAAGCTGCGCGGGTGCAGCGAGCGCGGACGAAAGTTGCGTGATTCGGGAAGAATCCGCCAGAACACTGCCGCCGCGATCAGGGCCAGGCTGCCAATCACCAGCAGCGCCGTGTGCCAACTGACGAAATCGATCAGTACCCCAGTGATCAGGCGACCGCTCATGCCGCCAATGGCGTTGCCACCGATGTACAGGCCCATGGCCAGGCCAATGTGCTGCGGGTGGATCTCTTCGCTCAGATAGGTCATCGCCACTGCCGCCAAGCCGCTCAGCGACAGCCCCAGCAGCGCGCGGGTCAGCAGTACGCCCTGCCAACTGGGCATCAGGGCACTGACGATGGTGCACAGGGCCGCGCAGAACAACGCAAACACCATTACCGGCTTGCGCCCGACGCGGTCAGAGATGGGCCCGGTGATCAGCAGACCGAACGCCAGCATGCCCGTCGACACCGAGAGGATCAGGCTGCTTTGCGCCGCGCTGATGGAGAACTCCTGGGACAGCAGCGGCATCATCGGCTGCACGCAGTAGAGCAGGGCGAAGGTGGCAAAACCGCCGCAGAACAGTGCCAGTACGGTGCGCAAAAAGGCCGGGGTGCCTTTTTCGATCCAGCTTTCGTTCAGGGTTGCGACGATCTCGTCGAGTGGAGCAGGGGAGAGTTCGTGGGCGTGTGGGGCAACAGCAGTTTTCACGGGTGACCTCGGGGCGCCATGGCCTGTCAGGCAGTGAAAAAAGCATATAGCTGGCTAATGATCATTTCCAATATATTGTTCGACCTGTTTAAGAGGTTTTTCGACCTATTGGAGGCTCCATGGAATTGCGTCACCTGCGCTACTTCATTGCCGTCGCCCAAGAGCTGCATTTCGGCCGGGCGGCGCAGCACCTGGGGATCTCCCAGCCGCCCTTGAGCCAGCAGATTCAGGCCCTGGAGCAGGAACTCGGGGCACGTCTGTTCGAACGTACCAACCGTCGGGTCGAGCTCAGTGAAGCGGGGCGCCTGTTTCTTGAAGAGGCACGGCTGGTGCTGGCCCAGGTCGACAAGGCCGCCGATGTCGCGCGCCGTGCGCAACTGGGGGAGCTGGGCGAAATGAAGATCGGTTTCACCTCATCGGCGCCGTTCAATTCCACTATCCCCAAGGCCATCTACGCGTTTCGCCAGCGGTTTCCGGCCGTGCACCTGAATCTCAACGAGATGAGCAGCCAGGCGGTAGCCGATGCGTTGCTCGACGAGAGCATTGAAGTCGGCCTGATGCGGCCCTTGGCGTTGCCCGATAGCCTGGTCGCCACCGAGTTGTTCCGCGAGCCGCTGGTCGCGGTGATAAACGCCACGCATACACTGGCCGAGGGCAGCGAAGGCGGGCTGCACATGGCAGCGCTGGCCGACGAGCCGTTCGTGTTCTTTCCCCGCAGTTTTGGCAGTGGCCTGTATGCGCAGTTGCTGAGCCTGGCCCGGCAGGCGGGCTTCAGCCCGCACTTTGCCCAGGAGGCAAGCGAGGCGATGACCATCATCGGCCTGGTGTCGGCGGGGTTGGGGGTGTCGGTGTTGCCGGCCTCGTTCCAGCGTATGCGCATCGACGGGGTGGTCTACCGGACTTTGCTTGATGATGACGCGGTCACCGCGGTCTGGCTGGTGCAGCGCCGCGATGCGTCGTCGGCGATGGCCAGGGCCTTTGCCGAGTTGTTGACCCGGCAGGCTCTGCAGCGCAGCTGAGTTATTGGACAGTACTGCGGGTTTCCAGGTGGTTCAGCTCGCGCATGATGTTCTTGTCGAGGTTGTTCACCCAACGGTTGTAGTTGCGGTGAATCTTGCCGTCCTTGTAGCCCAGCTCGCGGCTGTCGCGGTAGTTGATGCGGAAGTTACTGACGCTGTAGCGGATGTCCACGGCGGCGTAGAAGGTATTGCGCACCAGGATGTCGGCCTGGATCAGGTCCGGGGTGACCTTGCGTGCTGTCCAGCCGCGGTCGGCTACGGCCTTGAGGATCGCCTGCTGCACTTGCGCGTGGCTGTAGTCATGGCCGACCACCAGTTGTTCCTGCGGGGTCAGGACCGGTTTCGAGGTACAGCCGGCCAGGCCGGCCAGTGCCAGGCCGAGGACGGCTGCGCGAATCAATGAAGACATTCCTTTCTCTCCAGGAAGTTGTGGTTCAGGTCCAGCGCCGGAAAACCAGCGAGGTGTTGACTCCGCCAAAGGCGAAGTTGTTGTTCATCACGTACTCGTGGCTCATGTTGCGGAACTCGCCGCACAGGTAGTCCAGCTCGCCGCAACGCGGGTCGATGTGCGCCAGGTTGAGGGTGTGCACATAGCGGTCACTGTTCATCATCTCGATGCTGAACCAGGACTCCAGCGCCCCGCAAGCACCCAGTGTGTGGCCGAGAAAACTTTTTTGCGAGCTGATCGGCATGCGCGGGCCGAACAGGCTGCTGGTGGCCAGGGTTTCGGCGATATCGCCCTGCTCGGTGGCCGTCCCGTGACCGTTCACATAACCGATGGCGCCGGGGGCCAGGTGGGCGTCCTCCAGCGCAAGCTCCATGGCCCGGCGCATGGTGAGCTGTTCCGGACGGGTGGTGTGCTGGCCATCGGCGTTGCTGCCGAAGCCGACAATCTCGGCATGGATGTGTGCACCGCGCGCCAGGGCGTGCTCAAGCTCCTCCAGCACCAGCATGCCGCCGCCTTCGCCGATCACCAGGCCATCACGGCCGCTGTCGTAGGGGCTCGGGCTGCTGTGCGGGGCGTCATTCTTCAGGCTGGTGGCATAGAGCGCATCGAAGACCATGGCCTCGGTCGGGCACAGCTCTTCGGCACCGCCGGCGAGCATCAGTGGCAGGCGGCCGAACTTGATTGCCTCATAGGCATAGCCGATGCCCTGGCTGCCACTGGTGCAGGCGCTGGACGTCGGAATCAGGCGCCCGGTCAAGCCGAAGAAGATGCTGATATTGGCCGCGGTGGTATGCGGCATCATGCGCACATAAGAATTGGCATTGAGGCCCTCAGCCACCGAGTTGAGCAGCATGTTGCCAAAGGCCTTGATCTCGTCGGTGCTGCCGGTGGACGAGCCGCAGGCCACGCCCATGCGTCCGTCACGGATCGACGGATCGTCGAGCAGGCCGGCATCGCGCAGGGCATTCTGCGCTGCGGCAACGGCCAGGCGCGACACTCGGCCCATGCTGCGCAGCTGTTTGCGGGTCCAGCCGGCCGGGACCTTGAAGTCATCGATGGGACCGGCCAGGCGCGTGTTCAGTTCTTCGAAACGGTCCCATTCGGCCATGCGCCGGATACCGCTACGGTTGCTGGCGAAGCTGCCGGCGATGGTCTGCCAGTCGCTGCCCAGCGAGGTGATGCCGGCCATGCCGGTGACAACCACACGTTTCATCAGCACAAGCCTCCGTTGACCGCCAGGACCTGGCGGGTGATGTAGGCGGCTTCGGCCGACATCAGGAAGTTCACCGCGCCAGCGACTTCTTCCGGGGTGCCCATGCGCTGGGCCGGGATCATCTTCAGCAGTTCTTCGACCGGCACGTGCTCATTGAGCATGGCCGTGTCAATCAGCCCGGGGGCGACGCAGTTGACGGTGATCTTGCGCTTGCCCAGTTCGATGGCCAAGGCCTTGGCGGCGCCGATCACGCCGGCCTTGGAGGCGCTGTAGTTGACCTGGCCGCGGTTGCCGATCATTCCCGAAACCGACGTGATGCAGACGATCCGGCCCGGTGCGCGACGGCGGATCATCGGCATCATCAGCGGGTGCAGGACGTTGTAGAAGCCATCGAGGTTGGTGCGCAGCACCTGGTCCCAGTCGTCCTCGCTCAGCGCCGGGAAGGCGCCGTCGCGGGTCAGGCCGGCATTGCAGACCACACCGTAGTAGGCGCCATGGCTCTCGACATCGTCGGTGAGGACGGCCGCGCAAGCTGCGCGATCGGCAACGTCGAATTGCAGCACACGGGCTTGCTGGCCGAGGCTCCGGACTTCGTTTGCAACAGCGTCGGCCTCGGTGCGGCCGCTACGGCAGTGCAGGACCAGGTCGAAACCGGCCTGCGCCAGGCGCAGGGCGATGGCCCGGCCAATGCCTCGGCTGGAACCGGTGACCAGGATGGTATCAGTCATGGAGGGACTCCTCTGGGCCCGCTTCGGCCAGGTAACTGGCAGCCTGCGGCGGGCGAAAAACATTCAAACGGGCCATGGCATGAATGCCCGGGCCATGCAGGTGACACTCGAACACACCCATGCCGTTGTCGTCTTCCAGCGAGCGTTGGGCATGGATGCGCAGGTGGGCGCCGGCGGGAAAGTGCTCGACATTGCATTCGAACTTGCGTGTGCCGAGCAGAAAGCCCAGCGCCACCGGCTGGCCCTGCTCGCGGGCGCGGCAACCGGCATAGGCGGCGACGCTCTGGGCCATCAGCTCGATGCCGACCCAGGCCGGCAGGCTGCCATCGGCGCGATTGAACAGGCCGCCGGGGCGCACGGTCAAGTGGGTGTGGATCTGCTCCTGGTCAAACGATTCGACCTGATCGATGAGGATCATGTCGCCGGCATGCGGCAGCAGCTCGGCCAGTGGCCAGGTGATCATGGGCTGTCTCCGAGAATCAGGCTGACGTTGTTGCCACCGAAGGCGAACGAATTGCTCATCAGGCGCCGCGGGCCTGAAGCCGGCAGGCGCTGGCGGTCATCGATCAGGTTCAGGGTCGGCAGCTCAGGGTCGGCTGCGCCGTCCCAGACGTGAGGTGGCAGGCGCCCTTGCGGGTTATCTGCGGCCAGGCTCAGCCAGCAGAAAGCTGCCTCCAGGGCACCCGCTGCGCCCAGAGTGTGGCCGGTCATGGGCTTGCTCGACGAGCAGGCCAGCTGGCTGCCGAACAACTGGTGCACGGCCAGGCTTTCCATGGCGTCGTTGTGGCGGGTGGCAGTGCCGTGCAGGTTCAGATAGTCGATTTGTCCAGGTTGCAGGCGTGCATTGTCCAGTGCCTTGCGCATGGCTTGCAAGGCACCTTTGCCAGCGGGTTCGGGGGCCGAGATGTGGTGCGCGTCGGAACTGGCGCCGGCGCCGAGCAGGGCAATGCTCGCGCCCTCGATGTTGGCCTCGCGGGTCATCAGGAACAGCACTGCGGCTTCGCCAATGTTGATGCCGTTGCGGTTGGCCGAGAATGGATTGCAGCGCTGTGCGCTGACCGCTTCAAGGGCGCTGAAGCCGTTGATGGTCAGCTTGCACAGGCTGTCGACGCCACCGCAGACCACCGCATCGCACAGGCCCAGGTCGAGCAGTCGGCGGGCGCTCATCAGGGCGCGGGCACTGGAGGTGCAGGCGGTGGAAATGACATAGGCCGGGCCGCTCAGTTGCAGCCAGCCGGCGAGGAAATTGGCCGGGGCGCTGAGCTCCTGTTGGGCATAGTCGTAGCTCGGCGGGAACTGTTGCGTGCGCAGGTAATGGGCGATGCCCTCGCTGGCCTCCCTGATACCCGAGGTGCTGGTGCCCAGGACGATGCCGATGCGGCTGCGGCCATGCTCGGCAATGGCCTGTTCAATCTGTGGCGCGATTTGCAGGCAGGCTTCGTACAGCAGTTGGTTGTTGCGGCTGTGCTGCGCGTGCAATGCGCCTGGCAGGTCGATCAGCTTGCCCGGTACCGCGGCCACCGGCAGGCGTCGATCCGCTACCCAGCCGTCTTCCTCGCGGATGCCGGAGCAATCCCCGGCAAACAGGTGGCGGGTGACTTCGGCCTGATCGCGTCCCAGGGCGCAAACCAGGCCCAGGGCATTGAGAAAAGCGGTCATGGCGTGCTCTCGCTGGGCAGTGGGCTGACTAGATAACGCAGGCCCTGCCCCAGGTTCAAGGTGAAGTCGTCGGTTTGTCGGTAGTCGACCCGCCAGCGCTTGGCCAGCCAGCGCTGCTGACCCTGCTGGCGGGCGCCGGGATAGAGCTGTTGCAGCTGCTCGCCGGGGGTCAGGGCGAACAACAGGGCCGCGAATAGTTCCCGTGCTGCCGGATTGGGTGGCAACAGGCCATCAGCCTGCCACTGACCTTGGTCGAGCAGTTGCCGGGCCTGGGGAATACCCAGCAGGTCGAGCAGCGACCAGCGCAGGCGGGCGTCCTCACGCTGGATCACCAGCAACCAGTCCTGGCGCTGATCCGCCTGAACACGCTGGATGTGCAGCTGCATCGGCAGGGGCAGCGGCGGCAGCTGTTCGGGCAGCGGCGCACGGCTGGCGCAGGCGCTCAGCAGGGCGAAGGCAAGGATCAGCAACAGGCGTTTCATGCACTCGGCTCAACTGGGTTCAGGGGTTTGCGGGCAACCACGTTGACCAGGGTTTCTTCGCGCTGACCGACCGGCGGCGGCTTACGCAGGCCGAAACGTTCGAGCAGGCCGAAGTCGCTGGAACGGCTCCACCACAGGTAGGGGTAGGAGACATTCTGCGTGCCGAACTCGAAACCCTGGTCGTGGAGCATCTGCAGGTACTCTGCGGCACTCTTCTGCACATGCATGGGGTGACGGAACAACCAGCGGATCACCCAGGTGTCGATGTAGGCTTCGGTGGACTCGGCGAACAGCAGGTAACCCCCGGGCCTGAGCACCCGAAAGAACTCGGCCAGGGCCTTTTCCTGCTCGACCAGATGATGAAACGTCTGGTGGCAGAAAAGGATGTCGACGCTGTTGTCGGCAAACTGCAACGCCGCGCAGTCACTGCCGCGCAGCTCCACGCTGAGGCCTTGCTGGCGAGCTTCGGCCTGGCTCAGTTCGAGGCTGTGCGGGTCGGCATCGGTGCCCAGCAATTGGCTGGGGCCGAACACCTGCTGCAGATACTGGAACGACTTGCCCTGGCCACAGCCGGCATCGAGCAGCACCGGCGCGCGTGGCGGCTCGTTGTCGAACAGGCGGCGCAGGTCGTTGATCGCCACCCGCAACACATGGTGCTGCCAGGTGTGGCTGCGCAGGAACCAGAAGCCGAATCGGGTTTCCTCGACGTAGCTGTCGCTCAGGAAGGGTTGCTGGCTCATGCTGCCGTCCTTGCGCAGACTTCAGCGAGCATGCGCAGGCGCCGCTGGGGTTCGCTGACGAAGGGGTTGCGCTGGTCCCAGGCATAGCCGGCGAGGATCGAGCTGATCATGGCGCGGATTTCCGGTGAGCTACCGGGGTGGTAGATCACGTCCTGGAAACTGCCGTTGTACCAACCCTCGACATAGGCGCGGAAGGTGTCCACGCCGCGCTTGAGCGGTTCGGCGAATTCGCTTTGCCAGTCCACCGTTTCGCCCTGAAGCTGACGGTGCAGCACGCCGGCGGCCATGCTCGCCGAGCGCATGGCAATGGTCACCCCGGAAGAGAACACCGGGTCGAGGAATTCGGCGGCGTTGCCCAGCAGGGCAAAACCAGGGCCGTGCAGGGTCTTGACGTTGGCCGAGTAGCCGCCAATGGCCCGCGCCGGGGTGTCCCACACGGCGTTGGCTAGCACCTTGGACAGGCTCGGGGTCTGCTCGACGAAGTGCTTCAGACAGACATCCAGATCCTGTGGCGCGCGGGCAAAGTGCTCGGCGCCAGCCACTACGCCCAGGGAGCAACGCCCGTCACTGAACGGGATGGTCCAGAACCAGATGTCGCGGTGTTCGGGGTGGGTGGTGATGAGGATCTTGTCACGGTCGAAGCCCGGGTGGTCGATGCGGTCTTCGATATGGGTGAATACCGCCTGGCGCACCGGGAAGTTCGATGGTGCCTCCAGGTCCAGCAGGCATGGCAGCACACGGCCGTAACCACTGGCATCGAGGAGGAACTCGACTTCCACGCTGTACTCGCTGCCGTCCAGGCAGCGTACCCGCACCTGCGGGCGCGGGCGTTCAACGTCAACGGCGATGATTTCTTCTTCGTAGCGAACCTCGACGCCCTGGGCGGCAGCCTGGTCGGCCAGCAACTGGTCGAACCGGGCGCGCTGCACCTGGAATGTCGTCGGTTTGCCTTTGCTGAAGGTGTCACCGAAGTCGAAGGCGCTGTATTCCTCGCCCCAGGCGAAGGCCGCACCGTTCTTGCACTGGAAGCCCGCGGCTTCGAGCGCCGGGAGCATGCCGGCCTCTTCGACGAAGTCGATGCAGTGCGACAGCAGGCTTTCACCAATGGAGAAACGCGGGAAGCGCTGGCGCTCGATGATCAGCACATCGTGGCCCTGGCGCTTGAGCAGCGCGCCGGCGATGGCGCCGGACGGGCCGGCGCCGATAATCAATACCTGCCGTTGTTGCAGTTCAGTGTTCGGCATAAGGCCTCCTTGCCGTCTGGGTAGTCTTCAATGGAATCCGGTGCAGGCCGGCCAACGCTGGCATCAGCGTGGCGACCAGGCTCATCAGCATCAGGGCGAAGTACAGCGCCGGGCTGATCAGCTGTTGTTGCAAAAGCAGGTTGAGGAAGACGATTTCACTCAAGCCGCGAATGTTCAGCAGCAGGCTTTCTCGCCATTTGCTTGCGCCGACGAACGACGGCGTGGCCCAGTTCAGGCCCAGCCAGTTGCCCAGCAACTTGCTGAGGATTGGCAACAGCAGCAAGGCGGCGAGCTGCAGGGCGTCGAAGCCGCGCAGGACGTTGTGGATATCGATCTGGATGATGCCGAAGGTCAGAATCAGCGGAATCGCCACGCCGTTCTGCAGGCGTTTTATCCACAGCGCTGATAACGGCAGTTGCAGCGGTAACTTGAGCCAGGCCAGGCAGCACAGGTAACCGATGCCGAAGATCAGCGCATTGAGCCGGTAGTGCTCGGCGACGAACAACAGACCGAAGAAACCCAGGCAGTACACCCAGGGCCGGCGGATCCCCAGGGCATAGAGTGGCAGCGGCAGGCAGGCGCCGAGCAGCGGCAGTACCAGGCTCAGCGGCTGCAGGCTGCCCTGGCCAAGGCCGAACAGCAGCCAGCAGGCCAGGTCGATGAGGATCGCCGACTGCATCAATCGGCGGGTTGCGGCGGGTGGGTAGTCGATGTTGCGCAGGTACAGGTAGAGCACCGGGATCGCGGTGATGGCAAATACCAGGCCCAGTGCCAGCGAGGTCAGCCAGGGCTGCTCGGGCAGCAACAGCACGCCGCAGGCCAGGCCACAGGCGAAGGGCACGAGAAAGCTCGGCAAGGCAATTTTCAGGCTTTGCCGGTCGAACTTCAGCGCCACCACATCGGACAGGATGTGCCCTAGCAGCAGAGCGAAACTGAGGCCATAGAGGGTTTTTAGCCAGGACGGAGCGACCAGCGCCGCGCCACTGAGCTGCCAGTGCGGTTCGACCCAGAACAGCATCAACAACGGCAGGCCGAGGGTGGCCAGCAATAATTGGCTGACGATCGGGATTAGCCCCAGGCGCCGGCCCAGTTCACTGGCGATCAGGAACAGCAGCAGAGCCAGGGCCCAGAACAAAACGATACTCATGCCGACTGTTCCTTGTGGCGAGTGGCGGCCCAGGGCGCCAGGACAAAACTGAACGCCAGGCCGAGGCTGACGGCCAGACCGAAATTGCTCACAGCCGGCGTGCTGGACACCGCCAGCAAGCCGAACGACAGCCAGGTGGTGGTGGCCGCCAGCAGGGTGCCGAGCAGGCTGACGGCGGCGCCGCCGATCTGCTCGTGCATGAGGATCGCGTAGTCGACGCTGATGGCGGTGACCAGCAGCAGGCCGAACAGGCTGAACAGGGTCAGCGGCTGGCCCAGCCAACCGAGGCAGGCCAGGCTGCACAAGGCCGCCAGCAGAGGCAGGGCGACGATGCGCAGGGCCCCGCCGAGACCGAACGGCAGCACCAGCAGTACCACGATCAGCACACAGGACAGCAGCTTCAGTTCGGCGGCACTGATCTGCGTGGCGGCGAACACCCGGTTCAGGTCGCCGAGGCGATCCACCAGTTGCACGCCTTCCAGGTCATCGGCCTGCAAGCGCAGCAAGGCCGGATCATTCAAGCCTTGCAGGCTGACGATAGCAGCCACGCCTTGAGCGTCGGCGCCCAGCCACAACGTGCGCCAGGGCTCGCTCAGCGGGCCGCGGAGGGCGTGATCGATGTCCAGGGCCGGTAGCGCCTGCAGTTGCGTCAATTCCGCCTGCAGTGCGCTGTGCGGCACGCCCAGGGCCAACAGCGGTTGCCAGTGCTCAGGCAGTTTGCCCAGCGCCTCGCGCAGCTGTTGCTGCTCGCCCGGGCTGGCGACGAGCTGGTTGAGTGCCATGTAACCCTTGAGCTTGTCGGTTTCGACCAGTTCGTCCAGGCGTGAGCTTAGCGCTTGCAGGCGCTCCAGCAGTTGCGGCTGGTCGGCCCCGCGCACCAGGTAGAACTGGCTGGTGGGTTGGTAACCGGTAATGCGTGCTACGGCCCGGGCCTCTTCGAGCAGCTGCGGCGGGCTGCCAACCCACTGGCGGATATCGTTGCGGCTGTCCAGCTGCCACAAGCCAACGGCGCAGAACAGGATCAGCAGGCCGAGCAACACCGGGCTGGAAACCTTGCTCAGCAGTTTCTGGCGCAGGTCGATCAACCATTGGGCAACCTGCAGCGGCCATTGCGCCGGTTGCAGGTCAATGTCCTTGAGCAGCGCCGGCAGCAGGCACACGGCACTGAGGTAGGCGCCAATCAGCCCGGCGGCGGAGAAGGCGGCAATCTGGGTCAGCGCCGGGAAGGGCGTAAAGGCCAGGGCCAGATAGCCGATGCAACTGGTAGCCAGGCTCAGGCTCAGGCCCGGCAGGGTCAACCGCACAGCCGGCCAGCTGTGCCAGGGACGCAGGCTCCAGCTCTTTGACAGGTAGTGCAGCGGGTAGTCCACGGCCACGCCGATCAGGCTTGAACCCAGCACCAGGGTCATGACATGCATCTGGCCGAACAGCGCCACGCAGGCCACCGCGCCGAACAGCATGCCGACCAGCACCGGGACGAAAGCCAGGAGCACGCGCAGGCGCCGGAACGCCAACAGCAACAACAACAGGATGCCGACCGTGGCACCGCCGCCGACCCAGGTGATTTCCTGGCTGGCCTGGCGCTGGCCATTGGCGGCGTACAGCAGGCCGCTGGCGGCCAGCAAGCGGGCGCCACTCTGTCCGGCTTCGACCTGGCTGCTGGCGAGCAGGTCGGCGACCTGCAGAGGTAGCTGCATATCGAAGGCGTTGCCCAGGGTGCGGGTGCGCAGCAGCACCCAGTTCTGCCCATCAGCTTCAGCTACCAGCGCGCCGCTGGCGGTGTCCAACTGCACCGCGGCGGGGCGTGGCTGGCTGTTCTGGATGCGCCCGGTCAGGCCTAGCCAGTCGTCCTGGCTGGGTACCAGGCTGAAGCCGGAAAAGGGGTCGTAGAGGCTTTGCACGCGTTGTTCGATAAAGCCTTGCGGGTTGTCGACCAGGCTGTTGCGATCAGCGCGCGAGAGCATCGCCAGGCGACCCCGCAGCAACTGCTCGCGCAGGGCCTGCAGATCGGTCTGCAGGCTCCATTGGACCTTTTCGAACAAACCGCTGGCCTGCCATTGTTCACCCAGGCGCTGGGCCAGGGCGATGGCCTGATCGCGCTGTGGGTGGCCGACCAGCACCAGCATTTCGCGGTTCAGCGGCTCCTGCATGCGCTGCTCGGCGCGCTGCACCAGCGGATCCTGGGTGGCCCCGGGAACCAGGACCATCAGGTCGGCAGACAAGGGCGCGGCCCGATACCACTGCCAACCGGCCAAGGCCAGGACGCCGGTCAGGAGCAGCAGGAACAGCCGGGGCAACAGACGCTCACTCGGCAAAATCGCGGCGCTCCGTGTCGTTCAGGTTGCTAGCGCCGGTGCTTGATGACATGCGCAACACCGTGCTGTCGCCCTGGGTTTCCAGCAACTGGATGCGTTCGACAAAGCGTCCACCGTCGATATCGATCTGTTTGAACACCTGTTTGAGCAGCAGCGAACGTGGGGTCAGGCGCAATTGCCAGTGCTGGGCGTCGCCTTGCAGGCTCAGCTCGAAATCACGCTCAAGGCCACTGCTGTCACCTTGCAGCACGGCGAAGAACAGGCGGTTCTGCTCAGCCCCGGCGCTTTTGCCCGGCAGCATCTGCCAGCCTGCAGGATCGCGGCGGGCGATGCCCTGGGCGTTGAGGCGGTAGTCCTGCTTCAGTGGCGTTTGCAGCAGCCAGAGCAAGCCATGGTCGCGGGCCAGGACGAACTGGCCTTTGCTCACCAAGGGTTGCGGCAAGGCGCGCAGGTGTTTCTCCTGAATGAACGGGCCCTTGATCACTGCCGGCTCGCCCAGTTGCTTGCGCAGGTCATTCAGGCCAAATGCCTGGGCCAGGTTACAGCCGAGCAACAGGCCGATGCACAGCAGGTCACGCAACAGCGTCTTCATTTGAGCACCTTGTTCACGGCATCGAGCATCACCTGCGGCGAAGCCAGTTGCATCTCGCCGCTGGTGATGTGCACGGCGACCTGCACGGAACTGGCGCGGGTCATGCGTTCGCCGGTGGCGGCATCGCTGATCAGATAATTGATCTTCAGGCGGTTCTCCCACTCCACCAGGCTGGCGCGCACATTCAGACGCTGGCCGAAGGTGGCGCCGCGCATATAGCGCAGTTGCAGGTCGATCACCGGCCAGGCATAGCCTGAGGCTTGCATTTGCAGGTAGTTGTGTTCGAGCCGGTCGAGCAGCGCACAACGCGCCACTTCCAGGTACTTGACGTAATGGCCGTGCCAGACCACCAGCATGCTGTCGACATCGAAGAAGGGCACCTGTACTTCGGTGTCGAGGTGCAGAACGCCCTGACTACGCATGCAGCCTCCAATGTTGTTCGGCGATACGGCTCAGGCACAGGCGCAGGTCGCTTTCCAGTGCGCGGTCTTCGGTGACCGGGGCGAAGTCTTCCAGCAATTCGCGGTGCATGGTCGCCAGTGCCGGTGGCAGGTCGCGGGCATGCGCTTCACGATTGCGCAGCCAGACCCCCTGGTTGGCGGCCAGCAGCGTGGCGGCAGCGACTTGTTCGGTCAGCTCCAGCACCCGCAGGGCATCGCGGGCGGCGATGGTGCCCATGCTGACCTTGTCCTGGTTGTGGCATTCGGTGGAGCGCGAGAACACGCTGGCGGGCATGGTGTTCTTCAGGGCTTCGGCGGTCCAGGCACTGGCGCCGATCTGCACCGCCTTGAACCCGTGGTTGAGCATTGCCCGCTCGGCGCTGGCGCCCGACAGGTTGCTTGGCAGGCCGTGGTTGTAACGCACGTCGACCAGCAGCGCGAGCTGGCGGTCGAGCAGGTCGGCGACGTTGGCCACCAGGTTCTTCAGGCTGTCCATGGCGAAGGCGATGTGCCCACCATAGAAGTGCCCGCCATGCAGTACACGCTCGGCTTCGGCATCGATGATCGGGTTGTCGTTGGCGCTGTTCAGTTCGGTCTCGATGAAGCCGCGCAGCCAGCCCAGGCTGTCGGCCAGTACCCCCAGCACATGGGGGGCGCAGCGCAGCGAGTAGCGATCCTGCAAGCGGTGCAGCGGCGCGGTCGGTGCATCGATGGCCAGGTCCTGGCGCAGCCAGGCGGCGACCTGCATCTGCCCCGGATGCGGCTTGGCGGCAAACAGGCGCTCGTCGAAGTGTTCCGGATTGCCTTGCAGGGCGACCACGTTGAGGGCGGTAATGCGTGTGGCCAGCTTGAGCAAATAGTCGGCGCGGGCAAAAGCCAGGCACGCCAGACCGGTCATCACCGCAGTGCCGTTCATCAGCGCCAGGGCTTCCTTGGGCCGCAGCACCAGCGGATGCCAGCCCAGTTCGCGGTGTACATCGGCAGACTGGCGGCGCTCGCCGCGGTATATCACTTCACGTTCACCCGAGAGCGTTGCGGCAACATAGGACAGCGGTGTCAGGTCACCACTGGCGCCGACCGAACCCTCCTGGGGAATCAGTGGCAGGATGTCGTGGGCGAGGAACGCCTGCAGGCGCTCCAGCAGTTCGACACGTACGCCGGAGACGCCGTGGCACAGCGACTGCAAGCGCGCGGCCAATACCGCGCGGGTCGCCGGTGCATCGAGCAACTGGCCCAGCCCGCAGCCGTGGAAGGTGTACAGGTGCCTGGGCAGGGCTTCGACATGTTCCAGTGGCACTGCTACGACGCAGGAGTCGCCGTAGCCGGTGGTCACGCCGTAGATCACCCCTTCCTTGTCCAGCAACGAGTCGAGGAACTGCGCGCCACGGGCAATGCGCGCACGGTACTGTTCATCGTCTTGCAGACGGGTTTCGGCCTGGTGGTTGGCCAGGGCGAGGACGTCTTCGATAGAAAGCGGCGACTCGCCGAAGGTTACTGGCTTATGCGGATGCATCGTCATCGGTCTTCCAGAAAGGGTAGAAATTGAACCATTGCTGCGGCGCTTGCAGGCAATAGTGGCCCAGGCGTTCGGCGTAGCGTCCGGCCCAGTCGGCGATCACCTGGTCGCGCTGGCCGCGGCGCCATTCGATGGCCGCGGCGAACGGTTCGAGGATCACCTGGTAGCGGCCCTGCTGCTTGAGGCAGAAGAACAGGTTGAGCGGGCACTTGAGCAGGCCGGCCAGTAGCCAGGGACCTTGCGGGAAAGCGGCCCGGTGGCCAAGGAAATCCACCTCGACCGTGCGTGCGCCATGCAGCGGCACACGGTCGCCGGCGATTGCCAGCCACTCGCCGCGGTCCAGGCGCTGGCTCAGTTGCAGCATGATCGCCGGGTCCAGTTCGCTGACCTGGATCAACCGCAGGTTGCTCGCCCCGGACTCACCGAGCAGGCGATTGAAGCGCTCGGCGTGCTTGGTGTGTACCAGCACGTTCATGGTCACCTGTTCGCCCAGCTCGGCCAGGGCGCGGCAGACTTCGAGGTTGCCCAGGTGTGCACCGACCAGCATCTGCCCGCGCTCGGCGCGCAGCTGGGTGTGCAAGTGCCCTGGATCGACGATCTCGATCTGCTCCAGGCGCAGCTTGCCGTTCCACACGTCAAGTTTGTCCAGCAGGGCATCGGCAAAGGCCATGAACTGGCCGAACACCTTCCAGTGGCTGGGGCGCAAGGTCGCCTGGCCACTCCAGTCGGCCAGGCGTTGCTGGTACTCCCAGGCACTGTGCCGGGCCTTGCGGCCAAACAGGAAGAAGTACAGGACGATGCCGTAGAGCAGGGGGCTGAGCAGGCGTCGGCCGAGCAGTTTGACGCCAGACGCGGTCAGTTTCATCAGCCAGAAACTGCCGCGCTCCTCATGGCTTGCCCAGTGTTGTTCGCGGCTGTTCATGCTTGCCACCGCCGCCAGAGGATCGCCGGGGCGCGCAGCAACATGCCGAAGAACAGCTTGGTGTGCATCTTCGAGATCAGGGCGTTGTCGTGGATCAGGCGAAAGTGCGACAGGCCGTCCTGGGGGTAATGCACTCGGGTCGCCAGCCAGCGCATCGGCTGGTTGCGCCAGGCCAGGCGCACGAGGATTTCGGGGTCGAAGTCCATGCGCTTGCCCAGCTTGACCGCGTCGATCAGGGCCAGGGTCGGCGGCAGCGGGTAGACCCGGAAACCGCACATGGAGTCGGGAATCTGCAACGACAGGCTGTTGATCCACACCCAGACGTGCGTCAGGTAGCGGGCATACAGACGGCCCTTGGGCACACTGGCGTCGTATTGTGGATAACCACAGATCAGCGCCTGGGGATAGGCGCGAGACTGTTCCAGAAAACGGCTGACATCGGCCAGGTCATGCTGGCCATCGGCGTCCACCTGCAGGGCATGGCTGAAACCCAGGCGTGCGGCTTCGCGCAGGCCGGCCATGACCGCGCCGCCTTTGCCCTGGTTGAGTGCCAGCTGGACCAGAAACACCTGTTCCTGCTCGGCCAGTTGCCGCAACACGGCAGCGCAGGCCGGGCTGCTGGCATCGTCCACCAGCACACAGGGCAGGCCGGCCTTGAGCAGGTCGGCGACCACTGCCGGCACGGCCAGCTCATGGTTGTAGACCGGGATTACTGCACAAGGCTTATGCACCGATAGTCTCCAGCACAATGCGGCCGCTGGAGCAGGGCGCCCCGGCATTGCTGTAGGTGAAGTAGAGTTTGCCGCGTTCGGCATCGAAACGCAGGCTCAGTTGCAGCGGGTCACCGGGGCGTACCAGTTGCTGGAATTTCAGCACTTCCATGCCGGCGAAACGCCGCGGCTGATCGAGCAGGGCCTGGCCCAGTTCGATGGCCCAGTCGACTTGGACAACACCCGGCAGTACCGGGGTCTGTGGAAAGTGACCATTGAAGTAGGCCAGGTCCGCCGAGACGGCCAGGTGCAGATGCAGTTCGGCGTCTTTTCGCGCCTGGCTGATGACCTCCGGGCCTGTCGGGCGCGGTGCGAGCAACAAGGCTTCGACGTCGGCCTGGGGCAATTTGCCTTGAGCGTTGAACGGCAACTGACGCAGCAAGCGCCAGCGTCGCGGCAGGGCCAGGGCTTCGCAATGCTGGCCCAGGTGAGTGCGCAAGCCTTCGGTGATGGCGCGCCGGCCCTGGTTGCGCAAGGCATGCATGCCGCTGGCGCTGAGCACCAGCAGGGCACCGAGGGAGGCGCGGTTTTCCTGGACCACCGCCAGGCGCGCGTCCTCGACCCAGGGATGATCGAGCAGGGCCTTTTCCAGCATTGGTAGGGAGATACGTTTTTCTTCTAGCTTGACGATACGGTCCAGGCGTCCGAGCAGGCGGAAACGACCGTCGTCGGCAAATTCCACCGCATCGGCACTTTGCTCGACATGGCCCACCGGCAGGTACGGCGACGCGATGCGCAGTGCGCCTGCGGCATTCTGGCTCAGTTGCACCTGGGCGAAGGGTTGCCACAGGTTGTCGCCCTGGCGCCAGGCGATACCACCGGTTTCCGAGCTGCCGAGGATTTCCGTCGGCCATTGCTGCAGGCGCTGGTGCAAGGCCTGGGCTGCATTTGCGGGCAACTCGCCACCCGAGGAAAACACCCGTCGCACCCGGCTCAGCGCCGGCCAGTCGAGGTTATCGCCCATGCGCTTGAGCAAGGCCGGGCTGGCGACCCAGGCAAAGGCCGGGTGTTCACGGCTGGCCCGTTGCAGGTCCTCGGGGAACGGCAACTGCTGGCGCAGGAACGGACGTCCGGCGCACAAGGGCCAGAGCACGCGGAACAGCAGGCCGTAGATATGCTGGGTGGCGACACTGCCGATGATGCAGGCGTTGTCCAGTTCAGCGCCCCACAGTTGCTCCAGCGCCTGCACTTCGTTGGCCAGCTGGCGCAGCTGTTTGTCGATGCGCTTGGGTTCGCCGCTGGAGCCGGAGGTGCACAGGCTCAGGCGGCAATTGTCGAGGTCGAGGTCGGCGGCGGCCAGCGCGGTGTCGAACAACGCCTCGAGTGGCTGGTCCTGCTCGCTGATCCACAGGTCGACCTCGCCTTGCCAACGTTGGCGGGTTTGCGCTTGCAGGTCCGCGGGCAGCAGCACCTGTACGCCGGCGCGCCAGGCGCCGAGCAGGGCGATGGCCAGCAACGCGGCATCGTTCAGGTGCACGGCCAGGCGCTGTACACCGCGACGCTGCAGGCCGGCGGCCAGTTGCAGGGCCTGCTGGCAGAGCTCGCCGTGGTCCAGTGCCGGGGCCAGGGTTACCGGGCGTGGAGCGCTGTCGGGGTGCAGTAGCTGCTCAAGGTTTATCCATTTCATGAGCGTCCTCGTACGTGTTGTCTTATCAGCCATTCAATGGCAAACAGCAGGCCCATCAAGCCGTAGGCGATCAGGCCGTTGTACAGGGTCCACCAGCGCAGTGGCGCCCACAGGGTCAGCGCGGCGGCGACCAGGCCGTTGGCCAGGAAAAACAGGCTCCAGGCCTTGGTCACCTGGCGCGTGTAATGGACCGCCATCTCCGGCAGCTCCGGCTCGCGCAGCCGCGCCAGACGCTCTGCCATCGGCGGGCCGAACTTCAGGCTCAGACCGAACAGGCCCAGCATGAAGGCACTGATCAGCACCGGGTACCAACGCAGCAGCTGCGGGTTGTTGAACAGCGCCAGCAGCGCGCAGAAGGCGATCGCTGCCACGGCCATCCAGTGGCCGCCGGGCCGCCGCGGCTCACTCAGCGCGCGCGCCAGCCACAGCGCACCGAGCAGCAGGCCGAACTGCCAGGGGGCAAAATGGGCCATGCCGAAATACACCGCAAAGGGGTACAGCAGACCGGCCACGACCAGGCCCAGGCCAATCAGGCGTTTCATGCCGCGCTGTTGACCAGGCGATACACGGCCTCGACCACGTCATTGACGGTGCGCACCGCCTTGAACTCGTCGGCGGCGATTTTTTTGCCGGTCTGGCGTTTGATGTGATCGATCAGGTCGACAGCGTCGATGCTGTCGATCTCCAGGTCCTGGTACAGGTTCGACTCCAGGCTGATGTTGGCCGGGTCCAGTTCGAACAGTTCGACCAGCGCGTCGCGCAGGGTGTTGAAGATGTCTTCGCGGGTTTGCATGGTGCTGTCTCAGGCTGCCTGTTTAGCGGTGACGAAAGCCGCAAGGCTGGCCACGCTGGTGAAATGGTTGCGGGTGTCCTTGGCGTCGGCGTCGATCTTGATGCCGTACTTCTTCTGAATCGCCAAGCCGAGTTCGAGGGCGTCCACCGAATCCAGGCCAAGGCCCTCGCCGAACAGGGTCTGCTCGTCGCCGATGTCCTCGGCGCTGATGTCTTCCAGGCCCAGGGCCTCGATGATCAACAGTTTGATGTCGCGGTTAAGGTCTTGCTGTGGAACGCTCATCTGTGGCGAGCTCCTTGGTGAAGTACTGGTGCAGGTAATCGTTGAGTTTGCGCGAGGCCTGGGGCGCGGGGCCCTGGGTGGCGAAGGCCTGGGGGTCGATATCGTCGCCGACCTGCAAGCTGAAGTGCACCCGGCGCCGGGGGATGCGGTACCAGGGTTCGGCCTTGGTCAGGGTGGTGGGGCTGACCCTGATGGTCACCGGCGTGATGATCTTCGCACCGCGCAGGGCAATTGCGGCGGCGCCGCGATGAAAGGCCGGCACCTGGTCGGGTGGCGTGCGGGTACCTTCGGGGAAGATGATCAGGGTCTGGCCGCTGCGCAGGGCGTCCACCGCAGTGTCGAGCATGTCCAGGCTGCCGTCGTTGCTGATGTACTGCGCCGAACTCACCGGGCCGCGGGTAAAGGGGTTGTGGAACAGGCTCTGCTTGACCACGCAGTTGGCCTGGCGCACCAGGCCGATGAGAAACACCACGTCAATCAGCGACGGGTGGTTGGCAATGATCATCTGCCCGGGACGACCGAGCTTTTCCGCGCCACGCACCTCATAGGTCAGCACACCGCTGCAGTACATGAAGCGAATGAAGCGCCAGAACAGCCAACTGATAGTGTGCCGGGCCCGTTGCCGGTGACGGGCGCTGTCGCCGGGCAGGCAGGCCAGCAGCGGGAACACCAGCAACTGCAGGCACAGGCCGCCGACGCCGAACAGGAAGAAACTGGCGGCGGTGGCCAACAGGCGCCAGTGATAGGCGTCCTTTGCTCGGCTCAAGGCTTGTGTTGCCAGGTCCATGTACGGCTCTTCCAGGTGTGGGTACAGGTGGTGTGCTCAGTGAGCAGGCTGCGCAACCAGCTCAGGGCGTGCGGTTCGCCAGCGGTTGCCGGGCCAGGACCCTCGCCCAGGCTCAACGTCCACTGGTCGCCGGGGGTCAGCAACAACCCCAGGGCGTAGGCAAAAGGCACGTCTTCAACCCAGTCGCGATAGGCGGCGGGCGGTTGTTCCTCGGCGATGATCAACAGGACCGCCGGGGCGCCATCGTGCAGCAGGCCGGCAGCCTCCAGCACGCCCTGCTCGAAGCCGTCCCCGGCAGCGGCCAGGGCGGTCATTTCGCTGGTTTCTGCGCGCATGATCGACCACAGGCCGATGATGGCGTTATGCACCGAGAGGCTGAACTGGGTGGGTGACAGTGGCTCTTGGTTGGCCAGGTCGCTGAGGATGTCGAATGTACGCGGGGTCTCGCCGTGGCGGGAGACGAACACCAACGGCAGGTCCTGTCGCCCATCGGCCAGTGGCCAGCCCACGGCGAAGGCCATGCGTGCCAGGTGGCTCAGGCGGCGACGCTGCATGGCGGGTAGAAAGGACACATCCGGCGCCTGATCGCTTGGCTCGAAGGCTTGGCCCGTCTGGCTCCAGCGCTGCCAGGCGGCAGTCGTCTGCAGGCCCGGCGCCCATGCTCGCCACTGGCTGATATTGAAGGTGATCACGATGTTTGTTTCCCGCCCTGAGGGACTTCCTTGCCGAGGGTGTAACTCGGAACTAACGACCTGTCAGGGGTGTGGCGCAATCGCCGAGTGGCGCGCATTATCCCGGTGACGCGGGCGTGTAGCAAATACTGGTTACAGAAACCCCAGCCTGTTAATGACCTCATTGGGCCTGCTTTGTGAGACTGGCCTGATATTTCCCCGACAAACGGCGGTAATCAGTTGTCGGTCGATTCCTGGTCAACTTGAGCCAGACGGTGCTGGTCAAGCCGTGTCCGGCCCCACATACTCGGTCATTCCCTGACACACGGAGGTCTTTCCATGCGGCGCGTGGTGTTCAATCAGAAAGGTGGTGTGGGCAAGTCGAGCATCGCCTGCAACCTGGCGGCGGTGAGTGCCAATGAAGGCTATCGAACCCTGTTGATCGACCTGGATGCCCAGGCCAATTCGACCCAGTACCTCACCGGGCTGACCGGCGACGACATTCCCATGGGCATTGCCGATTTCTTCAAGCAGACCCTGTCGTCCGGGCCGTTTGCCAAGAAGAGCAAGGTCGATATCTACCAAACCCCCTTCGACAACCTGCATGTGGTGACCGCCACCGCGGAGCTTGCTGACCTGCAGCCCAAGCTTGAGGCCAAGCACAAGATCAACAAGCTGCGCAAACTGCTCGACGAGCTGGACGAAGACTATGAGCGGATCTATCTGGATACGCCGCCAGCGCTTAATTTTTACGCAGTTTCGGCGTTGATTGCTGCTGATCGTGTGTTGATTCCTTTCGATTGCGACAGTTTTTCACGCCAGGCACTGTATGGCCTGCTGGCTGAAATCGAGGAACTCAAGGACGATCACAACGAAGGTCTGCAAGTTGAGGGCATTGTCGTCAACCAGTTCCAGGCCCGTGCCAGCCTGCCGCAGCAGATGCTCGACGAACTGCTGGCCGAAGGCCTGCCGGTGCTGCCGGTGTACCTCAACAGTTCGGTGAAGATGCGTGAGTCACACCAGGCCAGCCGGCCGTTGATTCACCTGGAGCCGCGGCACAAGCTGACCCAGCAGTTTGTCGAACTGCACGCATTGCTCGAAGAAAACACCTAGATCCCCTGGCTGCGCAGCCACTCCAGTAGTTGTTGGAGTGGGAATGCGCCGCTTTGACGCGCCACTTCCCGGCCATTCTTGAACAGGATCAAGCTGGGAATCGAACGAATTGCCAATTGCCCGGCCAATTGCTGGTTGGCCTCGCTGTCCAGTTTTGCCAGGCGACAGCGGCCGCTGAGCTGGTTGGCGGCTTGCTCGAAGATCGGCGCGAAGGATTTGCATGGTCCGCACCAGTCAGCCCAGACGTCAATCAGCAGCGGCAGGTCGCCCTTGATCTGGCTGGCGTAGTCGCCTTGCTTGAGGTCGAAGGGTTTGCTCAGGAGAACCGGGCTTTTGCAGCGGCCGCATTTTGGCGTATCGCCGAGGCGCTCAGCAGGGATGCGGTTCAGGCCGTTGCAGTGAGGGCAGGGGATCACGAGCGGGTCGGTCATTGGTACTCCAGGAATTAGTTGTAGGGGCTGTGGGGGCGGGCTTGCCCCGCGATGCGATGTAACTGACAAACCGCAATCGCGGGCAAGCCCACAGGGGTCAAGATGAGCAGCTGATCTCCAGATGCTTGCCCCACTCCGGCGGGCGTTCGGCATAAGCCTCCATCCCCGGCTGCTCCTCGAACGGCTTGCACAGCACCTGGTGCAGGCGCCGCACTTCTTCGTAATCACCGCCTTCAGCGGCTTCGATGGCGCGCTGCGCCAGATAGTTGCGCAGAATGTACAGCGGGTTGACCGCGTGCATGCGTTCGCGGCGGCCTTCGCTGTTGCCTGGCTCGCGCTGCAGGCGTGCCAGGTAGTCCTGCGCCCAGCCGTCGAAACCGGCGAGGTCGACGAAATCATCGCGCACCACACGCACAGCCGCTTCGGCGGGCTGGTCGCCGAGCTTGCGGAAGAACAGGGTGTAGTCCACCGCGCCGGGCTGCATCAGTTGCAGCAGGCGTTCGATCAGTACTTTATCGCCATCCTCTGCTTGCAGCAGGCCCAGGCGACGGCGCATCAGGTGCAGGTAATGGGCTTGGTACAACGGCAGGAACAACGCCAGGGTTTCCTGCAGCGCCTCGACACTGATGAACGGCGTCAGCGCCTGGGCCAGGGCACTGAGGTTCCAGTGGGCAATGGGCACCTGGTTGCTGTAGCTGTAGCGGCCTTGGTCATCGGAGTGATTGCAGATGAAGTTGGCGTCGAAGTCGTCGAGGAAGGCGAACGGGCCGAAGTCGAAGGTGATGCCCAGGATCGACATGTTGTCGGTGTTCATCACCCCATGGCAGAAGCCATAAGCCTGCCACAGGGCAATCAGTTCGGCGTTGCGTTCGACGATGCTGCGAAACATTGCCAGGTACGGTTCGGGATCGCTCTGGCATTCGGGGAAATGCAGCTTCAGCACATGCTCGGCGAGGACGCGCTGCTGCTCGGGCTGGCGGGTGTAATAGAAATACTCGAAATGACCGAAGCGCACATGGCTCGGTGCCAGGCGCAGGAGCATGGCGGCGCGTTCCTGGGTTTCGCGCCATACCGGTGTGGTTGAGCCGATTACGCACAAAGCGCGGCTGCTGGGAATGCCCAGGGCGTGCAGGGCTTCGCTGGCGAGGAACTCGCGGATCGAGGAACGCAGTACGGCACGACCGTCGCCCATGCGCGAATAAGGCGTCTCTCCGGCGCCCTTGAGGTGCAGGTCCCAATGCTCGCCAGCGTCGTTGCAGACCTCGCCCAGCAACAGGCCGCGGCCATCCCCCAGGCGCGGGCTATAGCCGCCGAACTGGTGCCCGGAATAGACCATGGCCCGCGCCTCGGCCTCGCTCCATAGCTTGTGTCCGCCAAACAGTTCGGCGAACACCGGTGAGTGCGCTTCGCTCGGCTCCAGGTCGAGCAGGGCCATGGCGGCCTCGCTGACTACCACCAGGCGCGGCTCGGCAATCGGCTCGGGGAGCACTGAAGTTGAAAAGGCGTCGCCCAGGCGGGCAAAACGGTTGTCGAAGGTCAGTTCGTCGAGGGCTTTCAACGGCCATCTCCAGCAGAATATCCGATCATTCTGCAAGGCTATGGCCGTTGACGTCCAGTCAGGCGGGTTTGCCGGGGGGCGAGCCGCTCGGCTTGTGGTCATCGCTGAGCGGCTGAGTCACGGTCTTGTCCAGACTCTCCACCGGGACCATTTTGTATTCCTGGCCCTGCATGTTCTTCAGGTAGACCTCCATCTGCCGGAACGAGATGTTGATCTTCTGTTTCTTGAATTCCTTGTTGATGAAGCGGTTGATCTCATCCAGCACCGGGTTGCGGTCGCCCAGGTCACGCACGTGCATGCGCAGTTCGTGGTCCAGGGTGCTCTCGCCGAAGTTCAGGAAGTAGACAATCGGTTCAGGCTCCTTGAGCACCCGCGGGTTGTCGTTGGCAGCCTTGAGCAGCAGGGAGCGCACCAGGTCCAGATCCGAGCCATAGTCGACACCGAGCTTGAGGGTGACGCGGGTGATGGTGTCGGTCAGCGACCAGTTGATCAGTTGCCCGGTGATGAAGGTCTTGTTCGGGACAATGATGTCCTTGCGGTCGAAGTCGGTAATGGTCGTGGCGCGGATACGGATCTTGCTCACCGTGCCGGACAGGTTGCCGATGGTAATGGTGTCGCCGATGCGTACCGGGCGTTCGAACAGGATCATGATGCCGGAGATGAAGTTGGCGAAGATCTCCTGCATGCCGAAGCCCAGGCCTACCGACAGCGCGGCCACCAGCCACTGCAGTTTGTCCCAGCTGACGCCGAGGGCCGAGAGGGTCGAGACGAAGCCGACCCCGGCAATTACATAGGACAGCAGCGTAGTAGTGGCGTAGGCGCTGCCCTGGGCCAGGTTCAGGCGCGACAGCACCAGTACTTCCAGCAAGCCCGGCAAGTTGCCGGCCAGGGCGATGGTGATACCGATGATGACCAGGGCGCCGAGCATGTCACTGAGGCTGATCGGTACCATGCTCATGGTCGCGCCAGTGCCGCTGGTGTACTCGTACAGGGTGATGTTGTCGAGGTAGGCGACCACGCTGATCAGGTCGGACCAGACCCAGTACAGCGCCGCGATGAAGCCGCCGAGCAGCGCCAGGCGGATCAGGCGCAGGGACTGCTGGTTGACCTGTTCGATGTCCAGGGTCGGTTCTTCGACAATGACTTCGCCATCGAGCCCTTCCTTGGTGCTCGCCTGGCGCTTGCTCAGTGCCCGCTGGTAGGCCAGGCGCCGGGCGGCCACGGCCAGGCCGCGGACGAACGCGGCCTCGATCACCAGCCAGAACATCAGCAGGTAGAGGGTGTCGATCAGGCGGTCGGTGAGCTTCAGCGCGGTGTAGTAGTAGCCAAAGCACACGGCGATGAACAAGGCGATCGGCAGGGCGGTGAAGGCCACGCCCACGGCCTGGCGGAACAGCGAGGTGTTGCGGTGCGCCGGGCTGCTGAGCAGCAGGCGGCTGAGCAGCCAGGTCATCAAGGCATAGCAGGTCAGTACCACGCCAATGCCGAGCACGTCGTCAGCCAGGGCTGAGGGTTGGTGTTCTGCCACCGCGACCACGCCGACCAGCGCCAGTACCACGGCACCCAGGCGGCGAATCCAGCGGCGCAGGAATTCGACTTGCGATTTGTCCCAGCGGAAATGCAATTCAGCAACGCCACCGGGGGCCAGTACTCGGTAAGCGGTGTAGAACACCAGCCAGGCCTGGGCGATCTGCCACAGGGCGGCACCGAGGTTGGCGTTCTGCCCACGGGCATCGATTTGCAGGGCGTAACCGCACAGGGCCAGGCCAAGACTCAGGGGCATGGCCAGGAGGATGTTGATCAGGATCGCCTGGGGTGTGTGCCACTGGCTGTCGCGCTTGAAGTGGCCGACGTCCTGGTGAACTTTGTTCAGACGGTTATACAGGTATTTGCGTCGCCACAGCAGGGCGCCGATCAACAACAATAGCGGCAAGAACAGCAGTGGACGCTGGACCAGGCCATCGCCCAGCTCCTTGATTCCGGATCCCCAGGGCAAGCTGACCAACTGCTTGTGCAGGCGATCGGGGACGGTTCGCAGCCATTCCAGCTCCAGTGGCTTGTTGCTCGGGATCCAGAACATTTGCTCGTCGAGTGTGGTGCGCAAGCTCTGGGAGGTGCTGAGCAACTGCTTCTGGTTCAGCTGCAGGGTGATGGATTCGTTGAGCAGGGAGCTCAGTTCGCGATTGAGTCGTTCCAGCAGGTCGCTGCGGGTAATCGCCACTTCCAGCAAGGCTTTGCGCAGTTGTGGGGTGACGTTCTCCTCGGGCTGATTGGCGAGCAGTTTGTCGACGTAGCTGCTCGGGCTGGTGATCTGTTCGCGCTGTTGGTTGATCTCGAACTGGTACAGGCGGATATCGGCGATCTGGTCGGCCAGGTTGCGGTCGACCTTCAGGTGCGGCAGGGCCTGTTTCTGCTTGTAGAGGATCTTGGACAGCAGCAGGCTGCCCTTGAGTACGCTGATCTGCTCCTCCAGGGCCTGGTCGGCCTGGGTCAGGCTGTCCAGTTGCTGCTTGGTCTTGAGGTTCTGCTGAGTCAGCTCGTTGAGGCGGTCGGTGCTGCGCAGCAGGTAATCGGAGAGTTTGAGATTGGCTGCGCTTTCGGTGGCCAACAAGGTACTACCGCCGGCCTTCTGCGCTTCGATGGACTGCTCGGTAACGGTCTGTTGGGACTGGGCCAGGCGCTTCTGGTTGATCAGCGTCTGCAGGTCCTGGATTTCCTGTTCCAGGCGTGTGGCACGTTCAATCAGCAAGTCATGCTGACTGTTGCCGAGGTCTTGCAACAGGCTGTTGCCGGCCAGTTCCTGGCGACGCAGCAGGGTCAAGGCATTGATCGCGGTCAGTTCGGCGTTGAGCTGGTTGCGCAGATCTGCAGTCAGCGGTTTACCGCCATCCTTGCCGAGCTTGAGGCTGTTGTTGATCTGCTGGACGCGGGTCTGGTTGGCGCTGATTTCAGCCTGGGCCCGCTCTGGGCGGGTCTGGGAGGTGATGGTCAGGCTGTTGGCTTCAGACAGGGCTTTCTGCAGTTCGCCCTGCTCGGTGGTGCGCTCTGCCAGTAGCTGTTCAAGCTGCGGTACGCTCAGCGCGGCGTAGCGCTGGGCCACGGCGACCACCTTGCTTTCATTGAGCTTGGCCAGTTCGCGTTGGTTCTCGCTGGTCCGGCGCGGCGCATCGTTGAGTTGTTGCTTGAGTGCGACGAGCTTTTTCTCGCTCTCTTCCTTATTGCCGAGGAAGGTCAGGGTCTTTTCGAGAACCTGCTGCAGGGCTTTCTGCTCAGCTTCCGGCAGTTTGCGCTCGGCGATCTTGTCCAGGCTGTGTTGAATGGACGCACGGGTTGGCGGTTCTGCCGCCCAGGCGTAGGAGAGTGACAGACACAGCCCGAGCAGGGCTGCGCATATGGAGGTGCGCAGAGACATAGGCAGAAAATTCTTGCAAGCAGGGGCGAAGGTTTGAGTTTAAAGGAACAAGCCGGGGCCGGGTCGAGTTCCTTCGGGGAATTTGACGCCCACTTTGCTGATCTTGTTCCCTTCCATCACCGCCACCGTCCATAGTGTGTTGTTCCATTCGATCTGGTCACCGACCACCGGCTCACCGCCAACCTTCTGGGTAATGAAGCGACTGAGCGGCATATGCGGGTCCTGGCCGTCGAGCTGCAAACCGTACAACGCCGCTACAGCCCCCAGTTCTGCGTCACCTTCGAGCACGAAGTCACCGAAGAAGCGCAAATCAAGACCGCGTTGCGGTGCCTGGCTGAACAGCTTGCCGAGGGCTGGCAGGTTGTGTTCGTGGCCGATCACGCACAGCAGGTCGTCGACTTCCAGGGTGGTACTTCCCGACGGGTGGAGTAGTTGCTGGCCACGAAACAGGGCGGCGATACGGGTGCCTTCGGGCATTTTCAGCTCGCGCAGGGCGGCGCCGATGCACCATTTTTCCGCACCGAGGCGGTAGATGAACAGTTCCCACTCGCTGGTGATGTGCACTTCCAGGGCCGAACGGGAGATCGGCGCCGGGTCCGGCGGCACCGTTACTTTGAGTAGCTTGGCCACCCATGGCAGGCTGGTGCCTTGCACCAACAGCGAGACCAGAACGATAAAGAACGCCAGGTTGAAGAACAGCTGGGCATCGGGCAGCCCGGCCATTAGCGGGAACACCGCGAGAATAATGGGCACCGCACCGCGTAGGCCGACCCAGGAGATAAAGGCTTTCTCACGGCCGTGGAAGGCCTTGAATGGCAGCAGGCTGGCAACCACCGACAAGGGCCGGGCGAAGATAATCATCCACAGCGCCAGGCCTAGGGCGGGCAGGGCGATTGGCAACAGGTCGTGCGGGGTGACCAGCAGGCCGAGGACCAGGAACATGCCGATCTGCGCCAGCCACGCCATGCCATCGAGCATATGCAGAATACCGTGGCGGCTGCGGATCGGCCGATTGCCCAGTACCAGGCCACACAGGTAGACAGCGAGGAAGCCACTGCCGTGCAAGGCGTTGGTCAGGGAGAACACCACCAGGCCGCCGGCCACCACCAGGATCGGGTACAGGCCGCCGGCCAGGTTGATGCGGTTGACCATCTGCAGCATCAGCCAACCGCCGCCCAGGCCCAGCAGGCCGCCGATACCGAACTCGCGCAGCAGGTGGGTAAGCAGGCTCCAGTGCAGGCCGGTCTGGCCGCTGGCGATCATGTCGATGAGGGTGACGGTGAGGAACACGGCCATCGGGTCGTTGCTGCCCGATTCGATTTCCAGGGTGGCGGTTACCCGTTCGTTCAGGCCTTTGCCGCCGAGCAAGGAGAACACGGCTGCGGCGTCGGTGGAGCCGACGATGGCACCGATCAACAGGCCCTGGATCAGACTCAGGTCGAACAGCCAGGCAGCGGCCATGCCGGTCAGCCCGGTGGTGATCAGCACGCCGACCGTGGCGAGCGACAGCGCCGGCCACAGGGCTACGCGGAAACTCGCCACGCGCGTGCGCAAACCGCCATCGAGGAGGATCACGGCCAATGCCAGGTTGCCCACCAGGTAGGCGGCCGGGTAGTTGTTGAAGATGATGCCGCCGCCATCCACGCCAGCGATCATGCCGACTGCGAGGATGATGACCAGGATCGGGATGCCCAGGCGCGATGACAGTGAGCTGACCAGAATACTTGCACCTACCAGCAATGCGCCGATCAAGAACAGGCTATTGATGGTGGACGCATCCAAAGGTAGTACTCCGGGGAAAATCAGAAAGGAGGGGCGGCGTGCTTTCTTTGCTAAGCAGGTCGCGTGCCAAGGATTCTAACCTGAGGGGTTGGCGGGCTGTAAAGGGTTAATCGCAGGTATAAAAAAGGCACCCATCGGGTGCCTGTTTTGTGTTGCTTTGGCGGGCCTTATCGCGGGGCATTAGGCCTGCTTTACCTCACGCATAGCCTTGCCTTTGACCGGTGCCTCGTTGGCGACGTAGTACTTGGCAGTGCTGCGCGGTAACGACTGGCGGCCACGGATCTTGTCGGAGATTTTCTCGGCGATCATGATCGTGGTGGCGTTGAGGTTGCCGGTGATGATGATCGGCATGATCGAGGCGTCGACCACACGCAGGCCCTGCATGCCATGCACGCGACCCTGGCCATCGACCACGGCCATGTCGTCGGTGCCCATCTTGCACGAGCAGGACGGGTGGAACGCGGTTTCGGCATGCTCGCGGATGAACTTGTCCAGTTCCTCGTCGGTCTGCACATCGGCGCCCGGGCTGATCTCGCGGCCACGGTAGGCATCCAGCGCCGGCTGAGCCATGATTTCGCGGGTCAGGCAGATGCCGTCGCGGAATTCCTGCCAGTCCTGCTCGGTGGCCATGTAGTTGAACAGGATGCTCGGGTGCTGACGCGGGTCTTTCGACTTGGCCTGGATGCGGCCGCGGCTTGGCGAGCGCATCGAACCCATGTGCGCCTGGAAACCGTGTTCCTGTACGCCATTGCTGCCGTTGTAGTTAATCGCAACGGGCAGGAAGTGGTACTGGATGTTCGGCCATTTGAATTCCGGGCGGGTGCGGATGAAACCACCGGCCTCGAACTGGTTGCTGGCGCCGATACCGGTACCGTTGAACAGCCACTCGGCACCGATGGCCGGCTGGTTGTACCAGAGCAGCGACGGGTACAGGGACACCGGCTGGGTGCAGGCGTATTGCAGGTACAGTTCCAGGTGGTCCTGCAGGTTTTCACCGACGCCCGGCAGGTCGTGGACCACCGGGATGTCCAGGCTTTTCAGCAGTTCGGCCGGGCCGACACCGGAGCGTTGCAGCAGTTGCGGCGAAGCGATGGCACCGCTGCAGACGATGACTTCCTTGCGCGCACGGGCTTCCACACGCTCTTCGCTGGCGCCGACCAGGTAGGTCACGCCTACGGCACGCTTGCCGTCGAACAGTACGCGATCGCTCAGGGCATGGGTGACGATGGTCAGCGTCGAGCGCTTCTTGGCGGTGTCCAGGTAGCCGCGGGCGGTGCTGGAGCGACGGCCTTTAGGCGTCACGGTGCGGTCCATCGGACCGAAACCTTCCTGCTGGTAGCCGTTGAGGTCTTCGGTGCGTGGGTAACCGGCCTGCACGCCGGCTTCGACCATGGCGTGGAACAGCGGGTTGTTGCCGGCTTTAGGCGTGGTCACGCTGACCGGGCCTTCGCCGCCGTGGTAGTCGTTCGGACCGATGTCGCGGGTTTCCGCTTTGCGGAAGTACGGCAGGCAATCCAGGTAGGTCCAGTCTTGCAGGCCTGGCAGTTCTGCCCAGCCGTCGAAGTCCATGGCGTTGCCACGGATGTAGCACATGCCGTTGATCAGCGATGAGCCACCCAGGCCTTTGCCGCGACCGCATTCCATCCGGCGGCCGTCCATGTGGGGCTCAGGATCGGTCTCGTAAGCCCAGTTGTAACGACGACCCTGCAGCGGGAAAGCCAGGGCGGCAGGCATCTGGGTGCGGAAATCCATGCGGTAGTCCGGGCCACCGGCTTCGAGCAGCAGGACAGTAACGCCTGGGTCTTCGGTCAGGCGGGTCGCCAGGGTGTTACCGGCAGAGCCGGCACCGACGATGATGTAATCGAATTCATGGGACATTTCTGTTCCCTCATTTTGGCAGTAGTCAGGAAAGCGGGAAGCGCCCGGACCTTGCGGACCGGGCGCGGCTACAGGGGTGCTTAGAACACCGAGTTGTAGTTGCCCAGCTCGACCTGTACCGACTTGATGCGAGTGTACTGAGCCAGCGAGCTCACGCCGTTTTCACGGCCGACACCAGACTGCTTGTAACCGCCAACCGGCATTTCGGCTGGCGACTCGCCCCAGGCGTTGATCCAGCAGATGCCGGCTTCCAGCTGGTGGATGATGCGGTGGGCGCGGCTGATGTCGTTGGTGCAGACGCCGGCAGCCAGGCCGAAGTCGGTGTCGTTGGCACGACGGATGACTTCTTCTTCGGTTTCGTAGGAGAGGATGCTCATCACCGGGCCGAAGATTTCTTCCTTGACGATGGTCATGTCGTCACGGCAATCGGTGAACACGGTCGGGGCCACGAACGCGCCTTTGGCGAATTCGCCGTCGGTCAGACGCTCGCCGCCGCACAGTACGCGTGCGCCTTCTTCCTTGCCCTTGGCGATGTAGCCCAGGACGTTTTCCATGTGGGCGAAGCTGACCAGTGGGCCGAAGTTGGTGTTCTCGTCTTCAGGGTTGCCAACGCGGATACGCGCAACGCGCTCGGCGATCTTGGCTTCGAAGGCCGCTTTCAGCGAGGCTGGAATGAACACGCGGGTGCCGTTGGTGCACACCTGACCCGAGCTGTAGAAGTTGGCCATCATGGCGATGTCGGCAGCGCGATCCAGATCGGCATCTTCGCAGATGATCAGTGGCGACTTGCCGCCCAGTTCCATGGTGACTTCCTTGAGCGAGGAGCTCGAGGCGCTGGCCATGACTTTCTTGCCGGTGTCGGTGCCGCCGGTGAACGAGACTTTCTCGATGCGCGGGTGCTCGGTCAGCCAGGTGCCGACTTCACGGCCGCTGCCGGTCAGGACGTTGAACACGCCGTCTGGCAGGCCAGCTTCGGTGTAGATCTCGGCCAGTTTCAGGGTGGTCAGCGAAGTGACTTCGCTCGGCTTGAAGATCATCGCGTTGCCGGCAGCCAGGGCTGGCGCGGATTTCCACAGGGCGATCTGGATCGGGTAGTTCCAGGCGCCGATACCGACGGTCACGCCCAGCGGCTCGCGGCGGGTGTAGACGAACGAGCTGTCGCGCAGCGGGATCTGCTCGCCTTCGATGGCCGGTACCAGGCCTGCGTAGTACTCCAGGACGTCAGCGCCGGTGACGATGTCGACATAACGGGTTTCGGAGTAGGACTTGCCGGTGTCCAGGGTTTCCAGGGCGGCCAGCTCATCGTTGCGCTCACGCAGGATGTCGACGGCGCGGCGCAGGATGCGCGAACGCTGCATGGCGGTCATCGCGGCCCAGACTTTCTGGCCGCGCTCGGCGCTTTCTACTGCGCGCTCGACGTCTTCTTTGCTGGCGCGTTGCACCTGGGCGAGGACTTCGCCGTTGGCCGGGTTGATGGCGTCGAAGGTAGCGTCGCTGGAAGCGTCGACATAACCACCATCAATGTAGAGTTTTTGCAGTTCGAAACGGGCCATAGTGTCCTCGCAAGTGCATAGGTGTGTTTGGCTATCCGTGCAGCGCTCCTGCTTGTTGGGCAATCGCGGCGCGCGGTGGTTCAGAGGCCTGGTTTTGTGTGTCCGGGCTCGTCTGTTTCGCCAGTTGTAGATCCATGTATTCGTAAGCGATTTGTTTCGCCTGGTCGGTGTCGAAGGCGTCTCCGGACAGCGCTCCGCGCAGCCACAGACCGTCGATCAACGCTGCAAGTCCGCGGGCCGCGCTGCGTGCTTCAGGCAACGGCAGGGAGCGGCGGAACTGGCAGCACAGGTTGGAATACAAGCGGTGATCGTTGATCCGCTGCAACCTGTGCAAAGACGGCTGGTGCATGCTGGAGGCCCAGAAGGCCAACCAGGTTTTCATTGCCGGGCCGTTGACCTGGCTGGCGTCGAAGTTGCCTTCGATGATCACCTGCAGGTGGGCGCGCGGGCTGTGGTCCTTGAGCGCCTGCCGGTTGGCGACGACGTTCTCGTTCAGCACGCTCATCAAGTACCGCATGGTCGCTGCGATCAGGCCGTTCTTGTCCTGAAAGTAGTGACTGATGATGCCATTCGACACACCGGCCAAACGGGCGATCAGCGCAATGCTGGCGTCACCCATGCCGACCTGGTCGATAGCCAGCAATGTGGCTTCGATCAACTGCTGGCGGCGAATGGGTTGCATACCGACCTTGGGCATCTTGCAAATCTCCTCAGGCCTGCGAGCAGTCGACGAGCGGCTGCCTCGGCGAAGGCCAGTCTATTTTGTTTTGATTGAACGTTCAATCAACAAAGAATAAGCTCTGCGACAATCTGTGCCATTGACAGGTTTTTCCTGCCGTCAGCTGGCCCAAATTGGCACCCCAAAAAGGCGTGGAACCCCCGGAATACAAGGTGTTTACGGGTGTAAGCGGTGCGTTGAACAGATCTGCCGGGCGGTCGCTGACTGCGCGCTCAATCCTCGAAGAGGGACTTTTGGTCTGTTTTTTTCAACGCAATCGATTCGGGATCACGGTTTTTCAAAGTGCTTTTATAACACCTGCTGCAGTGGGGCTATTGCACCATTTGCTCAGGGAAAGGTTGTTTTCGTTTCTCTCGCACTGCCCGGAGCCTACGTGCAATGAGTTCTGCCTCCCTTATCAAGACCCCTACCGAGAGGGTCCGGGTCAATAGCGTGGTGTTCATCACCTCCGCGTTGCTGATCCTCGTGTTGACTGCCTTGCTTATCGCTGTACCTGAGAAAGCCGGCGAAGTGCTCAACGTCGCCCAGACCTGGCTGACACGCAGCTTCGGCTGGTATTACATGCTGGTGATCGGCGGCTACCTGGTATTCGTGATCGTTCTGGCCTTCTCCAGTTTCGGCAAGCTCAAGCTTGGCGGCAAGGACGACAAACCCGACTTCAGCTATGGCGCTTGGGCCGGCATGCTGTTCTCCTCGGGTATCGGCATCTCGCTGCTGTACTTCGGTGCCTCCGAGCCGCTGGATCACTACTTCAACCCGCCAGAAGGCACCGCAGCCAGCGCCGAGGCGGCGCGCCAGGGCCTGCAGCTGACCTTCCTGCACTGGGGCCTGCACGGCTGGGCGATCTACGCTCTGGTCGGTCTGGCTGTGGGCTACTTCGCCTACCGTCACAACCAGCCGCTGGCACTGCGCTCGGCGCTGTACCCGCTGATGGGCGAGCGGTGGGTCAAGGGTGGCGCCGGTCACGCGGTGGACATCTTCGGCATGTTCGTGACGCTGCTGGGTCTGGTGACCAATTTAGGCATCGGTTCGATGCAGGTGGCCTCGGGCCTGGAATACCTGTTCGGCATGGACCACAGCAAGACCAACCTGCTAATCGTGATTCTGGTCATGGCCACAGTGGCCACAGTGGCCGCAGTTTCCGGCGTAGAGAACGGCATCCGTCGCCTGTCGAACCTGAACATCATCCTGTTCAGCGGCCTGTTTATCTTCGTCCTGCTGGCAGGTGACACCCTGCACCTGCTCAACGGTTTCGTACAGAACATCGGCGACTACCTCAACGGCATCGTGCTGAAGACCTTCGATCTCTACGTCTATGAAGACCAGGCGGGCAAGTCCGAGCGCTGGCTTGGGCTGTGGACCGTGTTCTACTGGGCCTGGTGGATTTCCTGGGGGCCGTTCGTCGGCATGTTCATCGCCCGTATCTCCAAGGGCCGCACCGTGCGTGAACTGGTTGCTGGCGTTCTGCTGATCCCGCTGGGCTTCACCCTGGCCTGGCTGTCGATCTTCGGCAACACCGCGCTGGACCTGGTGATGAATCATGGCGCCGTGGAGCTGGGCAAGACCGCGCTTGAGCAGCCGTCGATGTCGATCTACCAACTGCTGGAATTCTTCCCGGCGGCCAAGATTGTCATTGGTGTGGCGGTGTTCGTCGGCTTCGTGCTGTTCCTCACCCCGGCCGACTCTGGCGCGGTGATGATGGCCAACCTGTCGTGCAAAGGCGGCCAGGTCGACGAGGACGCGCCGCACTGGATGGTAGTGTTTTGGTCGGTGGTGATCACCCTGGTGACCATCGGTCTGCTGTTTGCCGGCAACTTCGCCGCCATGCAGACCATGGTGGTACTGGCCGGCTTGCCGTTCTCGGTGGTGCTGGTGCTGTTCATGTTCGGTCTGTACAAGGCCATGAAGCAGGATAGCCAGATCGAACAGGAACAAGCCGAGCTGGCGGCCCGCGGTCGTCGCGGCTTCAGCGAGCGCCTGAGCCAGCTCGACCTGCAACCGACCCAGGCAATGGTCCAGCGCTTCATGGACAAGCAGGTCAGCCCAGCGCTGAAGGAGGCCGCAGTGCAACTGCGTAACCTCGGCGTTGAAGTGGAGACCCGCGTCGGTCAGTCACGTTCGACCATGGGCCTGCGGGTGATGATGGAAGAGGGCAATCCTTTCGTCTACGAAGTGAGCCTGGACGGTTATCTGGCCGCGCCAAGCGAAGCGCCGGTCGAAGGTGAAAGCGAAGTGCGCCAGCGCTTCTACCGTGCCGAGGTGTACCTGCACAACGGTAGCCAGGAGTACGATCTGATGGGCTTCACGCCTGATCAGATCACCCGTGATGTGCTTGACCAGTTCGAGAGCCATCGCCAGTTGCTGGGCCGGGTTTACAGCTAACCTGCACGCCGTGTGATGACAAGGGCCCTGTTCGCGAGAACAGGGCCCTTGTCGTTTCTGGTCTTGGCGGCCAGCAATATGTAACACCGGTGCTTGTTGAATCGAAGGGCGTCGCAGCGCTTGAATTCATCGATTGGTGTAACGGCCCTGTCGGCCATGGGCCGGCATGGCCAGATTGCTACGCTCTGCAATCATCTGCCGAATGGTGATTAGTTCAATGCCCTGGTTTTTTAGCCGGGGCATTTCCCGTTCCAGCACCTCGAGCGTCTGTGGGTAGGGGTGCCCGATCAATACGGCTGATCCCTGTTTGCGTGCCAGTTCGATGCCTTGGCGTAATTGCCCGGCAATCGCCTCGGGGGTGCGTACATCGTCCAGGAATACATCCCGTGAAACATGCGCCAGATCGAGCACTTGGGCCCTGGCCGCCGCCACCGTGGCGGCACTGGTGCGGCTGTCGACGAAAAACAGGTGACGGCGCTGTAGCTCGTCCATCAGCCAGGCCATGGCCTCGGCTTGCGAGGTCATGCGACTGCCCATGTGGTTATTGATCCCGGCGGCGTAGGGCACCTTGGCCAGGGCGGCTTCCAGGCGCTGGGCCAGCTCTGGCAACGGCGTACCGGGGTGCCAGGCGTAAGGACCGGTGGCCGGGTCCATAGGCATGTGCAGGATCACCGTTTTGCCTGCTTTGTGGGCCTGGCGGGCGAATTCAGTGGCGTGAGGTGTGTCGGGCATGATCGCCATGGTCACCGGGCCGGGCAGGGCCAAGGTGCGGCTATCGCGGGCGGTGTTCTGGCCAAGATCGTCGATGATCAGGCTCATGTAGGCCTTGCCCTGTTGGGCAGGCGCCGCGATCACGGCGCCGCCCAACAGGTACAGCAGGAGAAGCAGGTAACGCATGCAGGGGATCACTTACTGTGAGTAATGCTCAAGCCCTTGAGCAGGCTCAGGGCCTGGCTGAGCTGGAAGTCATTGTCCTGCGGGCGCTCCTTGCGTTTGCTGCTACCTGATGGTCGATCAGCACCGCCGTTGCCGTTGCCCAGGTGGCCCTGCAGGTCGGCTTCTTTGAAGTTGTCGTTGTCCGCCTCGGCGGTCAGTTTGGCCTGACGCACCTCGATGTCCGGGAGGATGCCCTGGGCCTGGATCGAGCGACCGTTCGGGGTGTAGTACAACGCAGTGGTGAGCTTGAGCGCGCGATCGTTGTTCAACGGCAGTACGGTTTGCACCGAGCCCTTGCCGAAACTGTCGGTGCCCATCAGCACGCCGCGTTTCTGGTCCTGCAGGGCACCAGCGACAATTTCCGAGGCGGAAGCGCTGCCACCGTTGATCAGCACCACCAATGGCACGCCTTCGCTGGTGTCGGCCGGATCGGCAGAGAAGCGCAGTTCGGAGTTGGCAATACGGCCTTTGGTGTAGACGATCAGGCCTTTGCTCAGGAAGTGGTCAGCCACTTCCACCGCCGACTGCAGTACGCCACCGGGGTTGTTGCGCAGGTCCAGGACCAGGCCGCGCAGCTTCTTGCCATTGTCCTTGCGCAGCTTGGCCAGGGCCTTGCCGACTTCCTCGCCGGTCTTGACCTGGAACTGTGTGATGCGGATATAGCCGTAGCCGTCTTCGAGCAGTTGGCTCTTGACGCTCTTGACCTGAATGACTGCGCGGGCAAGGGTCACGTCGAAGGGCGTGCCGCCGTTGCGCACCAGGGTCAGGGTGATCTTCTCGCCGATCTTGCCGCGCATCTTGTCGACCGCTTCGGTCATGGTCTGGCCGCGGGTCGGCTGGCCGTCGATCTTGACGATCAGGTCACCGGCCTCGATCCCGGCACGGGAGGCCGGGGTGTCATCGATTGGCGACACTACCTTGACGAAGCCATCTTCCATGCCGACCTCGATGCCCAGACCGCCGAACTCGCCGCTGGTGCTTTCCTGCAGCTCCTGGAAATCTTCCGGGCCCAGGTAGGCCGAATGCGGGTCGAGGTTGCTGAGCATGCCCTTGATGGCGTTTTCCAACAGGGTCTTGTCGTCTACCGGTTCGACATAGGCCGCCTTGATCCGGTCCATGACCTCGGCGAAGGTGCGCAGCTCATCGAGCGGCAGTGGCGCCTTGGCAGAGGCTGATACCGTCGTGGCCGGCACAGCGGTCGGCTTGGCGGGCTCGGCCGCACGGGCCAGGGGCGCGCCGAGGACCATGGCGATGGTCAGGGCCAGCGAGGTGAGGCGAGGCGAATGCAGCATGTCGAACGAACTCCTGATCCTGGTAGCGCTCCGGTTGGAGCCTCGGCGTAGCCCGATGTCGTGCTGCGCCGTCAAATAAGGTGTTGGTGGTCCCTATCCCTGGGCGCGGCACCATTGTGCGGGGTCGCTTGGGCGACCTTGCTGGCGGATGGCGAAGTACAGCCCCGAGCTGTTCTGGCCGCCGCTGTTACCGACGGTGGAAATAGCCTCGCCGGCCTTGACGACGTCTCCGGCGCTCTTGAGCAGGCTCTGGTTATGGCCATAGAGGCTCAGGTAACCATTACCATGGTCGAGAATGACCAGAAGTCCAGCGCCGCGCAACCAGTCGGCAAACACCACCCGGCCGCCATGCACGGCGCGCACCTGGCTGCCTGGAGAGGCGCTGATCATCACACCGTCCCATTTTGCCCGCGAATCATCCCCGCGGGTTTCGCCAAAGCGTGCCAGCAATCGACCATTGACCGGCCATGGAAGTTTTCCTCGGGCCAAAGAAAAAGCACCGCCGAAGGTTTCACCGCTGCTGGAAACCAGTGGGCCGGGAATAGCCTTTGGCTTGCTCGGCGCATCACTATTGGCCGCCAGGGCTTCGCGCTGGCGCTGTTTTTCCGCCTCCTGGGCCACGAGCAGGGCCTTTTGACGGGCGGCTTCGGCTTCACGGGCCTGGCGGGCGAGGGTTTCCTCGATGGTCTTGAGGACTTTGCTCAAGTCGGCCTGATCCTGCTCGCGCGCCTGTAGTTTCTGGTCGCGGGCTTTGACGTCAGTGTTCAGCTTGGCCAGCACCTGTTGGCGTTCGGTACGTACTTTTTCCAGCTCCTGGCGCTGGGCATCGAGGTTGCCCTGCTGAGCCAGTAACTGGGCTTGCTGCAAGCTGATGTCCTGTTCGACGTTGGCCAACTGACGCAAGGTTTCGTTGAAGTTGCGCAACTGCTCAAGGCGCGCCTGGCTCAGGTAATCGTAATAGGTCAGGGTGCGGGCGAATTTTTCCGGGTTCTGCTGGTTGAGCAGCAGCTTGAGGTATTCCTCGCGGCCGTTCTGGTAGGCCGAACGGGCCTGGATGGCAATCAGGCGTTGTTGTTCAACGCGGGCGCTCTGGAGTTTTTTTTTCTCGTGATCAAGGCGTTCCAGCTCGCCTTCAGTCTTTTTTAGTTCCTGTTGCAGGGCCTCCACCTGCTTCTCCAGCTTGCCGATGTCGGTTTCAGTGCTGCGCAGGTCTTTCTGCACACCGGATTTTTCCTGCTGCAACTGGCCGAGCATTTTTTTCAGCTCGGCAATGTCCTGACGCGTGGCGTCCAGTTGCTGCTGGGTTTGCGCGCGCTCGTCGGCAAACGCCGGGCTGAGCAGGCAAGACAAGGCTAGAACGATCAGGGCGCGAAACATGGAGTGGGCGACACCAGGGATAGAGACTGGCCTAGTATGCCCGCCGCAGGCGGCAAAAAAAACGCCTCAAGGCAACTGCATTGAGGCGTTTGTCCGGAAAACCGACCGTTACGGCCGGTTTAGCGGCTTCAGGCGTTGATCAGGATCGAGGTGCCGGTCATTTCTGCAGGCTTTTCCAGGCCCAGCAGCTTGAGCATGGTCGGTGCCACGTCGGCCAGCACACCGCCTTCGCGGACCTGAACGGTGCGTTTGCCGACATAGATGAACGGTACCGGCTCGGTGGTGTGAGCAGTGTGCGCCTGGCCGGTGCAGGCGTCTTCCATCTGCTCGACGTTGCCGTGGTCGGCGGTGATCAGGGCTTCGCCACCGACCTTGTCCAGCGCCTCGACGATGCGCCCGACACACAGGTCCAGGGCTTCGACCGCTTTGACCGCAGCTTCGAACACGCCGCTGTGGCCGACCATATCGCCGTTGGCATAGTTGACCACGATGACGTCGTAGCGCTGCTGCTCAATGGCTTCGACGATGCGGTCGGTGACCTCCGGAGCGCTCATCTCCGGCTGCAGGTCGTAGGTAGCGACCTTCGGCGACGGAATCAGAATGCGCTCTTCGCCTTCGAACGGCTCTTCGCGACCGCCGGAGAAGAAGAAGGTGACGTGGGCGTACTTCTCGGTTTCGGCGATGCGCAGCTGGGTCTTGCCGTTCTTGGCCAGGTATTCGCCGAGCACGTTGTCCAGGCTGCCCGGGGCAAAGGCGGCTGGGGCCGGGATTTTCGCCGAGTACTGGGTCAGGCCGATATATGCGGCCAGTTTCGGCAGGCGCGCACGTGGGAATTCGTTGAAGTCGGCTTCGACGAACACTCGCGACAGTTCGCGGGCGCGGTCGGCGCGGAAGTTCATGAAGATCACCGCATCGCCGTCTTCGACCTTGACTGCTTCGCCGATACGCGTGGCCTTGACGAATTCATCGCTCTCGCCACGGGCGTAGGCAGCTTCCAGACCGGCCAGGGCGCTGTCGGCGTTGTATTCGGCAGCACTGTCGACGATCAGGTTGTAGGCCGCCGATACGCGGTCCCAGCGGTTGTCGCGGTCCATGGCGAAGTAGCGGCCAATCAGGCTGGCGATACGGCCCTTGCCCAGCTTGGCAAAGGTGGCGTCGAGCAGCTCAATTGATGACTGCGCGCTTTTCGGCGGGGTGTCGCGACCGTCGAGGAAGGCGTGCAGGTAGATTTTTTCGGCGCCACGCTGTGCGGCCAGTTCGGCCATGGCGATCAGGTGGTCCTGGTGACTGTGCACGCCGCCATCGGAAAGCAGGCCGAGGATATGCACGGCCTTGCCGGCGCCCGCAGCCTTGTCGACTGCGCCGCAGAGCACGGCGTTGTCGAAGAATTCGCCGTCCTTGATGGCCTTGGTTACCCGGGTGAAATCTTGGTACACCACACGGCCGGCACCGAGGTTCATGTGGCCAACCTCGGAGTTGCCCATCTGCCCGTCAGGCAAGCCGACGTCCATGCCGGAGCCGGAGATCAAGCCGTGCGGCTGGGTGGCGCGCAGGCGATCGTAGACCGGCGTGTTGGCCGAGTAGATGGCGTTGTATTCGTGGCTTTCGCTGTGACCGAAACCATCCAGGATGATCAGGACCAAAGGTTTTGGCGTGCTCGTCATCAATCCCACTCACGGTTGTTCAGATGATAAAGACGCGCATTTTAGGGCAAATTGGCCATGAATGACGAATTAACCTTGTGCGCCGCCGGGCGCTGGCCGACGGACTGCAGGCAGTAGATGAGAATTACTGCCGACAAGCCGCTCGGGCGGGCTTTGGCCGACCTTGGGGGCTGTGTATACTGGCCAACATTTTTAATGGCCTGGAACACCCTCCGATGGTTGCTCACCTGATTGAATTCGCAACAAATCACTATCTGCTGGTTGGCATCTTCGTCGTTCTGCTGGTGCTGCTGATTGTCACCGAAGCCCGCAAAGGCGGACGCAGCCTGAGCACTGGCGAACTGACCGCACTGGTTAACAGCGATAAAGGCCTGGTTGTCGACATCCGTTCGACCAAGGACTACGCGGCTGGCCATATCGTCGGTGCCCTGAACATTCCGCAGGACAAATTCGCCGCGCGTATCGGCGAGCTGGAAAAGCACAAGGCCAACAAGACCCTGATCGTGGTCGATGCCATGGGCCAGCACGCTGGCACCACTGCCCGCGAACTGCTCAAGGCCGGCTTCACCGCTGCCAAGCTGTCCGGTGGGGTGTCGAGCTGGAAAGCTGACAACCTGCCGCTGGTGAAGTGACATGGCCAACGTCATCGTCTATTCCAGCGACTACTGCCCTTACTGCTCGCGCGCCAAGTACCTGCTCGAAAGCAAAGGTGCGGCGTTCGAAGAGATCAAGGTCGATGGCAAGCCACAAGTGCGCGCCGAAATGAGCCAGAAGGCCGGCCGTACCTCGGTGCCGCAGATATGGATCGGCAGCACCCACGTCGGCGGTTGCGACGACCTGTATGCCCTTGAGCGCGCCGGTAAGCTCGACGGTTTGCTCAAGGCTTGAACCAGAACCCCTATTAAAGACCCTGGAAAGAAGGATCTGTCATGACTGACCAACAGAACAACGAAGCAGCCGCAGCCGACGAAAGCGCACCCCAGTTCTCCCTGCAGCGCATCTATGTGCGCGACCTGTCGTTCGAAGCGCCGAAAAGCCCGGCAATCTTCCGTCAGCAGTGGGAGCCGAGTGTTGCCCTGGACCTGAACACCAAGCAGAAAGGTCTGGAAGGCGATTTCCATGAAGTCGTACTGACCCTGTCGGTTACCGTAAAGAACGCTGACGAAGTGGCCTTCATTGCTGAAGTCCAGCAGGCCGGTATCTTCCTGATCAAGAACCTGGATCCGGCTTCGATGAGCCACACCCTGGGTGCGTTCTGCCCGAACATCCTGTTCCCGTACGCTCGCGAAGCGCTGGACAGCCTGGTGACCCGTGGTTCGTTCCCGGCCCTGATGCTGTCGCCGGTCAACTTCGACGCCCTTTACGCTCAGGAAATGCAACGCATGCAGGAAGCTGGCGAAGCCCCTTCGCTGCAATAAGCCTGTTGCGATGAATTGAAAAAGCGCCCTGCCAGACTGTGTGAAAACCTAGCAATCTGCCCGGCCCTTTAAGAGAATGCTCCGTATCGAAGGATACGGAGCATTTTTCGTTATGGCCTACATACAAGGAGAGTCCCGCAGCCAGACCAGCCTGTTCCC
>NZ_JBOICA010000009.1:0-128523 GCF_050739775.1 Pseudomonas sp.
GCCTATCTCAAGGACGTGCTGACGCGGTTGCCGACGCAGAAGGCCAGTGAGATCGACCAACTGCTACCGCATCAATGGATGTCGGGCTGACCTGAGCAAGGTGTGTTCCCCAACCGCTTACGTTTCTGAAACAGCGCGTTAGCTTCATCCGGTACTTGTATCGAGATGCCACTGCGTCCTTTGTCGAACGTATACGCTTAATCGAAGCGGGTGAGCCACCGTTTGAGCCGCCATATAGCGAGGACGGAGAGCCACCATACGAGATCGAGTGGGGCGAGGCATCCGATGCCGTTCAAGTGCTCGGCCATTCCTGCGTATCGATGCTGGCCGGCGCACTTCACGTCTACCTCGAAACTTGGGAGCAGCAGCTCGGGATAAAAATCGCCCCGGAGGAACGGAAGCCGTTGTTCCGCAAGGGGTGGTTGCACGGTTACAGGACTGTGTTCTCGAACTCCATCGGTGTGCAGTTCGATGACAGCGGTGCGAATCTAGGCATGCTTGAGCAACTCGTGTTGGCCAGAAACCGGGCTCAGCACCCAGGAAGTCTGACACGTCTCACTCCAACGCATGCGGCGAAGGATCTGAAGAAGCATCCAAGCCCTTTCCTCCTTGCTAACCATGAACGCAACTTACTCGCTCACCTAGAGGTCAGCGGTTTGGATATAGATTCAATGTGGATGATCGAGCCCACGCTGCACGTCGATGCGGACAAGCTCAATACAGTCCTCACTGAGGTCGAGCGCTTCGCTACGTGGTTCGATCAAGCGTGCTTCGATTGGATTTACGGTCCTGGGCAAGTAGACGTCAACGATTAATGATAAAGGCACCTGGAAAAGTGTCGGCATAACCGCTGCTGCTAGGATTTAGGAATTGCGATACCTTACGATGTATTTATACATCGTAAGGTTATGGTGGACGAATGCCGGCACCGGCTAAATCTGCGGTCCCCGCTCATAAAACTATGTACCGTTAGGGTATTAGTTAATTGTGCGGGGCTTGAGCTGTTGCAGCGAAGCGGGGTCAGGCAACCAAGGCCTGACGGGTGCGCTCGATGACCGCTTGAAGCGGCTCGGACTGGCTGTACTGCTCGGGGTACAGTCGCTCGCTGTGACGGGCAATGCCGTGCTCGTTGACCAGGGTGAAGCTGAAGCCGCCTTTGCGCGACGCCAGAATCAGGCAGTTCAATGGGGCAAATGCCTGGGAAAGGGTGCGAATCGCAGCCTGAGTGTGGATGGAGTGAGTCATAGTTATTAGATATTCCTGCAATAGACACGGTTTCGATCCGTGCACACTTAAAACGTTCCAGTAACGCCGGGATTTAACCTGGGCGAAGAACCTGACTGGAACAGGGCAGCCAGTTTTGGGCGCATTTATAATGTGGCGCTGGGGCTGACTGGTAGGTACGTCAGAGGGCAGGCAACACACCGGGTCGAGGTTCTATGCCACGGGGTGAAGATCCTGATCAATCTGCAGGTTGGTTCGGTCAGAGTAAGAAGTGATTTACCTGGGAACCATCGAGTGGGCCGGTCCTTGTTTCAACAGGCGCTGTTCCGGGTGGACAGGGCACTGTAAGGACTGTTTTGGCCAGAATTGACTTTCAGCTTGGTACTAACGGTCGAAAGACTACAGCAATGGCCGGGTCTTGGCAAGGGCTGGTAACTTTTCATCAGAGGAGCCGCTCAGTATCTCGTGTTTTTGGCTTCCTGTGAAGGGCTGCTTGAAGAAGGGTAAGGCAGGGAACGTGCCAAATTCGTGCAGCGAACTGCCTTTCTTTAGGGCGGTTGTACACACTTGGAGCAATCGATGTTAAGACCCTGCAACAGCACCTGATGGGCTCGCCAATGACTTGACTGAGCGCTTAAGTCAATGAAAAAAAACACTTATTTTAGCTGGTGAAAAAATCGTCAGTTTGAGCCAAAGCCCCATTTCATGGGGCTTTGCGGGGTCCTTAAGGGGGTTGTCCACCGAGTTATCCACAGCTTCTGTGGATTGTCCCGAGCGCTTGCTCTAGGACGGGCGTGCTAGGTTTTTCCGATGTGTCCTACAATCCTTGCGCGAACTTCTGTCATGAGAAAATTCCTCGGCCAGCGTCAATAAATAAACGTAGAAATATTTCGAAAAAAGTATCGAAAGGCCTCGGGCCATAGCCAGAAAAAAGGAGTAGAGTGGCGCGCCTCTCGAGTTGCCTTCGCTGTTGGTTATGAAGTTTCGCGCTAAAATCCCCGCAATTTCTTGCGCTCCAGCGCCTTTGCCCGAGCCCAAGCGCTTCTCCTTGAAGGTCGCCTTGTGGTTGCTCGACAATCCGCGGCTGGGTGACAACCCCAACGTCAAACATTTTGCCGGGCGCTTGCTCAAGCAGCCTGCGCGTCAAGGGGTGGTGGTCGCGCAAAGCCGTCTGGGGCAGATGCTCTGTCGTGATTGCGGTAATGCCCGCGACCGGCGCATCGGACACGATCTGTTGCGTCAGGCCGCGCGTGCCGGAGACCGACGTGCCCAGCTTGAATACGGTCGCCTGTGCGCACAGCCACAGATCAATGAACCCGAACAGGCCCGCTATTGGCTGGAGTTGGCGTCGTCCCAGGGATCCCAGGAAGCCCGGCGCTTGCTCAAGCAGCTGGCAGACGCTTGACTGCAGTACAGCGGCAAGGCTGATAAGCTCAGCCGTTGATTTCAGTTGGGGGGTGTTTGGGTGGTGATGGCGTTGGATCTGACCAGCATCGTGCTGGGTATCATGGTGGCCGCAGTGCCCTGTCTGGGTTGGGTGTTTGCGCAGCAACGGCGGCTGGCCGCCCGTGAGGCGCAAGCGGCCTTGCTCGAGGAGCGCCTGGGCAGTGCCCAGATGGCCCAGGAAGGCTTGCTCGCCCAGCTCGATGCCAGTCGCGACGAGATCAGTGACCTGGGCCAGGCCAATGCGGCCAAGCAGGCGACGCTGGCGGCTCAAGCCCGTGAGCTGGAGTTGCTGCAGATTGACCGCGATAACGCCCGCGACGCCGCCCACGCCTGGCAAATCGAACGTACTGCCCGTGAGGCCGAACTGCGTCGCCTGGATGCCCACGGTGCCGCCCTGGGTGCCGAGCTGCGCGAACAGCAGGAAAGCCATCAGCAACGCCTGGATGATCTTCAGGGTTCTCGTGATGAACTGCGCGCCCAGTTCGCCGAGATGGCTACCAAGATCTTTGACGAACGTGAACAGCGTTTCGCTCAGACCAGCCACCAGCATTTAGGCCAGTTGCTAGACCCGCTCAAGGAGCGCATCCAGGCGTTCGAGAAACGCGTTGAAGACAGTTACCAGCAGGAGGCCCGCGAGCGCTTTTCCCTGGCCAAGGAGCTGGAGCGCCTGCAGCAGCTCAACCTGCGTCTGAGCGATGAGGCCACCAACCTGACCCAGGCACTGAGGGGCCAGAAGACCCAGGGTAACTGGGGGGAACTGATCCTGGAACGGGTGCTGGAGCATGCGGGACTGGAAAAGGGCCGCGAATACCAGACCCAGGTCAGCCTCAAGAGTGCCGATGGCGAGCGCTTCCAGCCGGACGTGCTGATCATGTTGCCTGGTGACAAGCAGGTGGTGGTCGATTCCAAGGTCAGCCTGACGGCCTATCAGCAGTATGTTGCCGCTGACGACAGCGAGATTGCCCAGGCGGCGCTCAAGCAGCATGTGCTGTCGTTACGCAACCATGTCAAAGGTTTGTCGGGCAAGGATTACAACCGCCTGGAAGGCTTGTACAGCCTGGATTTCGTCCTGCTCTTCGTGCCTATCGAAGCGGCGTTTTCCGCAGCGCTACAGGCCGAGCCAAACCTGTTCCAGGAGGCGTTCGACCGGCAAATCGTCATCGTCAGCCCAACCACCTTGCTGGCTACCCTGAGGGTGATCGACAGCCTGTGGAAGCAGGAGCGCCAGAGCCAGAATGCCCGGGAAATTGCCGAGCGTGCTGGCTGGCTGTACGACAAGTTCGTGTTATTCATCCAGGACCTGGACGAGCTGGGCAATCGCCTGCAACAGGTTGATAAAGCCTACAGCGCCGCGCGTAACAAGCTCTGTGAAGGCCGTGGCAATTTGATCAGCCGTAGTGAACAGCTCAAATTGCTCGGTGCCCGCGCCAGCAAGAGCCTTCCGGCCGATCTCCTCGAACGCGCCATGAGCGAAGGCGACCCGCTGGTCGCCAGCGCCCTTACTGGACCAGGCTCAGATGCCGATTGAGCAGGGCACGCAAGGCGGCCGGCTTGACCGGCTTGGTCAGGTAATCGAGGCCAGCGGCATGCACCTGGGCCACGGTCTCGCTGCGTCCGTCGGCACTGATCACCACGCCAGGCACCGGCTCGCCCAGACGGGTGCGTAGCCAGGCCATCAGCTCGGTGCCGGTGTCGCCCTCGTCCAGGTGATAGTCGACCAGAGCCAAGTGCGGACGCAGACCCTCTTCGAACAGCGCAGTGCACTCCTGGCGATTACGCGCCGTCCAGACCTGGCAACCCCAGCGGCTGAGCAGGCTGTTCATGCCGATCAGGATGCTGTCTTCGTTGTCGATGCACAGCACCTGCAACCCGGCCAGTGGTTGGCCGGCTTGCTCGGCCGGAGTGACGACGGCCGGTGCCGGTGTCGTGGCCAGTGGCACGCTGACACGGAACACACTGCCCTTGCCGGGCCAGGAACGCACCTCCAAGGTATGACCGAGTACTCGACACAGGCCGTCAGCAATCGCCAAGCCCAGGCCCAGGCCTTTTTCGGCGCGGGTCTGGTGGCTGTCCAGGCGTTTGAACTCTTCGAAGATCACTTGCAGCTTGTCATCGGCAATGCCTGGGCCGCGGTCCCAGACCTCCAGCCACAGCTTGCCGCTTTCCCGACGTACACCCAGCAGGATCGGGCTCTTGCCGTAGCGAATGGCATTGGTCAGGAAGTTCTGCAGGATCCGGCGCAACAGTTTCATGTCGCTGTGCACCCGCAGGCGGCTTGCGCGCACGCGAAAATCCAGACCCTGTTGTTGGGCCAGTACCTTGAACTCGGCGCCCAGAGTGTCAAATAGTTCGTTGAGGGCGAAGGGTTTCGGATCGGGGGTGATCTTGCCGTTTTCCAGGCGCGAGATGTCGAGCAGGTCGCTGATCAGCTCTTCGGCCGAACGCAGTGAACTGTCCATGTGCTGGACCAGTTGCTGGGCGTCTGCGGACAGTCCGTCGCCCTGGTGCGAGAGGGCGGCAGAGAACAGCCGGGCAGCGTTCAGCGGTTGCATCAGGTCATGGCTGACGGCGGCCAGGAAACGGGTCTTGGACTGGTTGGCGGCTTCGGCGTGGCTCTTGGCTTCAGTCAGCGCCTGGTTCAATTGCGACAGCTCCTGGGTGCGCGCGGTGACCCGTTGCTCGAGGCCCTCGTTGGCATCCTTGAGCGCTTGCTCGGCTTCGCGGAACGGGGTGATGTCGGTAAAGCTCATGACAAAACCGCCGCCGGGCATCGGGTTGCCGATCAGCTCAATGACCCGGCCATTGGGAAACAGCCGCTCGGAAGTATGCGCACGGCCCTGGCGCATCCAGTGCAGGCGGCGGGCCACGTGAACCTGGGCTTCGCCCGGCCCGCACAAGCCGCGTTCGGCGTTGTAGCGGATGATGTCGGCAATCGGTCGGCCGACGCTGATCAGGCCGTCGGGGTAGTTGAACAGCTCCAGGTAGCGGCGGTTCCAGGCCACCAGGAGCAGGTTCTGGTCGACCACGCTGATGCCCTGGCTGATGTTCTCGATCGCGCCTTGCAGCAGGGCGCGGTTGAACTGCAGCACTTCCGAGGCTTCGTCGGCGATGCGCACCACGTCTTCGAGCTGCATGTCGCGGCCTTCGATGGCCGCCTTGACCACCGCGCGGGTCGAGGACGTGCCCAGCACACCGGCCAGCAGGCGTTCGGTGTGTTCGATCCAGTCACCGTCGGCGTTCTGGTTGGGGTTGAAACCCTTGCCCTGGCGGTAGGCAAAGCGGATGAAGCTTTGCCGCGCGCGTTCTTCACCGACAAAGCGTGCCGCCAGTTGGAGCAGGTCGTCGATCTGCACGGCCAGCAACGAGCGGCTGCTGGGCCGGGCGCTGGTCTGTTGGCCGATGAAGCGTCCGGCCTGCCAGTGCTCGGACACTCGGGTGCGCGAGAGAATCGAGACCCAGGCGAACAGGGTGAAGTTGCCGGCCAGCGACAACACCACACCTTGGGTCAGTGGCGTGATCGGCAGGTTCAGCGGGTTGCCGTGCAGCCAGGCCAGGCCCGGGAACAGCTCCAGCGGCCAGCCCAGGCTGTGGGCGGCAATCGGCAGGACCAGGGTGTAGAACCAGAGGAAGATCCCGGCGGCAAGGCCGGCGAACACCCCACGGCGGTTGGCTTGTTTCCAGTACAGCGCGCCGAGCATGGCCGGTGTCAGCTGCGTCACCGCGGCAAAGGCGATCTGGCCGATGGTGGCCAGGCTCGCAGTGGGGCCGAGCAGGCGGTAGCTGACATAGGCCAGCAGCAGGATGACAACAATGGTGACCCGGCGTACCGAGAGCATCCAGTGGCGGAACACTTCGAACGGCCGCTCGGCATTGTTACGACGCAGCAGCCAGGGCAGCAGCATGTCGTTGGAGACCATGGTCGAGAGCGCCACGGCTTCGACGATCACCATGCCGGTGGCGGCCGAGGCCCCGCCGATGAACGCCAGCAAGGCCAGGGCCGGATGGGCTTCGGCCAGCGGCAGGCTGATGACGAAGGAGTCGGGTATCACGCCCGGTAGCAGCATCTGCCCGGCCAAGGCAATCGGCACCACGAACAGCGCGGCGAGGATCAGGTAAGTCGGGAACACCCAGCGGGCCAGGCGCAGATCCTGCGGTTCGATGTTCTCGACCACGGTGACATGGAACTGCCGTGGCAAACAGATGATCGCCATCATCGCTACGCCAGTCTGCACTACCATCGACGGCCAATTGATCGTCTCGTTCCAGAAACCTTCCAGGCGCGGGGCCAGTTGCGCCTTACTGAACAGGTCGTCGAATCCATCGTACAGGCTGAAGGTGACAAAGGCGCCGACAGCCAGAAATGCCAGCAGTTTGACCAGGGACTCGAAGGCAATGGCCAGGACCATGCCACGGTGGTGTTCGGTCACATCCAGACTGCGGGTACCAAAGACGATGGAGAACAATGCCAGCACCAGCGACACCACCAGCGCGGTGTCCTGCACGCGGCTGCCAGTGGCGTCGGCACTGGCGCCGATCAAAAGGTTGACGCCAAGCACAATGCCTTTGAGCTGCAAGGCGATATAGGGCAGCACGCCGACCAGGCAGATCAACGCCACCACCACCGCCAGGGACTGGGATTTGCCGTAGCGGGCGGCAATGAAGTCGGCAATCGAGGTGATGTTTTCCTGTTTGCTGATCAGCACCATCTTCTGCAGCACCCAGGGGGCGAACAGTAGCAACAGCACAGGGCCCAGGTAGATCGGCAGGAACGCCCAGAGTTGTTCGGCTGACTGGCCAACGGCGCCGAAGAAGGTCCAGCTGGTGCAATACACCGCCAGCGACAGGCTGTACACCCAGGCGCGCAGGCGCGGTGGCAGCGGCGTTTTGCGGCGGTCACCATAGAATGCGATAGCGAACATGATGGCCATATAGGCCAGGGCGACCACGGCGATCAGCCCACTGGACAGCGACATGAGTACTCCGAAACAAAATAGGGAACAGCCGTCAGCGTAACGGCGATCCTCGATCAATCAGTCTGGCACGCCGTTGGCGATACGTCAGTGCCGACTATGGTCGCAGTGGCAGAGCGTCGCAGGTCTCAGCCGGGCAGGGCCAGGTCAAGCGGGCATGCCCCGCGATGACGGTCAGCGCCGAGCCCCCAGGTAATAGAACAGCGCCGCCAGCAACACCGAGCCGATCAACAGGTAAAAGGTGGCCACCGGCACCAGATGCGCCAGGGCAAAACCGCAGATCACCGGCCCCAGTGCTGCACCCAGGTTGGACAGGTTCTGTGCGCCGTAATACACCCCGCGCAGATGCTCAGGGGCAATGCTGTCGATGAACATGTACTCGGCCGGGATGACAATAATTTCGCCCAGGGTGAACACCAGCATCGCCAGGCACCAGGCCAGCAGCGACTGGGCCAGCGAGAAGCCGAGCAAGCCGGCCAGAAACAGCGCCATGCCGGCCATCAGCCAGGGCATCAGGTGGCGACTGCTGATGCGCCTGCCAATCACGTACTGCAGGGCAATGACTGTGACGGCGTTGGTGGCTACCAGGTAACTGATATACCGCGCCGCTTCGCTGGCATTGCTGGTGACCACCAGGTACTGCGACAGGTAGGCGGTGAACTGGCCGAAGACCACGGCACTGAGCGCGCCGCCGAGGGTGAAGCAGATCAACCGGCGGTCCTTGAGCAGTTGCCCGCCAACACTGAGAAAGCCGGCCTGGGGGGCGCTGTCCAGGCTCGCCCGCGCCGAGCGCTCGCCCCAGCGCCGGTAGCTCAGGCACATGGTCAGGCCCAGCAGCGCTGAAACCAGAAAGGGCAAGTGATCATCAAGCATGATCAGGGCTACGCCAACAAAGGGCCCGACGGCGTAGGCGACGTTGCTCAAGGTGTACTTGATCGAGAACACCTCAGAACGCTCTTCCACGGGTAGCAACGCACAGAATCCGGACTTGGCGGCAATGTCGACCACGGCCAGGGCCAGGTTGATCAGCACCAGGCTGCTGAAGAACAGGCTCAGCTCGCGGCTGGCCACCGCGGCAACGAAGGCCAGGGTAAAGACCAGGGTCGAAATGATGATCACCGTGTAGCTGCGCAGGGTATCGATCAGGTAGCCGCCATACAGGCTCAATAGCGAGGCGACAATCAGCGCGCCGCCAATCATCAAGCCGATGCCGCTGATATCCAGGGCGAAACTTTGTGCAAGGTAGACCACCAGATAGGGCAGGGTGATCGCCCGGGCCAGGGTCAAAACAAAGGTGGTTGCCAGCAGCAGGCGTACTTGCGGGCTGTAGCGTCTTACGGCAGCGAGCATTGTCACGTCCTTGTTGTTATTGCGTTGGGCCGTCAGTGATCAAGCATACGCTCGGGCAGGAAAGGTCGGACAGGGGATTTCTATATCTACAAAATAGATAACAGATAGAGAAAATACACGTTATATGGATATTCTTTAAGGGCATAAGATGAGCTCACGTCACCGGCCTACAGGAGACTCCGACCATGCCATGCCTGCAACCGACCGCTTCACCCTTGCGTCCGCTGAGCCACCTGGCTCACCCGCGTGAAATCATCCGTCAGTTCACCCCCAACTGGTTCGCCGCGACCATGGGCACCGGGGTGTTGGCCCTGGCCCTTATGCAAATCGGCATGGACAGCCTGAATGGGCCGGCAGAAGCGTTGTGGTGGTTGACCATTGCGCTGTTCGTCCTGTTCAGCGGGCTGTATGCCGCACGCTGGATAATGTTCTTCAATGAAGCACGACAGATTTTTGCCCACTCCACGGTGTCGATGTTCTTCGGCACCATCCCCATGGGGCTGGCGACAATCCTCAACGGGTGCTTGCTGTTTGGCGTCAATCGCTGGGGCGAAGGCATCGTGCCCTGGATCGAGGCACTCTGGTGGTTCGATGTTGGTCTGGCGCTGCTGTGCGGCGTGGCCATTCCCTACCTGATGTTCACCCGCCAGGAGCACAGCATCGATCAGATGACAGCGGTCTGGCTGTTGCCGGTGGTTGCCGCTGAGGTCGCTGCCGCCAGTGGGGGCCAGCTGGCGCCGCACCTGGTCGATGCCCACAGTCAGTTTCTGGTGCTGATTACCAGCTATGTATTGTGGGCGGTGTCGATGCCGGTGGCGTTCAGCATCCTGACCATCCTCATGCTGCGCATGGCCCTGCACAAACTGCCCCACGCCAACATGGCTGCTTCGAGCTGGCTGGCGCTGGGTCCCATTGGTACCGGTGCGTTGGGCATGCTGCTGCTGGGGGCTGAAGCACCGGCGATATTCGCCGCTAACGGTTTCGGTGACCTGGGTGAAATCGCCCGGGGCCTGGGCTTGGTCGCCGGGATCGTGTTGTGGGGAGCAGGCTTGTGGTGGTTGCTCACCGCCGTGCTGATCACCCTGCGCTACATGCGCCATGGCATGCCGTTCAACCTGGGCTGGTGGGGCTTCACCTTTCCGCTGGGGGTCTACACCCTGGCTACCCTCAAACTGGGTGCCTGGCTGGGGTTGGGCTTCTTCCAGCATATGGGCCTGGTACTGGTGGTGGCGCTGGCCGGCCTGTGGATGATGGTCAGCAGCCTGACCCTGCGCGGTGCCTGGCGGGGTGAGTTGTTCGTCTCGCCGTGCATTGCCGGGTTACACAAGTAGATTGCATTTACCTGGGTGATTGTGGCTTTGTGCGGCCTGCGTGCCTCCAATGACAAAGCCCCACTCAGGTACACGGACGATGAGTCAAGCCTCGCAATTCAGCCTTCTTGGCAAACGACGGTTTCTGCCGTTCTTCATTACCCAGTCGCTGGGGGCGTTCAACGACAACCTGTTCAAGCAGTCGTTGATCCTGGCGATTCTCTACAAGCTGGCCATCGAGGGTGACCGCTCGATCTGGATCAACCTCTGCGCCTTGCTGTTCATTCTGCCGTTTTTCCTGTTTTCCGCCCTGGCCGGACAGTTCGGCGAGAAGTACCCCAAGGATGCCTTGATCCGTCTGATCAAGCTGGCTGAAATCGGCATCATGGCCATTGGCGCCATCGGCTTTCTGACCAATCACCTGGCGCTGATGCTGCTGGCGCTGTTTGCCATGGGCACCCATTCGGCGCTGTTCGGGCCGGTCAAGTACTCGATCCTGCCCCAGGCCTTGCATGAGCAGGAGCTGGTCGGTGGTAACGGCCTGGTCGAGATGGGCACCTTCCTGGCCATCCTAGCGGGCACCATTGGTGCCGGGGTGATGATGTCCAGCACGCACTATGCGCCTGTGGTTGCCTGTGCCGTGGTCGCGGTGGCTGCGCTGGGTTACCTGTCCAGCCAGTGGATTCCCCGGGCCAGTGCAGCGTCGCCGCAGATCAAGCTGGACTGGAATATATTCACTCAGTCCTGGACGACCTTGCGCCTGGGCCTTGGCCAGACCCCGGCAGTTTCGCGCTCGATTGTCGGCAACTCCTGGTTCTGGTTTGTCGGGGCCATTTATCTCACGCAGATTCCGGCCTATGCCAAGGATTGGTTGCACGGTGACGAGACCGCGGTCACGCTGGTGCTGACCTTGTTTTCGCTGGGGATCGCCCTGGGTTCCTTGCTGTGTGAGCGCCTCAGCGGGCACAAGGTGGAAATTGGCCTGGTGCCGTTCGGCTCCTTCGGCCTGACCCTGTTCGGTTTGCTCTGGTGGTGGCATTCGGGGGATGTCCCGGCAGCTGCAACGCCTCATGACTGGCTGGCCCTGCTGGGCATGGCCCAGGCCTGGTGGATTTTGCTGGCGATTGTCGGCCTGGGGATCTTTGGTGGTTTCTATATTGTGCCGCTGTACGCGCTGATCCAGTCGCGTACCGCTGTGCACGAACGTTCACGGGTGATTGCCGCCAACAACATCCTCAACGCGCTGTTCATGGTGGTGTCGGCGATTGTCACTATCGTGCTGTTGAGCCTGCTTGAGTTGACCATCCCGCAGTTGTTCCTGGTGGTGTCGCTGCTGAACATCGGCGTCAACGCCTACATTTTCAGGATCGTTCCTGAGTTCACCATGCGCTTTATGATCTGGCTGCTCAGCCACTCCATGTACCGGGTCGAGCACCGCGACCTGCAACAGATCCCGGAGGAGGGGGCGGCATTGCTGGTGTGCAACCACGTGTCGTTCGTTGATGCGCTGTTGATCGGCGGAGCAGTGCGTCGGCCAATTCGCTTTGTCATGTACTACAAGATCTACCAGCTGCCAGTGCTCAACTTCGTCTTTCGCACGGCGGGCGCCATTCCCATTGCCGGGCGCACTGAACACCCCGAGACCTACGAGCGGGCGTTCAAACAGATTGCCGCCTACCTGGCGGATGGCGAACTGGTGTGCATCTTCCCCGAGGGCAAGCTGACCACTGACGGTGAGATCGATGAATTCAAGGGTGGGCTGAGCCGGATCATCGAGCAAACGCCGGTGCCGGTGATTCCCCTGGCGTTGCAGGGTTTGTGGGGGAGTTTCTTCAGTCGCGATCCGGCCAAGGGCTTTTTTCGCCGCCTGTGGTCGCGGGTGACCCTGGTGGCCGGTGCCGCCATCCCGGTAGAGATGGCGGAACCGGCGCTGTTGCGTGAGCAGGTCAGCCAGTTGCGTGGCGACCTGCGCTGACGGCGCAGGGCAAGGTCAGCTGGTGCTGACCTTGAGGCCGATCAGGCCGCTGACGATCAGTGCGACGCTGGCCAGGCGCACCAGTGCCATGGATTCGCCGAACAGGATGATGCCGGCGATCACGGTGCCAACGGCGCCGACGCCGGTCCAGATGGCGTAGGCAGTGCCCAGCGGCAGCTCTTTCATGGCCAGGCCCAGCAGGCCGAGGCTGATGACCATGGCGCCGACGGTCAGGACAGTGGGCATAGGGCGGGTAAAACCATCGGTGTACTTGAGGCCGACAGCCCAGCCTACTTCGAACAGGCCGGCGAAAAACAGGATGATCCAGGACATGCAGAGTCTCCATCAGAGTGATGGGGCCGTCCCCTAAACGTTCACGCGGTGCGTCGTAAGGCCGTCCTCACAGTGGGCAATATAGTGCCCAATCTGGACTCGCGGGGCAAGCCCGCTCCATCCGGTGGAAGTGGGCTTGCTCCGCGATAAGGCCTCAGATCCCCTGCGGAATCTCTTCGCCGCCCAGCGCTTCGAACAGCGCCGGCAGGAATTCACCGAAGGTCAGCATCATCAGGGTAAAGCTGGCATCGAGCTGGCCCAGTGCCTCGTCGCCGCCGTCTTCTTCCGCCTGGTCCTGCAGCAGCTCTTCAAAGCGCAGGCGCTTGATGACCATCTTGTCGTCGAGCACGAACGACAGTTTGTCCTGCCAGGCCAGAGACAGTTGGGTCACGATCTTGCCGGTACCCAAATGCAGCTGGATCTCGTCGCTGGTCAGGTCCTGGCGTTTGCAGCGCACGATGCCGCCGTCTTCGTGGGTGTCACGCAGTTCGCATTCGTCCAGTACATAGAAGTCGGGTGCGGCTTGCTGCGTCTTGACCCAGTCGGTCATGGTCGCGCTCGGGGCGATCTTCACCGTCACCGGACGCACCGGCAACGAGCCCATCACTTCACGCAGGGTCGACAGCAGGTCTTCGGCACGTTTGGCGCTGGCCGAGTTGACCAGGATCAGGCCCTGCTTGGGGGCGATGGCGGCAAAGATCATCGAGCGACGAATAAAGGCGCGCGGCAGGAAGGCCTGGATGATCTCGTCCTTGATCTGGTCGCGTTCCTTCTTATAGACCTTGCGCATCTGTTCGGCTTCGATCTCGTCGATCTTCTCTTTGACCGCATCACGCACCACGCTGCCAGGCAGGATACGTTCTTCTTTACGTGCAGCGATCAGCAGAAAGTCACCGCTGACATGGACCAGCGGCGCATCCTCGCCTTTGCCGAAGGGGGCGACGAAACCGTAAGTGGTCAACTCCTGGCTGGCGCAAGGGCGCGCCGGCTTGCTGGCCAGAGCGGTTTCCAGCGCTTCGGGATCGAACGGGACATCCTGGGTCAGGCGATAGGTCAGCAGGTTTTTGAACCACATGGGGTGAATCTCTCCTCAACACATAAGGAGGGCATTATTCTCCGAGCGGGCGCTTCAGGCCAAGTCCGCTAAGTCTTTGGAACGCCTGAAAATTTTTTTTAAAAAAGTGCTTGCCAGAGTGTTCGGTGCTCCGTAGAATGCGCGCCACACCGAGACGAAGGGTGATTAGCTCAGCCGGGAGAGCATCTGCCTTACAAGCAGAGGGTCGGCGGTTCGATCCCGTCATCACCCACCACTTCTCAGTGTATCGCGCAGCGGTAGTTCAGTCGGTTAGAATACCGGCCTGTCACGCCGGGGGTCGCGGGTTCGAGTCCCGTCCGCTGCGCCATATTTAGCTTCCAGGGCCCACTGAACACCCGGAAGCCAAAAAGAAAGCGACCTTAGGGTCGCTTTTTTTGTTTCTGCATCTCCTGCTGTCGTTGCCCCAGTGCTTCGGCTTGGTGCATCTCTCCCCAAGTCGGTGCGTCGGTCACCACAAATTTCTGTCTATGCCGTGTTTTTGCTGGGCTGCGCAAGCTGGCGCGGGCCTTGCTTATACCTGCTTATCCGGCAATCAACGCAGATTGCCCCGTTCACGACAAAGGCGCCGTGTTGCTCCCGCTGGTTTTCACAAGCCGGGGCAACAGGGCGCCTTTTTGTTTGCGCAAGCAGGAGGTTGGCAGATGAGCAGCACCAATGTGCGCAGCGTTTGCCCGTATTGTGGTGTGGGATGCGGCATCGTCATGACGGTTGAGGGCAACCGGGTGACCAAGGTCAGTGGTGACAAACAACACCCGAGCAATTTCGGCCGCTTATGCACCAAGGGCCTGACCGCGCATCAGCCGTTGCGCGAATCAGGGCGCATGGAGCACGCCTACCTGCGCGATCAGCGTCAACGCGATCCGCTGCAGACTGCTATCGATATGGCGATCGAGCAGGCGGCCGGGCGTTTGCGCGCAATTATTGACGAACATGGGCCTGATGCCCTGGCATTCTATGTCTCCGGACAGATGTCGCTGGAGGCCCAGTACCTGATCAACAAGCTGGCCAAAGGCTTCGTCCGCAGCCGCCACATCGAATCCAATTCACGCCTGTGCATGGCCAGCGCCAGCAGCGGCTATAAGCAGTCGCTGGGCGCCGACGGACCACCGGGCAGCTATCAGGACTTTGATCGCGCCGAGGTGTTTTTCATCATTGGTGCGAACATGGCCGACTGTCACCCGATCCTCTTTCTACGCCTGCTCGACCGGCTCAAGGCCGGTGCCCGGCTGATTGTCGTCGACCCGCGGCGTAGCGCCACCGCCGACAAGGCCGACCTGTTCCTGCAAATCAAGCCAGGCACCGATCTGGCGCTGCTTAATGGCCTGCTTTATCTGCTCAAGCACAATGGCCACTGTGACCATGATTTCATCGAGCGCTACACCGAGGGTTGGGAAACTCTGCCGGACTTTCTCGAGGACTACACCCCTGAGCGGGTCGCCGCCATCACCGGGCTTGCTGAAGCCGATATTCGCCAGGCCGCCGAATGGATCGGCCAGGCGCCGGAGTGGATGAGCTGTTGGACCATGGGCCTGAACCAGAGCATCCATGGCACCTGGCAGACCAACGCACTGTGCAACCTGCACCTGGCCACCGGGGCCATTTGCCGGCCTGGCAGCGGGCCGTTTTCCCTGACGGGTCAACCCAACGCCATGGGCGGGCGCGAGATGGGTTACATGGGCCCGGGCTTGCCTGGCCAGCGTTCGGCGTTGGTCGAGAGCGATCGCGCTTTCGTCGAGCAGCTCTGGCAGGTGCCTGCCGGCAGCCTGCGTAGCGAAACCGGTGACGGCACCGTGGTATTGTTCGAGCAACTGGCGGCCGGACAGATCAAAGCCTGCTGGATCATTTGCAGCAACCCGGTGGCCAGCGTCGCCAACCGCCAGCAGGTGATCGACGGCCTGCAGCGGGCGGAACTGGTGATTACCCAGGATGCCTTTCTCGACACCGAGAGCAATCGCTATGCCGATATTCTTCTGCCCGCCGCGCTCTGGGCCGAGGGGGAAGGGGTCATGGTCAACTCCGAGCGCAACCTGACGTTGATGAGCAAGGCTGTCGAGCCGCCGGGCGACAGCTTGCCCGACTGGCAGATCATTGCCCGTGTCGCCTGTGCCATGGGCTATGCCGAGGCGTTCAGCTACGACAGTGCCGAGGCGGTGTTTGACGAGATCCGCCGGGCCTGGAATCCGGCTACTGGCTACGATGTGCGCGGCGTCAGCTATGCCGGTTTGCGTCAGGCGCCCCAGCAATGGCCGTGTGAACCAGGACGTGAAGACACCCGCAGCCCGCTGCGTTATCGCAACGACGGGGTCAGCCAGACGCTCTATCGCGATGCCGAGGGCCAGGCTCCCGCCATTGCCTTCGCCACCAGCAGCGGCAAGGCGCGCTTCTTTGCCCGGCCCTGCCTGCCCGCCGCCGAACTGCCGGATGACGAGTTTGCGTTGGTGCTCAACACCGGTCGGGTCCAGCATCAATGGCACACCTTGACCAAGACCGGCAAAGTCGCGGCGTTGAACAAACTCGATCCCGGCCCCTTCGTCGAGATACATCCCGAGGATGCCAAGCGCCTGGGCATTGCCGAAAAGGATCAGGTACAGGTGCGCTCGCGGCGCGGCCAGGCCGTGTTGCCCGCGCGGATTACCACGCGAGTATTGCCGGGCAACTGTTTTGCGCCGTTTCACTGGAACGATGTCTACGGCGACAACCTGGCCATCAACGCGGTGACCAGCGACGCCGTCGACCCGCAGTCGCTGCAACCGGCTTTCAAGTACTGCGCAGTGGCCCTGAGCCGGATCGCTGGCGAACGCATCAGCGCGGTTCAAGTCGAGCAACAAAGCGCTTCGATGCAGGACCAGCATTTGCTGCTCTGGGCATCGCAAACCGGTAACGGCCAGGCCCTGGCCGAACAGTGCGCCGAACACCTGCGTGAGGTTGGCCTGCCGGTGCAGTTGAGCTGCATGGAGGATGTGGCGTTGGCGCAACTGGACAGTCCCGCCAGCTTGCTGCTGATCGCCAGTACCTTTGGCGATGGCGATGCACCGGATAGCGGCGCGGCGTTCTGGCAGGACTTGCAGGGCGAGCATGGGCAACGTTGCGCCGGACTGCCTTATGCCGTGCTGGCCCTGGGCGATTCCAGCTATGAGCAATTCTGTGGTTTCGGTCGCAAGCTCGACCAGCGCCTGGCCGAGTTGGGTGGCCAGCGCTTGTTGGAGCGGGTCGATTGCGAGGGGGACTTCGCCGAGCCAGCAGGGCAGTGGTTGCAGGCGCTGCTCGCCAAGCTCGGGCAGGGCCACCTGACGGTTGCCTTGCCTGTGCCGTCACCGCTGGCAAGCGGCTTCAGCAAACAGCAACCGCTGCCGGCTCGCGTGCTGGAAAACCGCCTGCTCAATAGTCCAGGCGCCAGTAAAGAAACTCGACAAATCGTCTTCGACCTGCGCGACAGCGGCTTCAGCTATCAAGCCGGCGATGCTCTGGGGGTGTGGCCGCGCAACTGTCCGGCGCTGGTGGACGAGCTGCTCACGATGACCCGCCTGGATGGCAGTCAGGCGGTACGGCTCAAGGGCCAGGCCGACATGCCGCTGGCCACTGCCTTGAGCGAGCATCTGGAGATCGCCCGAGTTACGCCGGCCATGCTGGAGACCTTGGCCCAGCACGGTGCGAACGCGCACCTGCAGGACTTGCTCAAACCGCAGAACAAGGCGGCGCTCAAGCAATGGTTGTGGGGCAAACAACTGATTGATCTGGTGCAAACCTTCAAACCGGAGCTGGACCTGGATACCTGGCTGAGCCTGCTCAAGCCGTTGCAGCCGCGGTTGTACTCGATCAGCTCTAGCGCCAAGTTTCACCCTGGCCAGGTTCACCTGACCGTTTCCACTGTCCGTTATGGCCAACGCAAAGGGGTCTGCTCAACCTATCTGGCCGATCGTGCCGCACAGGGTGAGGTGGCTATTTTCACTCAGCCGAGCGCGCATTTTCGTCTGCCCAAGGACAGCACTGCGCCGGTGATCATGGTCGGCCCCGGCACTGGTATCGCGCCGTTTCGGGCGTTCTTGCAGGAGCGCCAGGCCAAGGGCGCCAAGGGGCGCAACTGGCTGCTGTTCGGCGAACAAAAGGCGGCCAGCGATTTCTATTACCGCGACGAGCTCCTGACCTGGCAGCGCGAAGGGCATCTGACCCGCCTGGACACGGCGTTTTCACGTGACCAGGCGCAAAAGATCTATGTGCAACAGCGCATGCTTGAGCAAGGCGCCGAACTCTGGCGCTGGCTGGAGGAGGGCGGGCACTTCTATGTCTGTGGTGATGCCGAGCGCATGGCCCGTGATGTCGATGCCGCGCTCAAGCAGGTGGTTAGCAAGCATGGAGCGTTGAGCGCCGAGCAGGCCGATGCCTACGTCAGTGAACTGAGCCGCAGCAAACGCTATGTGCGCGACGTGTATTGAGTGCCCCATAAGGGGGATGGCTGCACCAGCCTGGGTCGATAACTGCCGTTTGCGCTAGCGAGAAAGCCCCGGTTTAAAGGGCTTTGGCAGTTGGCACGGTCCCTGCTTTTGCACTATCACAAGGTTCCCGCGGGTCAATGGCGATCCGCACCCGGAACTACATAAAACGACCAGGCAAAGGCGCCTGGAGCTTCGGCTCCAGGCGCCTTTTTTTGTTTTTCGGGGCTCGCCCCAGCAGCACAGCCACCGTGAATGGCCTTGAGTGAGGATCGGGTATGAATGCAGCAACGACCATCGCCCAGCGGGAAAGACTGATCATCGTCGGCAACGGCATGGTCGGGCATCACTGCGTTGAGCAACTGATCGAACGGGGTGCCCTGAGCCGTTACGAGCTGCGGGTGTTCGGTGAGGAGCGCCAGCGTGCCTACGACCGTGTCCACCTGTCCGAGTATTTCAGTGGCAGCGACGCTGAGACGCTGGCGCTGGGCGACGCCGGTCTGTATGCCGAGAACGGCGTGAATCTGCACCTCGGCGAAGCGGTGCTGGAGATTGATCGCGAACGTCGTGAAGTACTGACTTCGGCGGGGCGCTACTGCTATGACCAACTGATCCTGGCCACCGGCTCCTATCCTTTCGTGCCGCCGGTCGAGGGCTGCGAGGGGGCTTCGCGTCTGGTTTACCGCACGCTCGATGACCTCGATGCCATCCGCGCGGCAGCCGCCAACGCACGGCGCGGCGTGGTGGTCGGTGGTGGCTTGCTGGGGCTTGAGGCTGCCAATGCCCTCAAGTCACTGGGCCTGGAAGCCCATGTCGTGGAATTCGCCCCACGATTGATGCCGGTACAACTGGATGCCGAAGGCGGCGCTGCCTTGCGGGCGCAGATCGAGGCGCTCGGGGTGGGCGTGCATGTGTCGCGGGCGACCCAGGCGGTGGTGGCCGGCGAAGACTACCGCTACCGGATGAACTTCGATGGCGGCGAGTTTCTCGAGACTGACCTGATTGTGTTTTCCGCCGGGATTCGCCCGCAGGATGCCTTGGGTCGCAGCAGCGGTCTGGACGTTGCCGCCCGCGGCGGCGTGGTGATCGACAGCGACTGTCGCAGCAGCGATCCACACATTTATGCCATTGGCGAATGCGCATCGTGGAACGCCAGCGTCTTCGGTCTGGTCGCACCGGGCTACAGCATGGCCCGCAATGTCGCGGCGGCGCTGGCTGGTGAGGATGCTGGCAGTTTTACCGGCGCCGATATGTCGACCAAACTCAAGCTGCTCGGCGTTGATGTCGGTTCCATCGGCGATGCTCACGGCGTAACCCCAGGGGCACGCAGCTACCGCTTTATTGACGAAGCCAACTCGGCGTACCGGCGCCTGGTGGTCGATGCCAGTGGCAAACGCGTGCTGGGTGCGGTGCTGGTGGGCGACAACAGCTACTACGACACCCTGCTGCAATACGTGCAGAACGGCATTGCCCTGCCGGCCGATCCGGCGGCATTGATCCTGCCGCAAACGTCCGGTGCACCTACCCTGGGGGCCGACGCCTTGCCGGACAGTGCCACCATCTGCTCTTGCCATAACGTCAGCAAGGGCGCGATCTGCAGCGCCATCGACAACGGTTGTGGCGAGTTGGGCGCGCTCAAGCAGCAGACCAAGGCGTGCACCGGTTGTGGCGGTTGCGCGGCGCTGCTCAAGCAGGTCTTCGAGCACGAACTGATTGCCCGTGGCGTCAGCGTCGACAAGAGCCTGTGCGAACACTTTGCCTATACCCGCCAGGAGCTCTACGCCCTGGTGCGGGTCGAAGGTATCCTCAGCTTCGACGAGATGCTCGCCAAGCATGGCCGCGGCCACGTCGGTTGCGATATCTGCAAACCCACGGTCGGCTCGATCCTCGCATCGTGCTGGAACCAGCCGATCATGGACCCTTCGCTGGTGCCGTTGCAGGACACCAACGACACCTTCATGGCCAACATGCAGAAGAACGGTACCTACTCGGTGGTGCCGAGGATTCCAGCTGGCGAGATCACCCCGGAAAAGCTGATCGTCATCGGTCAGGTGGCGAAGAAATACGACCTCTACACCAAGATTACCGGTGGCCAGCGCATCGACCTGTTCGGCGCTCAGTTGCACGAGTTGCCAGCGATCTGGAGCGAGCTGATCGAGGCCGGCTTCGAAACCGGACATGCCTATGGCAAGTCCACGCGTACGGTGAAGTCCTGCGTCGGTAGCACCTGGTGTCGTTACGGCGTGCAAGACAGCGTGCAGATGGCCTTGACCCTGGAGGACCGTTACAAGGGGCTGCGTTCGCCGCACAAGCTCAAGTTCGCAGTGTCCGGTTGCACCCGCGAATGCGCCGAGGCGCAGAGCAAGGACATCGGCGTGATCGCCACCGAGAAGGGCTGGAACCTGTACATCTGCGGCAATGGCGGCATGCGTCCACGCCATGCCGAGCTGTTTGCCACCGATCTTGATGATGCCGGGCTGATCCGCCTCATCGACCGGGTGCTGATGTTCTACATCCGCACCGCTGACAAGCTGCAGCGCACCTCGGTCTGGCGCGAGAGCCTGGAGGGCGGGCTGGACTACCTCAAGCAGGTGATTATTGAGGACAGCCTGGGCCTGGGCGCCGAGCTCGAGTCGCAGATGCAACTGGTGGTCGACCGTTATGAATGCGAATGGGCCAATGCCCTCAAGGATCCCGGGAAGCTCAAGCGCTTTCGCACCTTCGTCAACGACCAGCGCCCCGACCCAGGCGTGCATTTTGTTCGCGAGCGTGGCCAGCGTCGGCCGATCGCTGTGGCTGAACTTCATTTGATTCCGACCACTGAAGAGGTGCTGTGATGAGCCTGCCCAATGCCGCTGTAAACCTGCAAACACAAGCCTGGCAAGCGGTCTGCAGCCGCCAGGACCTGGTCGCGCACTCGGGGGTGGTGGTCTGGTTCGAGGGCCGGCAGGTGGCGCTGTTCTATCTGCCGGAGCAGGACACGCCGGTGTTTGCTGTGGACAATCAGGATCCCAAGTCCGGGGCTAATGTGATTGGTCGCGGACTTATCGGCCATCTGAAGGGTGAATTGGTGGTAGCGGCGCCGTTGTACAAACAGCATTTCAGCTTGAGTGATGGGCGTTGTCTGGAGGACTCACAGCAAGCCCTGCAGGTGTGGCCTGTGCGGATCAGGGGTGAGCAGGTAGAGCTAGGTCTGGGATGAGGGCCTTATCGCTCCCACCCCAGCTGTTGCTCCTATAAACTCCGGGGCATGAACCTCGACACCCGAATCAAATTCCGTCACCTGCTGTGCTTTCTCGAAATTGCCCGTCAGGGCAGTTTCGCCAAGGCCGCCGATGCCGTGGCGATCAGTCAGCCTGCCATCTCCAAGACCCTCAAGGAGCTTGAAGATCTGCTGCAGACCCGCCTGTTCGAGCGCAGTAAGCAGGGCGTCGAGTTGACCGCCGCCGGGGTGCGTTTCATGGGTTATGCCGGGCCCTGCGTACAGGCTCTGCGTGAGGGGGTAAGTACCTTGCGCGGTGAAGAGCATGCCCCGCCACAGGTGCGGATCGGCGTGCTGTCCACGGTCGAAAGCCTGCTGATGCCGGAGGTGCTTTGCCGCCTGCATCAACGTCATGACGCCTTGGTGGTCAGTGTTGCCACTGGGCCCAGTGCACACCTTTTGGCGCAATTGCATGTGGGCGAGCTGGATCTGGTGATCGGGCGCATGACTGACAGCCCGCAGATCCAGGGCCTGTTGTTCGAGCACCTGTACAGCGAATCGATGTCGCTGGTAGTGCGTCCTGGGCATCCATTGCTCGCCCGCCAGCCCGTCGAGCGTAGCGAGGTTGGCCGTTATCCCCTGGTGCTGCCGCTGGCCGGCACGACTATCCGTAAGCATGCTGACAGCCTGTTCGTGCAGTGCGCCATCGAGCCACCGGCGCAGCGCCTGGAAACCCTTTCGCCAGCCCTGAGCCGACGCTATGTGCAAAGCAGCGACGCTGTCTGGGTAGCACCGCGTGATGCAGTGCGTATCGACCTGCGGCGCGGCGAGTTGTGTGAGCTGGACCTGGGGGTGCAGGAGCCGGGCGGCTCGGTCGGTATCTGTAGCAATGCCGCCTTGCCGATGAACTTGCCGGCACGTTGGCTATGCGAGGTGCTGCGAGAAGTGGCTGGGCAGTACCGCGATGGCAGTTATCCGTGAAATCGGCGCAATCTTACAAACAGCTACAAAAACTGCGCGGCGAATTTGCCCAAGTGGGTTGTCCCGTCAATACTGGCCACTGGCCACTGGCCACTGGCCACTGGCTGCAGCTTTGGATGAAGAAGGTTTTACTTGGCTGAACTAATCCGGCTTTTCTTGCTCTCATGCCGGTAGCCATTGGTCGTGGCCGCCTGATAAGCTCGCGGCTTTACTCGATTGCCCTATTGGCGCATGAACAAGGAAATAGCATGAAACAGCATCGGTTGGCGGCTGCGGTTGCCCTGGTTGGTCTGGTCCTGGCGGGTTGCGATTCGCAGACCAGCGTCGAGCTCAAGACTCCGGCACAGAAAGCCTCCTACGGTATTGGCCTGAACATGGGCAAGAGCCTGGCTCAGGAAGGCATGGACGACCTTGATTCAAAAGCTGTTGCTCAAGGCATCGAAGATGCTGTCGGCAAGAAAGAACAGAAGATCAAGGATGAAGAACTGGTCGAAGCCTTTGCTGCCCTGCAAAAGCGCGCTGAAGAGCGTCTGGTCAAGATGAGCGAAGAGTCGGCTGCCGCCGGCAAGAAGTTCCTTGAAGAAAACGCCAAGAAAGCCGGTGTCGTCACCACCGCTTCCGGCCTGCAGTACGAAGTGGTCAAGAAGGCCGACGGCGCTCAGCCAAAGCCAACTGACGTGGTCACCGTTCACTACGAAGGCAAGCTGATCGATGGCAAGGTCTTCGACAGCTCGGTTGAGCGTGGCAGCCCGATCGACCTGCCGGTCAGCGGCGTGATCCCAGGTTGGGTAGAAGGCCTGCAACTGATGCACGTTGGCGAGAAGTACAAACTGTACATCCCGTCCGACCTGGCTTACGGTGCCCAGAGCCCGAGCCCGATGATCCCGGCCAACTCGGTCCTGGTTTTCGAACTGGAACTGCTGGGTATCAAGGATCAGGCCAAGCCTGAAGCCGACACCGCAGCCGAGTAATTCGCACGCGGTACAGCCAACGCCCCGTCTCGACGGGGCGTTGGCGTTTCTGCAATCGGCTCGAACCCTACAGGCCAAGGAAGGTCTGAAAAGCTGCGCCTGACGCAGAAAAGGTGCAGGATGGGCAAAACGTTTGCGCCATTGAAACAGGTGTGTAAAAAACGCCCGATTTAAGCCTGGCCCTTGCCAGGCGGGCGCCTTGAGCCCTAAAACTGGCTCTGTTCACAAGGTTATCCACAATAATTGTGGATAACCTTTCCCTGGCTGGTCTCTGGAGGCCGTATGAAAGCACCTTGGACTTTCGCCCGTTTTCTGCCCTTGGCCGAGCGCTTGCTCAGCCGCGGTCGTCTGCCGGCGCTGATCTTTGCCGTGGCGCGCAAAGGGCCACGGCTTGGCAAGCTACGCGAAGACGTGCGTTTGATGCAGGCCCTGTGCCTGGCTTGGTGGCGTGGCGAGTACCGGTCGATCAGCGCCAAGGCGCTGGTGACGGTGGTGGCCGGATTGCTCTACTTCGTCAGCCCACTGGACGCCATTCCCGACTGGTTGCTAGGTGTTGGCTTACTGGATGACATTGCCGTACTTGCCTGGGTACTCAAGGCCGTGTCCGATGAACTGGCTGCCTTCAGTGCCTGGCGCAATCGCCTGGCTCCGGAAAAACTGCGGGTGGTCGAACGCCTGCCCGAAACTCCCGAAGCGCTACGCCTGGAGCAGCCAAAAGGCTAATTACATCAGGTCCCTGCACACCCTTGCTGGCTGGTAATATAATTGGCATAAGGATTATGCCTACAAATTACATCTCGTAATCCTACAAGGGGGTTGTAATGGGTATTCAGGTCATCAGCCGGGACGGTCAACCCGAGTATGCGGTTGTACCCTGGGAACAGTACCAGACACTACTGAAGGCCGCTGGCCAGCTTGCACCGCCCGTCGTCGAGAATGCACAAGCCACCCCTCAAGAACGCGCCAGCTTGCCGAGTTTCAGCGAGTTGGCGCGTTTGCGTGAGGGCAAGGGACTGGCACCGGAACAACTGGCACGCAGCGTCGGGATCAGTCCGGTGTATCTGGCCCTGATCGAGAGCGGCGAGCGTCGGCCGGATGCCGCGATTCGTCGCAGCCTGGCCTGGGAACTGGGTGTGGCCGGATGGAGTGAGCCGTCGTGAGTAGTGTCCGGATCAGCCGCCAGCACTGGGAAGGCCTGCTTGGCGAACTTGACGTGGCCCGTCGCCAACGCCACCTGCTGACCTACCGCGCCTTGCTCGAACGCCTGCAGTTGCCAAGCCCTGCCATGCAGACCCTGACCGCTGCCCTGGAACATCTGGCAGCACTGGATGCCCAGGCCGAACAGCCGCTGCGCAGCTCGTTGGTGATCAGCCAGGGCGCCAGCCGTTTGCCGCGCACCGGCTTTTTCGAGTGCGTGGAGCGCCTGGGACGTTTTGCCGGGCCGTCGGACGGTATGGCCGCCGCCTCCTGGCATGCCTCGGAAGTGGTGAGGGTGTTCGAGTACAGCTACCCGGAAAAAGCAGAAGCCTGAACAGTTGGCGCGGTATCGATCAGGTACAGGCTGGAACCGGACAGGTCTTTTGCCTGATGCTTGGCCTGTGACGCCAGCTCTGCCAGTTGCCCGGCATCGAGGTCGGCGCAGGCTTCTGGGCGCAGTTGCACCACGCCGATCGATAACGACAACAGGGCGAACTCCTGGCGCTGCCCTTGACGGTTGGGGGCAATGAAGCACCCGGCCTGCAAATGCTCGGGGCGGTAGAAGCGCCGGCATTGACGCTGAAAGTCTTCCAGCAATAATTGCAACCTGCGCTCCCAGTCAGCGGAGCCAAGCACCAACATAAAATCATCGCCGCCGATGTGGCCGACGAAGTCGTGGTTGGGGTCTACCCGTTCGTTCAAGCACTGGGCCAGGCACAGCAGCACCTCGTCGCCGCGGGCGTAGCCGTAGATGTCATTGAAGGGTTTGAAACTGTCGATATCCACATAACAGATTGCCGCCTTGCGCTGCTGTTGCAGCAGGCGGGTCAGGCACTGCTGGATCGGTACATTGCCGGGCAGCAGGGTCAGTGGATTGGCGTAACGTGCCTGCTGGATCTTCTGCTCGGTAATCAGCTTGAGCACGTCGATCACCCGGCCCAGACCCAGGTAACGGCCGTTGTGGATAATGATGAAGTCTTCTTCGATACGCTGGCGCGCGCGGCTGGTGAGCAGGCGGCTGACTTGTTGCAAGGACTGGGTCAGTTCCACGGCCAGGAAGTCATCGCTCATTAGCCGGCTGATCGGCTTGCGTGCAAACAGGTCGGTGGCAAAGGGCTTGAGCAAGGCATCGGACAGCGAATGACGGTGGACGATACCGCAGGGTTGACGGCGTTCGTTGAGCACCGCCAGGGAATTGAGGTTGGCCTGGCGGCGGAACAGTTCCAGCACCTGCGCCGTCGGTGTGTCCTGGGTCACCGTGGGCTGTTCGTTGAGCAGAGCGGCCAGGTTGCCGCCATCCTCGCTGAGTACCTGGACATCGCGGTTGGGGCTGCCAAGCATGTGCTGGATATCCCGTGCCGGCTGCTCCTGAGGGCGGCCGAGCAGATAGCCCTGGACCAGGTCGACGCCCATCTCGGTCAGCACCTTGAGCTCTTCGGCCAGCTCGATGCCCTCGGCTATCACCTGGGCACGTGAGGCCCGGGCGATCTGCAGGATAGAACCGACAAACTCACGCTTGACCGCATCCAGGTGAATGCCGTCGATGAAATGGCGGTCGATCTTGACGTAGTCCGGGCGCAGTTCCGACCACAAGCGCAGGCTCGAGTAACCGGCACCCAGATCGTCCAGGGCAATGGAAAAGCCCATGTCGCGGTAGTGGTGCAGGGCATTGAACAGCAGCTGGAAATCGTCGGTGGGGGTCTGTTCGGTCAGCTCGATCACCACCCGGCTCGGCGATAATCCCAGGTCATGGAGCATTTTCAGGGTGCGCCCGGATTGATACTGGGGCTCAAGCAAGGATTCCGGAGACACGTTGAGAAACAGCTTGCCATCCAGTTGCTGTTGGCTGAAGCGCCTGCAGGCGCTTTCCCGGCAGGCCACTTCCAGTTCGGTCAGGCGCCCGGCCTGGCGGGCCACGGCGAACAGGTTGATCGGCGAGTGCAGCGGGCTGTTGGACGGGCCACGGCTCAAGGCCTCGTAACCAAGGATGCGCCGCTCAGACAGGCAGACAATGGGCTGGAACAGGCTGTGCAAGCCGCTTTGAGCAAGAATGGTACTCAACGCGCTGAGCTGTTCGGTCACGGTCATGGCGGCACTACCTTGAAAAAAAGGGACTGAGGCCAGCGGCGCTCAGTCCCTTATTTCACGACAGAATCGTGACTGTTTAATGACGCAATAGAGGCACAGTCACATTATTTTGCCATCACTCTTTTACGGGTTATTTTTCGCTACCGCCGAATTCAGCCCAAGGTAGTCGAGCAGGATGCGCCCGGACTCCGACAGGTAGGCGTCGTCTTCCGGTTTGGTATCGTCTGGCTCGACAGGCAGCGCGTCTTCGTCTTCCTTCTTCAGTTCCTTGAGCGGTTCTTCGCCCTTGGCCTTGCGTCGGGTGTTTTCCAGGGCCAGCTGCTTGCTTTCGATATCGGCATGCTGGGCACGGCGTTCGACTTCGTTGAGGCTGACAGTCTTCTCGTTCATCAGTTTCTGGGTCAGCGCCAGGCGGTCGCGGATGTAGACGAACTCCGGATCCTTGGCGGTGCGGTTGTCGTGACGGGCCTTGAGCTGGGCCAGGAACGGCTTGAACGGATCGACCGCAGGCTTGATCGCCGGGCGGATGGTGTCCCATGGCATGGCCTCGGGCAGGGCGCTTTCGCCAATTTCCTTGGTGTCGATGATCGACGGGTAGTCGATGTCCGGCAGCACGCCCTGATGCTGGGTGCTCTGCCCGGAAACCCGGTAGAACTTGGCCAGGGTCAGCTTCAGTTCGCCATGGTTGAGCGGCTGAATGGTCTGCACGGTGCCCTTGCCGAAGGTCTGGCCGCCGAGGATCAGGGCGCGGTGGTAGTCCTGCATGGCACCGGCGAAAATCTCCGAGGCCGAGGCCGACAGGCGGTTGACCAGCAAGGCCAGCGGACCTTTGTAGAAGGCGCCGCTGTTTTCGTCCTCGAGTACGTCGACACGACCGTCGCTGTTACGTACCAGTACGGTCGGGCCCTTGTCGATGAACAGGCTGGTCAGCTCCGTAGCTTCCTGCAGGGAACCGCCGCCGTTGTTGCGCAGGTCGATGACCACGCCGTCGACTTTTTCTTTCTGCAGTTCGGTGAGCAGTTTTTTCACGTCACGGGTGGTGCTCTTGTACTCCGGATCGCCGGCACGGAAGGCCTTGAAGTCCAGGTAGAAGGCTGGAATCTCGATGATGCCGAGCTTGTAGTCGCGGCCATCCTGCTTGAGCTTGAGCACCGACTTCTTCGCCGCCTGCTCTTCGAGTTTCACCGCCTCGCGAGTGATCGGCACGATCTTGCTGGTCTGGTCGTTCGGCGCGTTGCTCGCCGGAATCACTTCCAGACGTACCACCGAGCCCTTCGGCCCGCGGATCAGCTTGACCACTTCATCCAGGCGCCAGCCGATCACGTCGACCATTTCCTTGTCGCCTTGGGCTACGCCGATGATCTTGTCGGCCGGGGCCACTTGCTTGGTCTTGGCGGCAGGGCCGGCCGGAACCAGGCGCACGATCTTGACTTGATCGTTGTCGCTTTGCAGCACGGCGCCGATACCTTCGAGCGACAGGCTCATGTTGATATCGAAGTTTTCCGCGTTGTCCGGCGACAGGTAGTTGGTATGCGGGTCGTAGGACTGGGCAAAGGTGTTGATGTAGGTCTGGAAGATGTCTTCGGCGCGGGTCTGGTCCAGTCGCGAGAGCTGGTTCTTGTAGCGTTTGGTCAGCAGCTCCTGGATCACCTTGGACTCTTTGCCGGCGATTTTCAGGCGCAGTACTTCATCTTTGACCCGTTTGCGCCAGAGGTCGTCGAGTTCGGCCTGGGTCTTGATCCACGGCGCATCTTTGCGGTCGACCAGCAGGGTTTCTTTGGCGCTGAAATCGAAGTTCTCGACGCCTTTGTTCAACTCGGCCAGGGCAAAGTCCAGACGCGATTTGACCCGGTCCAGATAGCGTTTGTAGATAGTGAAGCCGGGGTCGAGATTGCCGCTTTTGAGGAAATCATCGAACTGGGTCTTCCACTTGTCGAACTCGGCGATGTCGCTGGCCAGGAAATAGCTGCGGGCCGGATCGAGCAGCTTGATGTAGCTGTCGTAGATGATCACTGAGCGCGCATCGTTGAGCGGCGGCTTGCTGTAGTGGTGGCGTTTGAGCAGCTCGACCACGTTAAGGCTGGCAACGACTTCGTCGCGATCAGGCTGGAGTTTATCCCAGCTGTTGGCGGCCCATGCAGTGCCCGCCAATGGCAGGCTGCCCAGTCCGATCAACAGTGCGAGGGTGGTGCTGGGCAAAAAATGCTTCATGCTGATTCGACGTAGGGACAATTGATCACGCATATTAGGCCGTCTTTGAATTCGCCGGTTCCATAAGAACCGGACGCATAATGCAAAAAGCCCGGGGCTACAGCACACCCGGGCTCAGTCATGACTCAACTATGGAGGCACTGTGAAGGCATTGCAAGGCGTTGACGGACATGTGGAGTGGGTTGCGACGACAAGTCCAGCTTGTGATATCGGTCAAGTACGAATTCGCGTGGCTGCCGCCGGCCTCAATCGTGCCGACCTGCTGCAGCGTGCCGGGCTCTATCCGCCACCGCCAGGCGCCAGCGAGTTTCTTGGCCTGGAGTGTTCCGGGGTGATCAGCGAAGTGGGCGCCGGTGCCTCCTGGCAGGTCGGTGACCGGGTCTGCGCATTGCTGGCCGGCGGCGGCATGGCTGAGGAAGTGGTGGTCGATGCTCGCCATGTGCTGCCGGTACCGGAGGGGCTGAGCCTGCAGGAGGCCGCGGCGATTCCCGAGGTCTATGCGACGGCCTGGCTCAATCTGTTCCAGTTGGCCGGGCTCAAGCCGGGCGAGAAAGTCTTGTTGCATGCTGGCGCCAGTGGTGTCGGCTCGGCAGCGATCCAGCTGTGCAAGGCTTTTGGCAGTCCATGCTGGGTCAGTGTCGGTTCGCCCGAGCGCCTGGCCTACTGCCAAGCGCTGGGGGCCAGCGGCGGTGTGGTGCGCGGTGTTGAGCTGAACAGCCTGAGCAATTTCGGGCCGTTCGATGTCATCCTCGATCCAGTCGGGGCCAACTATGCCGAGCTCAACCTCAAGTTGCTGGACCGTGACGGACGTTGGCTGATCATCGGCCTGATGGGCGGGCGCAAGGCCGAACTGGACCTGGCTCAGCTGTTGCTCAAACGCGTTCAGGTGATGGGTTCGACCCTGCGCACACGGGATGATCAGTTCAAGGCCGATCTGCTCAGCGACCTTGGGCAACAGGTGTGGCCGTTGTTCGGCGAAGGGCGGCTCAAGCCGCAATTGGCCAAGGTGTTCCCGATCAAGGACGCCGAAGCAGCGTTTGCCGAGCTTGCGAGCAATCAGGTGTCGGGCAAGCTGGTGCTGGTGATCGACGAAAGCCTGGTTTAAACACACGTCAGTGGGAGCGGATTTATCCGCGAAGGACTGCATAGCAGTCCCATCCTTGGGGCCGCGATGCGACCCTTCGCAGATGAATCTGCTCCCACGCTGGGGCATCAGCTCCAGGTATGAATAGGCCAGCCAGCCTTCTCAGCGTGTTCACGCAACACCGGATCCGGATTGACCACATGCGGGTGATCCACCTTCAGCAACAACGGCAGGTCGTTACGCGAGTCTGAATAGAAACTCGCACCTTCGAGGTTTTCCTCCTCTTGATCCAGCCATTCCAGCAAGCAGGTGATCTTGCCTTCGCGATAGGTCAGGGTGCCGACGGTCTTGCCAGTGTAAACACCATTCACCAGCTCCATCTCGATGCCTAGAATCTCATCGATACCCAAGCGCTCGGCAATCGGCCGGACCAGGTGCGTTCCGGAGGCGGATATCACTAGAATCCGGTCACCGGCCTTACGATGGGCAGCGATGGCCTTGGTCGCATCGCTGAAAATGATCGGCTCGATAAAGTCTTCCACCCACGGACCGACGAGATGATCGACTTCTTCCGGTGTTCGCCCGATCAACGGCTCCAGACTGAAGGCCATATAGTCCTCCATGGCCAGGTGCCCCCTGCCGTAGGCGTCCATCAGTTCCTTGTCGCGCCGCAGGAAGGGTTCGCCATCGACCCAGCCAAGGCGGGCCATCTGCTCGCTCCACAGCGAGGCGCAGTCGCCGTGGATCAGGGTTTCATCCAGATCGAAAATCGCTAGTGCCATATTCAGAAAAACTCCTGTGCAACCCTCAGGCGACTTCGCAGAGGGCGGTGGGATCGATCGACAAGGATACCCGCTGGCCGTCCGCGTGCAGATCGGCGGACGAGCGATTGAGCACATCGACGAGTAATTCTACCCCGCGGGCTTCGACGCGGTAGCGGATCACGTTGCCGAGCAGGCTGTGACTGCGCACCTGGCCTTCCAGCTCACCGTTCAGGCTCAGGGCGATGGCTTCCGGGCGGATCGCCAGGCGGCTGCTTACCGGACGCTGCAGCAGGCGACTGGCGCTCTGCGCGTCGAGCAGATTGTAGTTACCGATAAAACCAGCGGCGAACGCATCCACGGGCGCGGTGTAGAGGGTTTCGGCATCACCGCTCTGGACGATGCGGCCCTGGTTCATCAGGAAAATGCGATCTGACAGGGTCAACGCCTCTTCCTGGTCATGGGTGACGAAGATGGTGGTCAGGCCTAGCTCCCGCTGGATCTGGCGGATCTGTTCGCGCAGGTGCTTGCGAATCCGCGCATCCAGCGCTGACAACGGCTCATCGAGCAGCAGCAGGCGCGGGCGGGTGACCAGCGAGCGGGCCAGGGCCACACGCTGGCATTGGCCACCGGACAACTGATGCGGATAGCGGCTGGCGAAGCCCTGCAGCTCCACCAGTTGCAGGACCTCGCGCACCCGGCTGCGGCTGTCATCGGCGTTGACCTTTTGCATGCGCAGGCCAAAGGCGACGTTCTGCTCCACGGTCATGTTGGGAAACAGCGCGTAGCTCTGGAATACCATGCCGATCCCGCGTTTTTGCGGGCTCAAGGGCACCAGGTCGCTGCCGTCGAGGAGAATCTTGCCGCTGTCGACCGCGGTCAGCCCGGCAATACAGCGCAGCAGGGTGGACTTGCCGCAGCCAGAGGGGCCGAGCAGGGTGACGAACTCACCACGCTGGATCTGGCAGTTGATGTCGTTGAATACCGGGCTGGCGCCAAAGCTTTTTTGCAGATTCTGTACGCTGACAAAGCTCATATCAGGACTTGTCCTTGTTCAGGCGGTTGGCTGCCCAGGTCAGCACCAGCACGAAGAGGAAATAGGAAATCACCAGGGCACTGTTGAAGTGGCCACTGCTGTTGCGCATGTTGTTCAGGTACACCTGCAGGGTCTCATAGCGGGTGCCGACCAAAAGGTTGGCGAAGACGAATTCGCCGAAAAGAAACGAGAACGACAGCAGCAAGGCCACCAGCAGGCCCTTGCGCAGGTTCGGCAATACCACCAGGAACGCGGCCTGGAACGTGCTGGCACCGAGTAGCTGGGCTGCGTCCATCAGGTCGCGCAGGTTGATCGCTTGCAGGTTATTGGTGATCGCCCGGTACATGAACGGCAGGGCCACGGTGAAGTAGCAGCCGATCAGGATCCACGGCGTACCGACCATGGCCATCGGCCCTGAACCGTACAGTTGCAGCAGGCCCACAGAAGACACCACTGGCGGCACCGCAAAGGGCAGCAGGATGAGGATATTCATCAGCGCATCGAGCCGGGGGAAGTGGTAGTGGACCACGAACAGCAATGGCAGGATCAGCAGCACCGACAGCAGCAGCGCACCGATGCAGACCAGCAGGGACTGAGCGAAGGCGGCCAGGAAGCGTGGATCGCTCCACAGCGCCAGGTACCACTTGAAGGTCAGTCCGCTGGGCAACAGGCTCGCCGACCAACTCGTGGCTAATGAATAGAGGAGGGTGCCGGCCAGCGGCAGCAACAGAATGATGAACAGCAAGTAGACCATCAGGCGATGGTAGAGGCGGGTCGTGCCCGGTTCAGCGCGCGACATGGTAGCTCCTCTTCAGCAGCCATTGATGGATGACGGTGACCAGGGTCATCAGCCCCACCAGGATCATTGCCAGGGCGCTGGCCAGGTTCGGGTCCAGGGAAATATCCCCGGCCACCAGCGCGGCAATGCGGATCGGCAGGACGTTGAAGTTGCCGGTGGTCAAGGCATAGACCGTGGCGTAGGCGCCCAGGGCATTGGCCAGCAAGATCACGAAGGTGCCGAGCAGGGCCGGCGTCAGCACCGGTAGGCCGATGTACCGCCAGTAGTGCCAGGCGTTGGCGCCAAGCAGCTCTGCTGATTCACGCCAGTCTTCGCGCAGGGCGTCGAAAGCCGGGTAGAGCAGCAGCACGCCCAGGGGAATCTGGAAGTAGGTATAGAGAATGATCAGGCCGGTCTTCGAATAGAGGTTGAAGTCTTCAATGATCCCGGCCTGTTTCAGCAGCATCGTCAGCGCCCCGTTGAAACCGAGCAGGATGATGAACGCGAAGGCCAGCGGCACCCCGGCGAAGTTGCTGGTCATATTGGCGAAGGCGTTGACGAAGTCGCGCAGGCGCGAGTCGACCTTGCGCAGCGAATAGCTGCCGAGGATGGCGATGAGGATACCGAACAGACTCGACCAGAAACTGATCTCCAGGCTGTGCTGGATGGCCTGGCGGTAGAACCTGGATTCGAACACTTTGCTGAAGTTGGCCAACCCCCAACCACTTTCAGCCTGCAGGCTGTGGATCGCCACCCAGGCCAGCGGGGCGATCTGGAAAATGACGAAGAACAGCGCAAAAGGCAGCAGGCACAACGACGCCAGCCATTTGCTGCGTTTGATCGAATTCACTTGAGCAGCTCCCGGCACACCGGCTTGTCGTGGGGTACGCCGAGCAGCTCGCAGATCGTGCCGCACAATTCGGTTTGCAGCGGTTTGGCGGCAGGGTCGAGGCTGAAGGCATCGCCAAACACGAACAGCGGAACCTCGCGCTCCTCGGCCAGCAGGCCGTTGTGCGAGCGGTCGTTGTTCATGCCATGGTCGGCGGTGACCAGCACCTGGTAGCCTTCTTGCAACCAGGTGTGCAGGTAGTCGGCCAGGAGGATGTCGGCGCTGCGCGCGCTGTTGCGGTACTGGCTGCTGTCCAGGCCATGGCGGTGGCCAGCGTCGTCGATGTTCATCGGATGCACCAGGAGGAAGTTCGGTGCATGGCGACGGCGCAGGTACTCGGCATCGGCGAACAGGTGCGAATCCGGGTAGTGGTCGGCGTAGTAGAACAAGCCGTGCTGGATCGGCAGCTTGGGCGCATGGGTGTGGCGGTCGCGCAGCGGGTCGAAGGGCGAGCGGTTGTACAGTTCGCTGATCCAGTGATAGGCCGCTGCCGCAGTGCCCAGACCGGCTTCGCGGGCGTAGTGGAAGATGCTGCGCTGGTTGGACAGGCGGGTGACGTTGTTGTGCACGATGCCGCTGTCGATCGGTGGCACGCCGGTGAGGATGCATTCGTACAGGGGGCGCGACAGCGCAGGAAGCTCGCATTCAAGGCGATACAAGGCCGCGCGGTCGGCCTCGACATAGGCGTGCAGGTGACCCATGGCGTGGTGCGCGACCTGATGGTTGAGACCATCGAGCAGGACCAGGATGACGTTGTTTTTCATGATTTCTCCGAAATACGCGGGGCCTCATCGCGGGGCAAGCCCCGCGATCAGGATCACTCCATCTCGATGATCACTTGCTCTTGCCACATCTGTGGCAGCTTCTTGGAGGTCGCTTCCCAGGCGGTGGCATCCTTGATTGGCTGCACCGCCTGGTACTGCTCATTGGGTAGCAGTTTGGCCTGTACCTCAGCCGGCAGGGTCAGGTGCTCGGCGCGGATCGGGCGGGCGTGACCTTTAGCCAGATTGATCTGCCCGGCATCGCTGAAGATGTATTCGCGGGTCAGCTTGGCGGCGTTAGGGTTCTTGGCGTACTTGTTGATGATCGTGGTGTAGCCGGAGATCACCGAGCCGTCAGACGGGATCAGCACTTCGAAACGATTCGGGTCGATCTGCTGGCGATAGCTCAGGCCGTTGAAGTCCCAAACCACGCCGACTTCCACTTCACCTTTTTCCAGGGTCTGGATGGTCGGGTTGGCCAGCGACAGGCGCTTTTGCTGGGCCAGTTTGGTGAACAGCTGCAGGCCTGGTTCGATGTTCTTTTCGTTACCCTTGTAGGCAATGGCGGCAGCCAGTACGCCATTGGCGGCTTGAGCTGCGGTACCGACGTCACCGATGGCGACCTTGTACTTGCCCTTTTCCAGGTCATGCCAGGTTTTCGGCATGTCTTCTGCCTTCACCAATTGCTTGTTGATGATGAAGGCGATGGTGCCGGTATAGGCCAGGGCCCAGTGACCGTCTTTATCCTTGGCCCACGTCGGAATCTGCTCCCAGGTGCTGGGTTTGTACGGCTGGGTCACACCTTTGGCCAGCGCAATCGGGCCGAAGGCGGCACCGACGTCACCGATGTCGGCGCTGGCGTTGTCTTTTTCGGCATCGAACTTGGCTACTTCCTGGGCCGAGCTCATGTCGGTGTCCATGTGCTTGAGGCCATATTTTTTCGCCAGGTCCTCCCAGGTGCCTTTCCAGTTGGCCCAGGCGTCGGGCATGCCCACGCTATTGACGGCGCCTTCCTTGCGGGCGGCGTCCTCCAGGGCCTTGAGGTCGGTGTCGGCGGCCATGGCTGAAGTGCACAGGGCAATGGTCGAGCCTAGCAGTGATGCCAGAAAAAGCTGTTTCATCCGAAGCTCCTTGGTGGGTGCCTTGCAAAACGCGAATAGTGGTGTTGGACGTTGTTGCGATTCGGTTGGTCTAGGTCAGCAATACCCGAGCCAAGGTAGGCCTGTTGCATGACAATTTGATGTCCGGAACCGCACTCGGTCAGGGCCTGCGCCTCTGAAAATCAAGCGTAGTCCACCTTGGCTGTCATCTGAGATTCATCTGGGTTGCCTAGGCTTACACTATTCTCATAGCCCTGAAGGCGCCAATTGTGCGCGCTTCCGGTGCTGGACTAGTCCAGATAGGTAACCTTCGATGCAGCCACTGCCACCGCGAGCAGTAACAGCTATCTGTCATGCCCTGCAGGAGCAGATTGAGCATGGCCTTCTCTCGCCCGGCTGCAAGCTGCCGGCCGAACGCAAGCTCAGCGAGGTGTTCGACACCACGCGCATTACCCTGCGTGAGGCGCTGGTGCAGTTGGAGGCGCGTGGGCTGATTTACCGGGAGGAGCGGCGCGGCTGGTTTGTTGCGCCCGAACGGCTGACCTACGACCTGATCGAGCGCAGTCATTTCCATGCCATGGTCCGCGACCAGGGCCGCGAGGCCCGCACTGAGCTGCTGTCGGCACGCTTGCAGCCAGCGGCTGCGGCGGTGTGCGCACGGCTGCAGCTGTCGCCGCTCTCGAGTGTGATCCAGATTTGTCGCCTACGCCGGATCGACGGTCGCGCGGTGCTGTATGCCGAGCACTACCTCAATCCTGAGTATTTCCCGGGCATTCTCGAACTCGACTTGAGCCAGTCGCTGACCGAGCTGTATGAGCGACACTATGCGATCCACTATGGCCGGGTGCGCTTCGAGATCCTGCCCACTGCGTTACCGGTGGCAGCGGCCATGGCACTCAAGGTTTCCGCGGGCAGTCCGGGCCTGCACATTACCCGGGTCAACAGCGACCAGCAGGGCAGGCTGATCGACTGTGACCTTGAGTACTGGCGTCATGATGCGATCCGCATCAAGGCCGAGGCCGGTTAGGCCTGGGTGCCGGTTTCGCTGAACGGCGTGCTGGCATCAGTGGTGATCACCTGTACGCTCAGGCGCGGGGTAGCCAGGTCCAGACCGGCTTCGTCGAGCTGACGCTTGAGCGCCAGGTTGAAGGCCCGCGACACTTCCCATTGCTTGATCGGTGCGGTTTTGAAGCGCGCGCGCAGGATTGCCGAGCCCGACTCGAAGCTCTCCACTCCTTGCAGCTCCAGCGGCGACCAGATGTTGCGGCGCATCAGCGGGTCGTTGCGCATCTTCTGCCCGACATCGCGAATCAGGCTGATGGCCTGGTCGATGTTCATGCTGTGGGGGATCGCCACGCGGAAGATCGCGTAGCCGAACTCGCGGGAGTAGTTCTTGATGCTCTTGATTTCACTGAACGGGATGGTGTGGACGATACCGTCGATATCGCGCAGGCGCACAGTGCGGATAGTCAAGCCTTCGACCGTGCCCAGGTGGCCGCCGACATCGACATAGTCGTCAATGGCCAGGGAGTCTTCGATGATGATGAACAAGCCGGTGATCAGGTCGGCGACCAGTGACTGGGCGCCGAAGCCGATGGCCAGGCCGATCACACCGGCACCGGCCAGCAGCGGGGTGACGTTCATGCCCATGTTGGCCAGGGCAACGATCAGCGCAATGATGAAAATCGCCACGAACAGCACGTTGCGGATCAGCGGCATCATGGTTTGCGCGCGGGTGTTGGCCAGGCCTTTGCGTGAGCGGGTGAGGGCATGGTGCACGGCAGTGTCGGCGAGAATCCACACCAGCCAGGCGGCGATCAGGGTGCCGCCCAGGCCGAGCAACCGCACCGCCACCTCATGGCCTTCACCTTCGGCGAAGCCGATCAGGGAAAAGCCCCAGACCCGCAGGCCCAGTTCGATGAATACCAACCAGATAGCCATGTGTGCCAGGGTGTAGCCGAAGTTGCGCAGGCGTTCGCCATACACGGCCTGACGGCGGTTGGCGCGTTGTGGCTTGAGGCTATGGCGGCGCACCAGGCCATTGATGACCATGCACAGGATCACCAGCACCGTGCACATCAGCGACTGGCGCAGGGCGGTGCTAGTATCGCCAGCGGAAATGAAGGTGGCAAACAGCGAGATCGCCACCAGCACCAGGGCCGGCAGATACCAGAAGGTACCGAGGATATCGATGGTGTCGCTCAGTGCCCGACGGGTCAGGCGCCGCGACAGCGGCTGGTTGCGGATCAGGTGGGCGATGGGCCGGCGAAAGCGCAGGATGAACAACCCAGTGGACAGTGCTGCGAGGATATTGGCCAAAGTCGCCAAGGTATGGGCCAGGTGATCGCCCAGGGCGCTGGCCATGCGTGGATCATTCATCGCCTCGCCAAAAGCGGCGAAGCTGCCGATCAGCCACAGTGGGCGGAAGGCCTGGTGGCGGAGGATATGCAGGGCACGATGGCGGTGCGGGCCATCGAGCAGCGAAAAGGCGATGACGCAGATGGCCGAGAAGCAGGTGCCCACTACCAAGGCGTAGGCCAACACCATGGCCATCGACTTGCCCAGTGACGAGGGCAGGACGAAGCTCAGGTACACGGTGATGAGCAGCGCTACCAGCCACGGCCCGAGCTTGCGCAGGGCAAAGCGCACCAGGTCCCAGGTGCGTGGATGTTGCGGCAATTCTTCGGTGAGGCCGAAGCGCAGGCGCACTTGATGGCTGACCCAGTTCAGGGCGTAGGCCAGCAGGCTCCAGAGGGCAATTATGGTGGCGAAACCGAAGAGGATCGGCGGCCACTCCTGGAGTGGAGCCAGGCGGGCATTGAATTCGATTTGCGCCAGTTCAAGTTCCCGGGTCCAGCGAGTAGCTGGGCTGGCGTCGCCACTGAACTGTTTTTCCAGCTCAGCGAAGGTGCTGCCAATCAGCCCCAGCACCCCTTGCTCGGCAGTGGGTTGCGCTTGTTTGCTGCTGTCGCGCAGCTTCTTCAGGTCGGCCAGCAGCTTGCTGCGTTGCTGGTCGTTTTCCAGGCTCTTGATGACTTCGTCCAGGGACTGGGCCAGTGGCTCGCTGGCCTCGGGTTGGGCTTTGCTACCACCCAGAAAACTCGGCAGGCCTGCGGCGTGGGCCGGAGCCAGAATGAACAACGCCAGGAACAACGTTAAAACGCGGAAAAAAGCAGGCACCGGACAATCAACCTTAAAACGATCAATCGCCCGAGTGTAGTGTATTTGTCAGTTGAGTTTCTCGAGGATCTTCCAGCACATGATGCCGATCATGCCGAGGGTGCCGACCCACATCATCAGCACGCCGATATTGCGGTCGCGCAGGTTGAACCCCACGGTCAGCAGGATCAGGCCGGCGATGACCGGAAGGAACAGGGATTGGAAGGCTGACATGCGGCAAGGTCCTTGGGCTTGAGTTTATGCTGCAAGCATAGCGGGTATAGCTGTGGGGGAGTGTGATTGAGGTCAGTAGAGGGCCTCATCGCGGGGCAAGCTCCCACAGATGATGTGGGAGCTTGCCCCGCGATGGTGTCAAGGCAAATCGCGACTGCGGTAGAACGCCGTCAGCACCTTGACCAGATGCGCCAGGTCCTGGCTGCCGCACAGCTCACGAATCGAGTGCATAGCGAAGGTTGGCAGACCGATATCCACCGTACGCACACCCAGGTGGCTGGCGGTGAGTGGACCGATGGTCGAGCCACAGCCCATGTCACTGCGCACCACGAAGCTTTGCACCGGTACTTCCTCGGCCATGCACAGGTGGCGGAAGAAACCGGCGGTCTCGCTGTTGGTGGCGTAGCGCTGGTTGTTGTTGACCTTGATCACCGGCCCGGCATTGAGCTTGGGACCGTGGTTGCCGTCATGCTTGTCGGCATAGTTGGGGTGCACGCCATGGGCGTTGTCAGCCGAGACCAGCAGCGAGCGCTGGATAGCGCGGACAAAGTCGTCACCCTCCGGCAGCAGGCGGCGCAGGGTCTGTTCGAGCATCGGGCCATCGGCACCGCAGGCCGAGCAGGAGCCGACTTCTTCGTGGTCGTTGCACACCAGTACGCAGGTTTCTTCGCTGTCGGCGTTGATCAAGGCTTGCAGGCCGGCGTAGCAGGACAGCAGATTGTCCAGGCGCGCACCGGCGATGAACTCGCCGTGCAGGCCGATCAGTGCGGCGCTTTGGGTATCGTAGAAGCTCAGCTCGTAATCCAGCACCACGTCAGCGTTCAGACCATGCTCGCGGGCCAGCTGGTCGGTGAGCAGGGCACGGAAGTCGACTCGCTCGTCACCGGCGGCCTGGGCCAGGATCGGGGGCAGTTCGGTCTGCGGGTTGATCGCCCAGCCTTCGTTAGCGCTGCGATTGAGATGGATCGCCAGGTTGGGGATGACTGCGATTGGCAGCTTGAAGTCGATTAGCTGGCTTTCGACCTTGCCGTCACGGCGGAAGGTCACCCGCCCGGCCAGAGACAGGTCGCGGTCGAACCAGGGCGCGAGCAGGGCGCCACCGTAGACTTCCACGCCCAGCTGCCAGAAGCCCTGGCGCTGCAGCTCCGGTTGCGGTTTGACCCGCAGGCACGGGCTATCGGTGTGGGCGCCAACCAGGCGGATGCCGTCGAGCAGCGGCGAGTGACGACCGAGCTTGAAGGCGATGATCGAGGAGTCGTTGCGGGTCAGGTAGTAGCGACCGCCGGCCACAGTGGCCCAGCTGTCGCGCTCGTCCAGGCGCTGGTAACCGGCGGCTTCCAGGCGTTGGGCCAGGGCAGCGGTGGCGTGGAACGGCGTGGGGGAGGCTTTGAGAAAGTCGATCAGGCCTTGATTCAGTGCATCGCGCATAGGTCACTCCAGACAGCAGTGGCGCGAGTTTAACGTACTTGGCTGGGGAATTGTGTCGGCCCTATCGCCGGCAATGCGGTCGATCAGAACGGTGCCGGACACTCAAAGCGCAACCGCTCCCCGGACACCGGGTGGGTAAAGCTGAGCATGCTCGCATGCAGGCAAAGCCGTTCATGGGCTGCCAGCGCTTCAGGATAGGCGTACAAGCGATCACCCAGCAGCGGATGCCCAATCGACAGCATGTGCACGCGCAACTGGTGAGAGCGCCCGGTAATCGGTGTCAACTCCACCCGGCAATGATCGCCACAGCGTTCCACGATGCGCCAGAAGGTCAGGGCATGCTTACCCTGCTCATGGTCGACCACATGACGCGGCTTGGTTGGCGGATCGTAGCGCAGGGGCAGGTCGATGCTACCGCTGTCGAGTTCCGGTTGGCCCCAGCACAGGGCGGTGTAGGCCTTCTCGGTTTCACGGTCATGGAACTGCCGGGACAGCTCGCGGTGACTGTCGGCATCGCGGGCCAGCAGGATGATCCCCGAGGTTTCCCAGTCCAGGCGATGGACAATCAGAGCATCGGGATAGCCGTTTTCCTGCAGGCGGGTGATCAGGCAATCCTTGTTGTCGTCGGCCCGGCCGGGCACTGACAACAGCAGGGTCGGCTTGTTGATCACCAGGATGGCGTCATCCTCAAAGAGGATCTGAACATTGGACAGCGGCATTGCGTGTTCTCTGCAAACGCCGACGGCGACGGCCGGGCCCAGGCTGTAGAGCCCAGGCCTGGCCGTCGCCGTGGCAGGTTACCCGTAGGCGCCGATCAACGATCGGGCAGGGTGATGTTGAGTTCCAGGATCGAGCAGCTGCCCTGGTTTTCCAGAGCGACCTGCACATCATCGGAGCCGATGTTGACGTACTTGCGGATCACCTCCACCAGTTCCTTCTGCAGGGCTGGCAGGTAGTCCGGAGTACTGCGCTGACCGCGCTCGTGCGCCACGATGATCTGTAGACGCTCTTTCGCGACCGAGGCGGTGCTTACTTTTTTGCTGGCACGAAAGAAGTCAAAAAGGTTCATGGGTTAGTTGCCTCCAAACAGGCGCTCGAAGAATCCCTTCTTCTTCACATCAAGGAACCGATGTTCCACATTTTTGCCCAACAGGCGGTCAACGGTGTCACTGTAGGCCTGACCCGCATCGCTCTGGTCGTCGAGGATCACCGGCACACCCTGGTTGGATGCCTTGAGCACCGCCTGGGATTCGGGGATCACGCCCAGCAGGGCGACCGAGAGGATTTCCTTGACGTCTTCGACGCCAAGCATTTCGCCCTGACTCACGCGCTCTGGATGGTAGCGGGTGATCAGCAGGTGTTCTTTGATCGGATCTTCGTTGCGCTCGGCGCGGCGCGATTTGCTGGCCAGAAGGCCGAGCATGCGGTCCGAGTCACGTACCGAGGAGACTTCCGGGTTGGTCACGACGATGGCTTCGTCGGCGAAGTACATCGCCAGGTGGGCACCTTTCTCGATGCCGGCCGGGGAGTCGCAGACCACGTACTCGAAGTCTTCCTTGAGTTGCATCAGGACCTTTTCCACGCCTTCCTGGGTCAGCGCGTCCTTGTCGCGGGTCTGGCTGGCGGCCAGCACGTAGAGGTTCTCAAGGCGCTTGTCCTTGATCAGGGCTTGCTGCAGGTTGGCTTCGCTGTTGACCACGTTGACGAAGTCGTACACCACGCGGCGTTCGCAGCCCATGATCAGGTCGAGGTTACGCAGGCCGACGTCGAAGTCGACGATGACCGTCTTGTGACCGCGCAGTGCGAGGCCGGTACCAATAGCGGCGCTGGTGGTGGTCTTACCCACACCACCCTTGCCGGATGTAACCACGAGAATCTTGGCCAAGGTGTTTCACCCCTAATGAAAAAGGACGTCGAGTCCCAAAAATACAAAAAACGGCAACATCGGAAAAAGTTGCGCGGAAAATGGCGGCAAGTATCCGTTAAAGACGGGTGATGTTCAACACGTCACCAGACAGGCTGATCTGCACGCCGGCCCCCCACAGCGGATCACGGCGCAGGTCTTCGGAGACCTTGTACTGGCCGGCGATCGAGACCATCTCGGCAGTCAGCTGCTGGCAGAAAATGCGTGCCCGGGTATTGCCCTTGATCCCGGCCAGCGCCCGCCCACGCATTGCACCGTACACATGGATGTTGCCATCGGCGAGAAGTTCCGCGCCTGGGCTGACCGACGACACTACTACCAGATCGCCACCTTGGGCGTAGATCTGCTGGCCGCCACGTACCGGTGTGGTAATGATCTTGGTCGGTCTGATCGCAGGTTCAGGCTCAGGTACTGGCGCGGGGGCGGGCGCAGGTTCGGGCTTGACCACCTCAGGCTCGGGCTCAACCGGCCGTTCGCGGGCGCCGGACGGTGGCAGCACCGGCAGGTCAATGGCGATGGCCGCGGCGATGTCTTCGATGCGGCTGGCACGAATGGCCAGGGTGCGCAGGCCGTGATGGCGACAGACGCGCATCAGCCCCGGCAGGTCGACCGGACCTTCACTTGCCGGGAGCTTGTCCAGGGCCAGCACCAACGGCGTGTTGCTGAAAAAATTGGGTGCCTGGGCAACCTTGGCCGCCAACTGCCGGTTGAGGCCTTCGAGGTTGTTCCGGGCGAGCTCGAGCACGGTGATGGCGAGCATGCTGCCCTTGAGCTGGAACACAGGGTCTTGGTCTGGCGTTTGGGTTTGGCTCATGGTCTGCATAGGGCGGCTTGTTACGAAAAAGTGCCCAGACTTATAACGAGAACGCCGGTTAGCCGCAACCCGTGCCGAACCGTTGTAGAATGCCCGGCCATTGTCATTCCGGAATCTTTAATGGATCGCCCGCGTTTTCGTCGTTACTTTCTGCACCCGCGCTTCTGGCTGCTGTGGTTGGGCCTTGGGCTGTTGTGGCTGATCGTACAGCTGCCGTACCGGATATTGCTGGTGATCGGTCGTGTTCTGGGGGCCTTGATGTACCGGGTGGCCGGTGCGCGCCGGCGTATTGCTGCGCGCAACCTGGAGCTGTGCTTCCCGGAACTACCGTCCGTCGAACGGCGGCGCCTGCTCAAGGAAAATTTCGCCTCCACCGGCATCGCCTTCTTCGAAATGGCCATGAGTTGGTGGTGGCCAAAGGCCCGGCTGGCGCACCTGGCGCACATTGAAGGGTTGGAGCATCTGCAGGCTGCCCAGCGTGATGGCCAAGGGGCGATTCTCATGGCCTTGCACTTCACCACCCTGGAAATTGGTGCGGCCCTGCTCGGCCAGGAACACACCATCGACGGCATGTACCGTGAGCACGGTAACCCGGTGTTTGACTTCATTCAGCGCCGTGGTCGCGAACGCCACAACCCTGACTCGCTGGCCGTGGAGCGTGAGGACGTACGTGGCATGCTCAAGTTGCTGCGTGCCGGGCGCGCGATCTGGTACGCACCGGACCAGGACTACGGCGCCAAGCAGAGCCTGTTCGTGCCACTGTTCGGCATCCAGGCCGCCACGGTCACCGCCACCAGCAAATTTGCCCGGCTGGGCAAAGCCCGGGTGATTCCCTTCACCCAGCAGCGTCTGGCGGATGGCAGCGGTTATCGGCTGATGATTCATCCGCCGCTGGAAGATTTCCCGGGCGAGACGGAAGAGGCTGACTGCCTGCGCATCAACCAATGGATTGAAGTGGCCTTGCGCGAGTGTCCGGAGCAGTACCTGTGGGCGCATCGGCGCTTCAAGTCGCGTCCACCGGGGGCGCCCAAACTCTACGATAAGCGGCGTTGAGGCAATCGCGGGGCTTGCCCCGCGATGAATTCACCACACATCCAGGAAGTCCCCATGACAGCACCGATCACTGGATTGATCCTCTCCGGCGGTGGCGCCCGCGCCGCCTATCAGGTCGGTGTGCTGGCCGGCATTGCCGACCTGCTGCCGCCTGGCGCGGCCAATCCCTTTCCGGTGATCGTCGGTACTTCGGCTGGGGCCATCAATGCGGTGACCCTGGCCAGCGGGGCGATGCATTTTGCCGATGCAATCCGCCGCCTGACCAGCTTCTGGCAGGGCTTTCGCAGCCACCAGGTGCTGCGCAGCGACTGGCCCGGGGTGATTCGCCAGGCCAGCCGCTTTGTCGGCCATAGCCTGCTCGGCCTCGGTGCGCCGGTACCGGTGGCCTTGCTCGACAGCTCACCGCTGCGTCACCTGCTCAACCAACACCTGGACATGAACGGCATTGGCTATGCCCTCGAACAACAGCACCTGCAGGCGGTAGCGGTGACGGCCTTCGGCTATGAATCCGGCCAGGCAGTGACGTTCTATCAGGGCCGGGGAGCCATCGATCCCTGGTTGCGCCACCGCCGCATCGGTTTGCCAACCCGTTTGAGTGTCGAGCACTTGCTGGCCAGCTCGGCCATTCCGCTGCTGTTCGCACCGGTCAAGCTGGGTGAGGAATACTTCGGCGACGGTGCCGTGCGTCAGTCGGCGCCAATCAGCCCGGCCCTGCACCTGGGGGCCAGCCGCGTGCTGGTGGTCGGCGTCAGCGGTAACCCACAGCGTCCGCTAGAGGGTGAGCCGCGTCCGCGCATCTTCAGTGGTCAGCAACCGAGCCTGGCGCAGATCGGTGGACATATGCTCAACAGCACCTTCATCGACAGTCTGGAAGACGACATCGAGTTGCTACAACGCCTCAATCACCTTGGGCACCTGATGCCCGAGCACCTGGAACGTCGGCGCCTGGGCATGGCGCCGGTGGAGGTGCTGGTGGTCGCGCCGAGCCAGCCGCTGGATGAAATCGCCGCCCGTCATCGCCTTGAGCTGCCCGCGGCCCTGCGCCTGTTCCTGCGCGGCCCGGGGGCGACTAAAACCAGCGGTGCCGGGGTGCTCAGCTACCTGCTGTTCGAAGCCGGCTACTGCAGCGAGCTGATCGAGCTGGGGCGGCGTGATGCGCTGGCCAAGCATCGGGAACTGTGCAACTTCCTCGGCTTGCCCCAGGTGGCTGGCTGAATTGAACTACTCGGCAATCTGCAGCTTGCGCGCTTCGGTGTAGACGTAGCGGACTTTCTCATACTCGAATGGCGAGTTCAGTTGGCCATAGCGGAATTTGGTGGTGTAGCGTTTGTCGACGGCACGCAGAACCACCACTTCCGGATGATTGCTGCTGACTTCGGCAACGTTGAGGAAGTTGATCCAGTTCTCGGCGCTGTAGTCCACCGCCAACCCGCCAGTATCGCGCAGGTTCGAAGGGCCAAGGATCGGCAGCATCAGGTAAGGGCCTTCGGGGACACCATAGAAGCCCAGGGTCTGGCCGAAGTCTTCGCGCTGGTATGGCAGGCCCATCCTGGTTGCCGGGTCCCAGAGGCCGGCCACGCCAACGGTGGTGTTGAGCAGCAGGCGTGCGGTGATCTCCATCGAGCGCTTGCCCTTGAACTGCAGCAGGCTGTTGAACAGGTTGGGCACATCGCCCAGGTTGCTGAAGAAGTTGCTCACGCCGCTACGGACAAAGCCTGGGGTGATATAGCGGTAGCCATCGACCACCGGCAGGAACACCCATTGGTCGAAGCGGTAGTTGAAGTGGTAGATCCGCCGGTTCATCGACTCCAAGGGATCATAGACATTCAGTGCCGCCAGGGTTGAGCGTTCGAACTCACGCTGGTCCAGTCCCGGGTTGAACTTCAGTGCCTTGAGGGGCTCGGTGAAGCCATCGGCATCGACCACACTGGCACGCGCTGCGGTTTCTTCGGCCTGGGCCAGTCCACTGGCAAGCAGTGCGGTAGCAATCAGTAGGCGTTTAACCACGGAAAAACTCCAGCATGGCGTCGCTGTTGACGCGGTAGTTGAGGTTGCCGCAATGGCCGCCGTGGGGGTAAAGGGTCAAGCGATCGCCAAAGGTACTGCGCAGGAAGCCGATGTCGCCCGGGCCGAGGATGACGTCGTCGGCATTGTGCATCACGGCAACTTTCGGGCTCTGCTGCAGGTAGTCCTTGAGGGCGTACAGGCTGACCTGGTCAACCAGTTGCAGCAGGCTACCGCCGTCGGTGCGGGCACGCCACATAGGGATGACTTGTTCGGTGATGTAGCAATCGAAGTCGCACTGCAAGGCACGCTTGAAAAATGGCGTTAGGCTACTGCTTTCGGTGATCGGGTACTTGGGCGGGGTAATCAGCCCGCGGCGGTTGACCAGGTCGGAAGTAAACGCGATATCGGAAGCCGAAAAGCGGAACGAGGTGCCGATGACCATGGCCATCTGCTCGTTGCTCAGGTGCTGGCGTGACTGCTGGAAGTCATAGAGCAGGGCGTCGTTGAGGTCGATGTAGCCCTTTTGCTGGAAGTAGCGGGTCAGTTTTTTCAGCACCAGTTCATAGAAAGTGGTGCTGTTGTTGACGCCCTTGACCTCGGTCTGTACCAGTTTGTCGAGGTTGGTGATCGAGGTGTAGAGGTTGACCGGCGGGTTGAGCAGCAGTACGCGCTTGAAGTTGAAGCTGCGCCGGGTTTCGTCGAGATGGCTGACGAATGCCGCATCCAGGGCGCCAAGGCTGTAGCCGCTGAGGTAGTACTCGGTCACCGGCAGGCGCGGGTGCTGGGCGCGTACGCCTTGCATGACCCGGTACAGGTCTTCGGCGTCTTCACGAGTCACGCCAGGGGTGGCGAAGCGCGAGGCCGAGGTGATGAAGTCGAAGCTGGTCGGCGAGGACAGCTGCACCACGTGGTAGCCGGCTTTGTAGAACAGCTTCTTGAGGTATTCGTTGGTGCTGCTGGAGTAGGGCGCGCCGGTACCGGCAATGAGGAAAATCAGCGGCGCCGGATGGTCCTGCCTGGCGATACGGTACTTGAGTTTTTTCACTGCCCAGAAATTGTCGGGGAGGGTGAAGGCGCGCTCCGGACACATATCCAGGCTGTAGTCGGACTGGCTGATGTCATCGTCGCTGGGCAACTCCGGGCGCAAGTCCGGCGGAGTCGTGGCGATGGTCGCCTCGAATGGGTTGGTCAGCGGGTAGCCGTAACTGGCGGCATCGATATCTTGTGCCGACGCGGACGCACTCAGGATAAGGCCGCCCGAAAGGGCAGCGAGGCGTAGTAATCGAAGCATGACGGATCCCCAAAAAAGCAGCAGCAAAGTACGTTACGCAGGCTAGGACCATCGTGTCCCTGGCAAAGTTGCCTGGCGCTCCGGCATTTGTCGTCCCAGATGTTGCCGTTTTCGCCTGTGGTGCGGCAACAATTGCTTCCATTTATCTTCCGTTCAAAGTAGTCGAGGTCGGCGCTTTTGCCTTGCATAGACAGCTCGGACCATTATGCTGGGCGCCGATTTCGAAGATTCCGGAGCGTTCCATGTCCCGCCGTTTGCCGCTGATCACTTTGTTGCTGTTCTTGCCGTTGTGGCTGGCGGCCAGTTACGGGGTGCGTTATGTCCTGATGGAAGATGCTCAGTGGGTCGGTGTCTGCGCCGAGCAGGCGCAATTGTGGCAATGTCAGGTGCGTTCGGCCCTGGGCTTGATGATTCATTTGCGGGTCATCGCCTGGACCGCGTTGGGGCTGGCGTTGCTGGCCCAGGTGGTGCCAGCGCGAGCGGGCAGGCGTTTGGCGGTACTGGCACTGGTGCTCGCGATTCCGGCGCTGGTGCTGTACAGCGCCAGTATTGCGGTGTTTGCCCTGGTGTTGGCGGGGTTGCGCTTGGTGCGGCGGTCGAGCTGATAGTGTACGGCCATCGCCGGCATTGCCGACGATGGGCCGTGTAAACAGCCCTGATTACGCCTGACCTCGCACCCGCAAGCTGCGCCACAACGCCCCCACCATCAGCACACTGACTGCGGCCCAGACCAGCGCCTGCTGATTGCTCAAACCCTCACGGAACAGTTGCGGTGCGATGCCGGCGCCGACGATGAAGGCCAGCAGGCCGATTTCGGCCCGCGGCCCACGAACCGGGCGCAGCAGGTAAACCACTGCCGGCAGTACCAGTGCGGCGCTCGGGAAACTGCGATAACGCGGATCAAAGACCAGCGCCAGCATGCTCACCGCCGCCGCAAAACCTGCCGCCAGCAACCACCAGCCCGCCCGCGCCTCAAACCAGGCAAAAGCCCGCTCGCGCCAGCCATCACGTTGGGCCAGGGCCAGGGCAGCGTGGGCCAGGACAATCAGGTTCAATCCGGCCAGCAGCACAGCCCAGATCCATTCGCCGACGAAGCGGCTGTTGATCCGTACCAGCTCACCCCACAGGCCCAGGCTCGCCGCGCCCAGGGCGGCCAGCAGCGGCAACAGCAGGGCCGCGCGGGTACCGCGTACACGACCGGCCAGCAGCAGGGTGGCGCCGAACAGCAGGCCCCCTGCAATCAACCACTGTGGCCAGAACACCAGGTTGCTGACCGGGCCTTCAAGAATGCCCTTGTCCTCGCGGTCGGCGTCGTACAAACCCCAGTAACCGCCCACTGCGCCTTCGCTGGCACGTTTCCAGGGCTGGTCGAAGGCTTCGATCAGGTTGTAGTGCCAGCCGTGCTGTTCGGCCATGGCGACAAAACCACGAATGAAGCGCGCTTCATTGACCCGGCTGGGCAGGGCAGTCTCGCGCTGACGACCTTCACTGGGCCAGCCGGTTTCGCCGATGACGATATCCTTGGGCGCAAAGCGGTTGCCGAATACCTGGCGGATCTCGCCGACATGCACCAGGGCGTCGTCGATACCCTTGGGGTCATCTTCCCAGTAGGGCAGCAGGTGAATGGTCAGGAAGTCCACGGTTGGGGCGATTTCCGGGTGCTGCAGCCAGAACTCCCAGACGTCGGCGTAGGTCACCGGCACGCTGACCTGGCTTTTCACCTGGTTGATCAACGCGGCCAGTTGCGGGCCGCTGACTTCCTTGCGCAGCAGGGTTTCGTTACCGACGATCAGCGCTTTGACCACGTCCGGGTTGGCGTTGGCCGAGGCGATCAGGGCCTTGACCTCCTTCTGGGTGTCCACCGGGTTGGCATTGACCCAGGCGCCGAGCATGACTTTCAAACCATGCTTGCGTGCCAGCGCCGGAATGGCCTCAAGACCTGTCATCGAATAGGTACGGATGCATTCGAAGCGCTGGGCCAGCAGGGCCAGGTCGGCGTCCATGCGTGCCGGGCGCAGCTGGAACGGCTGGTCGAATGGCGATTGGTCCTTATCGAACGGTGTATAGGAAGCGCACTGCAGTTTGTGCGAGGCACTGGCCGCATCGGGCAGTACCACCGGCTTGCCCAGCCCGTACCAGAGCCCTCCCAGCGCAAATACGCCGAGCAGGCAGGCAAACAGGTAGGGCAGCAGTGGGAAGCGGGCAGTCGGGGACATGGATCGGACCGTCAGGGAGCAAAGCCGCCAATAGTACCTGCAAATGACACGGGCTAAAGCCATGTCAGGCAAAGTTAACGGGGGTGGATGTTGCTTGATGTAACGGCACAGATTGCTGGCGAGGTGATGTCGCTTCTCGATGGCTGGAGGTCGTTGCCAGAGCAGGTCAGGGCGCATCAGCGGTTGATGATGCAGCTTCCGTGACGTGACGAGGGGAAGCTTTGATGAAAATGCGACGACTCCTGGGGGTGGGCACAGCCCTGGTAATGGCCATTGGCGCTGCGCAAGCAACGGCCAAGGAATTGAGCATCGGCTACGTCGATGGTTGGTCCGACAGTGTAGCGACCACCAACGTGGCTGCCGAAGTGATCAGGCAGAAGCTCGGTTATGACGTCAAGCTGCAGGCAGTGGCCACCGGGATCATGTGGCAGGGGGTGGCGACCGGCAAGCTCGACGCCATGATGTCGGCCTGGTTGCCGGTGACCCATGGTGAGTACTGGAGCAAGAACAAGGATAACGTGGTCGACTACGGTCCCAACTTCAAAGACGCGAAGATCGGCCTGATCGTCCCCGACTACGTCAAGGCCAGCTCCCTGGCCGACCTCAAGAGCGACGACAGCTTCAAGCACAAGATCGTCGGCATCGACGCCGGCTCCGGTGTGATGCTCAAGACCGATCAGGCGATCAAAGACTACGACCTCAGCGGCTACAAACTCCAGGCCAGCTCCGGTGCGGCGATGACCGCAGAGCTGGGCCGCGCCTATGCCAAGCAACAATCCATCGCCGTGACCGGCTGGGTGCCGCACTGGATGTTCGCCAAGTGGAAGCTCAAGTTCCTCGAGGACCCCAAAGGCGTATATGGCGCGGCTGAAACCGTCAACAGTATCGGTAGCAAGGAACTGGCGACCAAGGCGCCGGAAGTGGCGACCTTCCTGAAGAAATTCCAGTGGCAGTCCAAGGACGAAATCGGCGAGGTCATGTTGGCCATTCAAGAGGGTGCAAAACCCGAGGCCGCAGCCAAGGACTGGGTGGCCAAACACCCAGAGCGCGTCGCCGAGTGGACCTCCAAGTAATGGCCTAAAGCTTCTATCTGGCACCTTCCAGGGCCGCAGCACCGAAAACGGCGCTGCGGCCCTTGTCGTTCCTGGCTGTTACCGAATCGGTAAAACAGTTTTGCATCTAAGACTAAGGTCGTCTGGAGTGCGTCCAAAGGCAGCATAAAGTGGAGCGGGTACTACCTAATCTGTGCTGCGAGGACAAAAACAATGAACGACAGCATTTATCTCTCGATACAAAACAGCTCGCGGTTCAAGGAGCTGGTGTCAAAACGCGAACGTTTCGCCTGGATTCTCTCGGCGATCATGCTCGGCCTCTACTCTGCTTTCATCCTGTTGATCGCCTATGGTCCGCATGTATTGGGTGCCAAGCTCAGCCCTGACTCTTCGGTTACCTGGGGGATTCCCCTCGGTATCGGTTTGATCCTCTCGGCTTTCGTGCTCACCGGGATCTACGTGCGTCGCGCCAACGGTGAGTTCGATGAGATGAACAAAGCGATTCTCAAGGAGGCACAGCAATGATCCGGCGTCTTCTGGCAACCTTGGCCTTCGGCATTTTCGCACCTGCCGTCTGGGCCGCCGACGCCCTCACCGGCGAGGTGCATAAACAACCTTTGAACGTGTCGGCGATCCTCATGTTCGTCGCCTTCGTCGGTGCCACCCTGTGCATCACCTACTGGGCTTCCAAGCGGAATAAATCCGCCTCCGACTACTATGCGGCCGGTGGGCGCATCACCGGTTTCCAGAACGGTCTGGCAATTGCTGGTGACTACATGTCGGCAGCGTCCTTCCTGGGTATTTCCGCCCTGGTGTTCACCTCCGGCTACGATGGCCTGATCTACTCGATCGGCTTTTTGGTCGGCTGGCCGATCATTCTCTTCCTGATTGCCGAACGCCTGCGCAACCTCGGTAAATACACCTTTGCCGACGTCGCCTCGTATCGCCTTGGGCAGAAGGAAATCCGCACCCTGTCGGCCTCAGGCTCCTTGGTGGTGGTGGCCTTCTACCTGATTGCACAAATGGTCGGTGCCGGCAAGCTGATCCAGCTGCTGTTTGGTCTGGATTACCATATCGCGGTGATCCTGGTCGGTATCCTGATGTGCATGTACGTGCTGTTTGGCGGCATGCTGGCCACCACCTGGGTGCAGATCATCAAGGCGGTGCTGCTGCTCTCCGGTGCCAGCTTCATGGCGCTGATGGTGATGAAACACGTCAACTTCGACTTCAACGCGCTGTTCTCCGAGGCCATCAAGGTTCACCCCAAAGGTGAAGCGATCATGAGCCCGGGCGGTCTGGTGAAAGATCCGATCTCAGCCTTCTCCCTCGGCCTGGCGTTGATGTTTGGTACTGCTGGCCTGCCGCACATCCTGATGCGCTTCTTCACCGTCAGCGACGCCAAGGAAGCCCGCAAGAGCGTTCTGTATGCGACCGGTTTCATTGGTTACTTCTACATCCTGACCTTCATCATCGGCTTCGGCGCGATCCTGCTGGTCAGCACCAACCCTGACTTCAAGGACGCTGCTGGCGCCCTGATCGGTGGCAACAACATGGCAGCGGTGCACCTGGCCGACGCCGTCGGTGGCAGCGTGTTCCTCGGCTTTATCTCGGCGGTGGCGTTTGCGACCATCCTCGCGGTAGTGGCCGGCCTGACCCTGGCCGGTGCTTCGGCGGTGTCCCACGACCTGTACGCCAGCGTGATCAAGAAAGGCAAGGCTAACGAGAAGGATGAAATCCGCGTCTCGAAGATCACCACCATTGCTCTGGCGGTACTGGCGATCGGCCTGGGTATCCTGTTTGAAAGCCAGAACATCGCCTTCATGGTCGGCCTGGCGTTCTCGATTGCTGCCAGCTGCAACTTCCCGGTACTGCTGCTGTCGATGTACTGGAAGAAGCTGACCACCCGTGGCGCCATGATTGGCGGCTGGATGGGGTTGATCAGTGCCGTGGCGCTGATGGTGCTCGGCCCGACCATCTGGGTGCAGATCCTTGGTCACGAGAAAGCCATCTACCCGTACGAATACCCAGCGCTGTTCTCGATGCTCATCGCTTTCGCAGGGATCTGGTTCTTCTCGATCACTGACAAGTCCAAGGCGGCTGATGAAGAACGCGCACTGTTCTTCCCGCAGTTCGTTCGCTCGCAGACTGGCCTGGGTGCCAGCGGTGCGGTGTCGCACTAAAGCGAAAGGCAGCCTTTGGCCGCCTTTCTAGCGGCAAGCTTTAAGCTACAAGCCGCAAGTTGGAGTAGTGCGTGTACTGCTTTGGCTTGCGGCTTGCGGCTTGCGGCTTGTAGCTTTTTGCTTGTAGCTACCCTCACTGTTTGCCTGGGCCATTCAGGATCCTGATAGCGCGTGGGTACGGCGCCTGTCTTCGCTACACTGGCGATAACTTTCCAGAACCGTACAAGGCATCCGTCTATGCAAAACCGCATGATGATTACTGGCGCAGGCTCCGGGCTCGGCTGTGAGATCGCGCTGCGCTGGGCCCGCGAGGGGTGGCAGCTGGCGTTGGCGGATGTCAACGAGGCAGGACTCAAGGAAACCCTGGCACTGGTCAAGCAAGCCGGTGGCCAAGGCTTTGTGCAACGCTGTGATGTCCGCGACTACAGCCAGCTGACCGCCCTGGCCCAGGCCTGCGAGGAGAAGTTCGGCGGCATCGATGTGATCGTCAACAATGCCGGCGTGGCCTCGGGCGGCTTCTTTGGCGAGCTGTCGCTGGAAGACTGGGAATGGCAGCTGTCGATCAACCTGATGGGTGTGGTCAAGGGTTGCAAGGCCTTCCTGCCGATGCTTGAACGCAGCAAGGGCCGGATCATCAACATCGCCTCGATGGCGGCCTTGATGCAGGGGCCGGCGATGAGCAACTACAACGTGGCCAAGGCCGGTGTCCTGGCGCTTTCGGAAAGCCTGCTGATCGAGTTGCGCCAACAGCAAGTGGCGGTGCATGTGGTGTGTCCATCGTTCTTCCAGACCAATTTGTTGGACTCATTCCGTGGCCCGACCCCGGCGATGAAGGCCCAGGTTGGCAAGCTCCTGGAAAGCTCGCCGATCAGCGCCGCTGATATTGCTGACTACATTTACCAGCAGGTCGCAGACGGTCAGTTCCTGATTTTGCCCCATGAGCAGGGGCGCGAAGCCTGGCAGCTCAAGCAGCGCAACCCGCAGCTGCTCTACGACGAGATGGCCAGCATGGCCGAGAAAATGCGCGCCAAGGCCCGACCTTCGCAGGCCTGAGCCCTTGTATCAGGTATTCTTGGCGTTTTTTCAACAGCCTTTGAGTACCTGGTGTGATCAATTACCTGTGGTTTTTCCTCGCGGCGGTCTTTGAGATCGCCGGTTGCTATGCCTTTTACATGTGGTTGCGGCTGGGCAAGAGCGGCTGGTGGATTGCCCCGGCCCTGCTCAGTCTGACCCTGTTCGCCCTGATCCTGACCCGCGTCGAGGCGGCCTATGCCGGACGCGCCTACGCCGCCTATGGTGGCATCTACATCGTTGCGTCGTTGCTTTGGCTTGCGCTGATCGAGCGGGCGCGGCCGCTGGGCAGCGACTGGATCGGCGCGCTGCTGTGTGTGTTGGGGGCCAGCATCATCGTTCTGGGGCCGCGTCTGCAGAGTGCTTGAATGCGCGAAAATGACGAAAATCTGTAGGCAAATTCGTAAGTCGCGGTGGGATCGGTCTATTTGATTGGCGGAGTATTGAAGCGCTCTGACACCCCATGCAGTCTCCGAATTCTCAGCTTTGTGGAGGATCGGAGCATGTTGGTAATAGGCCGCGAAGTAGGCGAAGTCATCACCATTGATGAGCACATCAAGGTCAAGGTGCTCTCGGTGGAGGGCAATGTGGTGCGCTTCGGTATCAGCGCACCGCGCGACATCGAAGTACACCGGGCAGAAATCTATCGGCGCATTGCCGAACAGTCGGCCAAGGATGCCGGCTGATCAGTCGAACAGTTCCTTGGGCACGTCGTGCTTGGCCAGCAGCTGGCATTGCTGGCTTTCAAGGTCGAAGAGGATGAACGCCTGCTTCTTCGCCAAGGCCTGGCGTACACGCAGCACGCGGGTTTCCAGCGGGGTGTCGTCGCCGTTGTCGGTGCCGTCGCGGGTGACGAAGTCCTCGATCAGGCGGGTGAGGGTTTCGGCTTCCAGTTGGTCGTAGGGAATCAGCATATACAGGTCAGGTTTGGCGAAGTGTGCACTTATGTTACGCGAAACCTGTCCTGACCGAGCGGGAAGGCGAGAGTGAGTGGTTCAGCTTTGCCCTTTCTTGCAGCTTACAGCTTGCCACTTGAAGCTGCTTTCCTCCCCCTAACAAGCTCGCGCAGCATGAAGCGATTCGGGTGGCAGGCTTCGGCGACACTGCGCGGTACCGGCAGCGGTGCGTTGTCGACCCAGGCGGCGATCAATTCACCCGACAAGGGTGCGGTGATCAGCCCACGCGAGCCATGGCCGCTATTGATGTACAGGCCTTCAAGCCAGGGGCAGGGCGTGTTCGGCACCTGACGGGCGTCCTTGGCCAGCACCGCGTAGTGTTGGTTGAACGCTTGTTGGTCGGCCAAGGGGCCGACGATGGGCAAGTAGTCGGGGCTGGTGCAGCGAAAGGCTGCCCGGCCCTGAAGGGTGTGAGGGTCGATTTGGCGGGTGCCGAGGCGCTCGGCCAGGTCGCTGGATATTTCTTCCAGCAGGCGCAGGTTGCCGATGTGCTCGCCGGCGGTGGGCGTTAGGTCCGTGCTATGGAAGTCGAAACTGGCACCCAGGGTGTGTTCGCCCCCACGCGTGGGTGCGACGTAGCCGTCGGCGCAGACCACGGTGCTCAGTGTCTGGCTTTGCGCGGTAGCGGGCAGGCGGGTGATCTGGCCGCGTATGCGCTTGAGCGGCAGGGTTGCGCAGGGCTCGAAACGCTGGATCTCGGCGGCGGTGGCCAGCACCACCAGCGGCGCGCTGGCGAGGAATTTCTCGCTTTCCCACGCCTGCCAAAGGCCGTCGACTTTGCGGAGTTCTAGCACCTGATGGTGCGTCAGCAAGGTGATGTTGGGGTGCTGCAGTTGCGCCTGGCACAACGCTGGCGGATGCACCCAACCCGCTTGCGGGTAGAACAACCCGCCGCTGGCCAGCGTCACGCCTGCCACCGTTTCGGCCTGCTCGCGGTCCAGGCGCTGGAGCAATTGCGTGTTGAAGGCGTTGGCCAGCAGCGCCTGACGTTGCTCTTCCTTGGCATCGAAAGCCAGCTGCAAGACGCCGCAAGCGTCCCAGTCACGGCCACGTTGCAGGGCTTCGAGCAGGCGCCGGGTGTAGCCGAATCCGCTGAGGATCAGGCGTGACAAGGCCGTGCCATGGGCCGAAAGCTTGAGGTAGAGCACCCCCTGCGGGTTACCCGAGGCCTCGGCCGCCGCAGTGGCATGACGCTCCAGCACGCTGACCCGCCAGCCCCGGGCTGCAAGGCTTGCCGCGGTGGCGCAACCGGCCAGGCCGGCGCCGATCACCAGGGCCTGGCGCGGGCCGGGCAGGGCTGGGGGGCGGGCGAACCAGGGCGCGGCCGGGGCAGGTGTGTCAATTGCTTCGGGGGTGCCACGGAAGACGCCGCGCAATACCTCCCACTTCTTGCCGATGCCTGGAATGCGCTTCATCTCGAAGCCCACGGCGATCAGGCCGCGACGCACCCAGCCGGTGCTGGTGAACGTGCCCAGGGTGGCATTGGCGGCTGACAGGCGGCCGATCTGGGTGAACAGTTCCGGGGTCCACATCTGCGGGTTCTTCGCCGGGGCGAAACCGTCGAGGAACCAGGCGTCGACCTGGGCGTCAAGTTGCGGCAACTGCTCCAGGGCATCACCAATCATCAGGGTCAGCCGTACCCGGCCCTGATCGAAGACAAAGGTCTGGAATCCCTCATGTACTGCCACGTACTGCCGCAGCAGCTGCGTGCTGAAGGGGGCCAGCTCCGGCCACAGGGCCAGGGCGCGGGTCAGGTCGGCGTGGCTGAGCGGGTACTTCTCCACACTGACGAAATGCAGATGCGCGTCAGCTGCCGCGCACTCGCTGAACAGCTGCCAGGCACAGAAGAAGTTCAGCCCCGTGCCGAAGCCGGTTTCACCGATCACCAGGCACTGGTCGGGCAGCATCGCGCTGAAACGCTGGCGCAGGTCATTCTGATCGATGAACACATGACGGGTCTCTTCCAGGCTCTGATCCTTGGAAAAGTAGATGTCATCGAACTGGCGTGAATGGGGGCGGCCCTGGTCGTCCCAGTCGATCTGGGCGTAGTGGGTAACTTCGGTCATGGTCGGCTCAGGCAGGTCTAGAGCGGCATTTTAGCTTACCCGGACAAAGTCTACCCGGATCCGCTAGTCTTGCTCATCCATGTAGGGAGCCTGGTATGTTCGAATCCGCTGAAATTGGTCACGCCATCGACAAACAAACCTACGAAGCCGAAGTTCCGGCGTTACGTGAGGCCTTGCTCGAGGCGCAGTTCGAGCTCAAGCAGCAGTCGCGTTTTCCGGTGATTGTGCTGATCAACGGTATTGAAGGCGCCGGCAAGGGCGAGACGGTAAAGCTGCTCAGTGAGTGGATGGACCCGCGCTTGATCGAAGTGCGCACCTTCGACCAGCAGACCGATGAAGAGCTTGCCCGACCACCGGCCTGGCGCTACTGGCGCGCGCTGCCGGCCAAGGGGCGGATTGGGGTGTTTTTCGGTAACTGGTACAGCCAGATGCTTCAGGGCCGGGTCCATGGCTTGTTCAAGGATGCTGTGCTCGACCAGGCCATTCGTGGTGCCGAGCGCCTGGAGGAAATGCTCTGTGACGAAGGCGCGCTGATTTTCAAGTTCTGGTTCCACCTGTCCAAGAAGCAGATGAAAGCCCGGCTCAAGGCGCTCAAGGACGATCCGGTGCACAGCTGGCGCATCAGTCAGCTGGACTGGCAGCAGTCGCAAACCTACGACCGTTTCGTACGCTTTGGCGAACGGGTGCTGCGCCAGACCAGCCGTGACTACGCGCCCTGGCATGTGATCGAAGGGGTTGATCCGCATTACCGCAGCCTGGCGGTCGGGCGCATCCTGCTCGAGGGCCTGCAGGCGGCGCTCAAGGTCCAGCACGCGCCGGTACACAAGGCCAACATTGCGCCATTGGGGCAGAGCATCGATCAGCGCAGCTTGTTGGGCAGCCTGGACATGACCTTGCGCCTGGGCAAGAGCGACTACCAGGAACAATTGATCACCGAACAAGCGCGTCTGGCCGGCTTGCTGCGTGACAAGCAGATGCGTCGCCATGCCCTGGTGGCGGTGTTCGAGGGCAATGATGCTGCGGGCAAGGGCAGTGCTATTCGGCGGGTGGCCGCTGCGCTGGACCCGCGTCAGTACCGCATCGTGCCGATTGCCGCTCCCACTGAAGAAGAGCGTGCGCAACCTTACCTGTGGCGGTTCTGGCGGCATATTCCGGCGCGGAGCAAGTTCACCGTGTTCGACCGCTCCTGGTATGGCCGGGTGCTGGTCGAGCGGGTCGAAGGCTTCTGCAGCCAGGCTGACTGGATGCGTGCCTATGGCGAGATCAACGACTTCGAAGAACAGCTGACCAGTGCCGGTGTGGTACTGGTCAAGTTCTGGCTGTCGATCGATGAGCAAACCCAGCTTGAGCGCTTCCAGGAGCGTGAACAGATCCCCTTCAAACGCTTCAAGATCACCGAGGAAGATTGGCGCAATCGCGAAAAATGGGGGCAGTACGCCGAAGCGGTGGGGGACATGGTTGACCGCACCAGTACCGAGATCGCGCCGTGGACGCTGGTCGAGGCCAACGACAAGCGTTGGGCCCGGGTCAAAGTGCTGCGTACCATCAATGATGCGTTGGAGGCGGCGTTCAAGAAGGATAAGAAATAGCCATCGCGGGCTTGCCCCGCGGTGTTTCTCGGCTCGCAGTAACTCAGGGAATGAAGTGCTGAATTCTTTTCCGCAATTGTAGCTGTCGGCCCCAGGCACCCAGCCCGTAGAATCCAGTCTCCCCCCACCACAGGGCAATCGAGGCTGGTATGCACATTTCTTCCGGACGCTGGGTCTATGGCCTGTCTCTTTCGCTATTGACCGCTTTGCTCTGGGGCATCCTGCCGATCAAGCTCAAACAGGTGCTGCAGGTGATGGACCCGATCACCGTGACCTGGTTTCGCCTGTTGGTGTCCGGCGGCCTGTTGCTGGCCTGGTTGGCGGCGAGCAAGCGGTTGCCATCGTTCAGCCGGCTTGGGCGCAACGGCTGGGGACTGGTGGCATTGGCTACCTGCGGGCTGGTCGGCAACTATGTGCTGTACCTGATGGGCTTGAACCTGCTTAGCCCTGGCACTGCGCAACTGGTCGTGCAGCTTGGTCCGGTACTGCTGCTGGTGGCCAGCGTGTTCCTGTTCAAGGAACGCTTCAGTCTCGGACAAGGGATGGGCCTTGCCATCCTGCTCATGGGGTTCGGCCTGTTTTTCAATCAGCGCCTGGAGGAGCTGTTGACCTCGCTGAGCGTTTACACCACCGGTGTGCTGACGATTTTGCTGGCGACGACAATATGGGTGTTCTATGCCCTGAGCCAGAAGCAATTGCTGACGGTGTGGAATTCGCTGCAAGTGATGATGGTCATCTACCTGTGCTGCGCCGTGCTCCTGACGCCTTGGGTGCATCCGCTGGAAGCGTTGCAACTGAGTCCGTTGCAGGGCTGGCTGTTGCTCGCCTGCTGTCTCAACACCCTGGTGGCCTATGGTGCCTTCGCTGAGGCACTGGCCCATTGGGAAGCCTCCAAGGTCAGCGCCACCCTGGCGATCACGCCCTTGATCACCTTCGTTGCCGTCGCCTTGGCGGCCTGGTTCTGGCCAGACTATGTACACGCCGAACAGATCAACACGCTGGGTTACATCGGTGCGCTGGTGGTGGTGCTGGGTTCGGCGTTGACCGCGTTGGGCCCATCGATCATGGCCGGCTGGCGGGCCAGGCGCGTACGCCTGGCCCGGTGACTCAGCCTTTCTTGCCGGGTTCGAGCATGTCTTGCGGGCGTACCCACTGCTCGAATTGCTCGTTGGTCAGGTAACCCAGGGTCAAGGCCGCCTCGCGTAAAGTGCGGCCTTCGCTGTAGGCCTTCTTGGCGATTTCTGCTGCTTTGTCGTAGCCGATGTGCGGGTTGAGGGCGGTAACCAGCATCAGTCCGCGTTCCAGATGCGCGGCCATCTGTTCTGCATCCGGTTCGATGCCAGCGATGCAGTGCTGCTGGAAGTTGCGACAGCCGTCGGCCAGCAGCTCGATGGACTGCAGCAGGTTGTGGATGATTACCGGTTTGAACACGTTCAACTGCAGGTGGCCCTGGCTCGCCGCGAAGCCGATGGCCGTGTCGTTGCCCAGCACCTGGCAGGCCAGCATCGACAGCGCCTCGCATTGGGTCGGGTTGACCTTGCCGGGCATGATCGAGCTGCCGGGTTCGTTGGCTGGCAGGCGCACTTCGGCGATGCCGCCGCGGGGGCCGGAGCCGAGCAGGCGCAGGTCGTTGGCCAGTTTCATCAGGGCCACCGCCAGGGTCTTCAGGCCACCTGCCAGGGTGGTCAGGGGCTCATGTCCGGCCAGGGCGGCAAACTTGTTCGGCGCGGTGACAAAGGGCAGGCCGGAGAGGGCCGCCAGCTCTGCGGCAATGGCTTCGGCAAAACCGTGCGGCGCGTTCAGTCCGGTGCCCACAGCAGTGCCGCCCTGGGCCAGTTCACACACCGCCGGCAGGGCAGAGCGGATCGCCCGCTGAGCGTAATCGAGTTGTGCTACATAAGCCGAGATTTCCTGGCCGAAGGTGATCGGCGTGGCATCCATCATGTGGGTGCGGCCGGTCTTTACCAGGTGCTGGTGGCGCGCCGCCAGCTCTGCCAGCCCCGACGACAGCTCGGCGATTGCCGGCAGCAGGTGGTGCTGGACGGCCTGGGCGGCGGCGATGTGCATGGCGGTGGGGAAGCAGTCGTTGGAGCTCTGGGAACGATTGACGTGATCGTTGGGGTGGACCGGTACCTTGCCGCCACGACCCTTGCCAGCCAGTTCGTTGGCGCGGCCGGCGATCACTTCATTGATGTTCATGTTGCTCTGGGTGCCGCTGCCGGTCTGCCAGACGACGAGTGGAAACTGCTCGTCGAGTTGGCCGTCGAGCACTTCGTCGGCCGCCTGTTCGATCAGTCGGGCAATGTCAGCCGGCAGGTCTCCGTTGCGGTTGTTGACCCGTGCGGCGGCTTTCTTGATCATCGCCAGGGCATGCAAGACGGCCAATGGCATGCGTTCCTTGCCAATGGCGAAGTTGATCAGCGAGCGTTGCGTCTGGGCACCCCAGTAAGCCTGGTCAGGAACTTCGACCTGTCCGAGGCTGTCAGTTTCGATACGGCTCATGCTGCGCTCACTCCCTTGTGGTCTGAATTCGCAGTTTAGGTCCCTTTTTGGCGCAGCGGTTCCATCGCTCGTCGACCCACTTGAGTGCTGTGCCCGAGTCGGCGCAGAATGCTCTACTCTGGGGTACTACCTCCTATGTCTGATGAAGGAATTACGATGACCCGTCTACGCGCCCTTTGCACCGCTGTTGCGCTGGTCTGCGCCAGCGGCCAAGTGCTTGCAGATACCGCTAGCCACAACGCCAGTGCTGAAAAATTCCTCATGATGGCGCATGCCGACAAGCTCGGTACTCCGGTCTACATGCAGGTACAGCAGATGTTTGCCCAGCGTTTCGAGCAGACCAAGGCCCCAGCCTCGAAAAAATCCGTGCTCGACAGCTACCAGGCCAAGGCCAACACCGCCCTGGACCAGGCTATCGGCTGGAACAAGCTCAAGCCGGACATGGTCAAGCTCTACACCAGCACCTTCAGCGAAAGCGAGCTCAAGGACCTGGTCGCTTTCTACCAGTCGCCACTGGGCAAAAAAGTCCTGGAAAAGATGCCGCAGGTTACCCAGCAGTCGGCCCAATTGACCCAGCAGAAGCTGGAAAGCGCGGTGCCGGTGGTCAACAAGCTGCTGGCTGACATGACCAAGGAACTCGACCCGAACGCTGGCAAGGCCGCCGCGCCAGCTAAGAAGTAATACGTGGAGCCGTCCATGTCCATGCAGCAAAAGATTGAACAGCGTCTGGCCATGCTGGCGCCGCAGCACCTTTCGGTGCTCGATGAAAGCCACATGCACAGCCGTGGCCAACAGACCCACTACAAGGCGGTACTGGTCAGCGAGCAGTTTGAAGGCCTGAACAGCGTCAAGCGTCACCAGAAGGTCTACGCCACCCTTGGTGAGCTGATGGGCCAGGTCCATGCTCTGGCCCTGCACACCTATACCCCCGAAGAGTGGCAGAAGGTCGGCGCAGCGCCTGCCTCACCCACCTGTGCAGGTGGCAGCAAACACTGATTTCATCGTCAGGTTTTTGCTAGAATGTGCAACGCGCCGCTCGTCGGCGCGTTTTTTTTTGCTATCCGGTCCGCCCTTTGCGAGGGTGACCACCTGGAGATTTATTGCATGACCCAAGCTATCGTCGTGGCGGCGCTGTACAAGTTCGTCACCCTGAAAGATTACGTCGAGTTGCGCGAGCCGCTGCTCGAAAGCATGTCGGCCAACGACATCAAGGGCACCCTGCTGCTGGCCGAAGAAGGCATCAACGGCACTGTGTCCGGTACCCGTGAAGGTATCGATGGCCTGCTGGCCTGGCTGCGCAGCGATGCCCGCCTGGTGGATATCGATCACAAGGAATCCTACTGCGACGAACAACCGTTCTATCGCACCAAGGTCAAGCTCAAGAAAGAGATCGTCACCCTCGGTGTGGCGGGCGTGGACCCGAACCACAAGGTTGGCACCTACATTGAGCCCAAGGATTGGAACGCGCTGATCAGCGATCCCGAAGTGCTGCTGATCGATACCCGCAATGACTACGAAGTGGCCATTGGCACTTTCGAAGGCGCGATCGACCCGAAAACCACCACCTTCCGTGAGTTTCCCCAGTACATCAAGGCCAACTTCGATCCGGCGCGGCACAAGAAGGTGGCGATGTTCTGCACCGGTGGCATTCGTTGCGAAAAAGCCTCCAGCTACATGCTCGGTGAAGGTTTCGAAGAGGTCTATCATCTTAAAGGCGGGATCCTCAAATACCTCGAAGAGGTGCCGCAGGATGAAAGCCGCTGGCAGGGCGACTGCTTCGTGTTCGACAACCGGGTCACCGTGCGTCACGACCTGACCGAAGGCGACTATGACCAGTGCCATGCCTGCCGCACCCCGGTCAGCGTGGAGGAGCGGGCGTCCGAGCACTATTCGCCGGGTATCAGCTGCCCGCATTGCTGGGACAGCCTGAGCGAAAAGACCCGACGCAGTGCCATTGACCGGCAGAAGCAGATCGAGTTGGCCAAGGCCCGTAACATGCCGCACCCGATCGGTCACAACTACCGCAAAGCTGCCGAGGCCTGATAGATGTCTGCACGCCTGCTCTATGTAATGGACCCGATGTGCTCCTGGTGCTGGGGGTTTGCACCAGTGGCCCAAGCCCTGATCGCCCAGGCGCGGGCAGCCGGGATCGACACCCACCTGGTGCTCGGCGGCTTGCGCACGGGCAGCTCTGCGCTGGATGCATCGACCCGGGGTTACATCCTCGAGCACTGGCAGGCGGTCAACGCCGCCACTGGCCAACCCTTCACCCTCGAAGGCGCGATGCCGGACGGTTTTGTCTATGACACCGAGCCTGCCTGCCGCGCTCTGGTGGCGGCCCGAGGTCTTGACGGACAGCGCACCTGGGCATTGCTTGCGGCGATCCAGCAGGCGTTCTATCAGGGCGGCGAAGACGTTACCCGTGCACCCAGGCTGGTGGAGTTGGCCGAACAGGTTGGTTTTGAGCGAGCGGCTTTTGCCGAATGCTTTGCCAGTGCCGAGGTGCGCGCGGCCACGGCCTCCGATTTCACCTGGGTACAGGATCTGGGCATCGCCGGCTTTCCAACCTTGCTGGCCGAACGTAACGGCCAGCTGGCGTTGCTGACCAATGGCTACCAGTCGCTCGACTCGTTAAGCCCGCTGCTCGGCCGCTGGCTGCAGCAGGCCGCCTGTGCTTGACCTGCCAGGGTCACCCGACCCTGTGCCGGGGCCTGCTGCCGCCGTTGCCGATCGACTGAGCTGGGCACACATTCGCCGCCTGGCCCTGCACCACAAGAAAGCCCTGTGGATCGCCAACGGCATTGCGGTGCTGGCGGCCCTGTGCAGCGTGCCTATTCCCTTGTTGCTGCCGTTGCTGGTCGACGAGGTCTTGCTCGGGCATGGTGATGCCGCGCTCAAGTGGATGAATCAGCTGTTGCCGGGCAACTGGCAGGTGGCGGCCGGTTACATCGGTCTCATGCTGCTGCTGACCCTGTGTCTGCGCTGTGCCGCGCTGGCCTTCAACGTGGTTCAGGCCAAGCTGTTCGCCGGCCTTGCCAAGGACATCGTCTATCGCCTGCGCATCCGCTTGATCGAACGGCTCAAGCGAATCTCCCTGAAGGAATACGAAAGCCTGGGCAGCGGCACGGTGACCACGCACCTGGTCACCGACCTGGACACCCTGGACAAGTTCGTCGGCGAGACCTTGAGTCGCTTCCTGGTCGCCATGCTGACCCTGACCGGGACCGCCGCGATTCTGATGTGGATGCACTGGAAGCTGGCGTTGCTGATCCTGCTGTTCAACCCCTTGGTCATTTTTGCCACGGTGCAGTTGGGAAAACGGGTCAAGCACCTGAAAAAGCTGGAGAACGACAGCACTTCACGCTTCACCCAGGCGCTGACCGAAACCCTGGACGCTATCCAGGAAATTCGTGCCAGCAATCGCCAGGGCTATTTCCTCGGGCGCCTCGGTTTGCGTGCTCAGGAGGTGCGCAACTACGCAGTCGCTTCGCAGTGGAAAAGTGATGCCAGTGGCCGCGCCAGCGGCCTGCTGTTCCAGTTCGGCATTGATATTTTCCGCGCCGCGGCGATGCTTACCGTGCTGTTCTCCGACTTGTCGATCGGACAGATGCTGGCGGTGTTCAGTTACCTGTGGTTCATGATCGGTCCGGTCGAGCAGCTGCTGAACCTGCAATACGCCTATTATGCTGCTGGCGGCGCGCTGAGCCGGCTCAACGAATTGCTCGCCCGTGCCGACGAGCCGCAGTACCCCGGTGGCGTCAATCCGTTCGAGGGGCGTGACACGCTGGGTATCGAAGTGCAGGGACTGCGCTTTGCCTATGCCGACGAGCCGGTGCTCGATCAGTTGAACCTGTCCATCGCCCCGGGCGAAAAGGTCGCTATCGTCGGCGCCAGTGGTGGTGGCAAGAGCACTCTGGTGCAGTTGCTGCTTGGGCTCTACAGCGCCCAGGCCGGCACCATCCGCTTCGGTGGCTCGACCTTGCAGGACATCGGCCTGGAAACCCTGCGTGAGCATGTCGCGGTGGTGCTGCAGCATCCGTCGCTGTTCAACGACACGGTGCGCGCCAACCTGGCCATGGGCCGCGACTGCAGCGACGAAGCCTGTTGGCAGGCGCTGGGTATTGCCCAGCTTGACACAACCATTGCGGCATTACCCCGTGGCCTGGATACCGTGGTCGGACGCTCGGGCGTACGTTTGTCAGGGGGGCAGCGCCAGCGCCTGGCGATTGCGCGGATGGTCCTGGCCGAGCCCAAGGTGGTGATTCTCGACGAAGCCACCTCGGCCCTGGATGCGGCCACCGAATACAATCTGCATCAAGCCCTTGCCCGCTTCCTCAGTGCGCGTACCACATTGATCATTGCCCATCGTCTGTCCGCTGTGAAGCAGGCCGACCGGGTACTGGTCTTCGATGGCGGGCATGTCGCCGAGGATGGCGATCATCAGCAACTGATTGCTGATGGCGGCTTGTACGCCAAGCTATATGGTCATTTGCAACAGAGTTGAGGGCAAAGTGCTGAGTAAATGGAAAAGCTCTCTAGTATTGAGAGCAAATAGCCTAGGCTGTGCATCAATAAGATAGAGATTCATCCGGCTCTGTGTGCAAGGGACCTCATGAAGCGAAAACGGACTCTCGAAGCCCCGAACCTGTTGGGCATCATCTGGCCATTTGTTGCCGTGGTGTTGTTTCAGGCATTGCTGGGCGGCATCAGCCTGTACGCGTTGTCGGCGGTGCGTGGCTATGTGGCGGGGGAGAGCCTCTGGTCCAAGGGGCAGAAGGATGCGATCTACTACCTCGATCTGTATGCCGATAACCGTGACGAGGCAGTATTTCGCAAGTACCAAAAATCCTTTGCCGTACCGCAGGGCGGGCATGACTTGCGCGCGGCTCTGGATTTGCCTAGCCCGGACCTGGAAGCTGCGCGCCGTGGCATTCTTCAGGGTGGCAACCATCCTGACGACGTCTCCAGTGTCATTTGGTTGTACCTGAACTTTCGCCAGGTCAGTTACCTGGAAAAAGCCATTGAGCTGTGGGCGGTGGGTGACGGTTTCCTCAGTCAACTGGACGAAGTTGCCCAGCAGATGCACGAAGGCTTTCGCTCAGGTACGGCTGATGCCCATGCTGTGGCCGAATGGAAAGCGCGCATTGCCACCATCAACGACGGTGTGACGCCCGCTGCCCGAGCATTCAGCGACGCCTTGGGCGAAGGTTCGCGGATGCTGCTGCGGGTACTGCTGGGGACCAACCTTGCCACTGCACTGTTTCTGATTGCCCTGGCCTGGATGCGCTCAAGCAAGTTGCTGGCCCAGCGCCAGGCGTTTGCCAACGCCTTGCAGGTGGAAAAGGAGCGGGCGCAAATCACCCTTGAGTCCATTGGCGACGGGGTGATCACCACCGACGTCGAGGGTTGCATCGCTTACATGAACCCGGCAGCCGAGCAACTGACTCACTGGCACGCCACCCAAGCCCATGGCCTGCCCTTGGCGGCGCTGTTCAGCCTGCTTGATGAGAATGCCGAGAAAGACAGCCTGACCCTGGTCGAGCGTATCCTCAGCGGCGGTCTCAAGGCCGACAGTGAACACACCAAGCTGATTCAGCGCCTGGATGGCAGCACGGTGTCGGTTACCCTGGTCGGGGCGCCGATCATGGCTGACGGGCAGGTCAGCGGCATCGTCCTGGTACTGCATGACATGACCCAGGAGCGTCAGTACATCGCCAATCTGTCCTGGCAGGCGACCCATGACGCGCTGACCGGCCTGGCCAACCGCCGCGAGTTCGAATACCGCCTGGAGCAGGCGCTCAATGCCCTGGCACGCAAACCCGCACGGCATGCCTTGATGTTTCTCGACCTCGACCAGTTCAAGCTGGTCAACGACACCTGCGGGCATGCGGCCGGTGATGAGCTGCTACGACACATTTGTGCCGTGCTACAAGCGGGTCTGCGGGAAGGTGACACGCTGGCGCGGTTGGGCGGCGACGAGTTTGGCATCCTCCTGGAGAATTGCCCGCAAGAGCAGGCCGAGCGCATCGCCGAAAGCCTGCGTCAGGCCGTGCAGAGCCTGCATTTCGTCTGGAAGGGGCGTCCGTTCATGACCACGGTGAGTCTGGGGCTGGTGCATATCGCTCAGGTGCCCACCACCTTGGAGGCGTCCCTGCGCGCGGCCGACATGGCCTGCTACATGGCCAAAGAGAAGGGCCGCAATCGGGTGCAGGTGTATCACGCCGACGACAGTGAGTTGTCCATGCGCTTTGGCGAAATGGCCTGGATTCAGCGCCTGCATGTGGCTCTGGAAGAAAACCGCTTCTGTCTGTACGCCCAGGAAATCGCTGCCCTGGGGCCCCATGAGGGGGCTGGGCATATCGAAATCCTCTTGCGTCTGCAGGATGAAAGCGGGCGGATCATCCTGCCGGACAGCTTCATCCCTGCCGCTGAGCGCTATGGCTTGATGACCGCGTTGGATCGTTGGGTGGTGCGCAGTGTCTTCAAGGTCATTCGCCAGAGTCTGGACGAGCAGCGCGACGGCCCCTTGGCCATGTGTGCGATCAATCTGTCTGGCAGCAGCATCGGTGATGACAAGTTCCTTGAATACCTGCGGCGACTGTTTGGTGAGTATGGTATTGCGCCGCAGATGATTTGTTTCGAAATCACCGAAACCAGTGCAATCGCCAATCTGGGCAGCGCCATACGCTTCATCAATGAACTCAAAGGCCTGGGCTGCCGGTTCTCTCTGGATGACTTCTGTGCCGGGATGTCGTCGTTCGCGTATTTGAAGCACTTGCCTGTAGACTTCCTGAAGATCGACGGAAGTTTCGTCAAAGACATGCTCGATGACCCGATCAACCGGGCTATGGTTGAAGTCATCAATCACATCGGTCATGTCATGGGCAAACGCACCATTGCCGAATTCGTCGAAACGCCGTTGATCGAGCAAGCCCTGCAGGAAATAGGCGTCGATTACGCCCAGGGGTACCTGATCGAGCGGCCACAGGTGTTCACCTGCGACAGCCTGCAACGCCAACGGATTAGCTCGAGGCCCTTATTGTTCAAGGCACCAGGGACCTTTCGCTGAAGATCCGTACGAAAATCACAAGGAACAAGGAGCAGACAGTGATTGACGCGTTTATCCGTACCGGTCCATTGATGGACCCCACCAGTTACCCGCTCTGGGCCCAGCAGTTGATCAAGGACTGCCATGAGAGCAAGCGCCGGGTAGCCGAACACGAACTCTATCAGCGCATGCGCGACGGTCGGCTCAGCGCTCGCACTATGCGCCAGTATCTGATTGGCGGCTGGCCGGTGGTTGAGCAGTTTTCCCTGTACATGGCCAAGAACCTGACCAAGACTCGCTACGCCCGCCATCCCGGCGAGGACATGGCGCGTCGCTGGCTGATGCGCAACATTCGTGTCGAGCTCAATCATGGCGACTACTGGCTGTACTGGAGCCAGGCCCATGGCGTTAGCCTGGAGGACCTGCAGGCCCAGGACGTACCGACCGAGCTCAACGCCCTGAGCGACTGGTGCTGGCATACCTGCGCAGCCGATTCACTGGTGGTTGCCATCGCCGCGACCAATTACGCGATCGAAGGGGCGACCGGCGAATGGTCGGCATTGGTCTGTTCGACGGGCGTGTATGCCCAGGGCTTCCCGGAAGAGGGGCGCAAGCGCGCCATGAAGTGGCTGAAGATGCATGCCCAGTACGACGATGCCCACCCGTGGGAGGCATTGGAAATTGTCTGTACCCTGGCCGGTAATCATCCGTCCCAGGCGTTGCAGACCGAGTTGCGTCGGGCGATCTGCAAGAGCTACGATTACATGTTCCTGTTCCTTGAGCGCTGCATGCAGCTGGAACAGCGCCAGCCCGCCCGTGCTCAGGCGGAGCTGGTCGAGGGTTGAACCTTACTGGGCGTTGAACGCCTGGCCGTTGACGCCAGTGCTGTCAGGGCCCATCAAGTACAGGTAAACCGGCATGATCTGCTCGGGCAGCGGATTGTTCTCCGGGTTCTCGCCCGGATAGGCCTGGGCGCGCATGCTGGTGCGGGTGGCGCCTGGATTGACGCTGTTGGAGCGCACCGGCGCCACACCTTCCAGTTCGTCGGCGAGGGTTTGCATCAGCCCCTCGGTGGCGAACTTCGATACCCCATAGGCACCCCAGTAGGCCCGGCCTTTGCGCCCGACGCTGCTGGAGGTGAAGATCACTGAAGCATCCTGGGACAGCTTGAGCAGTGGCAGCAAGGTGCTGGTGAGCATGAACATGGCATTGACGTTGACCTGCATCACACGCATGAAGTTGTCGCCGGACAGCTGTTCCAGCGGCGTGCGTGGGCCGATGATCGAGGCGTTGTGCAGCAGGCCGTCGATATGGCCGAACTCGGTTTCGATCATTGCCGCCAGTTCGTCGTACTGATGCGGCAGGGCGGTTTCCAGGTTGAACGGGATGACCACAGGCTTAGGATGGCCGGCCGCTTCGATCTCGTCATAGACCTGGCCCAGGTTAGCTTCAGTCTTGCCCAGCAGCAGTACGGTCGCGCCGTGGGCGGCGTAGGCCTTGGCGGCCGCTGCACCGATTCCGCGACCGGCGCCGGTGACCATGATGGTCCGGCCTTTGAGCAGGTCGGGGCGGGCGGAGTAATCGAACATGGGGTTACCTCTAGATAGGTGATGGCTTCATCGTTGGCAAGCCAGCTCCCTGTAGGAGCCGGCGTTGCCGGCGATGCAAGGCAAAGCCTTGCTAGCTAAGTGTTCAGCAACCGCAAAGCGCGCTATCAAGCACCTTGCGCAGCTCCAGCGGATGATCGACCACCACATCCGCGCCCCAGTTGTTGGGGTTGTCATCCGGATGAATATAGCCGTAGCGCACTGCCGCGGTGCGGGTGCCGGCATCGCGGCCGGACTCGATATCGCGCAGATCGTCGCCGACGAACAGTACGCTGGCCGGGTCCAGATCCAAGGTCTTGCAGGCGAGGATCAGCGGCTCGGGGTCCGGTTTGCTGTTCGTTACGTGGTCCGGGCAGATCAGCAGGGCCGAGCGTTCGGCCAGGCCCAGCTGGTGCATGATCGGTTCGGCGAAGCGCAGCGGTTTGTTGGTCACCACGCCCCACAACAGGTTGCTTTTCTCGATGTCGGCCAACAGTTCGGCCATGCCGTCGTAAAGCTTGCTGTGTACCGCGCAGCCGTGCTGGTAGCGTTCCAGGAACTCCAGGCGCAGGGCCTCGAATGCCGCCGCTTCAGGATCGAGATTGAAAGTGACCGAGACCATGGCCTTGGCCCCGCCGGAGACCACGTCACGAATGCGCTGGTCGTCGATGGCAGGCAGGCCGCGCTCGGCGAGCATCGCCTGGCAGATGGCGATGAAGTCCGGCGCCGTGTCGAGCAGGGTGCCGTCCATGTCGAAAAGTACTGCTCTCAGGCGCATGCTCATTCCTCGCGCAGGGTCTGGATCATGTAATTGACGTCGACGTCGTTGGCCAGTTTGTAATGCTTGGTCAGCGGGTTATAGGTCAGGCCGATGATGTCCTTGACGTTCAGGCCGGCTTCACGGCTCCAGGCGCCAAGTTCGGAAGGGCGGATGAACTTCTTGAAGTCATGGGTGCCGCGCGGCAGCAGCTTCATGATGTACTCGGCGCCGATGATCGCGAACAGGTAGGCCTTGGGATTGCGGTTGATGGTCGAGAAAAACACCTGGCCGCCCGGCTTGACCATGCGGTAGCAAGCGCGGATTACCGAAGAGGGGTCAGGAACGTGCTCAAGCATTTCCAGGCAGGTGACCACGTCGAATTGCTCGGGCATTTCTTCGGCCAGGGCTTCGGCGGTGATCTGCCGGTATTCGACCTCTACGCCGGATTCGAGCTGGTGCAGTTGGGCTACGGCCAGCGGCGCTTCGCCCATGTCGATGCCCATGACGGTGGCGCCGCGTTGGGCCATGGCTTCGCTGAGAATGCCACCGCCGCAACCGACGTCGAGGACCTTTTTACCGGCCAGGTTGACCCGCTCGTTGATCCAGTTGACGCGCAGCGGGTTGATGTCGTGCAGCGGCTTGAACTCGCTCTCGCGGTCCCACCAGCGGTGGGCCAGGGCTTCGAACTTGGCGATTTCGGCGTGGTCGACGTTGCTCATGGAACGGTCCTCTGAAACTTTGATTAAAGGTGTCACGGGCCGGCAGCCGTAGCTGCCTGCCAGTTATTCGGTGCGCTCGCCAATCCGCTGGCCCCAGGCGCAGGCAGTGGCATGCAGTGCCTGTTCGTCCATGCGGGTCAGGCGGCGCTCGTCGAGCAGTTGCTTGCCGGCGACCCAGACATGCTTCACGCAGTCTCGGCCGCTGGCGTAGATCAGTTGCGAAACCGGGTCGTAGATCGGTTGCTGGGCAAGACCTGACAGGTCGAAGGCCACCAGGTCGGCGGCCTTGCCTGCTTCCAGCGAGCCGGTCAGCGTTTCCAGGCCCAGCGCCCGGGCCCCGTTGAGGGTGGCCATGCGCAGTGCCCGGTGAACATCGAGGGCGGCCGCCGAGCCGGCCACGGCCTTGGCCAGCAGGGCCGCAGTACGGGTTTCGCCGAGCAGGTCGAGGTCGTTGTTGCTGGCCGCGCCATCGGTACCCAGCGCGACATTGACACCCGCCTGCCACAAGCGCTCGACCGGGCAGAAGCCACTGGCCAGCTTGAGGTTGGATTCCGGGCAGTGCACCACGCTGGTGTTGCTTTCTACCAGCAGGGCCAGGTCTTCGTCGCTGACCTGGGTCATGTGCACCGCTTGCAGGCGCGGTCCGAGCAAGCCCAGGCGGGCAAGGCGGGCCAGTGGGCGCTCGCCGCGGGTTGCCAGCGATTGTTCCACCTCGAAGGCGGTTTCATGGATGTGCATGTGAATCGGCGCGTCGAGCTCTTCGGCGATGACCCGGATCTTCTCCAGGTTTTCGTCACTCACCGTGTAAGGCGCATGTGGGCCCATTGCCACGGTGATACGCGGGTGGTGACGCAGGTCGCCAAACAGTTCGACGCCCAGGTGCAGGCCTTCTTCGATGCTGCGTGCGCCCGGGATCGGGAAATCCAGCAGCGGCACGGCGATCTGCGCACGGATGCCGCTGTTGTGTACCCGTTCACTGGCGATCTTGGGGAAGAAGTACATGTCCGAGAAGCAGGTAATGCCGCCTTTGATCTGCTCGGCAATGGCCAGGTCGGTACCGTCGCGGACGAAATCTTCATCGACCCAGCGACCTTCGGCCGGCCAGATGTGTTCTTCGAGCCAGGTCATCAGCGGCAGGTCATCGGCCAGGCCGCGGAACAGGGACATTGCGGCATGGCCGTGGGCGTTGATCAGCCCAGGGCTGAGCAGGCAGCCTGGCAGCTCGCGGGTTTCGCTGGCGACGAAGCGCTCAGCCTCGGCCCTGGGGCCGATGAAAACGATCTGCCCATCGCGAATACCCAGGCCATGCTCCTTCAATACCACCCCGGCAGGTTCGACAGGCACCAGCCAGGTAGGCAGGAGCAACAGGTCGAGCGGCGTAGCGGGTTTGGGCATGGCAGGATTTCCCTGAGACACTTGGGCTGAGGGCGAAGTATACCCGAGCGTCTGCGCCTGGGGCTCGCTATAATCGTGCGCTTTTGATGTCCGAATGATGGGGTGAGGCATGCGCGATCGACTACTGGCAACAGAGAAGGTGAAAGCCATCGATTGGCGTGATGGCGTCCTGTACCTGCTCGATCAGCGTGTTCTGCCGTTTGAGCAGACCTGGCAGGCTTGCACCGACGCGGCCGAGGTGGCCCAGGCCATTCGTTCGATGGTGGTGCGCGGCGCGCCGGCGATTGGTATCAGCGCTGCTTACGGGCTGGCCATGGCCGTGCGCCAGCGCCTGGCTGAGGGCGACGATTGGGAGATGGCCCTGGAAGAGGATTTCGAGCTCCTGGTCAACTCACGCCCCACTGGTGCCAACCTGTTCTGGGCGCTCAATCGCATGCGTGAACGTTTGTTGCGGATCAAGCAAGGCGAGGATGTGGCAGCGATCATGGCCGCCGAAGCCGTCGCCATCCATGACAGTGATCGCGAGGCCAACCTGACCATGGCGCAGTTGGGGGTCGAGCTGATTCGCAAGCACCAGGGCAACCAGCAGGCTTTGCTGACCCACTGCAATACTGGCGCTCTGGCAACCGGCGGTTTCGGCACCGCGCTGGGGGTGATCCGTGCGGCCTACCTGGAGGGCATGGTCGAGCGGGTCTATGTCGATGAAACCCGGCCCTGGCTGCAGGGCTCGCGCCTGACTGCCTGGGAGTTGGCCAACGAAGGCATTGCGCTGACCGTCACTGCCGACTCCGCCGCTGCCCACCTGATGAAAACCAAGGGTATTACCTGGGTCATCGTCGGTGCGGAGCGCATCACCGCCAATGGTGACATGGCCAGCAAGATCGGCACCTACCAACTGGCTGTCAATGCCATGCACCACGGTGTGCGCTTCATGGTCGTGGCGTCGAGCTCGAGCATCGATATGAATCTGGAAAGTGGCGAAGACATCCTGCTCGAAGAGCGCAGCGCCAGCGAGTTGCTGGAGGTCGGCGGCAAGCAGGTGGGTGCTGATGTCGAGGCCTTCAATCCGGCATTTGATGTGACCCCTGCAGATCTGATTGACGTGATCGTGACCGAGAAGGGGGTCGTCGAACGTCCGGATACCCTAAAGATGGCACAACTGATGTGCCGCAAGCGTTTGCACTGAGTCTTTGTTCCCGCTTGCGGTCTGCTGGGGCGGCTAGCGGGCGTTACTGACGAGCAGTAGGGTAGTAGTGGCGCAGCCTACTCCCACCGTCTGGGCGATTGTGGTAACATCCAACGGTTTCCAAGGCAGCCCCGCGGGGTTGTCTTTACTGCGCAGATCCATGGCTTAACTCGTTGATTTGTCGTAAGTCGCTGCAAGGAGTCACTTTGCAGCGGCGAGCTTCGTTCGTCCCATATGGATGTGACGAGGTTTCACCAGAAAAAGGAATCAGGCTTCTCATGGGCGAACTGGCCAAAGAAATCCTCCCGGTCAATATCGAAGACGAACTGAGACAGTCCTACCTCGACTACGCGATGAGCGTCATTGTCGGGCGTGCACTGCCCGATGCGCGTGATGGCTTGAAGCCCGTGCATCGCCGCGTTCTGTATGCGATGAGCGAACTGGGTAACGACTGGAACAAACCGTACAAGAAATCCGCCCGTGTGGTCGGTGACGTGATCGGTAAGTACCACCCGCACGGTGATACCGCGGTCTACGACACCATCGTCCGTATGGCCCAGCCGTTCTCGCTGCGTTACCTGCTGGTCGACGGCCAGGGCAACTTCGGTTCGGTGGACGGCGACAACGCCGCAGCCATGCGATACACCGAAGTGCGCATGACCAAACTGGCCCATGAGCTGCTGGCGGACCTGCACAAGGAAACCGTCGACTGGGTGCCCAACTACGACGGCACCGAGCTGATCCCGGCGGTCATGCCGACCAAGATCCCCAACCTGCTGGTCAACGGTTCCAGCGGTATCGCCGTGGGCATGGCGACCAATATTCCGCCGCACAACCTCGGTGAGGTCATCGATGGTTGCCTGGCGCTGATCGACAACGCCGACATCACCGTCGATGAACTGATGCAGTTCATTCCCGGCCCGGATTTCCCGACCGCTGCAATCATCAACGGCCGTCAGGGCATCATCGAGGCCTACCGCACCGGCCGTGGCCGCATCTACATGCGTGCACGTTCGATGGTCGAAGACATCGACAAGGTCGGTGGCCGTCAGCAGATCGTCGTCACCGAGCTGCCTTACCAGTTGAACAAGGCGCGTCTGATCGAGAAGATCGCCGAGCTGGTCAAGGAAAAGAAACTCGAAGGTATCACCGAGCTGCGCGACGAGTCCGACAAGGACGGTATGCGTATCGTCATCGAACTGCGCCGTGGCGAGGTGCCCGAGGTCATCCTCAATAACCTCTACGCCCAGACCCAGCTGCAGAGCGTGTTCGGCATCAACGTGGTAGCGCTGATCGATGGCCGTCCGCGGGTACTGAACCTCAAGGACCTGCTCGAGGCGTTCGTTCGTCACCGCCGCGAAGTGGTTACTCGCCGTACCGTATTCGAACTGCGCAAGGCCCGCGAGCGTGGCCATATCCTTGAGGGTCAGGCCGTTGCCCTGTCCAACATCGATCCGGTCATCGCCCTGATCAAGGCGTCGCCGACCCCGTCCGAGGCCAAGGAAGCGCTGATCAGCACGCCTTGGGAATCCACTGCCGTGCAGGTAATGGTCGAGCGTGCTGGCGCAGAGTCCTGCCGTCCGGAAAACCTCGACGAGCAATACGGCCTGCGCGATGGCAAGTACTTCCTGTCGCCGGAACAGGCCCAGGCCATTCTCGACCTGCGTCTGCACCGCCTGACCGGCCTAGAGCACGAGAAGCTGCTGGCCGAGTACCAGGAGATCCTCAAGCAGATCGGCGAGCTGATTCGCATCCTCAACAGCGCCGAGCGCCTGATGGAAGTGATTCGCGAAGAGCTGGAGCTGATCCGCGCTGAATACGGCGATGTGCGCCGCACCGAAATTCTCGATGCACGCCTGGACCTGACCCTGGGTGACATGATTCCGGAAGAAGACCGGGTTGTGACTATCTCCCACGGCGGTTACGCCAAGACCCAGCCGCTGGCGGCCTATCAGGCCCAGCGTCGCGGTGGCAAAGGCAAGTCGGCCACCGGCGTCAAGGACGAGGACTACATCTCGCACCTGCTGGTCGCCAACAGCCACACCACGCTGCTGCTGTTCTCCAGCAAGGGCAAGGTGTACTGGCTCAAGACCTACGAAATTCCCGAAGCCTCCCGTGCTGCGCGTGGTCGACCATTGGTCAACCTGCTGCCGCTGGACGAAGGCGAGTACATCTCGACCATGTTGCCGGTCGAGGAGTACACCGAAGGTCACTTCATCTTCATGGCCACCGCCAACGGTACTGTGAAGAAGACCCCGCTGGAGTCCTTCAGCCGTCAACGCAGCGTCGGTCTGATCGCTCTGGAACTGGACGAAGGTGATGTGCTGATTTCCGCGGCCATCACCGATGGCGAGCGTGAGGTCATGCTGTTCTCCGACGCCGGCAAGGTTACCCGCTTCAAAGAGTCCGACGTTCGTGCCATGGGCCGTACCGCTCGCGGTGTGCGCGGCATGCGCCTGGCCGAAGGGCAGAAGCTGATCTCGATGATCATTCCGGAGGAGGGCAGCCAGATCCTCACCGCCTCCGAGCGTGGTTATGGCAAGCGTACCGAAATCGGCGAGTTCCCCGAGTACAAGCGTGGCGGTCAAGGCGTTATCGCCATGGTCAGCAACGAGCGTAACGGTCGTCTGGTCGGTGCCGTGCAGGTGCAGGATGGCGAGGAAATCATGCTGATTTCCGACCAGGGCACCCTGGTCCGTACCCGCGTCGGCGAGGTCTCCAGCCTGGGTCGTAACACCCAGGGCGTGACCCTCATCAAGCTGGCCAGCGACGAGACCCTGGTGGGGGTGGAGCGTGTCCAGGAGCCATCCGAAGAGGAAGGCGACGAGGACTTTGAGGACGATGCTGACGCCGTTGAAGCCGATGACGCACCTGGGGCCCAGGCCGCTGGCGACGAAGAGGCGCCGCAGGAATAATCAACACAGTAGCGTAACCCTGGTGGGGTGGCCGTCGTGGCGCATTCTTTGCGCCACCCGGCCGGCTCCACGGACATCATGAGCAGAGCGAGAGTGGATGTGAGCAAACGAGCCTTTAACTTCTGCGCAGGCCCTGCTGCGCTTCCCGACGCGGTACTGCAGCGCGCCCAGGCTGAAATGCTGGACTGGCGTGGCAAAGGCCTGTCCGTGATGGAGATGAGTCACCGTAGCGACGACTACGTGGCCATTGCCGAGAAGGCCGAGCAGGATCTGCGCGACCTGATGTCCGTTCCCGCCAACTACAAGATTCTCTTCCTGCAGGGCGGTGCGAGCCAGCAATTCGCCGAGATCCCGCTGAACCTGCTGCCTGAAGATGGCACCGCCGACTATATCGAAACCGGTATCTGGTCGAAGAAAGCCATCGAAGAAGCCCGTCGCTACGGCAATATCAATGTTGCCGCCAGCGCCAAGCCTTACGACTACCTTGCCATTCCCGGCCAGAACGAGTGGAAGCTGAGCAGCAACGCTGCCTACGTGCACTACGCTTCGAACGAGACCATCGGTGGTCTGGAGTTCGATTGGGTGCCGCAGACCGGTGATGTGCCGCTGGTGGTCGATATGTCCTCGGACATCCTCTCCCGTCCGGTTGATGTCTCCAATTTCGGCCTGATCTACGCCGGTGCGCAGAAAAACATCGGCCCGAGCGGCCTGGTGGTGGTGATCGTCCGCGAAGACCTGCTCGGCCGCGCCCGCAGCAGTTGCCCGACCATGCTCGACTACAAGGTCGCGGCCGACAATGGCTCGATGTACAACACCCCGGCGACCTATTCCTGGTACCTGTCCGGGCTGGTCTTCGAGTGGCTGAAAGAGCAGGGCGGCGTCGAAGCCATGGAGCAACGCAACCGGGCCAAGAAAGATCGTCTGTACGGCTTTATCGACAGCAGCGACTTCTACAGCAACCCGATCAGCGTCAACGCCCGTTCGTGGATGAACGTGCCGTTCCGCCTGGCCGACGAGCGCCTGGACCAGGCGTTCCTCGCCGGTGCCGATGCGCGTGGCCTGCTCAATCTCAAGGGCCACCGTTCGGTGGGTGGCATGCGTGCTTCGATCTACAACGCTCTGGGTCTGGACGCTGTGGAGGCATTGGTGACCTACATGGCTGAATTCGAGAAGGAGCACGGCTGATGTCGGAGCAGGAACTCAAGGCGCTGCGGGTGCGCATTGACAGCCTCGACGAGAAGATTCTCGAGCTGATCAGTGATCGTGCCCGCTGTGCGCAGGAAGTGGCGCGGGTCAAGACCGCGACCCTGGCTGAAGGTGAGGTGCCGGTGTTCTACCGGCCCGAGCGCGAGGCTCAGGTGCTCAAGCGTGTAATGCAGCGCAACCAGGGGCCGTTGGGCAACGAAGAAATGGCGCGCTTGTTCCGCGAAATCATGTCCTCGTGCCTGGCTCTTGAGCAGCCGCTCAAGATTGCTTACCTGGGCCCTGAGGGTACGTTCACCCAGGCGGCGGCGATGAAGCACTTCGGCCACGCGGTGATCAGCAAGCCGATGGCGGCCATCGACGAAGTGTTTCGCGAAGTGGCGGCCGGTGCCGTCAATTTCGGCGTGGTGCCGGTGGAGAATTCCACCGAAGGTGCGGTCAACCACACCCTCGACAGCTTCCTCGAGCACGACATGGTCATCTGTGGCGAAGTCGAGTTGCGTATTCACCACCACCTGCTGGTGGGTGAAAACACCAAGACCGACAGCATCAGCCGTATTTACTCGCACGCCCAGTCCCTGGCCCAGTGTCGTAAATGGCTGGATGCCCACTATCCGAACGTTGAGCGCGTCGCGGTGTCGAGCAACGCTGAGGCGGCCAAGCGGGTCAAGGGGGAGTGGAACTCGGCGGCCATCGCCGGTGATATGGCGGCGGGCCTCTACGGCCTGACCCGTCTGGCTGAGAAGATCGAAGACCGCCCGGACAACTCCACGCGCTTCCTGATGATCGGTAACCAGGAAGTGCCGCCGACTGGCGACGACAAGACCTCGATCATCGTCTCCATGAGCAACAAGCCGGGGGCCTTGCACGAGTTGCTGGTGCCGTTCCATGAAAATGGTATCGACCTGACCCGTATCGAGACCCGTCCGTCGCGCAGTGGCAAATGGACCTACGTGTTCTTCATCGACTTCATCGGCCATCATCGCGATCCGCTGATCAAGGCCGTGCTGGAGAAAATCAGCCAGGAAGCCGTGGCTCTCAAGGTATTGGGTTCCTATCCCAAAGCGGTACTCTGAGGTAATGAATGGCGTGCATGCAGATTTGAATAGGGTCCTGCTCCGTGGTTGAAGTCGTGGCAAACAAGGTCGAGCCGCTGATCGGCCGGCTGGTGGTGGTCGGTCTGGGGCTCATTGGCGGCTCTTTCGCCAAAGGTCTGCGTGAAAGCGGCTTGTGCCGTGAGGTGGTCGGTGTCGACCTGGATCCGCAGTCGCGCAAGCTGGCGGTGGAACTGGGTGTGGTTGACCGCTGTGAAGAAGACCTGGCCGCTGCCTGCATTGGCGCTGATGTCATTCAGTTGGCCGTGCCGATCCTGGCCATGGAAAAGCTCCTGGCCCGCCTGGCGCAACTTGACTTGGGGCGTGCGGTGCTGACCGACGTCGGCAGTGCCAAGGGCAATGTGGTGCGCGCTGCGCGTGAAGCGTTTGCCAAACAGTTGGCATACTTCGTGCCCGGGCACCCGATTGCCGGTTCCGAGCAGAGTGGCGTGGAGGCCTCCAATGCCGCTCTGTTCCGTCGCCACAAGGTGATCCTTACTCCGCTGGCCGAAACCGATCAGGGCGCGCTGGCGCTGGTTGATCGGCTTTGGCGTGCGCTGGAAGCCGATGTCGAACACATGCAGGTCGAACGCCATGACCAAGTCCTGGCGGCAACCAGTCATCTGCCGCACCTGCTGGCCTTTGGTCTGGTCGATTCTCTGGCCAAACGCAATGAAAACCTGGATATCTTCCGTTACGCTGCCGGCGGTTTCCGCGATTTCACAAGAATCGCCGGAAGCGACCCGGTCATGTGGCACGACATTTTTCTCGCCAACCGCGAAGCTGTTCTGCGCACACTGGATACATTTCGCAGCGACCTCGACGCCTTGCGCGACGCGGTCGATGCAGGGGATGGGCATCAATTGCTGGGCGTCTTCACGCGCGCCCGGGTTGCCCGCGAGCATTTCAGTAAAATCCTGGCCCGCCGGGCCTATGTGGACGCTATGAACTCCAACGACCTGATTTTCCTGGCAAATCCTGGTGGCCAACTGTCTGGCCGAATTCGCGTACCAGGCGACAAATCGATTTCCCATCGCTCGATCATGCTCGGCTCCCTGGCCGAAGGCACCACTGAAGTCGAAGGCTTCCTTGAGGGTGAAGACGCGCTGGCGACCCTGCAGGCCTTCCGCGACATGGGTGTGGTCATCGAGGGGCCGCATCATGGCCGGGTGACCATTCACGGTGTTGGCCTCAATGGCCTGCAGCCGCCACCGGGCCCGATCTACCTGGGCAACTCCGGTACCTCCATGCGCCTGCTCTCCGGCCTTTTGGCTGCGCAGCCATTCGACACCGTGCTGACCGGCGATGCCTCGCTGTCCAAGCGGCCGATGAACCGTGTGGCCAACCCGCTACGGGAAATGGGCGCGGTAATCGAGACTGCTGCTGACGGTCGTCCGCCGATGACCATTCGTGGTGGTCACACACTCAAGGCGCTGACCTACACCCTGCCAATGGCCAGTGCCCAGGTGAAATCCTGCCTGCTGCTGGCGGGCCTGTATGCCGAAGGCAAGACTACGGTCACCGAGCCTGCGCCTACCCGTGACCATACCGAGCGCATGCTCCGTGGTTTCGGCTACAGCGTTAATGTAGACGGCCCTACGGCGTCCCTGGAGTCTGGTGGCAAGCTGGCCGCGACCCATATCGAAGTGCCAGCCGATATCTCCTCGGCGGCCTTCTTTCTGGTGGCTGCGTCGATTGCCGAAGGTTCGGAACTGGTGCTCGAGCACGTGGGTATCAACCCGACCCGTACCGGTGTCATCGATATCCTCAAGCTGATGGGCGGCGACATCACCCTGGAAAACCAGCGTGAAGTAGGCGGTGAGCCAGTAGCGGACCTGCGTGTGCGCGGGGCTAAACTCAAGGGTATCGAGATTCCTGAGCACCTGGTGCCGCTGGCTATCGACGAGTTCCCGGTACTGTTCGTCGCCGCGGCCTGCGCCGAAGGGCGTACCGTGCTGCGTGGTGCCGAAGAGCTGCGGGTCAAGGAGTCCGACCGCATCCAGGTTATGGCCGATGGCCTGCTGAGCTTGGGTGTGAAGTGCGAGCCGACTGCGGATGGCATCATCATCGATGGTGGTCCGATCGGCGGCGGTGAAGTGCACGGGCATGGCGACCATCGTATTGCCATGGCGTTCAGCGTCGCCTCACTGCGCGCCTCGGCACCGATCCGTATCCATGATTGCGCCAACGTCGCTACTTCTTTCCCGAACTTCCTGGCCCTGTGCGCCGAAGTCGGGATTCGTGTTGCAGAAGAGGGCAAGTCGTGAGCGTGAATGCGCCGGTTATCACCATCGACGGCCCAAGCGGTTCGGGTAAAGGTACCGTTGCCGGCCTTTTGGCGCGTGAGTTGGGCTGGAAGCTGTTGGACTCAGGTGCGTTGTATCGTTTGCTGGCTTTTGCTGCCAGCAATCATGGCGTCGACCTGACCAACGAAGAGCTGCTGATCAAGCTGGCTGCACACCTGGATGTGCAGTTCATCGCCGCCGAGCCTGGCAAGCTGCAGCAGATCATCCTCGAGGGCGAGGATGTCAGTAACGTCATCCGTACCGAAACTGTTGGTGCCGGGGCTTCCATGGTGGCTTCGCTGCCAGCGGTGCGCGACGCCTTGCTGCAGCGTCAACGGGCGTTTCAGGAAGCGCCGGGGTTGATTGCCGACGGTCGCGACATGGGCACGGTGGTGTTCCCCGATGCGCCCTTGAAGGTTTTTCTGACCGCCAGCGCCGAGGAACGTGCTCGTCGGCGCTACTTGCAGTTGAAGGGCAAAGGCGAAGATGTTAGTCTGTCAAGTCTGCTAGATGAGATTCGTGCGCGCGATGAGCGCGACACCCAGCGCGCAGTGGCCCCGCTCAAACCGGCGGCCGATGCGATTCAACTGGATTCCACGGAGTTGTCCATCGAGCAGGTGTTGGAACGCATCAAGAGCGAGCTCGCCCTGCGCGATATCGCCTGATGATCAGGGAGGCAGGCAGGGGCACCAGTCAACGTCCTGTCGGCTTTCCTTTATATGAACGAAACCCACATTGTCTGGAGTGTGGCTGATGGGCGTATGTCTCGCCCTAATTTACAGGAATTAAAATGAGCGAAAGCTTTGCAGAACTCTTTGAAGAAAGCCTGAAAACCCTCAATCTTCAGCCGGGTGCGATCATCACCGGTATCGTTGTCGACATCGACGGCGACTGGGTTACCGTACACGCTGGCCTGAAGTCCGAGGGTGTCATCCCGCTCGAGCAGTTCTACAACGAAGCTGGCGAGCTGACCATCAAGGTCGGTGACGAAGTTCACGTTGCGCTGGACGCGGTCGAAGACGGCTTTGGCGAAACCAAACTGTCCCGTGAAAAAGCCAAGCGCGCCGAGTGCTGGATTGTTCTGGAAGCAGCTTTCGCCGCCGAAGAAGTGGTCAAGGGCGTTATCAACGGTAAGGTTAAAGGCGGCTTCACTGTCGACGTTAACGGTATCCGTGCGTTCCTGCCGGGCTCCCTGGTTGATGTCCGCCCAGTGCGCGACACCACCCACCTGGAAGGCAAAGAGCTGGAATTCAAGGTCATCAAGCTGGACCAGAAGCGCAACAACGTTGTCGTTTCCCGTCGCAGTGTCCTGGAGGCCGAAAACAGCGCCGAGCGCGAAGCTCTGCTGGAATCGCTGCAGGAAGGCCAGCAGGTCAAAGGTATCGTCAAGAACCTCACCGACTACGGCGCATTCGTTGACCTGGGCGGCGTTGATGGCTTGCTGCACATCACCGATATGGCCTGGAAGCGTATCAAACACCCATCGGAAATCGTCAACGTTGGTGACGAGATCGATGTCAAGGTACTGAAGTACGATCGCGAGCGTAACCGTGTATCCCTGGGCCTGAAGCAACTGGGTGAAGACCCATGGGTTGCTATCAAGGCGCGTTACCCAGAAAGCACCCGCGTAATGGCGCGTGTTACCAACCTGACCGACTACGGCTGCTTCGCAGAGCTGGAAGAAGGCGTGGAAGGCCTGGTACACGTTTCCGAAATGGACTGGACCAACAAGAACATCCACCCTTCGAAAGTCGTACAAGTCGGCGACGAAGTGGAAGTCATGGTTCTGGACATCGACGAAGAGCGTCGTCGTATCTCCCTGGGCATCAAACAGTGCAAGTCCAACCCATGGGAAGACTTCTCTGGCCAGTTCAACAAGGGCGACAAGATCTCCGGCACCATCAAGTCGATCACCGATTTCGGTATCTTCATTGGTCTGGACGGTGGCATCGACGGCCTGGTTCACCTGTCGGACATCTCCTGGAACGAAGTCGGCGAAGAAGCCGTGCGTCGCTTCAAGAAGGGCGACGAGCTGGACACCGTCATCCTGTCTGTTGATCCAGAGCGTGAGCGCATCTCGCTGGGCATCAAACAGCTGGAAAGCGATCCGTTCTCCGAGTACGTTCAAGCGAACGACAAGGGCGCAATCGTTAAGGGTGTTGTAAAAGAAGTTGACGCCAAAGGCGCCATCATCACCCTGGCCGACGACATCGAAGCCACTCTGAAAGCTTCCGAAATCAGCCGTGACCGCGTTGAAGACGCGCGTAACGTCCTGAAGGAAGGCGAAGAGATCGAAGCCAAGATCATCAGCGTTGACCGTAAGAGCCGTGTCATCAGCCTCTCCATCAAGTCGAAAGACGATGCTGAAGAGAAAGAAGCCATCCAGAGCCTGAAAGAAACTGCTCCGGAAGCTGCTGATACCACCATGGCCGCGCTGCTGCGTCAGGCAATGGCCAAGCAGAACTAAGTTCTGCTTGGATCTAAAAAGGGCGACTTCGGTCGCCCTTTTTTGTGTCTGCGATTTGCCTGTGCTGCGGGCTCTGTTTACCGCTGTAACCCTTGCGCTGCTTGGCTTTGGCAAAGTGCCCTGTTTTTACCCTGGAGGGGGTAAAACAAGAATCCTCGATTAAGTCAATAACCACCCTGTTCAAAACCCTCAGGTCATGCTAAAAACAATGAAGCAATGATCTAGCTGCTTGATAAAGAAGGGAAAAATATGACGAAGTCGGAGCTGATCGAACGTATTGTCACCCATCAAGGGCTGCTCTCATCCAAGGATGTCGAGCTGGCCATCAAGACCATGCTTGAACAGATGTCCCAGTGCTTGGCGACCGGAGATCGCATCGAGATCCGTGGCTTTGGCAGCTTTTCCTTGCACTACCGTGCGCCACGGGTAGGGCGCAATCCGAAAACCGGGCAGTCCGTCAGTCTCGATGGCAAGTTTGTGCCGCATTTCAAGCCGGGCAAAGAGCTGCGAGATCGGGTCAACGAAGAGGAAGAGCGTGCCTAATAGGGCTGACAAAGGAGCGGGGCATGCGAAATGTTAAGCGGTTGTTGCTGACGCTGCTGTTGTTGGGCCTTGCAGGGCTGACACTGTTTTTTGTGCTGGAGAACCAGCAGGCGGTCTCTCTGGTGTTGTTTGGTTGGTCGTCCCCGGCGTTGCCGTTATCTGTCGTGGTGCTGATTGCCGTGATCGCGGGGTTGTTGGTTGGTCCGCTGTTGGGCATATGCATGGGCTTGCGCGCGAAGTCTCGGGTGCGTCGAATGGCTGATTGATCGGCGTATCGATTCGAATAGGTTAGTGCTCGGAATATCGTGATTGCAGCAAGTCCATCGTGGGCGTCCTGTCTGGTGCCACTGATTTCAGTCGTGGACGATGCATTTTTTAGTTTTTTTGCCTGCTTCTTGGGGGTATGTTCGCCTGTCGCGAAAGTTCTCTTTCATCTTAAGTGTTTGGGGCTCTTGCTGCCGGGGGGGATGCTTCAGGTGTCGGCTGTTTGCTCGTGAGCGTGCTGACGGGCATGGCAGTGGTGCTGCTGCAGCTCGCGGGTCATGGCATTAACACAATTGCTTATCAATAATTAATTGAACTTTTTTCTCGATTTTTGTTCTTACAGCGCTCAGCTTTCCTGAGGCGAAGCACAATGATTTTTAATCGCGTCGATCCTCACCTGTGCGGGGTTGAGATGCCTTGATGGGCTTTCATAAACCAATGAAAATGCTTCGGGGTCGTGCTATTTTCTGAGGGCGATTCAGGGCCTCTTTCCGGTGCCCGGTTCAGCGGCTTTATCCTGTTTGTATCGCGTTCAAAATTACTGCAAGGAACAATATAATAAATGTCCAATGACCGTGAGCGTTTGATCAAGGACGGTGAAATTGATTTGGTGCTATTGTTCCAGGGACTTCTGCGTCAAAAGTTACTGATTGCGGTCACCGTCGTGGTTGTGTCGTTGGGTGCAATAACCTACGCATTGATGGCCAAACCTGTGTACGAGGCCAGGGTATTCCTGCAGCCGCCGTCCCAGAATGATGTTGCTCGCCTCAATTATGGTCGGGGAGAGCATAGCGGGTTGCCCGAACTGACCGTCAAGGACATCTACGATGTCTATGTGCGTCATCTTCAGTCAGAGTCGTTGCGCCGAGAGTTTTTTCGCAAGGTGTTCCTCCCTTCGCTGGTGCAAGAGAAGCGTGGCGGTTCACAGGATCGGCTGTACGGCAGGTTCAACTCCATTTTGCAGGTAGACCTGAAGGACAAAGGTGGTGCGACAAGTTACGTGGTAGCTGTCAAATTGCCTGACCCGGAGAAAGCTGCGATGTGGGCTGCGCTGTATGCCGAAATGGCAGGCGAGGCAGCCAAGAAAGAAATTTTGACTAACGTGAAAAGTGATGCTGCGGTCAGGGCTGGCAGTTTGCAGCAACAGATTGTTAGCGCTCAGAACACTGCGCTTCGTCAGCGCGAAGACCATATTGCGCGATTGAAGGAGGCATTGCTTGTTGCCAGATCGATCGACCTTGCAAAGCCACCGGTGATCCTGGGTGATGCGTTGTCCGAGGTCTCTGGAAGCATGGATGGCTCATTGACGTACATGCGTGGTAGCAAGGCATTGACGGCCGAGATAGAAAACTTGCAGAAACGTTCGTCTGATGATCCGTTCATCAGCAACCTGCGGGAAAAGCAAGCTGCCTTGGCGTTCTACAGCGGGCTGGAGGTCGATCCGAAAATGGTATCTGTGTATCGCCAGGATGGCGGGGCGGAACTGCCTGATCAGCCGGTCAGCCTAAGTGGCTTGTTTGTTGTGCTGCTGGGGGTGATTGCCGGCCTGGTGCTGGGCGTTGCGGTGGCGCTGATTCGGCTGTTGCTGGCCAGTCCTCACAAGAGCGTCTGAGCGGGGTTTGCGGCTGGTGTGGGGGGGGGCGCCTCGTCATGTTGGTTTGCCGGCGCAAAAGATCATTCGGATCTTACCTGTGCCGGCAGGTCGAGCCATTTCGGGGTCAGCGGGTGACTTGCTTGTTCTCAAGGGGGATGAGAATGATCCGTACTGGATTGTTGATGCCATTCAGTTCTGAAATGATGCTGCCATTTTTAACGGCAACTATTCTGTGATTGTCGGTGTCGGCTATCACAAAGGTTTTTTTCAAGTAAGCGCCACCGTTTGGTGAGTAGAGTGTGTTGTGCCCCATGAATTCGCGTGCGCATCGGCTCACGCCGTTGGGGCTATTGTATTTCACTACCTGATCTTCGATGTCTTTTATCTTCTTGCGCGTTTGCATGTATGCCCAGAGTGGGCAGGAAAACTGGACAGTGTTTGAATCAACAGCTATGACGCGATTGGCATGTTCTTCGACAACCATGACGCGCCCGTTTGCAATGAACAGGTCGTTTGGGTAGTAGAAATTTTTCTGGTACAGCAGTTCAAGGTTGTTCAGGCGGAATACCAGGACGCGGTGGCCGAAAGTGTCGGAAACATATAGAAGCCCGTTGTGAATCAGTGCGTCGCGTGCCCACTGGGTCTTTATCGGGAGCGGTTTGCCGTTGATTTTGACTGTGCTGCGACCTGATTGATCGAGGCCTTGCATTGCGACGCCGTTTTGTGTCTTGTTGAACAGGAAGTAGGCGTTGGTTGGGGCTTTCTCCAGGAGGCGGCCATCGGCTGGGTCGATGGTGAGCTTTTGCTTTCCTGCATAAACGGTCAGTACTCCGTCGACCAGGTTGATGGCCCTTACCGTGTCCGGGTAGGTAACGAGCATCCAGGCCTTTTGGCCTGACGCGCTGTACCTGGCAATATTGGTACCAATGTCGCTTGCAACAATCATGTCGGCGGGGAAGTCGCTGCCCGAAAATGTCAGTGGCTGCTGGTTGGCGCCATACACCAGTTGGTGAGTTGCGCCGCCAGGCTCGTAGTAGGATTGCGATTCGTGTCGAGATAATGCGGGCGCTACATAGAGTGCGCTTTTCTCTGCTGCACGTGTATCTGGTAGCAGTGCCAATTGGAGGGAGATTGTCAACAGCAAGAGCTTGTGCATGGCGGTTGGGTTGTCTGATTTGTTGTAGAAAAGTGCCGCCGGAGTCTCGATGCAAGCAAATTGCCAGCTTCCTCTCTGGGTTGTAGGCTGTTGGTCTAGAGGGGCGCATTGTTGCTGATTTTCAGCGCTGGATCCACAGGGCGCAGGGGCTGTTGCTCTGGTGTAGGAAAGTTTTGGTCTAAGTTGGAGTGCTTGTATGGATTGTAGTGGGGTGGTCGGTAGGGTTATGGAGTGCTAGGTTACAAGTCGAACCGCAGAGATTTTAACCGAAAACCTTGAAAGAGAGGGCGCCAAGAGCGAGCCAAGGGTGGTAAGCCGAGACGGCTTGTGCACGTTGCAATGGATGCAGTGGCGGGGGTTGTGTATAGTGCCGCAAGGCCAGCGAAGGCTTGATTGAGCCGTGGTCTGCAAATGCTTGGCGGGTCTCGGCGGCGATCATGCTGCTCGAAATCGCGTAAGCCAATGTCAACGATGGCCTGCGCTAGTGAAACCCGCAGCTTGTACTGGCTTTTGGGGCTGGGAAATCTGTGGTGGTGTCGCTGGCGATACTGGTTGGGCTGGGGTTGCTTGCAGATCGTTGCGTATGGCAGTTTTAGCGAATTTGACGTGGTAATTGCCAAGGATTGAGTTGTCCGGCAGTTACAGGGTTCAATAGTTTATTCATATGTTTTATTGCCTAGGATCTTGAAGCTCCGGGTGGGACACGTTAAGGGTTGAACGATGACTACAGTTTTGGTGACCGGCGCTGATGGATTTATTGGTTCGCATTTGACCGAATTGTTGGTGCGTGAGGGCTACAAGGTCAAGGCACTTTCCCAGTACAACTCCTTCAACTACTGGGGGTGGCTCGAGGATGTCGACTGCCTTTCGCAGATTGAAGTGCTCAATGGCGATGTTCGCGATCCGCACTATTGCAAGCACATCACCAAAGGTGTCGATATTGTCTTTCACCTCGCTGCACTGATTGCCATTCCCTACTCCTATGTTGCTCCGGACAGCTATGTCGATACCAATGTCAAGGGTACTCTGAATATCTGTCAGGCTGCGCTCGAGAACGGCGTGAAGCGAATTATCCATACCTCTACCAGTGAAGTGTATGGCACCGCGCAATACGTCCCGATCGACGAAAAGCACCCGCTACAAGCGCAATCGCCCTACAGTGCGTCGAAAATCGGCGCCGATGCCATGGCGATGAGCTTCTTCAATGCCTTCGACCTGCCGCTGACCATTGCCCGTCCTTTCAATACCTATGGGCCGCGCCAGTCTGCTCGGGCAGTGATTCCAACAATCATTAGCCAAATTGCTTCGGGTCAGAAGCAAATCAAACTGGGTGACGTAACACCGACCCGGGACTTCAACTATGTTGCCGACACTTGCCGTGGCTTCCTGGAGTTGGCGCGTTGCGATCAGGCCATTGGCGAGACGGTGAACATTGGTTCGAATTTCGAGATTTCGGTCGGCGACACCCTCAACCTGATCCGTGAATTGATGAAGAGCGATGTCGAGTTCCTCACCGATGAACAACGCATGCGCCCGGAAAAGTCGGAAGTATTCCGTCTGTGGTGCGATAACTCGAAAATTCACGGCCTGACCGGGTTCAAGCCTGAGTATTCGATTCGTCAAGGTCTGGAAAAAACGGTCGAATGGTTCTCGCAGCCTCAGAACCTCGCCAAATACAAAGCCAATATTTACAACGTTTGAGGTCCGGTATGTTTGACTCGCTTGTCAGGTTTGTACGCGATCAGTACGGCACCAATGAGTTTATCCCACTGCATGCCCCGGTATTTTCCGGCAATGAACAGAAGTACGTAGCCGCTACCATTGAGTCTACGTTCGTCTCCAGCGTGGGCGCTTTTGTCGATCGCTTCGAACATGACATGCAGGCTTACACGGGGAGTCCGCGTGCTGTGGCGACCGTGAACGGCACAGCGGCATTGCATATCGCATTGATGTTGGCCGGGGTCAAGCCCGGAGATCTGGTGATCACCCAGTCCCTGACGTTCGTCGCAACCTGTAACGCGATTGCCTACTGTGGTGCTGAACCGGTATTTGTGGATGTCGATCGTGACACCCTGGGACTCTCGCCCGTAGCGCTTGAGGCCTGGCTGGAATCAGTAGCCTATATCGATGCCGATGGACACTGCCGCTTGAAACAGGATCAGCGTGTACTGCGGGCATGCTTGCCAATGCATACGTTCGGTCATCCTGTGGCGCTCGATGCCCTGCTCGATGTGTGCAAGCGTTGGGGCCTGACGTTGGTAGAGGATGCTGCAGAATCGCTGGGTAGCACCTACAACGGGCAGCACACCGGAACCTTTGGCCTGATCGGCACACTCAGCTTCAATGGCAACAAGGTGATTACCACCGGCGGTGGCGGCATGTTGCTCACCAGCGAGGCCTTGGGTGTCCGCGCCAAGCACCTGACCACGACTGCCAAGCAGGCGCACCCTTACGAGTATGTCCACGACGAGATCGGCTACAACTATCGTTTGCCGAATATCAACGCGGCGTTGGGTTGCGCACAGCTGGAACAACTGGACACCTTTCTCGCGGCCAAGCGCAAACTGGCCATGAGTTACGCCGATGCATTGGCCGGTGGCGACTTGCAGTTTGTCTTCGAGCCCCAAGGGTGCCGCTCCAACTACTGGCTCAATGCGGTTACTTGTCAGGACCTGGCGCAGCGCGATGCGCTACTCAAGGCAACCAACGAGCAGGGGGTGATGACCCGCCCGATCTGGGCGTTGATGAATCGCCTGCCGGCTTATCAGCATTGCCTCAAGGGTGACCTGAGTAATGCCGAATGGCTGGAAGCCCGTGTTGTGAACTTGCCAAGTAGTGTTCCGCCTTTGGGGCGCACATGAAACGTAGCGTTGCTGTATTTACCGGGACCCGGGCAGAATATGGTCTCCTGTACTGGTTGATGAAGGAGATCCAGTCCAGTGAGTTGCTGGACCTTCAGGTCATTGTCAGCTGCATGCACTTGTCTCCCGAGTTTGGCGCCACTTGGCGCCAGATCGAAGAGGATGGTTTTGCGATCGATGCCAAGGTCGAAATGTTGCTTTCATCGGACACCGATGTCGGTACGGTCAAGTCCATGGGGCTGGGGCTGCTGGGCTATGCCGATGCTCTGGATCGCCTGCGGCCGGACATGCTGGTGGTGTTGGGTGACAGGTTCGAGGCGCTGAGTATTGCTCAGGCAGCCTTGATCATGCGCATACCTATTGTCCACCTGCATGGAGGAGAAATTACCGAGGGGGCATACGACGATGCCATTCGTCACGCCATCAGCAAGATGGCGTACCTGCATTTCGTGGCCGCGCAACCCTACCGCAAGCGCGTGATCCAGATGGGGGAGGCGCCTGAGCGAGTGCTCAATGTGGGGGCGGTCGGCCTCGATCACCTCAAGCGCACGCCGCCAATTCCGCTGGCCCGGTTGGGTGAAGAGCTGAAGTTTGATTTTACTTCGCCATTTCTGTTGGTGACCTACCATCCGGTCACCGCCCAGGATGAAGACCCAGTGGAGAGCTTCAGTGCATTGTTGCAGGCGCTGGATGAGTTTCCTGATCAGGGCGTAGTGCTCACCTACCCTAACGCCGACAGCGGTGGCCGGGCGATCATTCCCTTGCTGGAAGACTATGCCGCGCGTAATCCTGGGCGCGTGCTGGCCATTCCGTCACTCGGCTTTCGGCGCTATCTCAGTGTTGTCGGGCATGCCAGTGCAGTGGTCGGCAACTCATCGAGTGGTCTTATTGAGGTCCCGTCCTTCGGTGTGCCTACCGTCAATATCGGCTCGCGGCAGGCTGGCCGCTTGTGTGCGGACTCGGTTATACATTGCCTGGCGGACAAGACGTCCATCGTGAGTGCGCTTGAGCAGGCTTTGAGCGATACCTTCACCGCCCGCTGCAAGGGGGTGACCAATCCTTATGGGCAGGGCGATGCAGCGAAGCAGATAGTGCAATTCCTTGAAACCTGTGATGTGTTGAGTCACAAGTCATTTCATGATTTGGGTTGACGTATGAGACAAGCCAATAAAGATTCTGTCTATGTAATAGCCGAAGCGGGTGTGAACCATAACGGTGAACGCGACCTGGCCTTCAGGCTGATCGATCTGGCAGCCAGCGCCGGCGCGGACGCGGTAAAGTTTCAGACCTTTGATGCGCAAAAGCTGGCATCGGTCAATGCCCCCAAGGCGCTCTACCAGCAGAGGACCACGGACGCTGCAGAAAGCCAGCTGGCCATGTTGCAGAAGCTTGAGCTGCCCAGGGCGTGGCATGCTGAGTTGCAGGCCCACGCCAAGTCGCGCGGGATTGAATTCATCAGTACCGCCTTTGATAGCGACAGCCTGGAATTCCTGGTCTCGCTGGATATCCCATTCTTCAAAGTACCTTCCGGGGAGCTGACCAACGGCCCGCTGCTCTGGCAGTTTGCCCGAACCGGCAAGCCGCTTGTGCTCTCCACGGGTATGGCGACCCTGAGCGAAGTTGAGCAGGGCTTGGCAATTGTTGCCCACGCTCTGGTCAATGAGCAGGAGCCTGCCAACATGGAGCAGGTCTGGCGGTGCTGGAGTGATGCAGGTGTCAGGCAGCGCTTGCAGGGGCATGTCAGCCTTTTGCACTGCACCTCCCAGTACCCGACACCTCTCGATCAGGTCAATTTGCGCGCAATGGACACCCTGCAACAGGCGTTTGGGCTTGAAGTGGGCTACTCGGACCATACCGAAGGCTTGCTGGTGCCCCTGGCGGCTGTTGCTCGTGGTGCGCGGATTATCGAAAAGCACTTCACCCTTGATCGCTCCATGCCGGGGCCTGATCACAAGGCGTCGCTGGAGCCCGACGAACTGACGCAGATGGTTTCACAGATTCGGGGGCTGGAGCAGATCATGGGGGGTGCTTGCAAATCGCCGCAGCCTAGTGAGTGGGATACCCGCAAAGCCGCGCGACAACAGGTCGTTGCCGTGCGGGATGTCGCCCAGGGGGGCCGATTCTCCCGTGACGATCTGGGTACCGCCCGCTGTGGCGGCGGATTACCCGCAACGTCTCTCTGGGAGCGGGTCGGTTCGGTCGCTTCCAGGGCATATCAGGCTGGTGAGATCATTGAATGATGTCACCTGAGCATCCGTTGAGCGCAGCGCCTTGCGTCATCCTCGGGGCAGGGGGGCATGCCAAGGTGTTACTGTCGTTGCTCCAGGCGCTGGGTGTCCAGGTAAAGGGTGTGTGTGATCCTGGCTTGGCCGCAAGCTCTGTACCGATGTGGCGGGGGATCCCGGTTCTGGGGGGTGACGAGGCTCTTGAGCAGTTCGGCCCCTCTCGCATTGCCCTTGTCAATGGCATGGGGCAGGTGGCTGGTTCCAGTCGCAGGCGCGATATTTTTGTTGCCCTGGAGGCCAAGGGCTTCTATTTTCCGGCGCTGGTACACCCGGCCGCCTGGGTCGATACCAGTGTCATGCTGGAGGCTGGCGTGCAGGTGATGGCCGGAGCGGTTATCCAGCCTGATGCGACGATCGGTGCCAACACGATAATAAATACCGGAGCCAGGGTAGATCACGACTGTATAATTGGCAGTCATGTGCATGTCGCACCTGCAGCGGTGCTGTGTGGTGGTGTGAAGGTTTCACCTGGCGCCTTCATCGGGGCAGGCTCGACGACGATACAGGGCCTGTCGATTGGTGAAGGCGCTACAGTCGGTGCAGGTACTACCCTGATCAGGGACGTGCCTGCAGGGCGTTTGGTGGTGGGTTCGCCAGTGCGAACCCTTGAATCAAAAAATTAAGTTTAGCCGAAGGCATCATGAAATCAGTTGATCATCAGTTCTGGCGCAAGGCGCTATTGGCTCAAGGCGCGACCATTCAGCAGGCGATCAGCAACCTGGATGAGTCGGGCCTGCAGATCGTGTTGGTCGTCTGCCCTGAAGGCCGTTTGCAAGGGAGTGTCACTGATGGCGATGTTCGCCGTGCCCTGCTGCGCGGTCTTGATCTCGGAAGTCCGGTAGACCAGATCATGTTCACCAGTCCATTGGTCGTGCCACCTGAAATGGGCCGCGAAATGGTTTTGCACCTGATGCATGCCAACAAGATTCATCAGGTTCCGATCGTCGACGCCGAGCGTTGTGTGGTGGGCCTGCATTCGTGGGACGAGGTACTTGAGGGCGGCGATCGCGAGAACACCATGGTGATCATGGCTGGCGGTCTGGGCAAGCGCTTGTTGCCGCTCACTGAAGACTGTCCCAAGCCGATGTTGCCGGTCGGCGGCAAACCCATTCTCGAGCTGATCATCGAACGAGCGAAAATGGATGGATTCGTCAACTTTATTGTGTCCGTGCACTATCTGGGACACATGATCGAAGAGTATTTCGGCGATGGCCAGAAATGGGGGGTGAACATCAGTTACCTGCATGAAGACTCCCCCTTGGGGACTGCAGGTGCGATCAGTTTGCTCAACCCTCGGCCTTCGCTACCGTTCGTTGTTACAAATGGTGATGTCCTGACTGATATTCACTACGGCGAGATGCTCGATTTTCATCTCCGACATGGAGCGTTGGCAACAATGGCAGTAAGGCTCCATGAATGGCAGAACCCTTTCGGGGTGATCCGCACTGAGGGCATAAAAATTGTTGGTTTCGATGAGAAACCTGTTTATAGAACTCATGTGAATGCAGGCATTTACGTGCTGGACCCGATCGTGCTCGAAGAGCTGGTTGCGGGCAGCCCGTGCGACATGCCTACCTTGTTTGAACGTGTGCAGCAGAAGGGCGAAAGCACCATCGCCTATCCCATGCATGAGCCTTGGCTGGATGTGGGGCGTCCTGACGACCTGCAGCTGGCGCGTAACAAATATCCTGTTTGATTGTTGATTTTGCAATTGGAGATCGGTTTTGAAAATTGCCCCTAGCTCTTCTGTAGATCTTTCAAGATTCGCCAAGCCGCACGGCGAGCTGGAAGTATTTTATGGGCTGCCGCGCGACGTTAAGTTCTGCAAAATTTGTAACATGTCCAACCAGCAGCCGATGTCGAGTAACGAGTATGCACATAGCAATAGCTCGACCAAGACGACCCTGAGTTTTGACGAACATGGTGTCTGTCATGCTTGCAATTTCAACAAGCTGAAGGAAGACGGCGAAATCGATTGGGACGAGCGCGAGCGCGAACTGATCGAACTGTGCAATCGATACCGCAAGAATGACGGTAGCTACGACTGCATCGTTGGTGGTAGCGGCGGTAAAGACAGCGCCATGCAGTCCCACCTGTTGAAGTACAAGTACGGGATGAATCCGCTGACTGTTACCTGGTCGCCACACCTGTACACCGACATCGGTTGGAAAAACTTCCAGAACTGGCTGCACGTGGGTGGGTTCGACAACTTCCTCTACACCCCCAACGGCAAGATTCACCGTCTGTTGACCCGCAACGCAACGATCAATCTGTTGCACCCCTTCCAGCCCTTCATCCTCGGGCAGAAGACCTTCGTTGCCAAAATGGCTGCCAAACTGAACATTCCGCTGATTTTCTACGGGGAAATGCCTGGCGAGTACGGTGAGAAAATCTCTCACAAGACCTCCAGCTATGCTGCTGCCGGCGAGGCTGTAGAAAGCGAAGGTTTCTCCCTCGACTACCTGGGTGGCAAGGATATCCGTGATGTCTTCCTGGGCGGCCAGGCAATCGGCCAGTACCTGGATGAAGGCGTTCCGATGGTCGACCTGGTCAGCTACCTGCCTATGGAACCGGACGTGCTCCATAAAAAGGGCATCGACTTCAAGTACCTGGGCTACTACAAGAAGTGGGTTCCACAGGAAGCCTACTACTACGCAGTAGAGCACACCGGTTTCGAGGCCAACCCGGTTCGTACCGAAGGTACCTACTCGAAGTACAACAGCCTTGACGACAAGGTCGACGGCTTCTTCTATTTCACCCGCTGGATCAAGTTCGGCGTGGGCCGTGCGATGATGGATTCCGCACAGGAAATCCGCAACCATCACATTGACAAACAAGAAGCGATGGCGCTGATGCAGCGTTACGAGGGTGAATACCCTTCGCGTTATGAAAAAGAGTTCCTGGACTACATCAGCATGACCCGGGAAGGGTTCCTGGCGACCTGCGATCGTTTCCGTTCTCCTCACCTGTGGCATGTTGTCGACGGTGAGTGGAAGCTGCGTTACACACCTTGGAACCCTGCTGCATGAGCAATACGCGATTGATAGCCCGCCTTGATGTAAAGGGGGCTAACCTGATCAAGGGTATTCACCTGGAAGGGTTGCGCATCATCGGTTCGCCCAACGAGCATGCCCTGCGTTACTACGAGCAGGGCATCGATGAGCTCATCTACATGGATTGTGTTGCGAGCCTGTATGGTCGCAACAGCCTGGGTGAACTGATTCAGAAGACTGCGCAGAATGTGTTCATCCCGATGACTGTCGGTGGTGGCGTGCGTTCGGTCGAAGATGTTGCCCACCTGCTGCGTTGTGGCGCGGACAAAGTCGCTGTCAACACAGCGGCTGTGGCCAATCCTCAGTTGATCAGCGAGATTGCCCGCCGCTTTGGCAGCCAGTGCATGGTTCTCTCGATCGAGGCAAAGCGCATGGCTTCCGGTCGTTGGGAGGTGTTTACCGACAATGGCCGGGAAAGCACCGGGCGGGATGTTGTGCAGTGGGCTCGTGAAGCCGCTGCGCTCGGCGCAGGAGAAATTCTGCTGACCTCGGTTGACCAGGAGGGCACCCGTAAGGGGTTCGACCTGCAACTGATTCAAGCCGTCACCGAGACGGTCAGCATTCCCGTAATCGCCAGCGGCGGCATGGGCAGTGCCCAGCATGCCGTGGAAGCGGTACGCGGTGGCGCGGATGCGGTGGCAATGGCTGACATTCTGCACTACAACCGGGCTTCCCTGAGCGATATCCGCAAAGACGTTTCGGCTGCTGGAATCCGGGTGCGCATGTATGAGTAATGTAGTAACTGTTGTTGATTACGGCGTAGGCAACCTGTTCAGCGTCCAGCGGGCGCTTGAGCATTGTGGTGCTACGGTCAGGCTGGTTTCCGACCCTGAAGACCTCAAGCATGCCTCCAAGGTCTTGCTGCCAGGCGTAGGGGCGTTCGCTGATGCGATGTGCGAGTTGTCCAGCAAGGGTATGGATCAGGCTATCAAGGCGTATGCGGCTTCGGGCGCACCGCTCTTTGGTATTTGCTTGGGTATGCAGATGCTGCTTGATAGCAGCCACGAATTCGGCTGCTCCGAAGGGTTGGGGCTGATTGCCGGTAGCGTTGAGCCTATCCCGACCCAGGACAAGTCCGGGGCACTCCTGAAGGTCCCGCATATCGGTTGGTCCAGCCTGTCCTACCCCCAGGGGCGCAGCTCCTGGGAGGGCACCTTGCTGGACGCGATCGAACCTAACAACAGCGACGTGTACTTCGTGCATTCATACATGGCCGTACCGAGTTCATCAGCGCATCGTATTGCCGATTGCCAATATGGCGATACGGCGGTTGCTGCGGTGATTGGCAGGGATAACGTCTGGGGCGCGCAGTTCCATCCGGAAAAAAGCGGCAAGGTCGGTCTTTCAATGTTGCGCAATTTTGTGACCTTGAAATGAAGATCCTTGGCATTGTACCTGCCAGGGGCGGATCCAAGCGGTTGCCTGGCAAGAACATCAAAGTTCTTGGTGGGCGACCGCTTATCGCCTGGACCATCGAGGCGGCGCTGCAGAGCCAGGTCATTGGCGACGTTGTTGTTTCGACAGATGATCCTGCCATCGCCAAGGTTGCCACACAGTATGGTGGAACTGTGCCGGGCCTGAGGCCTGAGCATCTAGCCACCGATACAGCGACCAGTGTTGATGTGGTCATTCACGTACTCGATGAATATGAGGCTGTGCATGGTAGTGTCGACGGGGTCATGTTATTGCAACCCACCTCGCCATTTCGCAGTGCAGAGTCAATTCGTCGAGCGGTATCGCTGTTTCAGGCGGATGTCTCGCGTCCGGTAGTCAGTGTGTGTGCAGCCAGTACCCATCCTGCCTGGTGCTTCAGGCTGGAAAGCGACAGCATGGAGCCTTTTTTGGGCTGGGAGCATCTATCCAGGCGCTCTCAGGACCTTGAATCTGCTTTCACGCTCAGTGGTTCGATCTACCTTGTGGCGCCCAGTGTGCTGCGTGAGCAGCGGCGCTTCGTATGCCCAGGGACAGTGCCATTGGTGGTCGCTGAAAACTGCGAGTCGTTGGATATTGATACGCCCGAGGATTGGGACGTTGCATTGCGCTGCCTGGATCAACGGATAGTTGTCCCCTCAAGTGATCTGCTGGGTGTAGGCGAGAAAGCCTGATTCCATGTATTGACTGGCTGTTGCGCTAGGCAATGCAGGAACCGGGCAGTTTTCGGTCAAGCGCTGGCGCCCGTCTCCGGGGCTTTGGGAGAAAGCCCACATGAACTGGCCGGCGCACTGTCCGGCATTCATGTAAGCGGCTCGAGTGCTGATCAAGTGCGTTACTAGGTGTTCGAAGAGATTATGGAAGAACTACGTGCTTTACTGCTGGCGCTGCCACGGCGGCGCAAACGTCTGCTGCAAATCGCTGTCGATACCCTGGTGGTCTGGATAGCGTTATGGTTGGCTTTTGTTGTACGTCTGGGCATCGATGAATTCGCCGACCCGGTCCGGGATCATTTCTGGTTGTTTGCCGTGGCACCGATCGTGGCCATTCCCCTGTTCATGTACTTCGGCATGTATCGGGCGGTGATGCGCTACTTCGGCAACGATGCCCTGATCGCAATCTTCAAGGCGGTCAGCCTTTGCTCGTTGATCTTGGGGGTTATCGTCTACTGGTACAGCAACCACCAGAATATCGTTCCACGTTCGATCATCTTCAATTACTGGTGGCTGAGCCTGGTGATGGTGGGCGGGCTGCGCCTGGCAATGCGTCAGTACTTTCTCGGGGACTGGTTCGCAGCAGCCCAGCATGTTCCCTTCACCAATCGCGACAACGGTTTGCCCAAGGTTGCCATCTATGGTGCCGGGGCGGCGGGCAATCAACTGGTTGCCGCGCTACGTATGGGGAAGGTCATGCGCCCCGTTGCATTCATCGACGATGATGCCAGCATCGCTGATCGGGTCATCTCCGGATTAACGGTCTATTCGCCTGACAAGATCAGGAAAATGTTCGATGTGACGGGGGCCGAGGAGGTACTGTTGGCCATTCCGTCTGCCACGCGCGGGCGGCGGCGTGAAATCCTCGGGTTTCTCGAGGGGCTGTCGCTTCACGTCAGAAGTATTCCCGGCTTCATGGACCTGGCTAGCGGTCGGGTCAAGGTTGATGACTTGCAGGAGGTCGATGTCGCCGACTTGCTAGGGCGTGATGCCGTGCCTGCGCAAGAGGATTTGCTTGAGCATTGTGTGCGTGGCAAATCGGTGCTGGTGACAGGGGCGGGCGGTTCCATCGGCTCGGAGTTGTGTCGGCAGATTCTTGTGCTCAAGCCCAAAGTGCTTCTGTTGTTCGAGCACAGTGAGTTCAACCTGTACAGCATCCTTTCGGAATTGGAGCAGCGCATCGCGCGTGAGTCGCTATCGATCAGGCTGTTGCCGATCCTTGGCTCGGTGCGCAACCAGGCGCAGTTGCTGGATGTCATGAATGTTTGGCGAGTCGATACGGTTTACCATGCTGCCGCCTACAAGCATGTACCGATGGTCGAACACAACGTCGCCGAGGGCATTCTGAACAATGTGATTGGTACCTTGTGTGCTGCTCAGGCTGCTCTGCAAGCGCAGGTGGCGAACTTCGTGCTTATTTCTACCGACAAGGCGGTTCGTCCGACCAATGTCATGGGAAGTACCAAGCGTCTGGCGGAAATGACGCTGCAGGCATTGAGTCGGGAGTTGGCGCCTGTTCTGTTCGAAGACGGCAACAATGTCTCCCACGTCAACAAGACGCGCTTTACCATGGTTCGTTTCGGGAATGTGCTTGGGTCTTCCGGCTCGGTGATTCCACTGTTCCACAAGCAGATCAAGTCCGGTGGGCCGCTGACGGTGACTCACCCGAAGATTACCCGCTATTTCATGACCATACCCGAGGCCGCGCAGTTAGTGATTCAAGCCGGCTCGATGGGGCAGGGCGGGGATGTCTTCGTGCTGGACATGGGGGAACCGGTGAAGATCGTCGAACTGGCCGAGAAGATGGTCCATCTGTCGGGCCTGAGTATTCTTTCGGAAACCAACCCGCGCGGTGATATCGCCATTGAGTTCACGGGATTGCGGCCTGGCGAAAAGCTCTATGAAGAGCTGTTGATTGGCGACAACGTGGTGTCGACCCTTCATCCCATGATCATGAGTGCGCAAGAGGATTATCTTGGCTGGGAGTGTCTGAAGGAGCGCTTGGCTGCACTGAAGGCGGCGTTGAAGCAGGACGACTACACGCGTGTTCGGCAGTTATTGCGGGAAACGGTGAGTGGTTATACGCCGGATGATGAAATTGTCGACTGGATTTACCAGCAGCGCCGTCAGGAGCCCTGAGGCAGGCCACGTGCACAGTCCGGGGCGGATAACCCCGGACTGTGCAGGATTTCAAGGTAGCTGGTGAGCTGCCAGGTTTGTGCTGGTTCTGGGCAATTCAATCGCACTGAGTCTTCCATCAGGAAATGAACAGCCGGTATCCAAGTACACGACATTACCCAATTGCAGTATCTGTGGCACGGTAGAGTGCCCCACGTAAAGTGTTTCAATGCCGGCAATCGGTGTGGGGTCCTGGCGCGTAATCTTGCCTCTCGAGTACATGGCCTGTTGCCGGGCCGCGAGCTGTGTAGCGGGCTCTTCCGAATAGAGCAGGGCTATGGCGTCAGGCCATCCCAGGCGATCTTCCCAGCAAGGGGATTCGGCATGAATTATGCCGATTTTACGCCCATTCTGCAGGGCAACCTCAATCGCTAAGGGCATGCTGAGCAGCGCCTCGGCGATCTGCTGTTGATGCGCTTCGGGCAGGCTGTAAAACCAGGCGCCACCATTTCGCGCATGTCTTGCTGCGTCACCCTGGCCAGCTACATGATCAAGCACCATCTGCTCATGATTGCCGCGTACTGCATGGAACCATGGATAGCTGAGCCAGCGTACCACCTGCTCTGAGCAGGGGCCGCGGTCGATCAGGTCGCCTGTACAGAATACGCGGTCATGGTTGGAGCAAAAATGGAGTTCTGCCAACAGATTCTCTAGTAGGTCAAAGCAACCATGAATGTCACCAACGATGAAATCTCGTCCTTTGCTGTTGGCGTCAAAGGCGTGGAGATGATGATTGGGGGAGGAACTGTGCAATTCGGTGCTCTTGCTAGCGAGGGCGTTGTCAAACGGGATTCGGGCGAGAGCTTAGCAGGATCGAGCGTGCCAGATAAGTCCCGCTAGCCTGGCGCTTGGCAAGCTACTGGCATCCTGCCTTTAAGCAGTATCGATGTGAAAAATCTAATCTTATCTATGCCTTTCTTTATATTTTTCACATCTTGTTTGAATCTGTTTTGCCCTTGCAGTGGCCGTAAGTCCGTTGAACCGCTAGGTTTGCAGGGCAGCCAAGGAAATGCTGCCTTTGAATGCACACACCATGGAGTGAACTATCATGCGCAACGCGTACCTCGCATCACTGCTGTTGGCTTTCTTCGCGTTATTCTCCGTGCCGGCCCTGGCGACCAATACGGCCAGCGAAGTGTCGGTTCCTGCTGCTGGGGTATCAGTGTCAATTGTCGACTTGAACAGTGCCGATGTGGCCACCTTGCAGTCGTCGCTCACCGGGGTAGGCCGACTCAAGGCTGAAGCGATTGTCGCCTATCGTGAACAGCACGGCGCCTTCGCCTCGGTGGATGAGCTACTGGAAGTCAAGGGAATCGGAAAGGCGTTACTGGAGCGCAATCGCGAGAAGTTGAGCATCAAGTAAGTTGAAACAGGGCGGGCCGGTGTATCGTCAAGGCCCGCTTTGCATTGCCAGGCCGGGTTACCTGTCTATCTATCCTGAGCGTCCTTTGCGTCTGCCTCGGCATTGCGCTCTCGCACACGCTTGAGTTGTTCCTCTGTCAGCGGCAATTTTTTCGCCGTGTCACGTAGCACCATCAGCCCACCAACGATCGAACCGATCGCCACCAGCAAGATCAACCAAGCATACCAGGGCATGAAATTCTCCTTTCTACGGTAAGCGGGGCCGCGCCTGAACATTCGAGTGAGCGCATTGGTCATTGCTTCAAGTATAGGTCTGGCACCGTCCAGGAGCTAATTCGCGATCACCGGCCCCCGTTGTGCCGCCGCATCGTTTACAATGCGCGCCGATTTCGACTTGCCTTGAGAGCCCGACCATGTCCGCCTGCCAGACGCCCATCATCGTCGCCCTGGATTTCCCTACCCGTGACGCCGCCCTGAAGCTGGCCGATCAGCTTGATCCTGCCCTGTGCCGGGTCAAGGTCGGTAAGGAGCTGTTCACCAGCAGCGCGTCAGGTATTGTCGAAACGCTGTGCGCCAAGGGCTTCGAGGTGTTCCTCGATCTGAAATTCCACGACATTCCCAACACCACTGCCATGGCCGTTAAAGCCGCTGCGGAAATGGGCGTGTGGATGGTCAATGTCCATTGCTCCGGTGGTCTGCGCATGATGGCCGCCTGCCGAGAGGTGCTAGCCCAGCGTAGCGGCCCACAGCCGCTGCTGATCGGCGTGACCGTGCTGACCAGCATGGAGCGTGAAGACCTGGCCGGCATCGGCCTGGATATCGAGCCGCAGGAGCAGGTGCTGCGCCTGGCCGCGTTGGCCGAGAAGGCCGGGATGGACGGCTTGGTGTGTTCTGCACTGGAAGCACCTGCGCTGAAGGCCGCGCATCCGTCGCTGCAACTGGTCACTCCGGGTATCCGCCCGGCCGGCAGCGCCCAGGATGACCAGCGCCGCATCCTCACTCCGCGCCAGGCCCTGGACGCCGGTTCCGACTACCTGGTGATCGGCCGCCCGATCAGCCAGGCCGCCGATCCGGCCCAGGCGCTGGCGGCGGTGGTCGCCGAAATCAGGGCTTAAGCACCAGCTTGCCGAAATTTTCCCCGCTGAACAGCTTCAACAGCGTCTCGGGGAAGGTTTCCAGCCCTTCGACCACGTCTTCCTTGCTCTTCACTTTGCCGGTTGCCAGCCAGCCGGCAATCTCCTGCGCCGCCTTGCCGTAGTGGGCGGCATGGTCCATCACCACAAAGCCTTCCATGCGCGCACGGTTGACCAGCAGTGACAGGTAGTTGGCCGGGCCTTTGACCGCCTGCTTGTTGTACTGGCTGATGGCGCCGCAGATCACTACCCGCGCCTTGAAGTTCAAGCGGCTGAGCACTGCATCAAGGATGTCGCCGCCGACGTTGTCGAAGTAGACGTCCACACCTTTCGGGCATTCACGCTTGAGTCCTTCGAGCACATCCTCGGCCTTGTAGTCGATGACGCCGTCGAAGCCCAGTTCGCCCTTCAGATACTGGCATTTCTCTGCGCCACCGGCGATACCCACCACCCGGCAACCTTTGATCTTGGCAATCTGCCCGGCAATGCTACCCACCGCACCGGCGGCACCGGAGATCACCACGGTTTCACCTTCCTTGGGGGCGCCGACGTCGAGCAGGGCGAAGTAGGCAGTCATGCCGGTCATGCCCAGGGCGGACAGGTAGCGCGGCAGCGGTGCGAGTTTCGGATCGATCTTATAGAAGCCCTGAGGTTCACCGACAAAGTAGTCCTGCACACCGAGGGCACCACTGACGTGGTCGCCGACGGCAAAGCCCGGGTGTTTCGAGGCGATCACTTCGCCCACGCCCAAGGCACGCATAACTTGGCCAAGACCCACTGGGGGGATGTACGACTTGCCTTCGTTCATCCACCCGCGCATGGCAGGATCGAGGGACAAGTAGAGGGTTTTCACCAGCACTTGGCCTTCACCAGGTTCGCTGACCGGTATCTGTTCAAAGTTGAAGTCGTCACGGTTGACTGCCCCGATCGGACGTTTGGCGAGCAAGAAACGGCGGTTGGTCTTGGCGGTCATAACAGGGCTCTCGAGTGAAAGGCAAAGCTTGTTGATAGACCCTTACAGGCATTCCGGCAAGGTTTACCCGCTTGGCGAATGCATCATGATCCACACGCGTGATTCAGGCTTACCCAGATAATCACCCGAACCGATACCTCTTCAACTGGCAACCTGATGATGCTGCCAATCCATGCCGCTGGCTGCATAGACTCCAGGCCACTGACCTCACTTTGTTGCAGGAGCTAGCGATGAGCATGACTTTTTCTGGTCGGGTTGCCCTGGTCACCGGGGGCGCGACGGGTATTGGCCGGGCAACGGCCCTGGCCTTTGCCGCCGAAGGATTGAAGGTGGTGGTGGCCGATCTGGACGCTGCAGGTGGTGAGAGTACGGTCGAGCTGATCCGCGCTGCTGGGGGAGAGGCTTTGTTCGTAGCCTGCAACGTTACTCGCGAGGCTGATGTGCAGCGGTTGCTGGCTTGCACGGTCGAGGCTTACGGTCGCCTCGACTATGCCTTCAACAATGCCGGCATCGAGATCGAGCAGGGGCGTCTGGCCGAGGGTAGCGAAGCAGAGTTCGATGCGATCATGGGCGTCAACGTCAAGGGGGTGTGGCTGTGCATGAAGCACCAGTTGCCGTTGTTGCTGGCCCAGGGCGGCGGCGCCATCGTCAATACCGCGTCGGTGGCCGGGCTCGGAGCGGCGCCGAAGATGAGTATCTACAGCGCGTCCAAGCATGCGGTGATCGGCCTGACCAAGTCGGCGGCTATCGAGTACGCCAAGAAGAAAATCCGGGTTAACGCAGTGTGCCCGGCGGTGATCGATACCGATATGTTCCGCCGCGCCTACGAGGCCGATCCGCGCAAGGCCGAGTTTGCGGCAGCCATGCATCCAGTGGGGCGTATCGGCAAGGTCGAGGAGATCGCCAGTGCTGTGCTGTACCTGTGCAGCGATGGAGCCGCGTTCACTACTGGCCAGGCCCTGGCGGTGGACGGTGGCGCTACAGCTATCTGACTTACCAGCGCGACTTTAACTTACCCTCGAGAAACACTGCGCGTCGGTCTTTACGGCCGACGTGTTCATGCTTGCTGAGCTGATAGCAGTGCTTGAAACGCTCTCGGTCGACGTCGGGATAGTGAGTCAGCGCGGCATCGACCAGTTCGTCGTAGCGGGCTTCGGTGATAAAGCGGTAGATCCCCCGGAAATAGAAGTAGCCGAACTGAAAACCGAGGGTCTCGTTGATAAAGGCTGTCGGCCGACAGAAACAGTTTTCCAGGTCGATGGCCTTAGCCGGACCTGGAAACTCGTCGGGAACCATCACGTTGGCAGCCCACAGGTCCATATGGCTGATGCCTTGCTGGTGCAGCGAGCGCAGCAGTTCGAAGGCGCTGGCAATTAGCGTTTCGACCTGCTTCGGGTTGGCGTTGACCCACTGCCAGCCATCGGTATGACCTGTGAACAACTCAGTGATAATGAAGAAGTCATCCATCAGGCCCAGGCGACCCCTGGAATAGCCAAAGCCAATCAACGGCGCAACACGGGCACCGCGTTTGTGCGCTTCGGCGGTATTGACCAGCTCTTCAATAACCCAGTCATTCAAGTCTTGGCGTTTGACGCTACCGAAGGCCACGCGTAGCTTTTTTTTCAGCGAGTCCAGTTGCTGGCGTTTGGCGAACAGGGCGCTTTGGGGGCAATCGAGCGGTGCGCTGACGCGCTTGGCCGAGCGCTTCTGTTCTACGAGGCGCTGCAAGGCCTGAGTGGTGAAGGTGGCGGGAGGTGTCTTGAAATGTAGTGTGGAACGACGGTGGTTGAGTGTGTAGGAAAACTCGTTCACCAAGTCTTTGCATCCACCCGTCACTGCACACGTCCATATGTCAAAATGCCATCGTCAAACAAATGTAACATTTCCTACATTTTTTTACATTTTTTACGACTTATTTTACTGCCGAAAGTCGCTGACTCTTCAGAGCGTACTGGGGTGGCTTCGCAACTGCTGGCCCTGCCGTAACAGGCGTGCGCCAACCAACAGGCAGCCAACCAGCAAGCCGGCACCAAATACCAGTAGGGCAACCCTGGAACCCAGATGATCGGCCAGCAGCCCGGTGAAGATCACTGGCAGGCTGAAGCCCAGGTAAGCGAGGAGGAAGAAGCCTGCGCTGGCGCGGGTTTTCTCTGCTCCGGCCAGTGTATTCACAGCCGACAACCCGCCGAGATAGACAAAGCCATAGCAGGCGCTGCTGGCGGCCACTGTGCCCAGCAGCACGACTAGAAGCTGACCGCTGTCGGCACCCCAGGCCAGCAGCACATAGCTGCAGGGCAATACCATCAGGCCAAGCAAGGTCGCTCTGGCGGGCTCCATACGCCGGGCCAGTGGTTGGAACAACAGGCCACAACTGATCACGCAGAATGTTGAGAACCCCGACCAGCTGGCCAGACCGTGCTGCTTGAGGATCGACGGCAGCAAGGCGATGACCAAACCGACGCAGGCCCAAGCCAGGAGAATCGCCAGGCCATAAGGCAGGCTGCCAGCGGGGTAGCAGGGCAGGCGTAGCCACGCGCCGCGGGTATCACGACGTTGATCGGGAAGGCGCCAGACCGCCAGCAGGGCCAGGCCAGCCAGCAGCAGATGCAGGTAAAAGCTCTCAGGTGCCAGGCTCGGCCCACGCAACAGGAACAGACTGGTCACTGCGGCGCCCAGCCCAAAGCCCAGTGAAGTGCTGGCAGTGACCCAAGTGGCCGCACGCTGGTTATCGCCGTTGGGCATCAGCTCACTCATGTAGGCTGTGCCGGTCGCCGAGGCCAGCGCTGTACCGACGCCTAGCAGTAGGCGCGCCAGGCCAAGTGTTTCCAAGGTTGGCACCAGCAACATCAACAGGGTGGCGAGTATCGACAAACCCAGGGCGACAATGATCAACGGCCGCCGCCCAACCCGATCCGCCAGGCCGCCCAGCAGCAACAGCACCGGTACCACACCCACGACATAAGCTGAAAAAGCCACCGCCGTGGCGGCGGCGCCTCTTCCGGATAGCTCGGCATAGGCAGTGTAAAGCGGCGCCTGCAGGTTGACCGCGAAAGTGATCAGGCACAGGGCAAAGGCCAGCAGGGCAGGGGAACGCTGGATGGGCATGGAGAGCTCCTTGTCGATGCTGCGACTATCCGGCGATCACGAGGGGCTCACAAGGCACACTGCCCGAGGATTTGTGATTAACTGTTCGGACGAAATTTACGAACACTTTAGCCATGAACCTGACACTTGACCGCCGATCGTCCACGCCACTGGTACAGCAGCTCGCGGATCAGCTGCAGGACTGGATCGAACACCAGCGCCTGCGTCCCGGCAGTCGTTTACCATCGATCCGCCAACTTGCGCGCGAGCAGGGCGTCAGTCAGTCATGCGTGATCGAGGCCTATGACCGGTTGGTGGCAGCGGGTTTGCTGGAGGCCAGGCATGGCGCCGGTTTTTTTGTCGCCGAATACCGTCTAAGTGCTCCCTTGGTTGACCAGCCATTTCGCGATGAAGCCTTCGGCAATCGCTGGCAGCAGTTCAGCGACGGCCAGGCCGACCTGCTCAATCTGTGTTGCGGCTGGGTGCCTTCCAGTTGGCGTGCTACCGAGGCGATCGCCCAGGCTGTGCGTCAAGTCAGCCGCGGGCCGCTGGAAGATCTGATCGACTACTGTCCACCCTTGGGCTTGGCCAGTTTGCGCAGCCAGTTGCACAAGGGGCTGGCGCAGATCGGTATCCAGGTCAGCCCACAGCAGATCCTCACGACCCAGGGTGCCAGCCATGGCCTCGACCTGCTGGTGCGCACCCTGCTCAAGCCCGGCGACAAGGTTCTGGTGGAAAGTCCGGGGTACTACAACCTGTACAACCTGCTGCGCCATCATCAGATCGAAATGCTGCAGATGCCGCGTACCGCCTGTGGCCCGGACTTGCAGGCAGTGGAAGCGCTGCTCAAGCGCCACCGTCCGCGTTGCCTGTACATCAACAGCCTGTATCACAACCCCACCGGCAGCAGCCTGGCCCCCAAGATGGCTTATCGCTTGCTGGAGCTTGCCCGCGAACATGACGTACAGATCATCGAGGACGATATTTACGCCGACTTCCAGGACGGTGCGGTAACACGCCTGGCCACCCTGGATGCCGAGCAGCGGGTGATTTACCTCGCCAGTTTCTCCAAGACCCTGAGCAGCTCGTTGCGCAGTGGTTACCTGGTGGCCGAGCCTGCACTGGTCGCCCGTCTGGCCGAACTGAAGATGGTCGCGGGGCTCGGGACTTCCCGATTCACCGAACAAGTGGTGGCACAGATGCTGGCCAGTGGTACTTACCGCAAAAGCGTGGCGCGCCTGCGTCTGCGCCTGGCGCAGCACATGGCCAAGGCGCTGGGACAACTTGAGGTCAGCGGTTGGCAGGTATTCACCGAGCCTTACGGCGGTATGTTTGTCTGGGCGCGGTGCCCAGGCTGGGATTTTGCTGCACTCAATCGAGAAGCCTTGGCCTGTTCGGTGCTGCTGGCGCCGGGCAGTGCATTTGATCCGCAGGGAGCGGCGAGTGACTGGTTGCGGATCAATGTCGCCTATGTTCAGGACCAACGCGCCCAGGCGTTTTTTCTGCGCACAAGGCGACCTCCGCCATCCTGAAAGCGACGCCTCTGTAGCCTTTTGCCATTATTCCGACGCCAGCATCTTGTGCCAGCACCGGCGCCATTGCCACTCTGCGGCATTGAGTCGTTGCCGGGTGAGTGGGGGGAGGTGCAATGAGTTCGGTCAAGCGTGGTTTTTTTGCCAACCTGGGCATGGCGCGTAAGTTGGGCCTGGGCTTTGCCTTGGTCTTGCTGCTGACCGCCGTGGTGGCGATCTGCGGCGTTGCCGCGTTGCACAGCGTCAGCCTGCGATTTGGGGGGCTCAAGCAGATGACGGCGCTCAATGCCGAGGTACTCAAGGTACGTTTGCAGGAACAAGCCTTTACCCTGCGCTCCGATCCCAAGGCCGTGGAGGCGCTGCATCAAGGGGTAGAGGGATTGCTGGCGCAGGCACGAGGTCTGCCGCAATTGGCCGGTAGTGGTGTGGAACAGGCGTTGAACGATTATCGCCAGGCTTTCGATCAGTTCGTCGAGCTGACCCAGTCCAAGGAGCTGGCACTGGACATGGCCAGTTGGTCGGTGTCGAGCGTCGCCAATAATCTCGACGTGCTGCAGGCAGGGCTTGCTGACGACGGCACCTACACCCTCAAGGATACCCAGGGCCAGCAAGGCGCCGAGTTTGTCGAGCAGGCCGGACAGGTTGCCCAGGTGGCCAGGTTGATGCTCCAGGCCATGGATGAGGCGCGGCTGCGTCTGGAGCAGAACCGCAAAGGCGCCGAGGATGCCCGTCAGGGCCGCATTGAGCAGACCGAGCAGGCGGCCACCCTGGTCGAGCAGCTCAAGACCGGCGTCAGTGATGTTGGCTACCAGACCGTTCTCAATGAGGTCAGTGGCCATATCGCCAGCTTCAGTGAAAAGCTGGGGGAATACACTGACTTGCTGGGGCGCGAGCAGCAACTCAAGCAGCAGCTGCAGCAGCGGGCCGAGCAGGTCAGTGCTCAGGTCGATCAGGCCTATGGCGCCGAAGACCAGGCCATGCAGCTCCAGCTCAAGCGCAACGCGCTGTCGATTCTGCTGGCGTCATTGTTGGCACTGGTGGTTGGGGTGGTTGCAGCCTGGCTGATCACGCGCGCGGTGGTCGGGCCGCTGCGGCAGGTGATCGGTCGCGCCGAGCAGATTGCCGCCGGCGATCTGAGTGGTGACATCCGTGTCGGGCGCCGCGACGAAGTTGGCCAGCTTATGCAAGCCATGCAGCAAATGGGCTCAGGGTTGAGCAGCATTGTCAGTGGTCTGCAGAAGGGTATCGAGCAGTTGGCGAGCAATGCTCAGTCGCTGTCGGCGGTGACCGAACAGACCACCCGTGAGGTCAGCAGCCAGAAGGAAGAAACCGAGCAGGTGGCCACCGCTATGCAGCAGATGACCGCCACCGTCCATGATGTCGCGCGCAATGCCGAAGAGGCTGCACAAGCTGCCCAGGCAGCAGACGACAGGGTCGGCAGTGGTCAGCAAGTGGTGCGCCAGAGCCTGCAACGAATTGAACAATTGGCTAGCGCTGCCGAGTCGGCCAGCCAGGGTATCGAAAGCCTCAGTGCCGAAATCCAGACCATTGGAACAGTGCTGGAGGTGATCAAGAGTGTCGCCGAACAAACCAACTTGCTGGCGCTCAACGCCGCCATCGAGGCGGCTCGCGCCGGGGAGCAGGGCCGTGGCTTTGCCGTGGTGGCCGATGAGGTGCGCGCTTTGGCCCGGCGTACTCAGCAGTCAACCGAGGAGATCGAGCGCCTGGTGAGCAGCCTGCGCAGCAGTGCCCAGGCCTCGGTAGCGCAGATTCAGGGCAGTAGTGAATTGGTCAAGCTGGCGGTGACCGATGCCCTGCAAACCGAAAGCGCCCTGGGCAGTATTGCCGCAGCGGTGTCGTTGATCCAGCAGATGAATCAGCAGATCGCCGCAGCGGCCGAAGAGCAGAGCTCGGTGGCCGAGGAAATCAACCGCAGCGTCACCCAGATTCGCAGCAGTGCCGATCAGTCGGCGCTGGCCATGCAGGGCAATGCCAGCTCGAGTGTCGAGCTGGCGCAGTTGGGCAGTGATCTCAGGGGCATGGTGGGGCATTTCAAGTTGTAGAGGGTCACCGTCGCTCCCACAGGTTTTATACGCCCTTGCGCCAGTTGAGGATCATCAGCGTCAACACCCCAGCGACAATCCCCCAGAACGCCGAGCCGATGGAGAACAGGGTAAAGCCCGACGCGGTGACCATGAAGGTGATCAACGCCGCTTCGCGTTCCTTGGCTTCATTCATGGCAACCGTCAGGCCGTTCATGATCGAGCCGAACAGCGCCAGGGCGGCAATCGATAGCACCAGCTCCTTGGGCAAGGCGGCGAAGAGGGCGGCCAGGGTGGCGCCGAAAACCCCGGCGATGCCATAGAACACCCCGCACCAGACCGCTGCGGTATAGCGCTTGTTCGGGTCTTCATGGGCGTGCGGGCCGGTACAGATGGCCGCGCTGATCGCCGCCAGGTTGATGCCGTGGGAACCGAAGGGTGCCAGCACCAGCGAGGCCAGGCCGGTCACCGAGATCAGCGGTGAGGCGGGCACCTGGTAACCGTCGGCACGCAGCACGGCAACGCCGGGCATGTTCTGCGAGGTCATGGCGACCACGAACAGTGGAATGCCGATGCTGATAGTGGCCGCCAGGGAAAAGCTCGGGCTGGTCCACACCGGGGTTGCCACCTCCAGGCTGAAGCCGCTGAAATCCAGCAAGCCCATGGCGCCGGACAACACGGTACCCACCAGCAATGCGGCGAGCACCGCATAACGCGGCGACAGGCGCTTGATGATCAGATAGCTGAAGAACATCCCCAGCACCAGCGCGGTGCGGTGCTGGGCGGCGATGAAAATTTCGCTGCCGATCTTGAACAGGATACCGGCCAGCAACGCTGACGCCAGTGACGCCGGGATGCGTTTGACCAGGCGCTCGAAGCTGCCGGTCATTCCGCAGATCACCACCAGCACCGCGCAGGTGATGTAGGCGCCGATGGCTTCGCCGTAGCTGACCCCGCCAAGGCTGGTGATCAGCAGTGCGGCACCCGGGGTTGACCAGGCCACTGTCACCGGCGTGCGATAGCGCAGCGACAGGCCAATGCTGCACACTGCCATACCGATCGACAGGGCCCAGATCCACGATGAGATTTGCGCACTGGTCAAACCGGCCGCCTGGCCGGCCTGAAACATCAGGACCAGGGAGCTGGTGTAGCCGGTCAGCATGGCGATAAAACCTGCGACCACGGCCGAGGGCGAGGAGTCAGCCAAAGGGCGCAGTTGCGCGGAAGCGGCATCGGGCATGGGGCAATCCTTGTACTAGGTGTAAGCAGATTTTGCAGACTAACGTGCAGGTCTCCCATCCTTGCCATACAGCAGGCATTGCATTTAGCCGTACAGTCGCCAACTATGGGGGCGGGTACGTTTCAGCCATTGAATGGGGGGAGTGATGTACAAGGTTTACGGTGATTACCAGTCGGGCAACTGCTACAAGGTCAAGCTGATGCTGCACTTGCTTGATCTGCCCTATGAATGGCACTTAGTGGATATTCTCAAGGGCGAGACGGAAACCCCGGCGTTCCTGACAATGAACCCCAATGGCAAGGTGCCGGTGCTGGAGCTTGAAGACGGCACCTACTTGTGGGAATCCAACGCGATCCTGAACTTTCTCGCCGATGGCAGCGAATTCCTGCCCACCGAGCCACGCTTGCGTACCCAGGTACTGCAGTGGCAGTTCTTCGAGCAGTACAGCCACGAACCGTACATTGCCGTGGCGCGCTTCATCCAGTTTTACCTGGGACTGCCGCAAGGGCGTCTGGAGGAGTACAAGACCCTGCACAAGGGGGGCTACAAGGCCTTGCGGGTAATGGAGAAGCAGCTGCAGCTAACGCCTTACCTGGTCGGTGACCGTTACTCGATTGCCGATGTCGCGTTGTACGCCTACACCCATGTTGCCCAGCAGGGTGGTTTTGACCTGGACGAATACCCGGGCATCCAGGCATGGTTGGAACGGGTAGCCAGCCATCCACGTCATGTGACGATGATCGGCTGATCGATCAGGCGGTAAACCGCTTGTTGAGGTAGTCGATGATCACCTTGGATTCATACATCCAGGTGGTCTTGCCGTCTTCTTCAATACGCAGGCACGGCACTTTGATCTTGCCGCCTTCATTGAGCAGCGTCTGGCGATCCTGTTCGTTGTTCTTTGCATCGCGCAGGGCCACCGGCACGTTCAGGCGGTGCAGGGTGCGGCGGGTTTTCACGCAGAACGGGCAGGCGTGGAACTGATACAGACTCAGGCCCTTGGCCTGTTGTTCGACCTGACCCTGGGCTGCCGGGTCACGCTTGAGCTTGGCCGGGCGACTGACCCAGTCCAGGAACACGATCAACTGGCCGAGGCCGACACGCAGAGCTTTGACGATCATGACAACTCCTCAGAATGAAAAAAGCCGACCACCAGGGGTCGGCTTGCAAGCATGCCCGATTACTTGATCAGGCTGAGAAACTCGCTGCGGGTCGCGGCATTTTCGCGGAACTCGCCGAGCATCACCGAGGTGATCATGGTCGAGTTCTGTTTTTCCACACCGCGCATCATCATGCACATGTGCTTGGCTTCGATGACCACCGCCACGCCCAGGGCGCCGGTGACCTTCTGGATCGCCTCGGCCACTTGGCGGCTGAGGTTTTCCTGGATCTGCAGGCGACGTGCGTACATGTCGACGATCCGCGCAACCTTGGACAAGCCCAGGACCTTGCCATCGGGAATGTAGGCAACATGGGCCCTGCCGATGAATGGCAGCATATGGTGTTCGCACAGCGAGTACAGCTCAATGTCCTTGACCAGGACCATTTCGCTGTTATCGGAGCTGAACAGTGCGCCGTTGGTCACTTCTTCCAGGGTTTGCTCATAACCGCGGCAAAGGTACTGCATGGCCTTCGCAGCCCGTTTGGGCGTTTCGAGCAGGCCCTCGCGGGAGACGTCCTCGCCGAGCTGGCCGAGGATCGCGGTGTAGTTCTGTTCCAGTGTCACAGGGGCTGATTCCATAAGGGTTTCAGAGGGGTACTGTTTCAGTCTGTACCGATTTTGTACCAATCAGCTTGCTTTCAAGCTTACCGCGCTCGCTCCAGTCCGTGCCGGATTTGATCCATCGGGTGTAGGTCGACAAGAGCATGCTATGACCCAACTGATTGGCTATAAACGCAGGGCTCATACCCGCCATGAGGCACATAGTAGCGTATGTATGTCGGCAGTTGTATTGCCGGCTGGCGCGAATCTTCAGTTCGGTCCGCGCAGCATGGACGTCCTTGTCGGTCGCACTGGCCCGCTGGATCTACTCAACGTTCTTGGCCGGCGGGAAACGAAGGCTGGCTCAGGATGCTTTCCGGGGCTCTGCCGGTTGCGCTGGCGAGCCACCTTTTCGGCCTCTGCAGTAGGTATAGAGCCGGGCTGTTGAGCTTCAAGCAACGCATCAGCCGACGTGGGAACTGCCACGGAACGGTTAATTCGCAGCCTGAAAACGGAGTGGGTGCCGACAGCGGGCGACATGAGCGCTTCGCCGGCGCCGAGGAAAACTGACGCAGTGCCGGGGATCAGTTGGGTATTACTGGAAGAGGTTGTCACGATGACAAGTGCCGCCTTCGATACGTGCCAACCGCAGCCCTGACGCCCTTACCTCTGATTGAACAAGTCGTGAAGTTTAGTTAGGATGCAGGGTTTTAAGGGTGTTTAATTGCCTCGGCGTCCCGGGGTGATTGCTGAATATCAAACAACATATACAAAGAAAATAACAATATGGCAGCTCTGCAGTCTCACCTGCTACACACGAAGTACCGCCCGGATATAGACGGCCTCAGAGCAATAGCAGTACTCTCGGTGGTGGCATTTCATGCTTTTCCAGATGTCTTAAAGGGCGGGTTTATTGGTGTAGATATATTCTTTGTAATATCAGGGTTTTTAATTACAACCATTATCTTTGAAAATCTGGAGCGAGGGACTTTCAGTTTTGCAGTGTTCTACGCTCGGCGCATAAAGAGGATTTTTCCTGCGCTGCTTATTGTATTGGTTGCATGCTATGTGTTCGGCTGGTTTACATTGCTTGCCAATGAATACAGGCAGCTAGGGAAGCACCTCGCGGCAGGTGCCAGCTTTTCCTCGAATTTTATTCTTTGGGGCGAGGCCGGCTATTTTGATAGTTCCGCAGAGGCAAAGCCACTGTTGCACTTGTGGAGCTTGGGCATTGAGGAGCAATTCTACATTTTCTGGCCAGTTTTACTTTGGTTGGCCTGGCGGTGTAAATTAAATTTTCTTGCCCTGACCTTTCTTATTGCTTGCGTGTCTTTCTACCTCAACACGAAAGGCGTCGAAAAAGATTCAGCCGCCACGTTTTTCTCACCCCAGACCCGGTTCTGGGAGTTGTTATGTGGAAGCTTGTTGGCCTGGGCAGCACTATACAAACAGGTCGCATTCGCCACCTTCAGATCAAAGATAGATGGCTGGCTGGCCTCGCGTAGCGATCATGCAATGCGGGAAGCTCATGGGAAAAAAGCATCCGAACTGCTCTCGCTCTTCGGTTCGGTTCTGCTGGCTTATGGTTTCTGGCAAATCAGTAAAGAGTCAATATTTCCTGGGAACTGGGCTGTCCTGCCAGTCTTGGGTGCTGTTCTCATCATCGCCGCCGGCCCTCAAGCCTGGGTCAACCGCACCCTGTTGTCGAGCAGATTGGCCGTAGGGTTTGGATTGATTAGTTTTCCGCTCTATCTATGGCACTGGCCACTGCTATCGTTTGCAAGAATTGTTGAAGGCGAGATGCCAAACGTCAGCATTCGGTTGGTAGTGGTTCTTCTGTCGATTGTCCTTGCCTGGCTTACGTACAAACTAATTGAGCGTCCAGTGCGGGTAGGGAAGAATAACAAGCACATGGTTGCGGTACTTGTTACTTTAATGGGCACTGTCGGCATCTCAGGTTACTTCACGTTCACAGAGAATGGGCTTCCGTATCGGGCATACCATCAACGCTTTTCCAGTTATGCCAACAGTATCAAAGTTCCCGAGCGAGCCTCAGAGTGCTTTGAAATACCTTATGCCTACAAAAAGTCAGAGGGTTGGTATTGCAATCTGGGGAAAAAAGATGCACCTGTCAAGTACTTTGCTTATGGTGACAGTCATGCATTAAGCATGGTGCCTGCTCTCGATAAGCTCGGCGAAGATAGTGAGGTGAGGGTCCAGTTTACCGGCACATCAGGATGCCCATCGCTTCTCGGAATCCAATCCATGCGCGGTGATGCGGGGATAGAGAAATACAATTGCCGAGCACTCAATGAACGGGTTTTCAATCATGTCAAGACCCAAGAAATCGAAAATGTCATCCTGATAAATCGATGGAATTATTACACGGGTTCCATCTCAAGGCCTGCAGAGTTAAATCTTATTTCTAGAAGTGAAGAGGTTCCGATAAGTAAAGAAACCTCTGCCAAAGATTTTGCCTGGGCGGTGCAAAATACTGTCGAGCGTTACAAAAGCATCGGTGTTAACGTCATATTGGTTGAGGATAACCCTCAGCAGCTGCGCGAGCCGAATGAGGTTTTGCGGAAAGGGTTTGCTTCCGATGAGCACTATCTGAAATTTTCCGTTCAACGAGATGAGCACCTCAATAACCAGAAATCTGTGAACGACATCATTCGCGCTCAAGGGGTGAAAGTCATTAATTTTGATGAGGTTTTATGTGGGGGTAAAATTTGCCCTTTGGTGAAAAACTCAAAATTCCTTTATTCGGATGATGATCATTTAAGTGTCGAGGGCGCGCTCAATATATACCCAATTTTAGCGAGAGACCTCGTGAACTAATGTTTTCAACGGACGTCATGCTCGCTTGCGCCGGGAAGTCGTTCTGGCGAGACGGAAAGTCAGCCCAACGGCGAGCATGGCCGTCCATACAGCGTCACCGGTCAACCATGAATAATGGCGTTACTCGTCACGGCCTTCGAGCATGGTTCGTTTGAGCATCACATACACCGCACCGGTCCCGCCATGACGGGCCTGGCACGAGGTAAACCCCAGTACCTGCGGGTGTTGGCGCAGCCAGGTGTTGACGTGGCTCTTGATCATCGGCTTCTTGCCATCCAGGCGTACTGCCTTGCCATGCGTGACGCGCACGCAGCGTACTTCGAAGCGGGTGGCCTCGGCGAGGAATGCCCAGAGGGTTTCACGGGCTTTTTCCACGTTCATGCCGTGCAGGTCGAGGCTGCCTTCGAAACCGATCTGGCCGAGCTTGAGCTTGCGCATCTGGCTCTCCTGGACGCCGTCACGGCTCCAGTGCAGGTCATCTTCGGGGCCGACGTCGATTACAAACTGGTCCGACAAGCCATCGACCACGCTCTGGTCGCTGCGCACCGTCGCGGCCTGGCGCAGGCCGGCCAACTGCTTGCGGTCGGCCTTGGGTTTGCCGACCTCGGCGCGATCATGCTTGATCGGCTTGACGCCGCGCATCTCGCTTTTGAACAGGGAAAAATCGTTGTCTTGCATGTAAGCCTCCGCCTGGGCGGCGTAGTTTACGCGACTCCCCCGCAGGTTGCAGTCAGTCGTGCTTTTTCATCAGGTGCGGCGACAGGTTCAGTTCACGGCTGCGGCGCAGGCGCAAACGGCTACGGCGCCAGAACCAGATGCCCAGGTACAGCAGTACCAGGCCAGCAACGAGTATGACCGCAGCGCCCGTGCGACTGGCGTTGAGCTCGGCCAAAGCTTCGGGGTTGCCGAGCAGGCTGGCGGTGCCGGCCATGGCCAGCAGCACGCCCAGGGTCGCCAGCAACGCCGAGAAGGCTGCCGCCAGGCGTGCGCCCCAATTGCGTGGCTCACGCTGGCGCAAGCGCTTGGCATCGAAACCGTCGGACAACTTCATGCCGATTTCCTCTGTAGATATCTGGTTATTGACCGAGATACCGCAAGGTGGTTCCGCCAGCCTGTCGGATGACCGATCAGATCAGGCTGCTGGTCGGCGCCACGCACGCGAAGTTGTCGGCCATGATTGCCATTTCGCTTTGCTGGATCTGCGCAGCGGCAATCACACCGTCCTTGAATGGCAGGTCGCGGGTGGCGCAGGCATCCTCGATCAGGGTGCAACGGTAACCATAGTCCTTGGCCCGGCGCACGGTGGTGCTGACGCTGGAATGGCTCATGAAGCCGCAGACGATCAGGTCGAGGTGCCCGTACTTCTGCAGGGTTTCATGCAGGGTAGTGTTCTTGAAGGCATTGGGCATGCGCTTTTCGATGATCACTTCATCGCCTTGCGGTTCAAGGCCTGGAATGAACTCACCGCGTGGCCCCTGTGGATCGAACATGCCGCCGACGGTACCGAGATGGCGCACGTGGATGATCGGGCGACCGGCCTTGCGCGCCGCCTCGAGCATTGTAGCGATGTTCTGCACCGCCTCGTCGATGCCCGACAGTGCCAGAGGACCGCTGAGGTACTCTTTTTGCGCGTCGATAATGACCAGGCTGGCGTTGTTCAGCTTGGCGGGTGGATAGCCGCGGCCGCTGAGGTGGAACATCGTCGTTGGAACAGACATCAAGGGCTCCTTTGGATAGGGCTTTTTACCTATTGTCCCCTGCCTGAGCACTTATGTGAATCGCTTCGCGTACAAGTAGCGTGGTTAGTGGCCTGCAGCCATGTCGGCGAAACACTTACAGGCGGTTTTGACGAACCTTTTCTGTGATCGGGCTGTTAGAATTGCAGGTCGTCTTTCAAGGAGTCTGTTGTGATCACTTCTCGCCTGCGCACCCTGCGCGATCATATCCGTTGGGCTGTCAGCCGTTTCCATGAGCATGGCCTGTTTTTCGGACATGGTGCCGACAACGCCTGGGACGAAGCACGGTTGTTGGTACTGGGCTCGGTCCATCTGCCTTGGGAGGTTGCCGACAGCTATCTGGACTGCCGACTGGAAGACGAGGAGCTGGTGCACCTGCAGCGCCTGCTCAAGCGCCGTATCGAAGAGCGCGTGCCCACCGCCTACCTGTTGGGTGAGGCGTGGTTCTGCGGCCTGTCCTTCATCGTCGACGAGCGCGTGCTGGTTCCACGTTCGCCTATCGGCGAGCTGATCGAAAAACGTTTCGAGCCGTGGCTGGCCAGTGAGCCTGCGCGCGTTCTCGACTTGTGCACGGGGTCCGGTTGCATCGGTATCGTCAGTGCCGAAGTGTTTCCTGAAGCCGAAGTGGTACTGGCCGATTTGTCATTCGAAGCGCTGGAGGTAGCCAACCAGAACATCGAACGCCATGGCCTGGAAGAGCGTGTCTACACCGTCCAGGGCGATGGCTTCGACGGTTTGCCGGGGCAGCGTTTCGACCTGATCCTGTCCAATCCGCCTTATGTCGATGCCGAGGATTTCGCCGACATGCCGGATGAGTATCACCATGAACCGGAGCTGGGCCTGGCCTGTGGCAACGATGGCCTGGACCTGGTGCGGCGCATGCTGGCCGAGGCGGCGGATCACCTGACCGAGAAGGGCTTGTTGATCGTCGAAGTGGGCAACAGCCAGGTGCACGTCGAGGCGTTGTACCCGGAAGTGGATTTTGCCTGGCTCGAATTCGAGCGCGGCGGGCACGGGGTGTTCATGTTGACGGCCGAGCAGTGCCGGCAGCATCAGAAGTTGTTTGCTTCGCGGGTGTAAGAACGGAGTCAATCGCGGGCAAGCCCGCGATGCTTTTAGTGGGTTGCAATCCAGATAAGCAACCCGGCCTGGAACACTGCAAAGGCCACCAGGCAGGTGATGGTGAAACGCAGGCCGCTGTCCTCGCGACGGTACTTGCTGACCCGCTCGTCGCGCTCGCGCAGTTGCACCTCTTTTTCCTGCAGGCTCTGTTCGGCCTGCTGGAGCATCTGGGCGGCATCGAGGATTTCGATGCGCTGCAGCTTGTCAGTGCTCCAGCCACCCTTGAGTTCTCCGACCTGCACGTCGATGTAGCGCCCCTTGAGGTGCTGGGCATCAGCGTATTCGACTTCCAGGCCATGGCTGTGCAACACATGGTCACGGCGCAGTCGGGTGTCTTCGTTAAGGGCGTCCTTGTTGGCCAGGGCGGCGCCTTCGACCCGATAGTGCGACCATTTGCGCTGTGCCCAGTTCACCGCCTGGGCCAGTAAGAAACGCCCCAAACCACGGTTCAAGGGTTCGATCTGCAGGCCGCTGTCGGGACCGATACGCACGCGCTTTTGCTGATGGTCGACCCAGATATCCAGGTGATTCTGTTCCTTGCGCACTTTTTGCCCGGGCAACTGGATGACCATGCGCAACAGACTGGTGTCCTTGTTGTGGCGCTCGGCATAACCGTACTGGACGAAGCGCAGCGGCCGTGCACCGCTGTTGCGGTCAGTTGGCAGCGGCGCCAGGCGCAGCATCTGGAAGTGTTCCGGAGCGACCTCGGCCCAAGGCAGTGGGGCGGGTTCCGGCGCGGCCTCCGGGGTTTCGGGGGCGTCCTGGGGGGCGGCTTCAGTCATCACGGCGATCCTCTTGTGCGCAGCAGGCTGGACACAATCACGATGCCAGCATCGGCTTATCGGCAGAATCGTCCGGGACTGGAGGCGGAATTTCGGTGAAGTTCGTTCAGGCTGCGGGCAGCCTGTGGATAAAGTCGACGACGCGCGCTCCCAACTCGCTGGCTTGTGGTAACTGCGGGTTCAGGTAACTGTCGCGCTGCTGACTCGCCGCTTGCGGGGCAATCCTCAGCATGTGGTTCATGCCCTGAATCAGTGCCAGCTCGGCATCGGGCTTGGCTGCCTTGAGCCGTTCGGCATTGCTGACATCGACCTGGATATCGTGGGTGCCCTGGATGATCAATGCCGGGACTTTTAACCTGCCGAAAGCCGCCGCAGGATCTTGGCGGAACAGCGAAATCAGATAAGGCTGGACCGTCGGGCGCAATACATCCTGTAAGGGCTGAGGGATATTGGACGAGGTGCGTCCGGCCTTGAGGTTATCCAGTATCTGCATGACGCGCTCGCTGTAGCGGGCGGGGACGCGGCCGGCGAGCTGCGCGCGAAACACCTCGTCAATCGGCCGGCCGCTGCCTGCCACGCTGATCACGGCGCTGGCGCCGCTCGGCTCTGCAGCCAGGCTGGCGATCAGTGCGCCTTCACTGTGACCCAGCAGAATCAACTGGCCGAAACGTGGATCAGCCTTGAGCGTATGACTCCAGGCCACGGCATCGGCGACATAGCGTTCAACCGTAAGGTCGCGTTCGTCCGGGGTCGCCGGCCGGCTGGCGGCCACGCCGCGCTTGTCGTAACGCACGCTGGCGATGCGGTTCTTCGCCAGCATCAGGGCCAGTTGCCTGAGGTTGTCGGTGTGGGCGCCGTGCGGGCTGTTGCCGTTGCGGTCAGTGGGCCCTGAGCCGGGAATGATCAGCACCACCGGTGGCGGCTGCTCGGTGCGCGGCAGCAGCAGGCTGCCGTAGAGCGTACCGCTACCGGTATCGAGACTGATCGGGCGTTGCAAGACTGTGGGGGCAGCGGCCTGGACCAGGCCGCTGAACAGCAGGGTGATTACCGCGAAGATGCGCAACATCATGAGGCCACTATCGAGGATATGGCTGTTGGACCGGGCGTTGGGCATAAGGTTCGCTGTCAGGGATGAACTGAATGGTTAGCCTGCGTATACTGGCGGCCTTGTTCAAATCAGGCTGATTCGCGGAGCGTCCTGCATGTCCGGCAATACCTACGGCAAGCTGTTCACTGTCACCACCGCTGGCGAAAGCCATGGTCCGGCGTTGGTCGCCATTGTCGACGGCTGTCCGCCAGGCCTGGAAATTTCCCTGGCCGACCTGCAGCACGACCTCGACCGGCGCAAGCCCGGCACCAGCCGACACACTACCCAGCGTCAGGAAGCCGATGAGGTCGAAATCCTCTCCGGAGTCTTCGAAGGGCGCACCACGGGCTGCTCAATCGGCCTGCTGATTCGCAACACCGACCAGAAGTCCAAGGACTACTCGGCCATCAAGGACCTGTTCCGTCCGGCCCATGCCGACTACACCTACCACCACAAGTACGGTGAGCGCGACTACCGCGGCGGTGGCCGCAGTTCGGCGCGGGAAACCGCCATGCGCGTGGCCGCGGGTGCCATTGCCAAGAAGTACCTGGCCAGCCAGGGTATTCGTATTCGCGGCTATATGAGCCAGTTGGGGCCGATCGAGATTGCGTTCAAGACCTGGGACTCGGTGGAGCAGAACGCATTTTTCAGCCCCGACCCGGACAAGGTGCCGGAGCTGGAGGCCTACATGGACCAACTGCGCCGCGACCAGGATTCGGTCGGCGCGAAAATCACCGTGGTCGCTGAAGGTGTCATGCCGGGCCTGGGCGAGCCGATCTTCGACCGTCTGGATGCCGAGCTGGCCCATGCCTTGATGAGCATCAACGCCGTCAAGGGCGTGGAGATTGGCGCAGGTTTCGCCAGCGTCGCCCAACGTGGCACCGAGCACCGCGACGAGATGACCCCGGAAGGTTTTCTCAGCAACAACGCCGGTGGCATTCTCGGCGGGATTTCCTCCGGTCAGCCGATTGTCGCCCACCTGGCCTTGAAGCCGACTTCGAGCATCACCACTCCTGGTCGTTCGATCGATGTTCATGGCAATCCGGTTGAAGTGATCACCAAGGGCCGCCACGACCCGTGCGTTGGCATCCGCGCCACGCCAATCGCCGAAGCGATGATGGCCATCGTGCTGATGGATCACCTGCTGCGTCATCGCGCTCAGAATGCCGATGTGCGCGTGACCACGCCGGTGCTGGGCCAGTTGTAATGCCGTCATCCGGCAAGCGCGCTGCGGTTTGCTGAGCCGTGGCGCCGATTCCCTACTGGCGGCTGTCCAGCTTCTACCTGTTCTACTTCGCCTTGCTCGGTTCTACAGCGCCTTTCCTGGCGCTGTATTTCCATCATCTGGGTTTTTCCAGTGCGCGGATCGGCGAGCTGGTGGCCATCCCCATGCTGATGCGCTGTGTCGCGCCCAATCTGTGGGGCTGGCTTGGCGACCGCAGCGGTCGGCGCCTGCTGATCGTACGCTTGGGTGCGCTGGCGACCCTGGTGAGTTTCTCACTGATTTTCTTCGCCAAGAGCTATGCCTGGCTGGCGCTGGTCATGGCCTTGCACGCGTTCTTCTGGCATGCCGTGCTGCCGCAGTTCGAGGTCATCACCCTGGCGCACTTGCAAGGCCAGACCGCACGCTACAGCCAGATCCGTTTGTGGGGCTCGATCGGTTTCATCCTCACCGTGGTCGGCCTGGGGCGGCTATTCGATGCACTGAGCCTGGATGTCTACCCGCTGGCGCTGGTGATCATCATGGCTGGGATCGTCCTCGCCAGCCTCTGGGTGCCCAATGCCCAGCCGTCCGGGCAGAACGAGCAAACCTTCGGTGGCTTTCTCAGGCAACTGACCCGTCCCGGCGTGGCGGCGTTCTATGTCTGCGTGGCGCTGATGCAGCTCAGCCACGGGCCTTACTACACCTTTCTGACTTTGCACCTGGAGCATCTGGGTTACAGCCGCAGTGTCATCGGTATGCTCTGGGCCCTGGGGGTGGTCGCCGAAGTGTTGATGTTCCTGGGTATGAGCTGGATTCTGGCGCGGGTTTCACTGCGCCGGGTGCTGATGGCCAGTTTCGCCCTGGCGGCCCTGCGTTGGCTGCTGTTGGGCAATTTCGCCGAATATCTGGCGGTGTTGTTGTTCGCTCAGGTCCTGCATGCTGCAACCTTCGGCAGCTTCCATGCCGCGGCCATTGCCTTCGTGCAGCGTAGCTTCGGTGCCCGTCAGCAAGGTCAGGGCCAGGCCCTGTATGCTGCCCTGGCTGGAACCGGCGGCGCTTTGGGCGCCCTGTACTCCGGCTACAGCTGGAACCTGTTGGGTGCGGCTTCCACCTTTAGTATTGCCAGCGTCGCAGCCTTGGCTGCAGCCGTTATCATTGCGACCCGAATGAAAGATGCCGAGAAATAGGAATTGCCTCTGATGAGCAGCCTGACCGTTTACCACCAGTCCACCCCGGACATTCCCAACAAGGTCCTGACCCACCTTGAAGACATCGCCGCGACCCTGGCCGAGCAAGGCGTGCGCTTCGAGCGCTGGCAGGCCAGTACGCCGATCCAGCCAGGCGCCAGCGAGCAAGAGGTGATTGGGGCTTACCAGCAGAGCATCGACAAGTTGATGGCTGAGCAAGGGTGCATCCATGCCGATGTGATCCGCGAGGCGGATGCCGGTTTGCTCGACGAACATACCTGTGCAGAAGATCAGCTGCGCTTTTTCGCCGCCGGGCGTGGGCTGTTCAGCCTGCACATCGAGGATTACATCTATACCGTGTTGTGCGAGAAGGGTGACTTGATTGGCGTGCCAGCGGGTACTCGGCATTGGGTCGATATGGGAGCGGATCCGCGCTTCGTTGCCATTCGGGTGTTCAACAGGCCTGAAGGCCGAACTGCGAACTTCACCGGCGACAAGATTGCCGAGGCCTTCCCGCGGCTCGACGACTGACCGATCGCGGGAGTAGGAACCGAGACATCCTTTACAAAGTAAACCGCTGTGCACAGTGCATTTTGCAAGGTCCCCCAGGCCAATAGAATTGTCCTGTTGTCACCATGCATTATCCATAATGGACTGAAATGCGTCCCTGACAAATACTTGGGCTTTTCCGCCAGCCAGGAGATTCCCCATGTCCAACCAACGCAGCCCTATGTCCATGAATGACGATGAAGCTGCAGCGTTCGCCGAGGAAGTCTTCGACCGGTCGCGCCAGGGCGATGCCGACATGCTTGTGCGCCTGCTGGAGAAGGGCTTGCCTGCCAACCTGCGTAACCATAAGGGCGACACCTTGTTGATGCTCGCCAGTTACCATGGTCATGTCGACGCAGTGAAGGTCCTGCTGCAACACGGCGCCGACCCACAGATTGCCAACGACAACGGCCAGCTGCCGATGGCCGGCGCTGCGTTCAAGGGGGATCTGGCGATGGTCCAATTGCTGGTGGAGCAGGGCGTAGCGATCGATTCGGCCTCGGCCGACGGCCGTACTGCGCTGATGATGGCGGCAATGTTCAACCGTACTGCCATTGTCGAGTACCTGCTGAGCAAAGGCGCTGATGTGCAGCGTCTGGATGCCAAGGGTATTACTGCGCTGGGTGCGGCCCAAGCCATGGGCGCCACCGATACCAGCGCACAACTGCAAGCGCTGGCCGGCTAACCCTCAGGGGCCTTTTGCGGCTATCCTTGGCGACTTTTTTCAGCGTCGCAGGGCCCCTTCATGAAATCCCAACTGGTCGAACTCATCGGCAAAATCAGCGCTGGCTGCATGCGCGAAGACGATATCGAGCGCATCGCCGACGAAGCCGCCCAGGCCTATGCCGACCCGCAAGCCTTCCTCACTGCCAATCCTGATATCAACTACGACGACAGCTTCCCGATCCCGTTGGGTGAGTGGATCGTCGTTGGCAGCTTGCCAGACACTGTGCTGTTCCAGGCCGATAGCTACCAGAACCTGTTCGCCCAGATCGTCGACTCCTTCGACAAGAGTGTGGCCTTCAACCTCAAGCCCAAGCAATTGGCCAAGGTCGAGCCCTTGACCGCACTCAACCGCATCCAGGTGCAAATGGGGGCAATGAACAAGGAGGCCGGAGGCTATGTGCTGATGAACTTCAGCCAGTTGCTCGATGACGAGCTGCAGATGGTCATGGTCGGCAGTAACGACCTGGAGCGGGTGCTGGAACTGTGCGCTGAAGTCGGTATCGCCGCAGCGCCTGCCCTGGAAGCGCTACGGGTGGCGGTTCACGTTTAACCGAGGGCGGTGTCGAGGAACATCATCAGTGCAAAACCGCCCATCAGGCCCAGGGTAGCCGAGGTCTGGTGACCGTTGCGGTGGGTTTCAGGAATCACCTCGTGGGAGACCACGAAGATCATCGCACCGGCCGCCAGGCCCATGCTCACCGGGTAGGCAATGGCAAAGCCGGTAGAAATACCCAGGCCGATGACCGCACCGACCGGCTCCATCATGCCGGAGCCGATCGCCACCAACGCCGCTTTCAAGGTTGAAAGCCCCGTGGCGCGCAAGGCCAGGGCTACGGCCAGGCCTTCGGGAATGTCCTGAATGGCGATGGCGCTGGTTAGTGGCAGGCCGACATTCAGGTCGCCATTGGCAAAGCTGACACCGATGGCCATGCCTTCGGGCAGGTTGTGCAGGGTGATTGCCAGCACGAACAGCCACACCCGGTTGATCCGTTCGGCCTGCGGCCCGCAGGGACCGGTGCTTTCGTGTTCGTGCGGGGTGAAGCGGTCCAGGCCAAGCATCAGCAAGACTCCAAGGCCCATGCCGATCACCACAGTCAGTGCTGCATAGGGGGCGTTTGCGGTAATCTCGCGGGCTGCATCCAGACCCGGCAGAATCAGTGAGAACGAGCTGGCGGCGAGCATCATCCCGGCGGCAAAGCCGAGCATCACGTCCTGGCTGCGAGCGCTGACTTCACGCAGTACTACCGCCATGATTGCCCCCAGGGCGGTGGCAGTAAATCCGGCCAGGCCGCCGAGCATCGCCATCTGCAGGATTTCCTGCTGATCGCCGTGCACGGCGTTCCAGGTGCGGGCCATCAACAGGCCAAGCACCACCAGCAGACTCAGGCCCAGCCCGGCGCTCAGCCAAGGGGTGGATTGCGCCTGTTGCAGCCAGGCGTTCCAGAGTGACGCCGGAGCAGGGTTGCTGGAGCTGTGGGCGGGTGACATAAGAACCTCACTGAAACAAATCGATGAGACGAGTGTAATCAGTGCTGCTGCGCTGCAGCCAACCGTTAGCGTCTATGGGCCTCATAGCCAGCTATCCTTTGGGCAGAGATTTGATCAAGGAAGCGATAGCATGGGTTCTACGTTCAATGGCCTGGTGGGCCTGATCATCCTCGCCTTGGATATCTGGGCGATCATCAATGTGGTGAAAAGCGGGGCTGAGTTAGCTATCAAGATCCTCTGGATCCTGTTGATTCTGCTGCTACCAGTGCTCGGGCTGATTATCTGGGCGATTGCCGGGCCGCGGGGAAATGTGCGGTTGTAGGCTTGTCCCGCGATGAGTCAGATCAACCATGCCCCCTCAAGCTCCAGCAACAGCTGCTTGCGCTCCACGCCTCCGGCATAGCCGGTCAGGGTGCCGTTGCTGCCGATCACCCGGTGGCAGGGCACGATGATCGCGATCGGGTTGGCACCGTTGGCGGTGCCGACTGCGCGAACGGCGCGGGGGCGACCGATTTGCCCGGCCAGGTCGCTGTAGCTGCAGGTCGTGCCGTAGGGAATACGTTGCAAGGCTTGCCAGACTTCTCGTTGAAAAGGCGTGCCCAGCGGCGCGAGCCTGACCTTGAACACCTCGCGTTTGCCAGCGAAGTACTCATCCAACTGGCGGGCCACCTCATCCAGTTGACTATATGCAGGCTGCCACTCACCCGGCAGTTCCCAAGGCTGCGCGGCATCCATATGCAGCAGGTGCAGGCCCTGTTCGTCGCCGGCCAGCAACAGCGGGCCAAGCGGACTGGGCTGATAGCGGTAATACATGGGATAGCGCCCGGGCGATGAACAAGGGACCACGATACCGCAAGTCGTTGTTCGGCGTGTATCAACAAAATTTTCACATTCGATTATGGAAAATCCGCGCGCGTAATTATCCGTTCGCCGAATCGCCGTGCATTGCCCTCGGGTTTAGTGCACATTTGCCGCTTGGTTTTTTCGCCTTCTTGAATCTGAATCCTAGGGATCTTCCAATCCATGGCTAATACGGACGCCTTGAGTGATCAGCGGGCTGCGTCTCGCCCGCTGCAACCGACGCTAAAATCGCACCTGGCCTACACCCTGCTGTGCGGCCTGGTGATCATGCTGATGCTCAGCCTGGTCCGCCTGGCGCTGCTGATCTACAACAACGACATGATCGGCGATACGCCGATGTCGACCGTGGCCGAGGGTTTCCTCAATGGCCTGCGCTTTGATCTGCGTGTCGTTGTCTACCTGAGCATTCCGCTGCTGCTGGCCACCCTCAGCGCCCGTGCCATGGCTGCCCGCGGCCTGTTCCGGGTGTGGCTGACCCTGGCCTCGAGCATCGTCATGTTCCTCGGCCTGATGGAGATGGACTTCTACCGCGAGTTCCACCAGCGCCTCAACGGCCTGGTGTTCCAGTACGTCAAGGAAGATCCCCAGACCGTGCTGAGCATGCTCTGGTACGGTTTTCCGGTGGTGCGCTATCTGCTGGCATGGATTTTCGGTACCTGGTTGCTGAGCCTGTTGTTCAAGGGTATCGACCGCCTGACCCGCCCACGTGCCGACTACCAGAACCAAACGGGCGGCAGCCGCGCGGTTGCCCCGTGGTATGTGCGCGGTGTGGTGTTCTTCATGGTCCTGCTGGTGGCTGTCGCCGCCGCCCGCGGCACCCTGCGCCAGGGCCCACCGATGCGCTGGGGCGATGCCTTCACCACCGACTCGAACTTCGTCAACCAGCTGGGTCTCAATGGCACCCTGACCCTGATCGATGCAGCCAAGAGCCGTTTCGGTGAAGACCGCGCCAATGTCTGGAAGTCGACCATCGAGCAGGAGCTGGCCACGCAGACCGTGCGTGACCTGCTGCTGACCGACAACGAGAAGCTGGTCGATGCCGATAGCGCTGCGGTGCGTCGTGACTTCACCCCACCAGCCAACAACACCCTGCCAATCAAGAACGTCGTAGTGATCCTGATGGAGAGCTTCGCGGGTCATTCGGTGGGTGCTTTGGGCAGCCCGAACAACATCACCCCGTACTTCGACAAGTTGGCCAAAGAAGGTCTGCTGTTCGACCGCTTCTTCTCCAATGGCACCCATACCCACCAGGGCATGTTCGCCACCATGGCCTGCTACCCGAACCTGCCAGGCTTCGAATACCTGATGCAGACCCCGGAAGGTGGCCACAAGCTGTCCGGCCTGCCGGCGCTGCTCAGCGCCCGTGACTATGACGATGTCTACGTCTACAACGGCGACTTTGCCTGGGACAACCAATCCGGTTTCTTCGGCAACCAGGGCATGACCACCTTTATTGGCCGCAATGACTTCGTCAATCCGGTGTTCTCCGACCCTACCTGGGGTGTATCCGACCAGGATATGTTCGACCGTGGTGCTGAAGAGCTGGCCAAGAACTACGGCAAGAAGCCGTTCTATGCGCTGCTGCAGACCTTGTCCAACCATACGCCTTACGCCTTGCCTGCCGAATTGCCGGTGGAGCCTGTAACCGGCCAGGGCCGTCTCGATCAGCACCTGACTGCGATGCGCTACTCCGACTGGGCGCTGGGCCAGTTCTTCGAGAAGGCGCGCAAGGAGCCGTACTTCAAGGAAACCCTGTTCGTCATCGTCGGTGACCACGGTTTTGGTAACCACCAGCAAGTAACCGAGCTGGACCTGGGCCGTTTCAACGTACCGTTGTTGCTGATCGCTCCGGGTATTCAGGAGAAGTTCGGTGCGGTGAACCACACTGTGGGCACCCAGATCGACATCGTTCCGACCATCATGGGCCGCCTGGGCGGCGAAACCCGCCATCAGTGCTGGGGTCGTGACCTGCTCAACCTGCCGGCTGGCGATCCGGGCTTCGGCATGATCAAGCCGTCGGGCAGCGAGCAGATTGTCGGCCTGGTCAAGGGCGATCGCATCCTGATCGAGTCCAAGGACATGTCGCCGCGGATGTATCGCTACGAGCTGGGCGCCAACTTCAAGGCCGAGCTGATCGAAAGCCCGGACCAGAAGGACCTGACCCACAAGCTTGAGTCGTTCATCCAGACCGCGACCAAGAGTCTGCTGGATAACACCGCTGGCGTTGTCCATAGTGTGCCGGAGTAACGCCTCCACTGCGTTGCGTTGAACAGAAAGAGGCCTGCCAGACTGTGTGAAAACCTAGCAATCTGCCCGGCCCTTTAAGAGAATGCTCCGTATCGAAGGATACGGAGCATTTTTCGTTATGGCCTACATACAAGGAGAGTCCCGCAGCCAGACCAGC
>NZ_JBOICA010000010.1:0-119325 GCF_050739775.1 Pseudomonas sp.
CTCCCACCGAGCCCGGTGGGAGCGGGCTTGCCCCGCGAAGAGGCTCTCACGGCCCACGGAACATTCCCCCGTCCCCATAGTCCAACCCTCGTTTCCCCCGCCTTTACGGCTGACGAGGTCTATTCATGAAACATTTCGCACTGGTCACTCTGATGACCCTGGCTGCCAGCCCGGTGTTTGCCTTCAACCTCAGCGATGCGGCCAACGCCGTTTCCGCCATGCAAGGCAACAAGGACGGTGCTGCAGTGCAGGCGCCAGCCGCCTCGGCGAACCTGCTCAATACCCTCGGCAGCGAGCTGAAAATCACCCCGGAACAAGCCATTGGCGGCACCGGCGCCTTGCTTGGCCTTGCCAGGAATCAACTCAGCAGCACCGACTATGAACAACTGAGCAAAGCCGTGCCGGGCCTTGACCTGCTCTCCGGCGAAAACGTCCTGAGCGGCTTGAGCGGGCTGGGCGATCTGCTCGGCAAGAGCGGCACGTCGTCGGCCCTGAGCAATGCCCTGGGCGACAACGTCAAAGACACCAATGACCTGAACAACGCCTTCAGTGCCTTGGGCATGGACATCGGCATGATCGGCCAGTTTGCCCCGCTGATCTTGCAGTACCTCGGTCAGCAGGGCGTTACCGGTTCGCTGTTGCAGAGCCTCGGCGGCCTGTGGGGCACGCCGGCTACAGTGCCGTCGGTGTAACGGCGCTCAGGCTGCTTCGGAGAAGTTCACCGTGCGCACCGGGCGGCGGAATCCGCCCGTAAGCACCATCAGGTAGGCCAGACCCAGGCCGAACCAGCTCAAGCCAATGGCCAGGGTCATTGCTGACAGACTGGTCCACAGCCACAAGGTCAGGCTCATGCCCACCAGCGGGATCAGGCCATAATGCAGCAGCCCTGCCAGGTTGCGGTGGCAGGTCTCGCTGACCAGGTGGGTACGAATCACCGCCAGGTTCACCGCTGAGAAGGCCACCAGTGCGCCAAAGCTGATCAGCGATGCCAAGGTGGCGAGGTCGATGACCAGTGCCAGCAGAGAAAAGGCCGAGACCATCAGGGTAGCGGTGACCGGTGTGCCGAAGCGTGGCGAGAGCTTGGCGAACCAGCGCTGTGGCAAGACCTTGTCACGGCCCATGGTATAGAGAATCCGCGACACCGCCGCTTGCGACGCCAGGGCCGAACCCAGGCTGCCGGCGACGAAGGCGGCGGTGAAGAAGTTCGCCAGGAACTGGCCACCGGCCTTGAACATGACCTCGTTGGCGGCCGCGTCGGTATTGGCGAAATGACTCCCTGGCAGTACCAGTTGGCTGATGTAGGCCAGCAGGGTGAACAACACGCCTGCGCCGAGGGTGGTGAGGATGATTGCCCGTGGCACGTTACGCTGCGGGTCCTTGGTTTCCTCAGCCAGGGTCGAAACGGCATCGAAGCCGAGGAACGATAGGCACAGCACTGCCGCTCCCGCCATCAGATGACCGAAGCCCGGCTGGCTGCCATCGCCCAGCAAAGGCGAGAGCACGTCGACCGGCTCCCCGCCGCTCAAGGTTTTCAGCGACAGTGCGACGAATACGCCGATGAAGATGATCTGCGCGCCGACAATCAGGTTGCTGGCCTTGGCCACCGAGTGAATGCCGACCACGTTGAGCACCGTGACCAGGGCGATCGACGCGAGGATGAGGGTCCAGACCGGGATGCTTGGGAAGGCAATGTTCAGGAACAGGCCGATGAGCAGGTAATTGATCATCGGCAGGAACAGGTAGTCGAGCAGTAGCGACCAACCGGCAAGAAAGCCGACGCTCGGCCCGAACGCCAGGTTGGTGTAGGAATAGGCCGAGCCAGCTACCGGAAAGCGCCGGACCATGAAGCTGTAGGAAGTGGCAGTGAACAGCATGGCCAGCAGGGTGACCAGGTAGGCGCCGGCGGTGCGTCCGCCGGTGAGCTCGGTGACGATGCCGTAGGTGGTGAAGATGGTCAGGGGGACCATGTAAACCAGGCCGAAGAACACCAGGGCGGGGAGGCCGAGGACGCGGCGCAGTTGAGCGGAATCTGTCTGGGCAGTATTGCTAGGTTGGTTGGCCATTGATCGATCCTGGCTTTCTTGTAGTTGTTTGTTGATCGATTTTTATCCAGTTAAATAGCCAATAGCAAAGAAGATTCCCTTATCTTGATTATTAATGCAGATTTTAATCGGCTATTTGGGCTTGCCCCGCGATCAACCCAGCTCCGCCCGCAAGGCTTCGATACGCTGGTCCTTGTCGTGCCACAGCTGGTTGACCCAGCCCTGCACGGCCTGGCGCAAGACCGGATCGTTTTCGTAATCGCCGTCCCACAGCGCCGGGTCCAGCTCGTGCACCTGGATATCGATGATCACCTTTGGCACTGCGCCACTGAGCAGGTCCCAGAAGCCCGGGGGCTTGTCGCCGGGATAGACGATGGTGACGTCAAGCAAGGCGTCGAGCTGTTCGCCCAATGCCGCGAGCACGAAGGCTACGCCACCGGCCTTGGGTTTGAGCAGGTGTTTGTAGGGTGACTGCTGGGCCGTACGCTTGGCTTCGGTAAAACGCGTGCCTTCCAGGTAATTGACCACGGTTACCGGCTGGCGCTTGAACAACTCGCAAGCAGCCTTGGTGATTTCCAGGTCCTGGCCCTTGAGCTCTGGATGCTTGTCGAGAAACGCCTTGCTGTAGCGCTTCATGAAGGGGTAATCCAGCGCCCACCAGGCCAGGCCCAGTAGCGGCACCCAGGTCAGCTCTTTTTTCAGGAAGAATTTGAAGAACGGAATGCGCCGGTTGAGCACCTGGATCAGCGCCGGGATATCGACCCAACTCTGGTGGTTACTGATAGCCAGGTAGGAAGTGTCCAGGCGCAGGTCATCAGCGCCACGCACGTCCCACACCGTGGGGATACACAGGCGGAAAATCAGTTTGTCGATCTCGGCCCAGGTCTCGGCGATCCACATCACCGCCCATGAGGCGTAGTCACGGTAACGGCCGGGCAGGACCAGTTTGAGCAGGGCGAAGACCATCAATGGGCCGATCAGGACCAGGGTGTTGAGCAACAACAGCAAGGTCACAAGAATGCCCGTCAGCAAGCGGCGCATAAGAAAGCTCTTATATTCAAGTAAGCGGCCGGCAATGATAAGCAGCCTATCGGCATACGCCAAATGCTCAGGTCTGCTTGGCTTGGACAAATGTTTCACATTGTGTTGAATAAGCTATTCGCGCGAACCTATCCTGCCTTCGCAGTCTAATCACTGACTTATCTCAAGGAAGCGGATCCTGTGAAACCTGTACTTGCACTGCTGGCGCTGCTGGCCCTTCCAGTGATGGCTGCCGAGCCAACTCTGTACGGCCGCTATGAATACATCGCGCTGCCAGAGTTTGGTGGTGAAACCCTCAAGGCGAAGATGGACACTGGTGCCCTGACCGCGTCGTTGTCGGCCAAAGACATCAAGCTTTTCACTCGCGATGGTGAAGACTGGGTGCGTTTCCGCCTGGCGACCAAGGAGTCTGACGGCAAGGTCTACGAACACAAGCTGGCGCGTATCAGCAAGATCAAGAACCGCGCTGATGAAGACGAAGACGGCGAGGGTGCAGAGATCAGCAAGCGTCCAGTGGTTGATCTGGAGCTGTGCCTGGGCGACGTCAAACGGACCGTCGAAGTCAACCTGACCGACCGCAGCAGCTTCAACTATCCACTGCTGATTGGTGCCAAGGCCTTGCGTGAGTTCAAGGCGGCGGTGAACCCGGCGCGGCGTTTTACCGCGGGTAAGCCTGAATGCTGATGGGGCAGCGGTAAGTTTCAAGCTGCAAGCTGCAAGAAAAAGCGGTTCAGTGTAACGTCGCACGATCTGCTTCTTCTTGAAGCTTGTAGCTTGAGGCTTGCAGCTCCCCATGCCCCACATACTCATTGTCGAAGACGAAGCGGCCATCGCCGACACCCTGATTTTTGCTTTGCAGGGTGATGGCCACAGCACCGAGTGGGTGACCCTGGGCAGTGCTGCGCTCGAACAACAACGTCAGCGGCCAGCCGACCTGATCATCCTCGATATCGGCCTGCCGGATATCAGCGGCTTTGAAACCTGCCGCCAACTGCGGCGTTTCAGCGATGTGCCAGTGATGTTCCTCAGTGCCCGCGACGGTGAAATCGACCGAGTGGTGGGCCTGGAAATCGGCGCTGACGACTATGTGGTCAAACCCTTCAGCCCACGCGAAGTCACCGCACGGGTGCGGGCGATCCTCAAACGCATGGCTCCGCGTGCCGAGCCTGTGAGCAGTGCGTCAGCGTTGTTTCAAGTCGATACCCTGCGCATGCAGATCAGCTATCGCGGCCAACCCCTGAGCCTGACCCGCCACGAATTCCGCCTGTTGCAGAGCTTGCTTGAGCAACCCGAGCGGGTGTTCAGTCGTGAGCAGTTGCTCGACGCTGTTGGCGTTGCTGCCGACGCTGGTTATGAGCGCAGTATCGACAGCCATATCAAGAGTCTGCGCGCCAAGCTGCGTCAGGTAGCCGTCGATGCCGAACCGATCCAGACTCACCGCGGCCTGGGTTACAGCTACAGTCCAGGCCACAGCTGATGCGCCTGGGAATCCGGATATTCCTGGTCTACTTCCTGTTTGTCGGGCTCACCGGCTATTTCATTCTCAGCACCGTGCGTGAGCAGATCCGCCCCGGTGTACGCCAGTCCACTGAAGAAACCCTGGTGGACACCGCCAACCTGCTCGCCGAGATCCTTCACGATGAAGTCAAGGCCGGCACCCTCGGCCAGAGCCGCTTGCCACAGTTGTTGCGCGCCTACGGCCAGCGTCAGCCGAGAGCCGATATCTGGGGGCTGTCGAAGAATCAGGTCAACCATCGTATCTATGTCACCGACGCCAAAGGTATCGTCCTGCTCGACTCCAGCGGTGCGGCGGTAGGCCAGGACTATTCACGCTGGAACGATGTCTACCTGACCTTGCGCGGTGAGTATGGCGCGCGTTCGACCCGCGGCGATGCGGATGACCCTGAGTCGTCAGTGATGCATGTGGCGGCACCGATTCTCGATGAAGGCAAGATCATCGGCGTGGTCACCGTGGCCAAGCCGAACAAGTCCCTGCAGCCGTATATCGATCGCTCCGAGCGGCGTTTGCTGTACCTGGGGCTGGGCCTGATCGGGCTGGGCTTGCTGGTTGGTGCCGCGCTGTCGTGGTGGCTGGCGCGTTCGCTACGACGCTTGACCCGCTATGCCCAGGCGGTCAGCGAAGGTGAGCGCACCGCGCTGCCGCACTATCGCGGTGGTGAACTGAAGCAATTGGCTGCGGCGGTGGAACGCATGCGCACTCAGCTGGAAGGCAAGGACTATGTAGAGCGCTACGTTCACACCCTGACCCATGAGCTCAAGAGCCCACTGGCGGCGATCCGTGGCGCATCGGAGCTGCTCCAGGGCCCGATGCCGGAGGCGCAGCGCCAGCGCTTCGCCGACAACATCGAGAGCGAAAGCGCACGCATGCAGCAACTGATCGAGCGCCTGCTTAACCTGGCGCAGGTCGAACAGCTACAAACCCTGGAAGAGCAGCAGCAAGTGTCGTTGGCGGCCTTGGTCGACGAGCTGTTGTTGGCCCAGAGTGCACGGATCGAAAGCAACGGCTTGCAGGTGCGCCAGCGTGTGCCGGCGAGCACCCGGCTGCTGTGTGAGCCGTTCCTCATGCGTCAGGCCATCGCCAACTTGTTGGACAACGCCCTGGACTTCACTCCGCCCGGTGGCTTGCTGCTGTTCGAGTTGGAGAAGCAGGGCGCTCGTGTGGCCCTGAGCCTGTTCAACCAGGGCGAGGCGATCCCCGACTATGCCCTGGGCCGCTTGAGTGAGCGCTTCTATTCGCTGCCGCGCCCGTCCAGCGGGCGCAAGAGCACCGGACTGGGCCTGAACTTTGTCGAGGAAGTGATGCAACTGCACGGTGGCTCGCTGGACGTTGCAAACGTTGAAGACGGTGTACGCGTGCGCTTGTGGCTGCCAGCCAAGCGCCTGGACTGAACTCACACACTCTGCACACAAGCTCCACATTAGTCCCCAAGGGCTCCATGTTGATTACGCAGACTGCGCTTATCGAAACCGGAGTCTTGCCCCATGAACCGAACCTTGAGTATCAAACTCGGCACTATCGCCTTGCTGATCGTGCTGTTGCTGATCCCGCTGCTGATGATCGGCGGCCTGATAGGCGAACGTCAGGCGCTGCGTGACAACGTCGTGCAGGACATCGCCCAAAGCGCGAGTTTCAGCCAACAGATCAGCGGACCGGTGCTGGTGGTGCCGTACCGCAAGACCGAGCGACGCTGGAAGACCGAGGATGGCAACACTTTCCAGGAAAGCAAACAAGTCAGTGGTCACCTGTACTTTCTGCCAGAAATATTCGAGCTGAAGTCAGGCATCGACACCGAGCTGCGTTCGCGCGGGATCTACCAGGCGCGCCTGTTTCATGCCGACAACCACATCAGCGGTCAATTCAAGGTGCCAGCGCACTGGGGGATTACCGAAGACTTCGAGGATTACCGCTTCGATCCTGCCTTTCTCGCGGTTGGCATCAGTGATATCCGCGGTATCGAAAAAGGCCTGCAATTGCAGTTCAACGACCAGCGCCTGGACTTCCAGGCTGGCACCAGCCTGAGCTGGTTGGGCGGCGGTGTTCATGTGGTCTTGAACAATCTCGACGGCAAGGCTGAAACCCTGTTCGATTACGCCTTCGACCTCAGCTTGCAGGGCACCGGCCAGCTGCATGTGCTGCCGGTCGGTCGCAGTACCAGTGTCAGCATGACGGCCAACTGGCCACACCCAAGCTTTGTCGGCAACTACTTGCCCAGCAGCCGTAAGGTCGACGTGGGTGGTTTCTCGGCACGTTGGCAGACGTCGTTCTTTGCCACCAACCTGGAAGACGCCTTGACCCAGTGTGTGGTCAACGACAGTTGCGAGGATTTTCGCAGCCGGGCTTTCGGCGTCAGTTTCGTCGATCCGGTGGACCAGTACCTGAAAAGTGAGCGGGCGATCAAATATGCGCTGCTGTTCATCGCCCTGACCTTTGCGGGCTTCTTTCTCTTCGAGATTCTCAAGAACCTCAGCGTGCACCCGATCCAGTACGCCCTGGTGGGGGCGGCCCTGGCGTTGTTCTACCTGCTGTTGCTGTCGTTGTCCGAGCACCTGGGTTTTGGCCTGGCCTACCTGCTGTCTGCCGGGGCCTGTGTGCTGCTGATCGGTTTCTACCTGTGCCATGTACTGCACAGCCCGTTGCGGGCCATGGGCTTTGCCCTGGGGCTGGCGGTGCTCTACGGCATGCTCTACGGCCTGCTCAGTGCCGAGGACTATGCCTTGCTGATGGGGTCGCTGTTGCTGTTCGGGCTGTTGGGTGTGTTTATGGTTCTGACCCGGCGTTTGGACTGGTACAGCGTTGGTCAGGGGCAACAGCAATGAGTGGGTTGCGGGAGGAGCGGCGGGGCGGGGCGGTGTTGGCGAGGCGGATTGAGCGGTGGCTGCATCGCGGGGCAAGCCCGCCCCCACAAACCAACTGTGGGAGCAGGCTTGCCCCGCGATAAGGCCCTGTCATACCGAAGGATCGGTCGCCTGCATCGAAGCCCGCTGGCTGACCTGGGCATACCAGGCCGCCAGCTTCGGCTGCTGCTCACGCCAGCCGAAGTCCGGCATGCGCAAATCGATGTAACCCAGGGCACAGGCCACGCCGATGGCAGCGATGTCGAACACCGAGCTCAGTTCGCCAATGTGTTCCTGCTCGAGGTTGGCCAGGCCGCGACGGATCTTGTCTTGTTGTGCTTCGATCCAGCTGTCCCAGCGTTTTTCCTCCGGGCGCAGGAAGGTTTCGTAACGGGTCAGCACCGCCGCGTCCATGATGGCATCGGCCAGGGAGGCGAGGGTCAGGCGATGCCAGCGCGACCAGCCTTCCTTGGGGATCAGCGGATTACCGACATGCTGCAGGTCGAGGTACTCGCAGATTACCCGGCTGTCGTGCAGCACAGTGCCGTCAGCCAGGCGTAAGGCCGGGATCTTCCCGGCCGGGTTGCCCTGGTTGAGTTCGGCCACCGGGCTGACGGGCGACAGGTTGACGGTCTGCAGCGCCACGCGGTAGGTTTGCCCGGTCTCGTGCAGCACCACCATGACCTTGCGCACGAAGGGCGAGCTTGGTGAGTGGAACAGGATCATACTCGGTGCGGTCATGTCGACTCCTCAGTTGCCTTGCAGGCTGGGTGGCAGGCACACACCGGTGCCACCGATGCCGCAGTAGCCCTCGGGGTTCTTGGCCAGGTATTGCTGGTGATAAGCCTCGGCGAAGTAGACCGTCGGCGCCTGGTCGATTTCGGTAGTGATCTCGCCGAAACCGGCCTTGCTCAGTTCAGCCTGATAGGCCTGTTTGCTGGCTTGGGCCTCCTCCAGCTGCTCCGGGGTGGTGCAGTAGATCACCGAGCGGTACTGGGTGCCGATGTCGTTACCCTGGCGCATGCCCTGGGTCGGGTTGTGCAGTTCCCAGAACATTGCCAGCAGTGCACCGTAGCTGAGTTTGTCCTGGTCGTACACCACCAGCACCACCTCGGTATGGCCGGTCAGGCCCGAGCAGACTTCTTCATAGGTCGGATTCGGGGTAAATCCACCCGCATAACCTACAACGGTGCTGACCACGCCTTCACGCTGCCAGAAGCGTCGCTCGGCACCCCAGAAGCAACCCAGGCCGAAGATGGCGAATCCGACGTTCTCGAAGAACGGTCCCAGCAACAGGGTATCGTTGACGAAGTGCTTCTCGGGCAGAGTCATCGGGGTTTCTCGGCCAGGCAGGGCCTGTTCCGCAGTAGGCAGGACGTTTTTGTTCACCAGGATTTCCGAGCGCAGGACCATGGACCCATTCCTCTTCAAGATAGGACGATAAGGGATAGAGTCGTAGTGTGCCCGAGTGTTACGCCGCTGTCAGGCGCTTGGGCCGCGTGGATAGCGCTTGAGTTTGTTGACCAGCTCAGCCCCCGGAATCGGGCGGTCGAACAGATAACCCTGGCCGACGTCGCAGCGGTGGCGACGCAGGAACGCCAGCTGCTCGGCGGTCTCGATGCCTTCGGCAACGACCTTGAGCTTGAGGTTATGGGCCATGGCCACCACTGCGGAGGTGATTTCCATGTCGTCCTGGTTATCGGGGATTTCATGGATGAAGCTACGGTCGATCTTGATGATGTCGATCGGAAACTTCTTCAGGTAGCTGAGCGAGGAATACCCGGTGCCGAAATCGTCCATGGCCAGGGTCAGGCCCAGTTGCTTGAGCTGGTCGAGCTGGCGGTGAGTGTCTTCGGTGGCTTCGAGCAGCAGGCCTTCGGTCAGTTCCAGCTCCAGCAGATGAGGCGGCAGGGCTTCTTCCTTGAGGATATTGGCGATCGAGGCGACCAGATCAGGATCGGAAAACTGCTTGGGCGACAAGTTGATCGCCACCTGCAGGTTGCCCAGCCCTTCGGTGCGCAGTTTCTGGCTCATGCGGCAAGCCTGGCGGGCAATCCATTTGCCGATCGGGATGATCAGCCCGGTTTCTTCGGCGACGCTGATGAACTGGTCCGGGCGGATCATGCCTTTGTCCGGATGGTTCCAGCGCAGCAGGGCTTCCAGCCCCAACAGGCGGCCGCTGCGCAAGCACAGCTTGGGCTGGTAGAACACATCCAGCTCGTTCTGGGTCAAGGCGCGGCGCAGGTTGTTCTCGACGAACAGCTTGTAGCTGGCTTCGGCATTCAGGGCCTCGGTGAACACCTGGGCTTGGTGTTTGCCGTTAGCCTTGGCCTTGTGCAAGGCCAACCCTGCGTTTTTCATCAGGGTCTGCGGGTCGCGGCCATGCAGCGGCGCGCAGGCCAGGCCCACGGAGCCGGTGACGTTGATCAACTGATTGTCGACGAACAGCGGCTTGTCGAGGGTTCTGAGCAGTTGCTGGGCGATCTGCAGGCCGCTGTTGAGGTCGGTGTCTTCAAGCAGCACAGCGAATTCGTTACTGGCAAAGCGCGCCAGGCTGCCGCCGGCGCTGAGGCTGTTGCGCAAGCGTCGGGCCAGGCTGATCAGCAGTTTGTCGCCGGTCTGGTGGCCGAGGCTGTCGTTGATCCGCTTGAAGTTGTCGATGTCCACCAGCAGCAGGCAAATGGGACTGTCGCTGTCGCTGGCGAAACGTTCGTCGAGGTTGCGGATGAACGCCGGACGGTTGCCCAGGCTGGTCAGGTTGTCGGTGTAGGCCAGGCGTTCGATGCGCTGTTGCGCCAGCTTGCTCTGGGTAATGTCTTCGTAGATGCCGATGTAGTGGGTCAATTCGCGGTTGTCGCCGTAGACCTTGGAAATCGACAACTGTCCCCAGTAGGGCTCCAGGTTCTTGCGCCGGCTCTTGAACTCGCCTTGCCAGCTGTTGCCCATGGCCAGGCTCGAAGGGGCGTCGAACAACAGCTCGCTGAGGTTTTCCAGGGCCGGCAGCTCCGAGAGCCGGTGGCCGTGGACCTCGTCAGTACTGTACTGGGTAATGGCGGTGAAGCTGGGGTTGACGTATTCGACCACACCATCGCGATTGACCAGCAAAAAGGCGTTGGCGCTTTGTTCTACTGCCCGCTGGAACAGGTGCAGGGCGCTGGTGGCGGTACGGCGGTTGTGGTTGTTGATGACCTGGGCGAACTGATCGGCCAGCTCGCCGGCAAAGGCGATTTCATCTGACTGCCAGGCCCGTGGTGAACCGGTGTGTTCCAGGCAGAGCACGCCGACCACCTGGCCATCGATGCGGATGCTGGCATCGAGCATGGCATTGATGTTGCGCGGACGCATGCTTTCGGCCATTTCCCGGGTGCGCGGATCGTGGCTGGCGTTGTGGGCGTCGATGGCGCGGCTGGTGTGCAGGGCATCGAGGTAGTCAGGAAAGCAGCTGGCATCGATGGGATCGGGCAGGCGGTATTCCCGGGTGTCGCGATAGTACGCGGAAATAGGCTCCAGGCGCTGCCCTTCCAGGTACCAGATGCTCGCACAATCGATCTTGTAGATCTCACAGGCGCTGCGGGTGATCAGCTCGGCGGCTTCGAGCAGCGAGTTGCTGGCGTTGTAGCGATGACGGGCCAGATGCAGGATCAGATCCTGTTGCGCGCGCACCCGCTCAAGGTGCTCAAGCTGCTCCTGCTGGGCCCGCTGGTTGAGCTGCAGGGCAATCTGCAAGCGGTTGTTGCGGGTTTCCAGGTCGGCGGCGCTGAGGTCCGGGCTATCGCCTGGCTGGGAGTCGATCACCATCAGGTAACCGCGCAGCAACTGGCGGTTGTGCTGTTTGTAGGCTTCGCCCAGCTCCAGCAGATGCAGCGGTCCCTGGGCAGTGTGCAGGGCGTAGCGCACCAGGTAATGCGGGCACTGGCCCAGTTGCAGCTGGATGGCGTCATGCAGTTTGTAGCGCGCCTCGGGCTCCATCAGGCTGGCATAGGGCGAGCCGACCAGGGCGCAGAGTTCAACTGCGGCCAGGCCGAACTGGCGTTCGCAGGCGGGGTCGAGGTACAGCAGGGCCCAGCTGGCCTCATTCAGCCGTTCGAAACGCAGCATGCCGAGCCGCGAGGGCACGGGCAACTGCGTCACGACCTCGGCCACCATACGGCTGGCGGCATCGGGTTGGCTTTTCATTGAGAGCTCGCTTCAAGAAGGCTGTTCGCGCAGGCAGCGCAATCTGCTGTTACGCGTATTGGGCAAGGTTGCATCATGCGCTTGAGGCTGACAAGCGATACAGAGGCCACTGCACTTATTGTGTCGGCAGGACGGACAATTTCTTCAGTATGTCCCTGATGGGGCAAGCATGTCGATCAGCGCTCCTATTTACCCGAGTGGAACTAGTTCTATGACGTGAGCCGCAACTTGCCGTTGAACACAAGGGTCAACATCGGTGCTGAACATTCCTGGGTAAGCAGCCGTTAAGGGCGAGCGCTCTTTTTGGCAAAAAAAAAGCCCCGCCAAAGTGGCGGGGTTGAGGTACGAGCGTGGCAGCTCGAAAAGGGAGCCTGTCTCCCCCGGCAGAGGGAGACAGGAAACAGCATTACAGCAGCATGGTGCGGATGTCGGTCAGCAGGTCGCCCAGGCGCTTGGTGAAGCGCGCGGCAGCTGCACCGTTGATCACGCGGTGATCGTAGGACAGCGACAGTGGCAGCATCAGCTTCGGCTGGAAGGCTTTGCCGTCCCAGACTGGCTGGATGGTAGCCTTGGAAACACCCAGGATCGCCACTTCCGGCGCGTTGACGATCGGCGTGAAGCCGGTGCCGCCGATGTGACCGAGGCTGGAGATGGTGAAGCAGGCACCTTGCATGTCATCAGCCGACAGCTTCTTGGTCCGGGCTTTTTCAGCCAGGGCCGCCGCTTCGCCAGCCAGTTGTAGCAGGCTCTTCTGGTCGACGTTCTTGATCACCGGGACCAGCAGGCCATCCGGGGTGTCTACAGCGAAACCGACGTTGACGTACTTCTTGCGGATGATCGCTTTGCCGCTAGGCGCCAGCGAGCTGTTGAAGTCCGGCAGTTCCTTGAGCAGGTGGGCACAGGCCTTGAGCAGCAGCGGCAGTACCGTCAGCTTGACCCCGGCCTTCTCTGCAACGGCTTTCTGCGCAACGCGGAAGGCTTCCAGCTCGGTGATGTCGGCCGAGTCGAATTGGGTAACGTGAGGCACGTTCAGCCAGCTGCGATGCAGGTTGGTGGCACCCATCTGCATCAGGCGGGTCATCGGTACTTCTTCGATTTCGCCGAAACGGCTGAAGTCGACTTCCGGGATCGGCGGGATGCCTGCACCACCGGTTGCACCGGCAGCTGGAGCTTCCTTGGCCTTTTGCATCATGGCCTTGACGTAAACCTGCACGTCTTCCTTGAGGATGCGACCGTGCGGGCCAGTGGCCGATACGGCGTTCAGCTCGACACCAAACTCACGCGCCAGCTGACGCACGGCGGGACCTGCGTGAACTTTGGCACCGTTGGCAGCAGCAGGGGCGGCAGCCGGAGCGGCCGCCGGTACAGGAGCAGCAGCCGGTGCAGCTTCAGCCTTGGCTGGCGCAGGCGCGGCAGCGGCAGGTGCTGGAGCGGCAGCCGGGGCGGCGCCGGCAACTTTCAACTTGATGATCAGGTCGCCGGTACCGACTTCGTCGTCCAGCTTGGCAATCACCGCTTCGACCACGCCAGCGGCTGGAGACGGGATCTCCATCGAGGCTTTGTCCGATTCCAGGGTGATCAGCGACTGGTCGGCCTCGACGGTGTCGCCGACCTTGACCAGTACTTCGATGATCTTGGCCTTGCCCGAGGAGCCGATGTCTGGGATGTGGATGTCCTGAACAGCGGCAGCAGCCGGTGCAGCAGCTGGAGCAGGAGCCGCCTGTGCAGCCGGAGCGGCAGCAGAGGCAGCCGCGGCCGGGGCAGCAGTCGGCGCTTCAGACGCAGCAGTTGCGCCCTCGACTTCCAGTTCCATCAGCTCGTCGCCTTCTTTCAGGCGATCGCCCAGCTTGACCTTCAGCGACTTGATCACACCGGCCTTGGGGGCCGGGATCTCCATGGAGGCCTTATCGGACTCCAGGGTCAGCAGGCTCTGGTCGGCCTCGATGCGGTCGCCGACTTTGACGAACAGCTCAATGATTTCACCTTCACCGCTGCCGATGTCAGGTACGCGAATGAGTTCGCTCACTTAAAAATACTCCTCAGCAGTCCAGTGGGTTGCGTTTGTCCGGGTCGATACCGAACCTGGCGATGGCATCGGCCACAACCTTAGGTTCGATATCGCCACGGTCAGCCAAGGCTTCCAGTGCAGCCAGCACGACGAAGTGACGGTCGACTTCGAAGAAGTGACGCAACTTCTTGCGGCTGTCGCTGCGACCGAAACCATCGGTACCCAGGACTTTGAACTCTTTGCTCGGCACCCACTGGCGAATCTGCTCGGCGAACAGCTTCATGTAGTCGGTGGAGGCGATGACCGGGCCCTTACGGCCAGCCAGGCACTCTTCGACGTAGGTGATCTGTGGCTTCTGACCCGGCTTGAGACGGTTGCTGCGCTCTACGGCCAGGCCGTCGCGACGCAGTTCGTTGAAGCTGGTGACGCTCCAGACGTCGGCACCGACGTTGAACTCTTCACGCAGGATCTTCGCCGCTTCACGCACTTCGCGCAGGATGGTGCCGGAGCCCATCAGCTGTACGTGGTGTGCCGCTTCGCGGGTGTCTTCCTCGAGCAGGTACATGCCCTTGATGATGCCTTCCTCGGCGCCGGCAGGGATCGCCGGCTGGGTATAGGCTTCGTTCATCACGGTGATGTAGTAGAAGACGTCCTGTTGCTCTTCGGTCATCTTCTTCATGCCGTCCTGAATGATCACCGCCAGCTCGTAGCCGTAGGTAGGATCATAGGTGCGGCAGTTCGGGATGGTCGCGGCCAGCATGTGGCTATGACCGTCTTCGTGCTGCAGGCCTTCACCGTTGAGGGTGGTACGCCCGGCGGTGCCGCCGATCAGGAAGCCACGGGTACGGCTGTCGCCAGCGGCCCAGGCCAGGTCACCGATACGCTGGAAGCCGAACATCGAGTAGAAGATGTAGAACGGCAGCATCGGCTGGTTGTGGTTCGAGTACGAAGTACCGGCAGCGATGAAGGAGGACATGGCGCCCGCTTCGTTGATGCCTTCTTCGAGGATCTGACCTTTCTTGTCTTCGCGGTAGAACATTACCTGGTCTTTATCGACGGGCTCGTAGAGCTGGCCGACGGACGAGTAGATGCCCAGTTGGCGGAACATGCCTTCCATACCGAAGGTACGGGCTTCGTCCGGGATGATCGGAACGATGCGCTGGCCGATTTCCTTGTCCTTGACCAGCTGCGCGAGGATCCGCACGAAGGCCATGGTGGTGGAGATTTCGCGGTCGCCCGAGCCGTCGAGGATTGCCTTGAGGGTTTCCAGTGGCGGAGTCGGGATGCTGAGGCTCTTGGCGCGGCGCTGAGGCACGAAACCGCCCAGGGCAGTACGGCGCTCGGCCAGGTAACGGGCTTCGGCGCTGCCTTCTTCCGGTCTGAAGAACGGCAGGTTTTCCAGCTCGTCGTCCTTGACCGGGATGTCGAAACGGTCACGGAATTGACGCAGGCTGTCGACGTCGACCTTCTTGGTGTTGTGCGCGGTGTTCTTGGCTTCGCCAGCACCGGTGCCGTAACCCTTGATGGTCTTGGCCAGGATGACGGTAGGCTGGTCTTTGTGGTTGACCGCCTGGTGGTAGGCTGCATAGACCTTGTACGGGTCGTGGCCACCACGGTTGAGCTTCCAGATCTCGTCGTCGGACAGGTCTTCGACCATGGCCTTGAGTTCCGGGGTGTTGAAGAAGTGCTCACGGACGAACGCGCCGTCCTTGGCCTTGTAGTTCTGGTACTCGCCGTCGATGACTTCGTCCATGCGACGCTGCAGGATACCGTCGACGTCTTTGGCCAGCAGTGGGTCCCAGAAACGGCCCCAGACCACTTTGTTGACGTTCCAGCCACCGCCACGGAACACGCCTTCGAGTTCCTGGATGATCTTGCCGTTGCCGCGAACCGGGCCGTCGAGGCGCTGCAGGTTGCAGTTGATGACGAAGATCAGGTTGTCCAGCTTTTCGCGGCCAGCCAGGGAGATTGCACCCAGGGATTCCGGCTCGTCGCACTCGCCGTCGCCCATGAAGCACCAGATCTTTTGCTTGCCGGCAGGGATGTAGCCACGGCTTTCCATGTACTTCATGAAACGCGCCTGGTAAATCGCCTGGATCGGACCCAGACCCATGGAAACGGTCGGGAACTGCCAGAAGTCAGGCATCAGCCATGGGTGCGGGTAGGACGACAGGCCTTTGCCATCGACTTCCTGACGGAAGTTGTTCATCTGGTCTTCGCTGATCCGGCCTTCCATGAATGCCCGGGCGTAGACGCCTGGCGAAGCATGGCCCTGGAAGTAGATCAGGTCGCCGCCGTGCTCGTCGGTCGGGGCCTGGAAGAAGTAGTTGAAGCCGATGTCATACAGGGTGGCGCTGGAGGCGAAGCTCGAAATGTGGCCGCCCAGGTCCGAGTCTTTCAGGTTGGTGCGCATCACCATGGCCAGCGCGTTCCAACGGACCAACGAGCGAATGCGGCGTTCCATGAACAGGTCGCCAGGCATGCGTGCTTCGTGGGTGACAGGGATGGTGTTGCGGTATGGCGTGGTGATGGCATATGGCAGCTGCGAGCCACTACGGGTGGCCAGCTCGCCCATACGGGTCATCAGATAGTGAGCGCGGTCTTCGCCTTCTTTGTCGAGAACCGACTCCAGGGCGTCCAGCCATTCCTGGGTTTCGACGGGATCGAGGTCTTGCATGGCTTGCTCCAGGGCGGAAAGGCTTCCAGAATCGGTTGCCTGAGTTTGCGACTGGCCTTTTGGGCAGACGACATGAAATTCTTGGATTACCGGAGAGTGTACCGGCGTTGTGTAGTTTTACTACAAATGAATCACCATTTCATGCTTTTGCAGTGAAGAAGCAGTAGTAAAACTACAGAAAAATGGCTCGTGGCCGCTGTTCGGGTTGTGGGAAAAATCGATACCGGTGGTTAAAAACAAGTTAAGAAAAGGTTTGCCGCGATGGTTTCTGCCAGAGAGTCAGGTTTTTCAGCTATTTCTAACTTTTGTATGACAGTCCAACCGTGGTCAGGGTTACCTCGTCCGCTCGCTGCCAATCTTTTCTCGCCGATCAAGGATAGACCATGAGCCTGCCTTTGCTGGCCGATCTGCCAGCCACCCTTGCGCCGTTGATCAGTCGCAACGAGCAATCGTTGCGTGCCGCGGTTGCCCAAACGCTTTCTTTATCTCTGGATAACTGGACTGCCGAACGTTGGGCGCAGTTCGCCCGGGTAACGGCGGCCAGCGATTATGTTCTCGAACAGGTGCTGCGTGACCCCGCCATGCTGCTCGATCTGGTCGCCAGCGGCGAACTTGACCGCAGCTTCGCGCCGGGAGCGCTGTGCGCACAGATCGCTGCTACCACCCAGGCTGCCGAGAGCGAAGACGAGCTGGCGCGCAACCTGCGTCGCCAGCGTAGCCGGCAGCAGGTGCGGATCATCTGGCGTGACCTGAACCGCCAGGCCGACCTGGTGCAGACCTGCCGTGACCTGTCGGACCTGGCTGACGCTTGCATCGATCAGGCGTACCAATGGCTCTACCCACGTCACTGCCAGCAGTTCGGCACTCCCGTGGGGCGGCGCAGTGGCCTGCCACAGCATATGGTGGTGTTGGGCATGGGCAAGCTTGGCGCGGTCGAGCTGAACCTGTCATCGGACATCGACCTGATCTTCGCCTTCCCTGAGGGCGGCGAGACCGAAGGGGTCAAGCGCTCGCTGGATAACCAGGAGTTCTTCACCCGCCTGGGCCAGCGCCTGATCAAGGCCCTGGATCCGATCACCGTCGACGGCTTCGTGTTCCGCGTCGACATGCGCCTGCGCCCCTACGGTTCGGCCGGCGCGCTGGTGCTCAGCTTCAATGCACTGGAGCAGTATTACCAGGATCAGGGCCGCGACTGGGAGCGCTACGCGATGATCAAGGCACGGGTGGTAGCCGGTGATCAGCTAGCTGGGGCGCAGTTGCTGGACATGCTACGACCCTTCGTCTATCGGCGTTACCTGGACTTTTCCGCCATCGAAGCGCTGCGCACCATGAAACAGCTGATCCAGCAGGAAGTGCGGCGCAAGGGCATGGCCGACAACATCAAGTTGGGTGCCGGCGGCATTCGCGAGGTCGAGTTCATTGCCCAGGCTTTTCAACTGATCCATGGCGGGCGCGACTTGAGCCTGCAGCAGCGACCTTTGCTCAAGGTCCTTGCGACCCTTGAGGGCCAAGGCTACCTGCCGCCTGCGGTGATTGCCGAGCTGCGCGAGGGCTATGAATTCCTGCGTTACACCGAGCATGCGATCCAGGCGATTGCCGACCGCCAGACCCAGATGCTGCCGGATGATGAAGTGGACCGCGCACGCATCGCTTTTATGCTCGGGTTCAGTGACTGGGCGAGCTTCCATGCCCAACTGATGCACTGGCGCGGGCGGATCGACTGGCACTTTCGTCAGGTCATCGCCGATCCAGGCGAAGATGAAAGCGAAGAAGGCGAAGTCATTGTCGGCGGTGAATGGCTGCCATTGTGGGAAGAAGCCCAGGATGAAGAGGCCGCTTGCCGTCAGTTGCAGGACGCCGGTTTTGCCGATCCGGGCAAGGCGCTCAAACAGCTCGCCGGGCTGCGTGTCAGTCCGCAACTGCGGGCCATGCAGCGTCTGGGGCGCGAGCGCCTGGACGCCTTCATTCCACGCTTGCTGGCCCAGGCCGTGGAGCATGCCGACCCGGACCTGGTGCTGGAGCGGGTGTTGCCGCTGGTCGAGGCGGTGGCCCGGCGTTCGGCCTATCTGGTGCTGCTGACCGAGAACCCGGGGGCGCTGCGTCGTTTGCTGACCTTGTGCGCCGCCAGTCCGTGGATCGCCGAACAGATCACTCGCTTCCCGCTGCTGCTCGATGAGCTGCTTAACGAAGGGCGTTTGTTCAGCCCGCCGTTGGCACCGGAGCTGGCGGCCGAGTTGCGCGAGCGTCTGACGCGGATTCCCGAGGACGACCTTGAGCAACAAATGGAGGCCCTGCGTCACTTCAAGCTGGCCCACAGCCTGCGGGTCGCCGCCTCGGAAATCGCCGGCAATCTGCCGCTGATGAAGGTCAGCGATTACCTGACCTGGCTGGCCGAAGCCATCCTCAACCAGGTGCTGGCTCTGGCCTGGCGCCAGACCGTGGCGCGTCATGGTCAACCCAAGCGCAGCGACGGCAGCCTTTGTGACCCGGGCTTCATCATTATCGGCTATGGCAAAGTCGGTGGCATCGAGCTTGGCCATGGCTCGGACCTTGACCTGGTGTTCATCCATGACGGCGATCCCCAGGCCGAAACCGATGGTGCCAAACCCATCGACAGTGCCCAGTTCTTCACCCGCCTGGGCCAACGGATCATTCACCTGCTGACCACCCAGACCAACTCCGGGCAGCTCTATGACGTGGATATGCGCCTGCGTCCTTCTGGCGCTTCGGGCCTGCTGGTCAGCTCGCTGGGCGCCTTCGAGCGATATCAGCAGAACGAGGCCTGGACCTGGGAGCATCAGGCGCTGGTGCGGGCACGGGTGCTGGTGGGTTGTCCACAGGTGGGCACGGCGTTCGAAGCGGTGCGTGCACGGATTCTCGGCCAGGCCCGCGACCTGCCCAAGCTGCAGGCCGAAGTCAGCGAGATGCGCGCCAAGATGCGCGACAACCTGGGGACCAAGGTCAGCGCTGCCGGTACCGGCGCCAATGCCTTCGACGCTGGCGTGCCCTTCGATATCAAGCAGGATGCCGGTGGTATCGTCGATATCGAATTTATGGTGCAATACGCCGCTTTGGCCTGGTCTCACGATCATCCGGCGCTGCTGCGCTACACCGATAACATCCGCATCCTTGAGGGACTGGAAGAGGTCGGGTTGATGCCGGCAAGCGATGCTGTACTGCTGCGCGAGGTGTACAAGGCATTTCGCTCGGCGGCGCACCGCCAGGCCCTGCAGAAGCAGGCCGGGGTGATCGATGCTTCACAGTTTGTGCAGGAGCGTCGTGAAGTGCGGCGGATCTGGGCCGAGCTGGGCCTGACATGAGCGGTTGAACCAGGCGAATCAGGCGGCAGGAAGCCTGCCAGGACCACACTACAGCCCGAGTGGCGTACACTGGTCGATATATAGCCTGAATATAAAGAAGGGAGGCCAGGCTGTTCGCGGACAGGCTGCAGCCTCCCTGATCGTTTCTGGATAAAGCATGAAAATTTTGATCATTGGCCCCAGCTGGGTGGGCGACATGGTAATGGCGCAAACCCTGTTCCATTGCCTGAAGCAGCAACATCCGGCGTGTGTGATCGACGTGCTGGCCCCCGAGTGGAGCCGGCCGATCCTCGAACGCATGCCTGAAGTTCGCCAGGCCTTGAGCTTTCCGCTCGGCCATGGCGCGCTGGAACTGGCGACCCGGCGGCGCATCGGCAAGTCCTTGGCCGGTCAGTATGACCAGGCGATCTTGCTGCCCAACTCGCTGAAGTCGGCGTTGGTGCCGTTCTTTGCCGGTATTCCCAAGCGTACCGGCTGGCGCGGCGAGCTGCGTTTCGGTCTGCTCAACGATGTGCGCAAGCTGGACAAGGCGCGTTACCCGCTGATGATCGAGCGCTTCATGGCCCTGGCCTACCCGGCTGGCGCCGAGCTGCCCAAACCGTACCCGCGCCCGAGCCTGCAGATCGAAGCCGCCAGCCGCGCTGCCGCCCTGGCCAAGTTCGGCCTGAGCCTGGACCGCCCGGTGCTGGCGCTGTGTCCGGGCGCCGAGTTCGGCGAAGCCAAGCGCTGGCCGTCGGAGCATTACGCCAAAGTTGCCGAAACCAAGATCCGTGAGGGCTGGCAGGTCTGGCTGTTCGGCTCGAAGAACGACCATGCGGTGGGCGAGTCGATTCGCGACCGGCTGATTCCCGGCCTGCGTGAGGAAGCCAGCAATCTCAGTGGCGAAACCTCGTTGGCCGAGGCCATCGACCTGCTGTCGTGCAGCGATGCCGTGGTGTCCAACGATTCCGGCCTGATGCATGTGGCCGCCGCCCTGAATAGGCCGCTGGTGGCTGTCTATGGCTCGACCTCGCCGGGTTTCACCCCGCCGCTGGCCGATCAGGTCGAAGTGGTGCGCCTGGGCCTGGAGTGCAGTCCCTGTTTCGACCGTACCTGCCGTTTCGGCCATTACAACTGCTTGCGTCAGCTCGAACCTGAGGCGGTGGTGGCTGCGTTGCAGCGCCTCAATGGTCCGAAGCTGATCGATGTCCTGGCCGAGGTCGACTAAGTGCGGGTATTGCTGATCAAGACCTCTTCCCTGGGGGATGTGATTCATGCGCTGCCGGCGCTGACCGATGCGGCCCGGGCGATTCCCGGCATCCGCTTCGATTGGGTGGTTGAAGAAGGTTTTGCCGAGATCCCCAGCTGGCACCCGGCGGTGGACAAGGTGATCCCGGTGGCGATCCGCCGCTGGCGCAAGAACCTTTGGCAGACCTTCAAGAATGGCGAATGGCGCCAGTTCAAGCAGCGTTTACGCGAGACCAAGTACGACCTGGTGATTGACGCCCAGGGCCTGGTCAAGTCCGCGTGGCTGACCCGCTACGTCAAGGCTCCGGTGGCCGGGCTCGACCGCTATTCCGCGCGTGAAGGGCTGTCCAGCCGCTTCTATGACCGACGCTTCTCGGTGCAGCGTGGGCAGCACGCTGTGGAGCGGGTGCGCCAGCTGTTCGGTTTGGCCTTGGGCTACGACCTGCCCGCCGGTCTTGGCGACTACGGCCTGGACCTCAATCGCCTGCAGTTGCCACCGGCAGCACCGTTCGTGGTGTTCCTGCATGGCACCACCTGGGCCACCAAGCACTGGCCCGAGGCCTACTGGCGTCAATTGGCCGAGCGCCTGGGGCAACAAGGCCTTGAGGTGCGCCTGCCGTGGGGCAACCCGACCGAGCAGGCTCGCGCCGAGCGAATCGCCAAGGGCTTGAACAACTGTCAGGTACTGCCCAAGTTGAACCTGGCGGGCGTAGCGCGTGTACTGGCGGCTGCCAAGGCTTGCGTGGCGGTGGATACTGGCCTCGGCCATCTGGCGGCGGCACTGGATGTGCCGACCCTGTCGCTGTTCGGTCCGACCAACCCGGGGCTGACCGGTGCCTATGGCAAGTCTCAGGTACACCTGGCCAGCGACCTTGCCTGCGCACCCTGCCTGCAGAAGAAATGCACGTACAAACCGAGTGCTGACGATCAGCGCCGGTTCGATCTCAAACGCGAGTGGCCGTTGTGCTTCACTCGCCTGAATCCCGAGCGTGTGGCGAGCCAATTGCGCGCGTTGCTGCTGGCTGAGGATGTTCGTTGATGCAACTGGCTTTTGTGCTGTACAAATATTTCCCCTTCGGTGGCCTGCAGCGCGACTTCATGCGTATTGCCCTGGAGTGCCAGCGCCGTGGCCACCGGATCCGCGTCTACACGCTGATCTGGGAGGGCGATGTGCCTGAAGGTTTCGAAGTGTTGGTCGCCCCCGTCAAGGCGCTGTTCAACCATCGGCGCAACGAGAAACTCAGCGCCTGGATGGAGGCAGACCTTGCCAAGCGTCCGGTTGACCGTCTGATCGGCTTCAACAAGATGCCGGGGCTTGATGTCTACTACGCCGCCGACGGCTGTTTTGAAGACAAGGCGCAGAACTTGCGTAACTCGCTGTACCGGCGTTGGGGCCGCTACCGGCACTTTGCCGAGTACGAGCGGGCGGTGTTTGCCAAGGACGCCAAGACCGAGGTGCTGATGATCTCGGAAATCCAGCAGCCGTTGTTTATCAAGCATTACGACACACCGCTGGAGCGTTTCCATTTGCTGCCACCGGGCATTTCCCAGGACCGTCGGGCACCAGCCAATGCCGCCGAGATCCGCGCCGAGTTTCGCCGCGAGTTCGATCTCAAGGATGACCAGCTGCTGATGGTGCAGATCGGCTCCGGGTTCAAGACCAAGGGCGTCGACCGCAGCCTCAAGGCCCTGGCGTCCCTGCCGTCGGCGCTACGCAAGCGCACCCGCCTGATGGTTATTGGCCAGGATGACCCCAAGGTGTTCCAGCTGCAAAGCGCGACCCTCGGTTTGACCGATCAGGTGCAGTTCCTCAAGGGGCGCAGCGATATCCCGCATTTCCTGCTCGGTGCCGACCTGTTGATTCACCCGGCCTACAACGAAAACACCGGTACGGTGTTGCTCGAAGCGCTGGTCGCCGGCCTGCCGGTGCTGGTCTCGGCGGTCTGTGGTTATGCCCATTACATTGCCGAGGCCGAGAGTGGCCTGGTGCTCGATGAGCCGTTCGAACAGGAACAGCTCAACCAGTACCTGCAGCGCATGCTTGAAGACGACGCGGCTCGTACCAGCTGGGCGCGCAACGGGCTGGCCTTCGCCGACAGCGCCGACCTCTACAGCATGCCCGAGCATGCCGCCGATGTGATCCTGGCCCCGGAGCGTAAATGAAACTGATATTGGCCGAGCCGTTCAAACGCCTGTGGGCCGGGCGCGATGCCTTCGATGCCGTGGAGGGCCTGCAAGGCCAGGTGTACCGTGAGCTGGAAGGCCGCCGTACCCTGCGCACCGAAGTCGAGGGGCGTGGCTACTTCGTCAAGATCCACCGCGGCATCGGCTGGGGCGAGATCTTCAAGAACCTGTTCAGCGCCAAACTGCCGGTGCTCGGCGCCGGTCAGGAATGGCGGGCGATCCAGCGCCTGCACGAAGTCGGGGTGCCGACCATGACCGCGGTTGCCTACGGCGAGCGTGGCAGCAACCCGGCCGAGCAGCATTCGTTCATCGTCACCGAAGAACTGGCGCCGACCATCAGCCTCGAAGACTTCAGCCTCGACTGGCTCAAGCAAGCGCCGGCGCCGCGCCTCAAGCGTGCGTTGATTGCCGAAGTGGCGCGCATGACCGGGATGATGCACCGGGCCGGGGTCAATCATCGTGACTGCTACATCTGCCACTTCCTGTTGCACACCGATCGTGAAGTGACGGCTGAAGATTTCAAGTTGTCGGTTATCGACCTGCACCGCGCACAAACCCGGGCGACCATCTCCCGGCGCTGGCGCAACAAGGACCTGGCCGCGCTGTATTTCTCAGCGTTGGACATCGGCCTGACCCGGTGCGACAAACTGCGCTTCTTGCGGGGTTACTTCCAGCAACCACTGCGTCAGGTCCTGGCTGAAGAAGCCGCGCTGCTGCGCTGGCTGGAAGGCAAGGCCCAGAAGCTCTACGAGCGTAAACAACGATACGGGGACGCGCTCTGATGGCGGGATGGACACTGGAGCCTGGTTACCAGGCACTGGCGGCGGATTTTGGCAGCATCGACGCGGTCTTCGCTTTGCAGGGCGAGCGCCTGACGCACGACCCGTTGAGCGAAGTGATCCGCGTTCAGCGTGACGGGGTCAACTATTACGTCAAACGTTACACCGGTGCCGGCAAAGGCTTGCGTCGTTATTTGGGGCGCCCGCGAATCAAGGCCGAGTGGCAGAACCTCAAGCAGTTCGCCAAGTGGGACATTCCTACCGCTGAGATAGTCGCCTGGGGCCTGGAGCGCAATGGCCTGGCCTTTGCTCGCGGGGCGATGATCACCCGCGAGCTGCCGCGCACCGAAGACCTTTCGGCACTGGCCGAGCACAAGGATGCACGCCTGGCCGATCGTGGCTGGGTTGACCACATCAGCCGGCAGTTGGCCCGGCATACCCGGGTCATGCATGATCACCACTTTACCCATAACGATCTGAAGTGGCGCAACCTGCTGGTTGATGACCAGGCCAGCCTGTTCTTGATCGATTGCCCGACGGGCGACTTCTGGTGGGGCTTCATGCTGCGCTACCGGATCACCAAGGACCTGGCATGCCTGGACAAAGTGGCCAAGTATCACCTGTCGGCCACTCAGCGTTTGCGCTTCTACCTGCAGTATCGCGGGCGCGAGCGCCTGAATGCGGCGGACAAGCGCCGTATTCGGCATGTCGTGACGTTTTTCGAGGGACGCGAATGACTGATTTCCTCGCCAGTGCCGAGACGGCACTGCTTGAGCGCCATGGCCTGAACGGTTTCGACCAGCTCTGGTCGCTGCAGCTTGATGCAGTGGATGAGCCCAATACCGGCCGCGGTGGCTGGAGCAGCGTTTATCGCCTGGAGCTGGAGGGCAAGGGCTACTACCTCAAGCGCCAGAGCGACTACCTGACCCGTACCTTGCACCGGCCATTCGGTGAACCGACCTTTGCCCGCGAGTTTCGTAATATCAGCCGCTACCAGAAGTTGGGGATTCCAGCGCTGCAGGCGGTCTACTATGGTGAACGCAAGATCGCTGGCGAGCGCCGGGCGATCCTGTTGACTCGTGCCCTGGACGACTGGAGCGACCTGGACAGCCTGCTCGGGCTATGGCCGACGCTGAACATCGGCCAGCGCCAGGGCATCCTGCGTGCTTGTGGCCTGTTGGCGCGTACCCTTCATGCGGCCGGCCAGGTGCATGGCTGTTTCTATCCCAAGCACATATTCCTGCGTGAGCGTAGCGATGGCTGGCTGGCGCAACTGATCGACTTGGAGAAGACCCGGCCGCTGCTGCTGGGCATGCGTGACCGGCTCAAGGACCTTGAGCCATTGTTGCGCCGTGCTCCAAGCTGGAGCGAAGCTGAAGTGCGTCTGCTGCTGGCCAGTTACCTGGACCAGGCCACTGACAGCACCCTGGTCGACAACTGGCTGCAGCGCCTGACGCGCCGCCGCCGTGAGAAAGAGGCTCGCTGATGCGTTTGTCCGAACTCAAGGATACCGGGCGTCACCCGGACCTGCCCCTGAACATCAGCCTGGCCGACGCCGCTGGCAGTGCCGAGCTGCAACTGCTCAGCCTGCTGCGGGTGTTGCCCGGGCAGCGCTATGTGGGCGCCGGTATCTGGCGCGGCAAGCCAGTGCTGGCAAAGTTGCTGGTGGGTAGCAGTGCTGCCCGGCATTTTCAGCGTGAACGCGAAGGTGCGCGCCTGCTGGCGGTACAAGGGCTGACCACGCCGTTGTTGCTCGCCGATGGTTTGCGCGAAGGTGAAGGCGGCTGGTTGCTGTTCGAGTTTCTCGAAGGTGCCCAAGGCCTGGCCGATGCCTGGGCAGAGGTCGAAGCCTTGCCGCCGCTGGCCGATGAACAGCAGCTGGTGCTCGGTGAAGCGTTGGCGGCAGTGGGGCATATGCACGCCAAGGGCCTGTGGCAGGAAGACCTGCACCTGGACAACCTGTTGCGTCATGGCGACCAGCTGTACCTGATCGATGGTGCCGGGATCAAGGCCGAAACCCTGGGCAAGCCCCTGTCTCGTCCCCTCGTGCTGCAGAATCTTGGCGTACTCTTCGCGCAACTGCCCAAGCGCCTGGAACCGTTCATCGAAGAGCTGCTGGTGCATTATCTGCTGGCCAATGCCGAGCATGCCCTGCCACTGGAAACGTTGCAGAAGCAGATCGACAAGGTGCGCAGCTGGCGCCTGAAGGATTACCTGGAGAAGGCCGGGCGCGAGTGCACGCTATTCAGCGTCGAACGTGGCCCCTCCGGCTTGCGTTCGATTCGCCGCAACGAACTGGCGGCCATGCTGCCAGTATTGGAACAGGCCGACAGGCTGATCGACCAGGGCCACCTGTACAAGACCGGTGGCGCTGCCAGTGTCGCGCGGATCGAAGTGAATGGGCGGCCATTGGTACTCAAACGCTACAACATCAAGAACACGGCGCACTGGTTCAAGCGCTTCTGGCGCCCGAGCCGGGCCTGGCATTCGTGGATCGAAGGGCATCGCCTGGAGTTTCTCGGCATCGCCACGCCACGGCCACTGGCGGTGCAGGAACTGCGGTTCATGGGGCTGCGCAGCCGCGCCTATCTGCTGACCGAGTACGCCGACGGACCGGACCTGATCGAGTGCTTCACGCCCTATGTCGATAGCGGCGAGGTGCCTGAGGCGCAGCTTCAGGCCTTGCAGGCGCTGTTGAGACAACTGATCCACGAGCGCATAAGCCACGGCGACATGAAGGGGCACAATCTGTTCTGGCAGGACGGTCAGTGGTCGCTGATCGATCTTGACGCCATGTGCCAGCATGCTACCCAACTCAGTTTCGCCCCAGCCTACGCCCGCGACCGGGCGCGGTTGTTGCGCAATTGGCCGAGCGCCAGCGCGTTGCACAAGCGGCTGGATGATTGCTTGCCGAAGTTGGCTGATTAGTCGTCATCGCGGGGCTGGCCAAAAGCCCCGCAGGCTGTACCACGCCGGCAGGCCCAGGCCTGCCCAGGCCAGCGCATCCCACCAACCATCCCCCAGCAATGCTGCAAACAGGCCCGTTGCGCCGAGTAGGGCGATCAATGCAGGCATGCCGAACACCGCCCACAAGCTTGATGTCTTGCGCTTCATCCTGCCACCTGCGCCTGGGCGGCTGGTAGCGTGGCCGTGGCCCGGCGGCGCACGACCCACAGGTACACGCCACTGCCAAGGACGATGATCGTCAGGACGTCCAACACGGCCCAGAGAATCTGCATCGGCCGGCCACCGTAGTCACCGAAGTGCAGCGGCTGTGACAGTCCCATCGCGTCCATGTACCAGGGCCGTTCTCCGACAGCGGTCACCGCCAGTGTCGTCGCATCGATCAGTACCGGTGTCAGCAGGTGTGCAGTCAGGTGGGTGCCGCCTTTCATGAACACCGCGTAATGATGCTCACTGGAAAAGCGCGTGCCCGGGAACGCAATGAAATCCGGCACCATCCCCGGCGCGGCCTCGGCAGCGATATCCAGCACCCGGCTGACGGGCGCCAGTTCGGCCAATGCTGGGGCATCACGGTAAGGCGCCACCATTGCGCTCAGGCTGTCGTTGCGCCACGCCGCGATGACCAGGTCGGACAGGGCGCTGATCACCCCGGTCACGCCAACCACCAGGGCCCAGGTCAGGGTGACGATGCCGATCAGGTTGTGCAGGTCGAGCCAACGTAAACGCCGCGACTTTTCATGGCGCACCGTGGCGAACTTCAGGCGGCGCATGAAGGGTGCATAGAGCACCACGCCGGAAATGATTGCCACCACGAACAGCAAGCCCATGAATGCCAGCAGCAGCTTGCCGGGCAGGCCGGCAAACATGTCCACGTGCAGGTGCAGCATGGTCAGCATGAAACCGCCATTGGCCGATGGCATTTCCACCACCTCGCCGGTGCGGCCATCGAGCATGAAGGTGTGCGACGAGTTCGGCTCGGTGCCCGCAGTGGCCGCCATGATCGCGATCACGCCATTACTGTCGTCCTCGTCCCAGCCGAAGTACTGCATGACCTCGCCCGGGCGGTGGGCCTGGGCTTTGAGCACCAGCTGTTGCAGGTCGAGCTTCGGAGTGTTGGCCGGCATCTCCTTCAGTTCCGGAGCATCGCCCAGCAAGTGGTCGATCTCGTGATGAAAGATCAGTGGCAAACCGGTCACTGCCAGCATCAGCAGGAACAGGGTGCAGATCAAGCTGGTCCAGGTGTGGATGAAGGACCAGCGGCGGATGGTTTTGCTTTTCATTTCATTGCCTTCAGACAAGCCAAAGCCGCCCGGTGTGGGGCGGCTCGCGATGCTGCCAACTCAGTCGCTTACCACTGGTAAGTGGCACTGGCGACAACGCTGCGTTGATCGCCGTAGTAGCAATAGAAGCTGTCACAGGTGGAGATGTAGTCCTTGTCGAACAGGTTGGTGGCGTTCACTTTGAGGGACGCACCTTTGAGGCTGTTATCCAGGCGGCCCAGATCATAGTGTACCGAGGCGTCAAATACCGTGACCGCATCGGCCTTGCCCAGCCAGGTATTACCCCGGTCGCCATAGGTATTACCGGTGTAGCGTGCACCGGCACCGATGCCGAAGCCGTCCAGTAGGCCACTGTGCCAGGTGTAGTCGGTCCACAACGAAGCCTGCTGGTTTGGCATCAGTTGCAGACGATTGCCTTTGTAATCACCTTTTTGCCCTTCTGACTTGGCCAGGGTGTAAGCGGCGATAACCTTGAGGTTTTCGGTTACGTCAGACACCGCTTCCAGTTCCAGTCCTTTTACCTTTACTTCGCCGGTCTGGCTGCTGATAGGAACGTTGGCGACAGTTGTCGTGACCGAGACATTTTTCTGCGTCAGGTCATAGATCGCCGCACTCAGCAGTGTTTTGGAGCCGGGAGGTTGATACTTGATACCTAGTTCCCATTGCATGCCTTCGGTTGGCTTGAACGACTGGGTTGGCGACGTGCTGGCATTGCTCTCGGTCTGGAAGGACTCCGCATAAGAGAGGTAGGGTACGAAGCCTGAGTCGAATACATAACTGATCGCCGCATTACCGCTGAAGTTCCTGTTGCGGTCGGTGTTGGTCGCATCGTTCTGGTTGTAATAAGTGGTGCCCGTGTGGACCCAGTCCTCACGACCGCCGAGGGTCAGGCGCCATTGATCGAGTGCCATCTGATCCTGGACATACAGACCGGTCTGGACGGTTTTTTGGTTGTAGTCGTAGAAGGCACTGGAGCGTGGCGGACGGACAATCGGCTGGCCATAGATCGGATTATTGACATTGGTAGGCGGGGCCAGGCCAAAAATCGATGTGAAGGTAGTATCGGAGCGCTGGTGGTCAAGACCGATTAACAGCGTATGGGTAACATCGCCGGTAGCGAAGTTAGCCTGCAGGTTGTTGTCTACTGCCAGCTGACTGATAGCTTCGTCAGTGCTGGTGGTAGAACGGGCAATGTTGCCCTGGTCATCAACCAGGCTGTAAGGGTAAGAGCCGACAGTGATGGCCTGGAATGACAGTTCCGATTTGGTATAACGCAGGTTCTGACGGAACTGCCAGACATCGTTGAAACGATGTTCAAAGGCATAGCCCAGGGCATAGTAAGTGCGGTCGTAGTATTCCCAGTCGGGATCGCCCAGATTCTTGTGATGGGAAATATCACCGAATGGTGAGTCGATCTTGGTGCCTTGGATCGGATAGAACTGACTGGTAATACCGGTATCGTCGCGTGTGAACTGCGAGAGCAGGGTCAGCTTGGTATCGGTGTCGATATTCCAGGTCAGGCTGGGCGCGATGTTGTAGCGCTTGTTGTCTACATGGTCGATTTGCGTGCCGCTGTCGCGTACCACACCGCTGATGCCGTAGAGAAATTGGCCTTCGTCGTCGATCTTGCCGGTGCTGGCGAAGTTGATCTGACGATGGTTGTCACTGCCGTATTGCACTTCGACTTCGTGGCTCGACTCCTCGCTGGGGCGGCGGCTGACCATGTCCAGCAAACCACCTGGCGGAGTCTGGCCGTAAACCGACGATGCCGGGCCGCGTAGCAGGGCGAGGCGGTCAAGGTTCCAGGTTTCCTGTTTCGGGTTGGCATACACACCTTTTGGCAGCGGCAGGCCATCAAGGAACTGGGTCGGCTCGAAGCCGCGTACACGCAGCCAGTCAGCGCGAGTATCGCTGCCGTAGCTGCTGGCGACAGCGCCCGGCATGTAGCGAACGGCATCATCGAGGTTTTTTACCCCGCGGTCGTTCATTTGCTCTCGGGTGGCAACCGAAATGGAACGGGGGGCTTCGACCAGCGCTGTATCCGTTTTGGTACCCGCCGCTGTGCGAGTGGCGACGTAACCGTCCACCGGCCCCCAGGCGCTTTCAAAATCACCCGTGGCATTGATGCTGGTTTCCGGCAAGGCCATGGCACCTTCAGGGGTCGCGACCAGGCTGTAGGTGCCGGCGCTGCTTTGTTGCAGCTGCAGGCCAGTGCCACGCAATGCCGCCTGCAGGGCGCCGACGCCGCTGTACTGGCCGTTGACCGCTGCCGAGGAGCGGCCGCTGGCCAGGCTCGGATCCAGGCTCAGGGCGATACCGGCCTGACTTGCGATCTGGTTCAGGATGCTCGACAGCGGTGCCGCGGGCAGGTTGTAACTGCGCAGGCTGGATTGCTCGGCGGCAACCACTGGGCTGCTCGCCAGCGGCGCGGACAGGGCAATGGCCATGGCCAGCAGACTGGGGCGCAGGAAGGTTTCAAAAACGCGGGACATGCAGCGGCTCCTCGACGAATAAGTGCTAACTAGCTTCCTTGCCGAGTGAGAGGGGAAAAGTGATAGTGGGTAGTGAAAATAATTTAGATTTATATTTCAGAGGGGAGTGCTGGCGGCGGGGGCCTCAAGGCGTATCGCGTTTGGCCACCACCGTCACCCACCAGGGGGTGTGCTGCTCGATTTGCACCGGCAACGTCGGCAGCAACGCGGTCAGGGCCAGGTCGGTGTCGTTCAGCGGGAAGCTGCCGGTAATGCGCAGGTTGGCCACCTCCGGCGCAACACTCAGGTAGCCACTGCGGTAACGGCCAAGCTCGTCGATCAGGTCGCCAAGGCGCACGTTGTCGACCACCAGCATGCCGCGGGTCCAGGCGTCGGCTCCGACGTTCAGGCCGGCGATCTGGCCGAGTCGGTCATGACTCATCAGCACCTGTTGGCCCTCATGAAGAATCTGTTCGTCGCCACTGTCTTGCGGCCTGGCCGCCACGGCCGATTGCAATACGCTCAGACGGGTACCCTGATCCTCCACTTTGACCAGGAAGCGGGTGCCCAGCGCGCGCATGCGCCCGTCTTCGGTGGCGACGATGAAGGGACGATCATCCTTGTGTCCGGTCTCGATGGAGACTTCACCCTCGTGCAGGACGATCAGGCGCTCTTTTTCATCGAAGCGGATGTCCACCGCCGAATGGGTATTGAGGCTGATCAGGGTACCGTCGGTCAGGCGCAGGCTGCGTTGCTCGCCGGTGGCTGTGCGTTGATCGGCCAGCCAATAGCCCAATGACTGATAGGCGCTGGCCCAGCTCAGCAAGCCAACCACCAGCATCAGACTGGCTAAGCCACTGCCTAGCTTGCGTACGCGCTGGCGCAGGACGGCGCGCGATTGCAGCAAGGCCTGGCGCGCAGGTCCAGCTGCTGCGCTGAAGCGCTGGTCGAGCATGCCCAGTTGCATCCAGGCCCGCGCGTGCTCCTCATTGGCGCCATGCCAGCGGGCGAATTCGGCGCGCTCGTTGGCGTTGCCGCTGCCTGAGTCCAGGCATAGCTGCCAGGCAATCGCGGCGTCAAGAACGCTAGCGCTGACCGGTTTGCTGTTCATGTCGGTTCGCCGTACAGGGCGATGTAGCACTGGCGCATGCCCTGGGCCAGGTACTGGCGCACCCGGGAGACGGAAACGCCCAGGCGTTCGGCAATTTGCGCATGGTTCAGGCCGTCCAGACGGTTGTAGAGAAAAGCCGCGCGGGCTTTGCTCGACAGCTTGCCCAGCAGGCGGTCGATGGCCTTGAGGTCTTCGAGAATCAGGTGTTGGGCTTCCGGGGAAGGTTGTTCGGCTTCGGGGACCAGCATCAGCTCGGCCAAATAGGCCTGCTCCAGTGCCGCGCGGCGAAAGTGATCGAACAACAGGCCCTTGGCGATGGCCAGGAGAAAGGCTCGGGGTTCACGCGGTGCGGGCAACAGGTCGCGGCCGAGCAGGCGCACAAAGGTGTCCTGGCTCAGGTCCTCGGCACGCTCGGCGCAGGCAATATTACGCCGTAGCCAGCCGAGTAGCCAACTGCGATGGTCGCGGTAGAGCGTAGCGACCAGCTCACTGTGTGGGCTCTGTGCGGACGACAAGGCGTTCCCCGAAATAGATGCGTTAACTAACGAGAATTATTCGCGATTGTTGCAGAATCTTCTTGTGAAACGCAATTGGTGCTCATCGGATGACGCTAGAAACCGTGACTCTGTTGCCGCCGACGACGCCAGCGCTGTAGGTGCTGGTCGAGCTGTGCCGGGCTATCCAGGTGCTGGCGCCGGGCCTGACTGAACAGGATCAGCGCCAGTTCGGCGGTGACCATGGCATCGGCACTGGCATTGTGCCGTTCGATGGCCTCCAGGCCGAAACAGGCCGTCCAGTCGTCCAGCCCAGCTTCGCGCAGGGTGATCTGCGGGTTCAACAGCGGTGCGAGCTCGGCCACATCGAAGAACGGGTGCTGCAGGCGATAGCCCAAGTGGTCTTTCAGGGCCCGGGCGAGCATGCGCTGGTCGAAGGGGGCGTGGAAGGCCAATACCGGGCTGTCGCCGATGAAGGTCATCAGCTCGAGCAGCGCCTGCGCCGGATCGCAGCCAGCGGCGATGGCGCTGGGCCCCAGGCCATGGATCAGCACGCTGGAGGTCAGCTTGTGATCGCGTTGGTACAGGGTGCGCTCGAACTGCTGGCTGAAGTCGATCGCACCGTCTTCGATGACCACTGCGCCAATCGACAGGACCAGGTCGCGTTGGGTATTCAGGCCGCTGGTTTCCAGGTCCAGTACCACCCAGCGCTGGCTGCGCAGCGAGTCTTCGCTGAGCGCGGGCGCTGGTGCCAGCTGAGCTACCCTTTGGCGTAGGTGGTCGTCGATCTGTCGAGGTCGTAGCCAGGCGAACAGACTCACAGCTGATACCTCAGGGCCAGGCTACTCTGCAGGCGTTGGGCCTGGCGCAGGGACTCGCGCAGGATGCGTCTGTCCAGGTGGTTGAGGCTGTCCGGATCGACGCGGTTGGAATAGGGCAGGTTCTGCCGGCTCTGTAGCTGGTGTTGCTGCATGCGGGTTTGCTGAATGAAGTGATAGGCCTCCTCATAGGCGGCGCCATCGAGCGGTTCGATCACTTCCCGGGTCACCAGCTCGCGCAGGCGTTCCAGGGTGTTGTTGGCGCTGATGCCGTTGGCCAGGGCCAGCAGGCGGGCGCCGTCGACGAACGGCGTTAGTCCCTGGACCTTGAGATCCAGCGTGGCGGCCTTGTCACTGCCCTGGCGGGTCAGCACGAATTCACGCAAGCGACCTACCGGTGGCCGCTGGCGCAAGGCGTTGTCGGCCATCATGCGTTGAAACAGGCGGTTATCGGCTATCTGCTCAAGAATGCTCTGGCGCAGCTGTTCGCAAGCGTTGTCATTGCCCCAGACCACCCGCAGGTCAAAATAGATGCTTGAGGCCAGCAGGTTCTCCGGGGTGGCCTCGCGAATGAAGGCGGCGAAGCGCCGCGCCCATTCGGCACGGGACAGGCACAGCTCGGGGTTGCCGGCCATGATGTTGCCCTTGCACAGGGTAAAGCCGCATTGAGCCAGGCCCAGGTTGATGTACTGGGCCAGCGGCAGCAGGCGGCCGCGGATCTCGGCGGCGTGGGCGGCATCGCGGGCCTCAAACAGAATGCCGTTGTCCTGGTCGGTATGCAGGGTCTGTTCGCGCCGGCCTTCACTGCCAAAGCACAGCCAGCTGAAAGGCACGCCGGGGTCGCCCTTTTCCTGGATCGCCAGTTCGATTACCCGGCACACGGTGTGGTCGTTGAGCAGGGTGATGATCTGGGTGATCTGCGTTGAGGACGCACCGTGGGCCAGCATTCGCTCGACCAGTTGGCCGATTTCGCCACGCAGCGATACCAGGCTTTCGATCCGTGTGGCATGGCGGATGGTCCGGGCCAGGTGAACCAGATCGACACGTTGCAAGGAGAACAGGTCGCGCTCGGAGACCACGCCGCACAGGCGCTTGTCCTCGACCAGGCAGACATGGGCGATGTGTCGTTCGGTCATGGCAATGGCCGCGTCGAAAGCGCTGGCCCGGGGGCTCAGGTAGAAAGGATCGAGGGTCATATGGCCGGCGACCGGCTGGGCAAAATCGGCGTTGGCATGGGCAACCACCTGGCGCAGGTCGCGCAGGGTGAAAATGCCGATGGGAAAGCGTTGCTCGTCGACGATCACGATGCTGCCGACCTGCTGCTCGTGCATCAGGGCCACGGCCTCGCGCAGGGGTGTGTACGGTTCGCAGGCGACCGGGTGACGCATGGCCAGTTCACCCAGGCGGGTGTTGAGCGAGTACTGAGTGCCGAGGGTTTCCACCGCACGCCGCTGGACCTGTTGATTGACCTGGTCGAGCAGGCTGCTGACACCGCGCAGGGCGAAGTCGCGAAAGACCTCGGAGAGGGCGAACAGGCGAATGAAGGCCGCCTTGTTCAACTGCAGGCAGAAGGTGTCTTCGCCCGCCAGGTGTTCGGTGCGCGTGGCGCGTTCGCCGAGCAGGGCGGCCAGGGGAAAGCACTCGCCGGTGGTGATCTCGAAAGTGGTTTCTGTGCCGGGGCGGGTCACGTGCTGACGTTCGCCGACCACCCGGCCTTGCTTGACGACATAGAAGTGCTCGACCGGCCCGTCGCTGGGCTTGATGATGCTGTCATTGGCCGCATAGAAGCGCAGCTGGCACTGTTCGACGAGAAACGCCAAGTGGGCGTTCTCCATCTGGTTAAAGGGGGGGAAACGTTGCAGAAACTGCAGGGTCCCTTGGATATTCTGCAGTACTGCAGTTTTTCCGGCCTGGGTGAAGGCGTCCATTTTGCTCATGAGCATTACCGCGTCTTTGTGTCGACCTGTGTCGTCGACCCTGTTGTTTTCGACCCCCATGGTCGGCCGCAGGGTGCCCAGTGCCCATTGGACGTAAGTCTAAAGGGTGCGACGGACAGGGTGAGAAACACGACGGGTGTCAAATTGCCGACGGAAGGCGGGTTGCAAGGCGGTCAAAAGCGGTCTGAACTTGATTCGAGGGGCATTTTGCGGGTAGTTGATGATGAGACAGCCATGTCTGACCAAGACGACATACTGAGTGATGCAGAGCGTGAAGCGCTGGCAGCAGTAACGGCGCCGCGGGCTGCGCCACAGAAGGTATTGATCGTCGATGATAATCAGGCGGCTCGTGATGCGTTGGCCAGTTACCTGAAAGCCAAGCATATCAAGTGCGTGACAGCGGAAAATGCCGAGCAGGCGCTGGCTTGCCTGAAAGGCGAGCAGAGTATCGGCCTGTTGATTACTGACTTGCGTATGGAGCCGTTTGATGGCCTGGAGCTGATCCGGCAGATTCGCGAATCGGACAAAGCGGCGTTGCCGATCATCATCGTGTCCGGTGATGCCGACGTGGCTGATGCCATTGCGGCGATGCATTTGAGTGTCGTCGACTTTTTGCTCAAGCCGATCGATCTGGACAAGTTGATGGCGTTGGTGCGCAGGGAATTGGGGATAGTGTGAACCTGATCGCAAGCCCGCTCCCACAATGGGAGCGGGCTTGCCCGCGATGGGCTGATTACAGACCGTTCCTGGCCTTGAACTCACGACGACGACGATGCAGCACCGGCTCGGTGTAGCCGTTCGGCTGCTTGGTGCCTTCGACCACCAGCTCGACCGCCGCCTGGAAGGCGATGTTGTTGTCGAAGTCCGGTGCCAGTGGGCGGTACAGCGGGTCGTTGGCGTTCTGCTTGTCCACCACCGGCGCCATGCGCTTGAGGCTTTCCAGCACCTGTGCCTCGCTGACGATGCCGTGACGCAGCCAGTTGGCCAGCAACTGGGCGGAAATCCGCAGGGTGGCGCGGTCTTCCATCAGGCCGACATCATTGATGTCCGGTACTTTCGAACAACCCACGCCCTGGTCAATCCAGCGCACAACGTAGCCGAGGATGCCCTGGGCGTTGTTGTCCAGCTCGTTGCGGATCTCTTCGTCCGACCAGTTGGTGTCAGGCGCCAACGGAATGGTCAGGATGTCATCTACCGACGCCGGCGCCCGCTTGGCCAGTTCCGCCTGACGGGCAAATACATCGACCTTGTGGTAGTGCAGCGCATGCAGCGCCGCTGCGGTCGGCGACGGTACCCAGGCGGTGTTGGCGCCGGCCAGCGGGTGAGCGATCTTCTGCTCGAGCATGTCGGCCATCAGGTCCGGCATGGCCCACATGCCTTTACCGATCTGGGCACGGCCTTGCAGACCGGTGGCCAGGCCGATATCGACGTTGGCGTTCTCGTAGGCGCCGATCCACTTTTGGGTTTTCATGGCGCCCTTGCGCACCACGGCGCCGGCTTCCATGGAGGTGTGGATTTCGTCGCCGGTACGGTCGAGGAAGCCGGTGTTGATGAACACCACGCGCTCGCTGGCAGCTTTGATACAGGCCTTGAGGTTGACCGTGGTACGGCGCTCCTCGTCCATGATGCCGACCTTCAGCGTATTACGTTTCATGCCCAGCACGTCTTCGATGCGGCCGAACAGCTCGTTGGTGAATGCGGCTTCTTCAGGGCCGTGCATCTTCGGTTTGACGATGTACACCGAGCCGCTGCGGCTGTTCTTGCGGCTGGTGTTGCCGTTGAGGTTGTGAATCGCGGCAAGGTTGGTGACCAGGCCGTCGAGAATGCCCTCTGGCACCTCGTTGCCGTCCTTGTCGAGGATCGCGTCGATGGTCATCAGGTGACCGACGTTGCGCACGAACAGCAAGGAGCGACCGTGCAGGGTCACCGAGCCACCGTTCGGGGCGGTGTATTCACGATCCGGGTTCATGGTCCGGGTGAAGGTCTGGCCGCCTTTGCTGACGCTTTCCGACAAATCGCCCTTCATCAGGCCGAGCCAGTTGCGGTAGATCACCACCTTGTCATCGGCATCGACCGCTGCAACCGAGTCTTCGCAGTCCATGATGGTGGTCAGGGCGGCTTCCATCAGCACGTCCTTGACCCCGGCAGCGTCGGTCCGGCCGACCGGGGTGCTGGCATCGATCTGGATTTCGAAATGCAGGCCGTTGTGCTTGAGCAGAATGGCGGTCGGCGCCGAGGCGTCGCCCAGGTAGCCGATCAGCTGTGCGTCATCGCGCAGGCCGCTGTTGCTGCCACCCTTGAGGGCAACGATCAGCTTGCCGGCTTCGATGCGGTAAGCGGTAGAGTCGACATGGGAGCCGGCCGCCAGTGGCGCGGACTCGTCGAGGAAGGCGCGGGCGAAGGCAATGACCTTGTCGCCGCGCACCTTGTTGTAGCCTTTGCCTTTTTCCGCACCACCGGCTTCGCTGATGGCGTCGGTGCCGTACAGGGCGTCGTACAGCGAACCCCAGCGCGCGTTGGAGGCGTTCAGGGCAAAGCGCGCATTCATCACTGGTACCACCAGTTGCGGGCCGGCCATGCGAGCGATTTCGTCGTCGACGTTCTGGGTCGAGGCCTGGAAGCCTGCAGCTTCTGGCAGCAGGTAACCGATGTCCTGGAGGAAGGTTTTGTAAGCCACGGCATCGTGAGCCTGGCCTTTGCGTGCCTGGTGCCAGGCATCGATCTGTGCCTGCAGTGCGTCACGTTTGGCCAGCAGTGCTTTGTTCTTTGGAGCGAGGTCGTTGATGATCTTTTCTGCTCCCACCCAGAACTGCTCGGCGTTGACGCCAGTTCCGGGAATGGCTTCGTTGTTCACGAAGTCGAACAGGACTTTGGCGACCTGAAGGCCACCGACTTGAACGTGTTCAGTCATTGCTTGCCTCACTCTGCTCAGCTATTGCTCTTCTATTTAGGCCTTGCGCGCTTCTCTAAACACGGCACCAGAACATGCCCGATGGGCGGCTGGGTGCGGCCAGCCAGACAGGCTGGCGGGCGGTTGCGTATTTTCACAGGCGCCTTGGCAGACATCGATTCGACGTTTTGTAGTCCACGCTGCGGAATACTACATGATGCGCTGCGCTTGTGAAAATCAGACTAAATACGTCGTTCTGCGACCAATTGGTCGCAGAGGGTCACGCTGGGAGGCAGTATGTTCTCAAAAAAGTGGCAGATTGTTCCAGATAAATCTTGAAACAGTACACGATTAGTCTTCAAAGTCTGCTGCGGCAGGTTGCCGCGCCTTGCCTATACTTTCTCCGCGCCCTTTGATTTCAGGGGCCTAACCTTTAAAAGCAGAGGGTTGCCGCGTGGATCATCTCGTACTAACAGTGATCGCTCCCGACAAAGCCGGTCAGGTCGAACGTATTGCTGAATGCATTGCCGAGCATAACGGTAACTGGTTGGAGAGCCGCATGTCGCGCATGGCCGGGCAGTTTGCCGGAATCCTCAAGGTGGCGGTGCCGGCCGAGTCCTATGATGAGCTGGTCGAGGCCCTGCAAGCCTTGGGCAAACATGACATTCGTGTGCTGATTGCCGAGAGCGGCATCGAACCGTCCTGCACCTGGAAGCCGATTGCTATGGAACTGGTGGGCAATGATCGCCCGGGCATCGTGCGTGACATCACCCGCTTGTTGGCCGATCAGGGCGTCAATGTCGAGCGCCTGACCACCGAGGTGCGCCCAGCCCCCATGAGCAGTGAGCCGCTGTTTCACGCCGATGCTTTGCTGGCGATGCCCTTGACGCTTTCCCTGGATGTCCTGCAGGCCAAGCTTGAGGCACTGGCGGACGACCTGATGGTGGAACTCAAGCTGCGGCCGGAAGAATAGTTATCCCGGTTTGTCGGGGACCGGCCTGTGGATAAGCTGGGGGAAGCCTGCGCCAGCCCAGGTGGGCCGTGGCTTTGCTGCAGTTGAGCAAAAAACCACCAATAATCAGTGGCTTGTGCACAAAGCACGGGGATGAGGGTGTGGATAACCTTGGGAGATGTTGCTGCAGGCCACGATTCACGTGGCCTGTATGGTTTTGTACGTTTTTTGATCAGCTGCGGCGGCGCAGGCTCAGCCAGGCATCGACGCTGTAGAGGGCAAGACCGGCCCAGATGAACATGAAGGCAACCAGTGTGCTGCTCGACAAGTGTTCACCAAACAGCAGCACCGCTTGCAGCAGCACCAGGGTCGGCGCCAGGTACTGCAGGAAGCCCAGCGTGGTGTAGGGCAGGTGGCGGGCCGCAGCGTTGAAGCACACCAGCGGAACCAGTGTGACCGGGCCTGCGGCAATCAGCCAGAGCGCCTCGCTGCTGCTGTAGAAGCTGGGGTTGGCACTGGTCGCCAATGGATTAAGCAGCAACCAGCCGATGGCCAGCGGTACCAGCATCCAGGTTTCCACCACCAGCCCGGGTAAGGCCGCGACCGGTGCCTGTTTGCGGATCAGGCCGTAGAAGCCAAAGCTCAGCGCCAGAACCAGCGACACCCATGGCAGGCTACCGACTTGCCAGACCTGCTGGGCCACACCGAGTGCAGCCAGGCCTACGGCAACCCATTGCAGGCGCCGCAGGCGTTCACCCAGCAGCAACATGCCCAGCAGCACGTTGATCAGCGGGTTGATGTAGTAACCCAGACTGGCTTCGAGCATGCGTCCGTTGTTCACCGACCAGACGTAGGTCAGCCAGTTGCCGGCAATCAGTGAGCCACTGAGGGCCAGGATCGCCAGGCGTTTGGGGTTTTCGCGCAGCTCGCGCCACCAACCCGGATGCTTCCAGACCAGCAACAGCAGTGAGCCGAACAGCGCCGACCAGAGCACGCGGTGGACGATGATTTCCACCGCTGGCACGCTTTGCAGCGCTTTGAAGTAGAGCGGGAACAAACCCCAGATGATGTAGGCACTCAGGCCCAGGATGTACCCGCGACGCGGGTTGGCAGCGTGCATGCAAATTCCTTGCTTAGGTAGCTATCTAAAAGCACCGCTATTGTAGACAGACTTGCGCGCCCTCAGAACAATTTCAGCGGTTCTTCATCCAGTGCTGCCATCTGTTCGCGCAAGGCGAGAATCTGGTCGCCCCAGTAACGCTCCTGGCCGAACCAGGGGAAGCTGCGCGGAAACGCCGGATCGTCCCAGCGCCGTGCCAGCCAGGCGCTGTAGTGCAGCAAGCGCAGGGCGCGCAGGGGCTCGATCAGGGCCAGCTCGCGCGGGTCGAAATCGTGGAACTCGTTGTAGCCATCCATCAGTTCGGCCAATTGGCCCAGGCGTTCATGACGGTCGCCGGCAAGCATCATCCACAGGTCCTGGACGGCGGGTCCCATACGGCAATCGTCGAGGTCGACGATGTGGAAGACCTCGTCGCGGCACATCATGTTGCCGGGATGACAGTCACCGTGCAGGCGGATGGTCTGGTGTGGAGTGCTGGCATAGATGGCTTCGACCCGCTTGAGCAGGTCGCGGGCGACTGACTCGAAGGCCGGCAGCAGGCTTTTGGGCACGAAGTTGCCTTCGAGCAGGGTGGCCAGTGAGGCGTGCCCGAAGTTATCCACTGCCAGCGCTTCCCGGTGCTCGAACGGGCGGGTGGCACCGACCGCATGCAGGCGCCCGAGCAATTGGCCAAGGCGATAGAGCTGGTCCAGGTTGCCAGGCTCTGGGGCGCGGCCGCCACGACGGGGGAACAGGGTGAAGCGGAATCCGCGGTGTTCGAACAGGGTTGCGCCATTGTGGATAAGTGGCGCCACCACGGGGACTTCACATTCGGCCAGTTCGGCGGTGAAGCTGTGTTCCTCGAGAATCGCTGCATCGGTCCAGCGGTCCGGGCGATAGAACTTGGCGATCAGTGGTTCAGACTCTTCGATACCTACCTGGTAGACCCGGTTCTCGTAGCTGTTGAGTGCCAGAACGCGGGCATCGCTGAGAAAGCCGATGCTCTCCACGGCGTCGAGGACCAGGTCGGGGGTGAGGGTTTCGAAGGGGTGCGACATGTCTGCTCCTGCTGTGCGGCAGGTGGCCGCATCATGCTGGCATGGTACCCCACAGTGGGGCCGCTGGCGCGGCCCCCTGCCGAACTTAGGTTCCGACGATCCCGCCATCCTCCCGGCTGATCGCCATTACCGATGAGCGCGGCTTGCCATTGGGCAAGTGCTCGGGAAAGGTCGAGCCCCCTGTTTCACCCGGATGCTGAATTCCTACGAACAAGGTGCGTTGGTCTGGCGCAAAAGCGATACCGGTCACCTCGCAGGCCACCGGCCCGACCATGAAGCGGCGAATCTCACCGCTGACCGGATCTGCGCAGAGCATCTGGTTGTTGCCCATGCCGGCAAAGTCACCGGCATTGCTGTAATCGCCATCGGTGAGAATCCACAGTCGGCCATCGGCGTCGAAGCCCAGGCCGTCCGGGCTGTTGAACATATTCTGCGGGGTAATGTTGCTTGAGCCGCCCTTGGCATCGTTCGGGTGTACCGAAGGGTTGCCGGCGACCACGAACAGGTCCCAGTCGAAGCTCATGGCGCCGTGCTCATCATCGGTTTCGCGCCAGCGCAGGATCTGTCCGTAGAGATTTTTCTCGCGGGGGTTGGGGCCGCCGGCTGGTTGGCCTTCTTCGCCACGCTTGACGTTGTTGGTCAAGGTGCAATAGACCTGGCCGTCCTTGGGGCTGACGACGATCCACTCCGGGCGGTCCATGCGGCTGGCCTTGAGCTGGCTGGCGGCCAGGCGCGCATGAATAAGTACCTGGGCCTGGCTGGCAAAACCGTTGGCGGCAATCAGGCCGTTCTTGCCATGGGTCAGTTCCAGCCACTGGCCTTTGCCTCGCGGATGGTCGGCGTTCTGGTCACCATCGTCAAAACGCGCGACATACAGGGTGCCGTGATCGAGCAAGCTGCGGTTGGCGCTGGGGTTCTTGTGGTCGATGCGGTCGCGGCTGATGAATTTGTAGATGAACTCACCGCGCTCATCGTCGCCCATGTAGACCACCGCCCGGCCATCGCGGGTTTCGCCGAGGGCCGCGTTTTCGTGCTTGAAACGGCCCAGGGCGGTGCGCTTGACCGGTGTCGAATCCGGAGCGAACGGGTCGATCTCCACCACCCAGCCGTGACGGTTCAGCTCATTGGGGTTCTTCGCCAGGTCGAAGCGCGGGTCGTGTGGGTGCCAGCCGATTTCCTTGCTGCTGACCGAGGCCCCGTAGCGCTTCTGGCCGGCGTCAAATGCCTGGGCCGGATCGCTGCTGCCGAAGCAGTCGGTGAAGTTCTCTTCACAGGTCAGGTAGGTGCCCCAGGGCGTCTTGCCGTTGGCGCAGTTCTGGAAAGTGCCGAGCACCTTGCGACCGCTGTTGTCTGCCGCGGTCTTGAGCCAGGCATCGCCTGCCGCTGGGCCGCTGATGCGGATCGGCGTGTTGCCGTGGATACGCCGGTTGTAAGGTGAGCCCTGGACGAACTGCCACTGGCCATTGCTGCGCTTGACCTCAATCACCGACACGCCCTCGGCAGCCTGGGCCTTGTGCACGTCTTCGGCGGAGGTTGGTTGCCCGCCGTGGGCGAACAGATAGCGGTAGTTGGTGTATTCGTTGTTGATGGCCATCAACGCCCGATTGTCATCGTCGGGGAAGGGGAACAGGCTCATGCCGTCGTTGTTGTCACCAAACTGCAGTTCCTGGGCTTTGGCTGTGCCCTGGCCGGATGCATCGAAGGAAGGGGCGTCAGCGTGCAGCGGCTGGCCCCAACTGATCAGCACCGAGGCCTTGTAGCCGGGGGGCAGGCTGATGCTGTCGGCGGTTGCACTGGGGATACTGGTAAAACCGAGCAGGTGGCTATTGGCAGCGCTGACGCTGGCGGCCATTACGCTGCGGCTGAGCAGATTGCCGCCCAGAAACAGGGCGGCGCCACACAGGGCACCCGCTCCGATGAAACGGCGGCGGCTCAGGCTGACCAGCTGTTCGAGGTCGGTGGACTGGTGTTCTTCTAATAGGTTCATGACAGGCTTCCTGCGGGTTTGGCAGTAACCTTAGTCAGGGCTTATGACGGTTTTGTGTCGATTTTTATAAGGGCGTTCCGATAAGTACGTAGGACGGCTGAAACTGAACGCGTAACTCGCTACCTGCGACCACTGCCTGGGCGTTGAGCCAGGCAGGTTCGGCGAAGGTGCACAGGGTTTGCCCGTTGCTCAATGTCAGGCGGACTTCAGTGGGCCCCTGAAGCTCGTCGAGCAATTCCTCGACCTTAGCCTTCAGGCAGTTATAGCCCTCCTGTGGAAGGTCCTGTGGGCCGAGCAGGGTCAACCAGCCAGCCTTGATCAAGGCCACTACCGCGGTACCAGGGATCAGTTCCAGGCGCTGGGTGCTGTCGCGGGTGATCAGCGCATCGATGCTCAGCTCGCCGGCCAGGGCCAGGCTGATCCGGTCGTAATGCCCTTCGGCCTGGATAGCGCTGACCTGTCCGTGCAGTTGGTTGCGGGCGCTGGTGCGCAGCATCAGGCGACCCAGCAGGTCGAGATCACTGGCATCTTCGGCGGCGTCCAGAATCTCTGCCTGCAGGGCTTGCAGGCGATGGTACAGGCGCAGGACCCGTTGGCCCTCTTGCGACAGCTTGGCTCCGCCGCCGCCGCGCCCACCGACACTGCGTTCCACCAGCGGGCTGGCCGCCAGGTTGTTGAGTTCGTCAATGGCATCCCAAGCCGCCTTGTAACTCATGCCGGCACTCTTGGCCGCACGGGTGATCGAACCTTGTTCGGCAATGTGCTGCAGCAGGGCGATCCGCTGTGGACGACGAACAATATGTTGGGTGAGCAGGGCAGGTAAGGACATGTGCGGCACGGGCATGAGGGAAGTATCAACCACGAAAGTGCCCGCACCCCGGCGGCAAGTCAAGTGCTGCCGGGTTTGGCGGTGCGTGCCAGGCAATAAACATCGACCCGTCGGGCACCGGCCTTGAGCAGCAGGCTGGCCAGCGCTTGCGCGGTGGCGCCGGTGGTCAGCACATCGTCAATGAGGGCCAGGTGCCGGCCCTCCAACAGGTCGATGTTTTCCACGGCAAAAGCCTGGCGCAGATTGCGCTTGCGTTCCCGCGCCTTGAGACCTTGCTGTGCTGGGGTGTCGATCAGGCGCTTGAGTACCCGGTCGTTGCAGGCGATGCCGGTGTGTTCGGCCAGCCACTGAGCCAGCATGGCTGCCTGATTGTAGCCGCGCTGGCGCAAGCGCCGACGGCTCAGGGGCACGGGCAGGAGCAGCGCCGGACGTGGCAGGCCTTCGTTAAAACGATGAGTCAGCCAGCGGCCGAGCAACTGTGCCAGCAAGTGTCCCAGCGGCCACTGGCTGTGGTACTTGAACCGGCTGATCAGCGCATCCAGCGGAAAGCCGTAGTGCCAGGGCGCTTCTACCCGGTAGAAGGCTGGCGCGCGACGGCGGCATTGACCACACGTCAAACCGTGCATCGGCAGGGGTAGGGCGCAGACCTGGCAGCCATCATCCAGCCAGGGCAGTTCGGCTTCGCAGGCGACGCAAAGCGGGTAAGGCAGTTCGGCTGTTTCATTGCACAGTAGGCATTCGTGGTTATTATTTAACCACTTGTAAACCGCTCTTTTGGCTTGCAGTTGACAGCGCATCGGGCTTCCTTAACTATGCGAGCTATCCGTGGTGCGCTGGCGGGCATTCCTGTTCCGGCGCCAGTCAAAGCCTAAACAAGGAACCGCCGATGAGCGCCAGCACAACTGCAACAACACGTCACGACTGGTCCCTGGCCGAGGTCAAGGCCCTGTTCCAGCAGCCGTTCAATGACTTGCTGTTCCAGGCGCAGACCGTGCACCGCGCGCACTTTGACGCTAACCGTGTGCAAGTTTCGACCCTGCTGTCGATCAAGACCGGTGCCTGCCCGGAAGATTGCAAATATTGTCCACAGTCCGGTCACTACAACACCGGGCTGGAAAAACAGAAGCTGATGGAAGTGCAGAAGGTCCTTGAAGAGGCGGCCCGGGCCAAGGCCATTGGTTCTACCCGGTTCTGCATGGGCGCGGCCTGGAAACACCCATCGGCCAAAGACATGCCTTACGTGCTGCAGATGGTCAAAGGGGTCAAGGCCATGGGCCTGGAAACCTGCATGACCCTGGGCAAGCTCGACCAGGAGCAGACCCAGGCGTTGGCTGAGGCCGGGCTGGATTACTACAATCACAACCTCGACACCTCGCCGGAGTTCTACGCCAGCATCATCACCACCCGTACTTACAGCGAGCGCCTGCAGACTTTGTCTTACGTGCGTGAGGCTGGGATGAAGATCTGCTCGGGCGGGATCCTGGGCATGGGCGAGTCGCTGGACGACCGTGCCGGCTTGTTGATCCAACTGGCCAATCTGCCGGAGCACCCGGAATCGGTGCCGATCAACATGCTGGTGAAAGTGGCCGGTACACCGCTGGAAAACGCCGAAGAGGTCGACCCGTTCGACTTTATCCGCATGCTCGCCGTGGCGCGGATCCTGATGCCAAAATCCCATGTGCGGCTGTCGGCCGGACGCGAGGCGATGAACGAGCAGATGCAGGCCCTGGCCTTCTTTGCTGGCGCCAACTCGATTTTCTACGGCGAGAAACTGCTGACCACCGCCAACCCGCAGGCCGACAAGGACATGCAGCTGTTCGCCCGCTTGGGCATCCAGCCTGAAGCCCGTGAAGAGCATGCTGACGAAGTCCACCAGGCGGCCATCGAACAGGCGCTGATCGAACAGAAGAGCAGCGAACTGTTCTACAACGCCGCCTCGGCCTGAGGCGACCATGGCTTTTGACCTTCGTGCGCGGCTGGAACAACGTCGCGCTGCCGACCTGTACCGTCAGCGGCCGTTGCTGCAGAGCCCGCAAGGTCCTGAAGTGGTGGTCGATGGTCAGCCGTTGCTGGCCTTTTGCAGCAACGATTACCTGGGCCTGGCCAACCATCCTGAAGTGATCGCCGCCTGGCGCGCCGGTGCCGAGCGCTGGGGTGTGGGGGGGGGGGCTTCGCACCTGGTGATCGGTCACAGCACCCCGCATCACGAGGTGGAAGAGGCGCTGGCCGAACTCACCGGGCGACCGCGCGCTTTGCTTTTTTCCACAGGCTACATGGCCAATCTTGGCGCCTTGACCGCGCTGGTGGGCCAGGGCGATACGGTACTGCAGGATCGCCTCAACCACGCCTCGCTGCTCGATGCCGGGCTGCTCAGTGGGGCGCGTTTCAACCGTTACCTGCACAACGATGCGACCAGCCTGGCCAGCCGCCTGGACAAGGCGGTGGGCAACACCCTGGTGGTGACCGATGGGGTCTTCAGCATGGATGGCGACATTGCCGACCTGCCAGCCCTGGCCGCGACAGCCAAGGCCCGCGACGCCTGGTTGATGGTCGATGATGCCCACGGCCTGGGCACGCTGGGCCGTAACGGTGGCGGGCTTGTCGAGCATTTCGGCTTGAGCCATGAGCAGGTGCCGGTGTTGATCGGTACCCTGGGCAAGGCATGCGGCACCGCCGGTGCCTTTGTCGCTGGCAGCGAGGAACTGATCGAATGCCTGATTCAGTTCGCCCGTCCTTACATCTATACCACCAGCCAGCCACCTGCTTTGGCTTGTGCCACCTTGCGCAGCCTGCAACTGCTGCGCAGCGAGCACTGGCGACGCGAGCACCTGGTGGCGCTGATCCAGCAGTTTCGCAGCGGCGCCGAGCAGATCGGCTTGCAGTTGATGGACAGCTTCACGCCGATTCAGCCGATCCTGATCGGTGACAGTACGCGAGCCTTGCGCCTTTCGCAGATGCTGCGCGAGCGCGGCTTGCTGGTCACTGCGATCCGTCCACCGACGGTACCGGCCGGTAGCGCGCGCCTGCGGGTAACCTTGAGCGCGGCGCACAGTGCGGCTCAAGTGCAGCTATTGTTGGAGGCATTGGCCGACTGTTATCCGCTGCTGGAGCCTGCTGATGCGTAACCGACTTGTACTATTGCCGGGCTGGGGCCTGGGGCGTTCGGCGTTACAGCCATTGGTGGCGACGTTGTGCGCCATCGACCCCGGCTTGCAGGTCGAGATCCAGGACCTGCCCAGTCTGGTGTCGAGGGACCCGAAGGATTGGCTCGACAAACTTGATCGGCAATTGCCACGCAATGCCTGGCTCGGCGGCTGGTCACTGGGCGGTATGCTCGCCGCCGAACTGGCAGCACGGCGTGGTGATGAGTGCTGCGGGCTGATCACCCTGGGCAGTAACCTCAGCTTTGTCAGCCGCTCTGACTGGCCTCACGGCATGGCGGTGGACACCTTCCAGACCTTTCTCGAAGGCTGTCGCTATCACCCCAAGGTCACCCTCAAACGCTTTATTTCACTGTGCAGCCAGGGGGCTGAAGAACCTCGCAGCCTGGCCCGCCTGCTCAGTGCCGGGATGCCCGAGCCTGCCCCCGAACAGCTGGTGGCCGGGCTCGAAGTGCTTGGTCAACTCGATACCCGAGCTGCGCTGCAAGCCTATGGCGGCCCACAACTGCATTTGTTCGCCGGCCGTGATGGGCTGGTACCGGCCGAAGTCGCCGGGGTGTTGCTCGAAGAACTGCCCGACGTGGAAGTCGGGCTGCTGGAAGACAGTGCTCATGGTTTTGTGATGGAAACACCTCATGAGTTGGCGGCAGCAATCAAGGCCTTTGTACATGAGAGTGGTGATGACTGATCTTTCCCAGCCGGGCCTGCCCGGTGCCTTGCCCGACAAGCGCCAGGTCGCTGCCTCGTTCTCGCGCGCAGCTGCCAGCTACGACAGCGTCGCCGAATTGCAACGCGCGGTAGGCAGTGCGCTGCTCGAACAACTGCCCACCAGCGTTGCACCACAACGCTGGCTGGACCTGGGCAGTGGCACCGGCTATTTCAGCCGCACCTTGCACAGCCGCTTCCCCCAGGCCGCAGGCGTTGCCGTGGATATCGCCGAAGGCATGCTCCAGCACGCCTGCGTGCAAGGTGGGGCGCATTACCATGTGGCTGGCGATGCCGAGCGTTTGCCGCTGCAGGACGCTAGCGTTGGCCTGATCTTTACCAGCTTGGCGGTGCAATGGTGTGGTGATTTTCGCGCCGTGCTCAGTGAAGCCCGGCGGGTCTTGCAACCGGGCGGTGTACTGGCCTTTGCCAGTCTCTGTGCTGGCACGCTGCATGAGCTGCGCGCGAGCTGGCAGGCGGTCGACGGCCTGGTGCATGTCAATCGCTTCCGGCGCCTGGAGGACTACCAGCGTCTGTGCGCCGAGAGCGAACTGCAGGTGCTGAGCCTGGAGGTGCGCCCGCATGTGCTGCACTATCCGGACGTGCGCAGCCTGACCCACGAACTCAAGGCTCTCGGTGCCCACAACCTCAATCCCGGACGCCCGGCCGGCCTCACAGGACGTGCGCGGATGCAGGGGCTGTTGCAGGCCTACGAACGCTTTCGCCACCCCCAAGGACTACCGGCTACCTACCAGGTAGTCTACGGTGTACTGCAAAAGCCGCCGGTAGAAGGGGATTAAGATGAGTCCGGCCTATTTCATCGCAGGAACCGATACCGACGTCGGCAAGACCACCATCGCCGCCGGTCTGCTGCATGCCGCGCACCTGGCCGGGTTTAGCACCTTGGGCGCCAAGCCGGTGGCGTCGGGCTGCGAGGTCAGCAGCAAGGGCCTGCGCAATGCCGATGCCATGGCGCTGATTGCCGAAAGCTCGCTCAAGCTGCCCTATGAACAGGTAAATCCATTCGCCTTCGAGCCGGCCATTGCGCCGCACCTGGCTGCGCGCGAAGCGGGCGTTGCGCTGGACGTGCAGGCCTTGTTGGCGCCGATGCGTGCGGTGCTGGCGCAGGGCGCTGACTTCACCTTGATCGAAGGGGCTGGTGGCTGGCGCGTACCATTGTCTGGCCACGCCAATCTGTCGGACCTGGCCATTGCCTTGAAACTGCCAGTGATTCTGGTCGTCGGCGTGCGCCTGGGCTGTATCAACCATGCCGTGCTCAGCGCTGAAGCGATTGCCCGCGATGGACTGCAACTGGCTGGCTGGGTCGCGAACATTGTCGATCCTCGCACCTCGCGTCTTGAAGAGAACCTTGCGAGCCTGGCCGAACGTTTGCCTGCCCCTTGTCTGGGGCGGGTACCCAAGCTCAAGCAGGTAACGGCTGAAGCGGTGGCCGCCCACCTGCAACTGGACCTGCTAGACTGACGGTCGCCTATCATAAGGCACATGGCCATTAGTGTTTTCAACGGGCCTTTTGCCGGTGAGTCTGCTTCAATGGAGGTTGTTCGCCTTCAGCATCATGGAGTTTCGACATGGAAATCTCAGGCAACTCAGCATTCTACGCAGGGCTCGGTGCGATCCAGGCTGGGCAGAACCGTGTCGATCAGGCCGCCGGCCAGATCGCCAACACTACCGTTGAACGCGCAGCCACCAGCCAGTCCAGTGACTATCAGGCCGAGCGCCTGCGCGCGGTTGATCGTAGCCAGCAGATGGACCTGGCCACCAGCAGTGTGGAAATGGCCCTGGGCAAGCATCAGGTCGAATTGGGTGTCAAAGTGGCCAAAGCGTCGGACGAAATGCTCGGCACGTTGATCGACACCTACGCCTGACCCTCCCGCCGCACGAACTACGCGTCTTCAACTAATCTTTGAGTATCAGTGCCTTGGCCTTGTTGGCAGGCGCTCGGGTGCGCGTTCGTGGGTCTTTTTGCCCGAGCAACCGCGCAGTCTTGCATGACCGAACTGCCCTCTGGTTGATGCTTGACAAGTTTTCGGCGTAAACGTATGTTTCAAACAACTGTTTGACCGAAAGCCGCCAAGAGCTGGTCGGTCTGTCGCGGTCTCCCTATCCAGGATTTATCAGCAGAGGTTCATCGCTATGCCTGATTACAAAGCCCCCTTGCGTGATATTCGCTTCGTTCGTGACGAGCTGCTCGGTTATGAAGCGCATTATCAGAGCCTGCCGGCTTGCCAGGACGCCACTCCAGACATGGTCGATGCCATCCTTGAGGAAGGCGCCAAGTTTTGTGAACAGGTGCTGGCCCCGCTGAACCGTGTCGGTGACCTGGAAGGCTGCACCTGGAGCGAGTCGGGTGTGAAGACCCCGACCGGTTTCAAGGAAGCCTACAATCAGTTCGTCGAAGGCGGCTGGCCGAGCCTGGCCCATGACGTCGAGCATGGCGGTCAAGGTCTACCTGAGTCGCTGGGCCTGGCGATCAGCGAAATGGTCGGTGAGTCGAACTGGTCCTGGGGCATGTACCCTGGCCTGTCCCACGGTGCGATGAACACCATCTCCGAGCACGGTACCCCCGAGCAGCAAGAGACCTACCTGACCAAACTGGTGTCCGGCGAGTGGACCGGCACCATGTGCCTGACCGAGCCTCACTGCGGTACCGACCTGGGCATGCTGCGCACCAAGGCCGAACCTCAGGCCGACGGTTCCTACAAGGTTACCGGCACCAAGATCTTCATCTCGGCCGGTGAGCACGACATGGCCGGTAACATCGTCCACATCGTTCTGGCTCGCCTGCCCGACGCACCGGCTGGCACCAAAGGTATCTCGCTGTTCATCGTGCCGAAGTTCATGCCGACCGCCGAAGGCACCGTCGGTGAGCGCAACGCCGTATCTTGTGGCTCCATCGAGCACAAGATGGGCATTCACGGTAACGCCACCTGCGTGATGAACTTCGACGCAGCGACTGGCTACCTGATCGGCCCGGCCAACAAAGGCCTGAACTGCATGTTCACCTTCATGAACACTGCTCGCCTGGGTACCGCGCTGCAAGGCCTGGCCCACGCTGAAGTAGCGTTCCAGGGCGGCCTGAAATACGCTCGCGACCGCCTGCAAATGCGCTCGCTGACTGGCCCGAAAGCGCCGGACAAAGCGGCTGATCCGATCATCGTTCACCCTGATGTACGTCGCATGCTGCTGACCATGAAGGCCTTCGCCGAAGGCAACCGCGCCATGGTTTACTTCACGGCCAAGCAGGTCGACATCGTCAAGTACAGCCAGGACGAAGAAGAGAAGAAGAAAGCCGATGCACTGCTGGCTTTCATGACCCCGATCGCCAAGGCATTCATGACCGAAGTCGGCTTCGAAGCGGCCAACCACGGCGTACAGATCTATGGCGGCCACGGCTTCATCGCCGAGTGGGGCATGGAACAGAACGTTCGCGACAGCCGCATCTCCATGCTGTACGAAGGCACCACCGGCATCCAGGCGCTGGACCTGCTCGGCCGTAAGGTGCTGATGACCCAGGGCGAAGCGCTCAAGGGTTTCACCAAGATCGTGCACAAGTTCTGCCAGGGCAACGAAGGCAACGAAGCGATCAGCGAGTTCGTCGCACCGCTGGCCCAGCTGAACAAAGAGTGGGGCGAGCTGACCATGAAGGTTGGTATGGCAGCGATGAAAGATCGCGAAGAAGTCGGTGCCGCCTCGGTGGACTACCTGATGTACTCCGGTTACGCCTGCCTGGCTTACTTCTGGGCCGACATGGCGCGCCTGGCTGCCGAGAAACTGGCTGCCGGCACCACTGAAGAAGCTTTCTACACTGCCAAGCTGCAGACTGCGCGCTTCTACTTCCAGCGCATCCTGCCGCGTACCCGCACCCACGTTGCCACCATGCTGTCGGGCGCCAACAACCTGATGGACATGAACGAAGAGCACTTCGGTCTCTCCTACTAAGTCATCTGCTATATCGAAAACGCCTGCCCTTACCGGCAGGCGTTTTTTTTGCCTCTCCCACATGAACTCATCTATTCATGTGCGCTGCCGATACATTAAAGGCACAATGCCATTATTGATCTGCCGGGTCGGAGATTACCCTTGTTTCGTTTATCCGCTGTACGCCCGAGCCACTTTCTGCCGCCAGTCTGTCTGCTGGTGTCAGGGCTCGCCGCCGCTTATGTAAGAGACCTCAACGTCTTCTTCACGTCGCTGTTCAATGTCTTGCCTACCTTGGTCCTGTTGCTGGGTGGCGCCTATTGCGCCGTGTATCGCCGTCAGCGCGAACTGTTCCTGATGGTCACGGTCTACATCGCCTATTTTCTGCTCGATACCCAGACCGATTTCTACCGCGACAATGGCCGGGTCCGAGAGGATGCGGCGGTGGTGTTCCATCTGGTCTGCCTGCTATTGCCGCTGATGTTCGCCCTGTACGCTGCCTGGCAGGAGCGCACCCATCTGTTCCAGGACATGGTTGCGCGTTTCGCCGTATTGCTGGCTGTCGGCAGCGTCGCCCTTGGCCTGGAGCAAAGTTTTCCACAGGCGTTATTAGGCTGGTTGGCAGAGATTCGCTGGCCGTCGCTGCATGGCCAGTGGATGAGCTTGATCCAGCTGGCTTATCCGGTGTTCTTCATTGCCTTCGTCCTGCTCGTGGTGCAGTACCTGCGTGAGCCCAGGCCTTTACATGCCGCGCAGGTCATCGGTCTGATCGGGATTTTCTGGATGTTGCCCAAGACCTTCATCCTGCCCTTCACCCTGAACATCATGTGCAGTCAGGTGATGCTGATGATCGCTGCGGCGGTTTCCCACGAGGCCTACCAGATGGCTTTTCGTGATGAACTCACCGGCCTGCCCGGGCGCCGGGCCCTCAACGAGCGCATGCAGCGCCTGGGGCGCAACTATGTGCTGGCGATGACGGATGTCGATCACTTCAAGAAATTCAACGATACCCATGGCCATGATGTCGGTGACCAGGTGCTGCGCCTGGTGGCCAGCAAGCTGTCCAAGGTGACCGGTGGCGGACGGGCCTATCGCTACGGTGGTGAGGAGTTCGCCCTGGTGTTTGCCGGTAAGAGTATCGAGGAGTGTATGCCGCATCTGGAGGCGGTGCGCGAGGTGATCGCCAACTACAACATCCAGTTGCGCAACCAGGACCACCGCCCCCAGGACGATCAACAAGGTCGCCAGCGCCGCGGGGCGTCAGAGGCTTGCAGTGTGTCGGTGACTATCAGTATTGGCGTGAGCGAGCGCCTGGTCGATCATCGTTCTCCTGACGAAGTGCTCAAGTCGGCGGACCAGGCGCTCTACAGCGCCAAGGGCGCGGGGCGTAACTGCGTCATGGCCTACGGTCATCAGGCCAAACGAGGTGCAGTGCGCACGGCGTGACCGAAATGGACTATATAGTCGCCAGATGACCCTATGTCTCGCAAAAGTTGTTCGGTTACACTGCTGGCATAACAGTGAAGCGGTCCTGCCGGACCGTCCCCGACTCAAGTGTGAGAGGTTGCCATGGCTGACTATAAAGCGCCCCTGCGCGATATGCGCTTCGTCCTCAATGAAGTCTTCGAAGTCGCCAAGCTCTGGGCTCAATTACCGGGCCTGGCCGAAGCTGTCGATGAGGATACCGCCTTGGCGGTGCTGGAGGAGGCCGGTAAGGTCACTGGCAAGAGCATCGCGCCGCTGAGCCGTAGCGGTGACGAAGAAGGTTGCCATTGGGACAACGGTGCCGTGCGCACCCCGGCCGGTTTCATCGAGGCCTACAAGACCTACGCTGAAGGTGGCTGGGTCGGGGTTGGTGGTGATCCTGCCTACGGTGGCATGGGCATGCCCAAGGTGATCTCGGCCCAGGTCGAGGAAATGGTCAACTCATCGAGCCTGGCTTTCGGCCTGTACCCGATGCTGACCGCCGGCGCCTGCCTGTCGATCAACGCTCACGCCAGCGACGAACTCAAGGAAAAGTACCTGCCGAACATGTACGCCGGTACTTGGGCAGGCTCCATGTGCCTGACCGAGCCGCATGCGGGGACGGACCTGGGCATCATCCGCACCAAGGCCGAGCCTCAAGCCGACGGTAGCTACAAAATCAGCGGCACCAAGATCTTCATTACCGGCGGTGAGCACGACCTGACCGAGAACATCATCCACCTGGTGCTGGCCAAGCTGCCGGATGCGCCAGCCGGGCCAAAGGGTATTTCCCTGTTTCTGGTGCCCAAGTTCATGGTCAACGCCGACGGCAGCCTGGGCGCGCGCAACCCGGCCAACTGCGGTTCGATCGAACACAAAATGGGCATTCAGGCCTCGGCCACCTGTGTGATGAACTTCGATGAAGCAGTGGGATACCTGGTCGGCGAGCCGAACAAGGGCCTGGCGGCGATGTTCACCATGATGAACTACGAGCGTCTTGGCGTGGGTATCCAGGGCTTGGCTTCAGCCGAACGTTCCTACCAGAACGCCATCGAGTACGCCCGCGACCGTCTGCAGAGCCGTGCACCTAGCGGCCCGCAAGCCCAGGACAAGGTCGCCGACCCGATCATCGTTCACCCGGACGTGCGGCGCATGCTGCTGACCATGAAGGCGTTGAACGAGGGCGGTCGCGCTTTCTCCACCTATGTCGCCATGCAACTGGACACCGCCAAGTTCAGCGAAGACGCGAGCACCCGTAAGCGCGCCGAAGACCTCGTTGCGTTGCTGACCCCGGTATCCAAGGCTTTCCTCACCGATCTCGGTCTGGAATCTACGGTGCATGGCCAGCAAGTGTTCGGCGGCCATGGCTACATTCGTGAATGGGGCCAGGAGCAACTGGTGCGTGATGTGCGCATCACCCAGATCTACGAAGGCACCAACGGCATCCAGGCGCTGGACCTGATGGGGCGCAAGGTGGTGGGTAGCGGCGGTGCGCTGTACAAACTGTTCGCCGACGAGATCCGCCATTTCACCGCCAGCGCCGGCAGTGAGTTGGGCGAGTTCGTCAAACCGCTGAACGCCGCCCTGGACAACCTCGACGACTTGACCGCCTGGGTGCTGGATCGAGTGAAAAACAACCCGAACGAAATCGGCGCAGCGTCGGTGGAGTACCTGCAGGTGTTCGGCTACACCGCTTATGCCTATATGTGGGCGTTGATGGCGCGCACGGCGCTGGGCAAGCAGGGCGAAGAAGATTTCTATGCCAGCAAACTGGGTACCGCTCGTTTCTACTTCGCCCGTCTGCTACCGCGTATCCACTCGCTCAGTGCTTCGGTAAAGGCCGGTAGCGAGTCGTTGTACCTGCTGGATGCGGCACAGTTCTGACAATAGCGCGTCGTGTAAGCATTTTCTTACACGACGTGGTGACTTTTCGCCTCTATCGAAAGATTGGATCCACAGTTAATCTTCTCACATGGACGTAGCGCAGGAAGCGCAAAGTACAGAACACGGACACGAAGGATTCCTGCCAGGATGGTGGGGCGAAATGGATGTCAGGGAAACAGTCTGCAAAGCCCCGCTTCGGCGGGGTTTTCTTTTGCCGGAAGAAAAGTTCCAGACCGGCATCAACCCAGCACATCCAGCGGCGATATCCCGATCTGCCTTGGGTCGGCTTCCTCTTCCAGCAGTGTGCGCAGCAGCTCGACCGATGCTTGCTGGCGCTGTGCATCGCGAAACACCAGACCGATCTTGAGCGGTACCCGTGGCTCGCTCAGCGGCTTCCAGAGCAGTTCCTGATCATCCTCGAGCACTTCCTTGGCGCGACCTGGCAGCACGGTAGCCAGCGAGGTGTGGCCGAGGCTGTCGAGAATCCCGCCCATATTGTTCATTTCTGCCTGCACCTGGGGCCGCCGACCTAGGTTGGCCAGTTGCGATTGCCAGATCTGCCGCACCTGGAACTCTTCGCCGAGCAGCAGCATGGGCAGCTCCGCAGCCTGCTTGAGCGAGACCTTCTTGAACTCACGCAGCGGGTGAGTGTTGGGGATTACAAGTTGCAGTTCGTCTTCGTACAGCAGCAAGCCATGTAGCCCTGGCTGGCGCGGTGGCAGGTAGCTGATGCCGATGTCCAGGCTGCCATTGAGCAGGCGCCGTTCGATCTCCAGGCCCGACAACTCGTAGATCTGCACCACCAGGTGCGGCTGGGCCTTGCGCACGCGGTCGAGCAGTTGCGGGACCAGGCTCGGGCGTACGGTTTGCAGCACACCAATGGCCAAGGTCCGCAGTGACTGACCCTTGAAGTTGCGCAGCGCCTCGCGGGCCCGCTGCAAGCCGTCGAGCAGAGGCAGGGCATGGTTGTACAAGGTATGCGCGGCAAGGGTCGGCAGCAGGCGCTTGTTGCCCCGCTCGAACAGGCTGACATCCAGGCTGTGCTCGAGTTGGCGAATCTGTTGAGACAGCGCCGGTTGCGACAACGACAGGCGCTCGGCGGCCCGGCCCACATGGCCTTCTTCGTAGACCGCGACGAAGTAACGCAGTTGGCGAAAATCCATAAGTGATACTTATCAAAAGTGCTCGAAAAACCAAATGGCCGTTAGCCGGTAATGCGCCTAGTCTATCCAGTATTCACAAGGCTTGCAGGGCCAAAAGGTGCGATGAACACTGTGTATCTTGATGTTGTTTACATAGGATTGGCAAAAGGGTTGAAAACATGAATCTGTTCAGTTTTCGACGCCCAACGCCCGTTGTGGCCGAGCGCAAGCCTGTGCCGGTTGTCGCAGCGACCCATGAAACACTGCCTCGCGATTGCCTGATGCCCGCCACTGAGCGCGCGCCGCAGGTGTTCGTTCGCGGTCAGGGTTCCTGGCTGTGGGACAGTGCAGGTCACGCCTATCTCGACTTCACTCAGGGCGGCGCGGTCAACAGTCTCGGTCATAGCCCCAGCGTGCTGGTCAAGGCCCTGGGCAGCCAGGCCCAGGCGCTGATCAATCCGGGCTCCGGCTTTCATAACCGAGGTTTGCTGAAGTTGGTCAACCTCCTCTGTCAGAGCACCGGCAGCGACCAGGCCTACCTGCTCAACAGCGGTGCCGAAGCCTGCGAAGGGGCGATCAAACTGGCGCGCAAGTGGGGCCAACTGCATCGTAATGGCGCCTACCACATCATCACCGCCAGCCAGGGCTGCCATGGGAGCAGCCTGGGGGCGTTGTCGGCTTCCGATCCGTCGCCGTGCAACCGTTGCGAGCCGAGCTTGCCAGGCTTCAGCAAGGTGCCGTTCAACGACCTGGAGGCGCTGCACGCGGCCGTCGATTCGCGCACCGTGGCGATCATGCTCGAACCTGTCCAGGGCGAAGCCGGGGTGATTCCGGCGACCGCCGCCTACCTCCAGGGCGTCGAACGTCTGTGCCGCGAGCTGGGTATCTTGTTGATTCTCGATGAAGTGCAGACCGGTGTTGGTCGTTGCGGTGCCTTGCTTGCCGAGCAGACCTACGGCGTCCGTGCCGACATCATCACCCTGGGCAAGGGCCTGGGTGGCGGTGTGCCGCTGGCGGCGTTGCTGGCTCGTGGCAGTGCCTGTTGCGCCGAAGCCGGTGAGCTTGAAGGTAGCCACCACGGCAATGCGTTGATGAGCGCCGCGGGCCTGGCGGTGCTGGAGACTGTTCTGGAGCCGGGCTTCTTCGAGCAGGTCCAGGATTCCGGACGGCACTTGCGCGATGGCCTGAGCCGCCTGGCTGGTCGTTATGGCCAGAGCGAAGTCCGCGGTCAAGGCTTGCTGTGGGCACTGCAACTGAGCGAAGACAATGCCGCCGAACTGGTCAAGGCAGCGCTCCAGGAAGGCTTGTTGCTCAACGCCCCGCAACCCGATGTGCTGCGCTTGTCGCCAGCATTGACGGTGAGCAAGGGCAACATCGACGAAATGCTCCTGCGCCTGGCCAGGGCCTTTGCCCGAGTGCATTCGGCGCAACAGCACCAACGGCGTGAAGCCACTGCCTGACCAGCCTTCGATCCTGCGAATTTTCCGAACCGTCTCGCGTTCCTGCGCATCGCCCCGGGGCCTGTAGTTTGGCTTGGGGCGTTTTTTTATCCGTGATTTGCCGGTTGAACCCTGGTACAGCGCTACAGATGGGGCCTTAACTGTCCCCCAGCACCTGCCGATAAAACTTCCATTCCTCTTCCAGCGCATGGGCCAGATTGGCCGCAGTGCGAAAACCGTGACGTTCTGACGGGTAGAAATGCCCTTCGGCGCGAATGCCATTGGCCTTGAGTGCTGCGAGCATCGAGCGGGTCTGCTCGGGCACCACCACGGCATCCAGCTCGCCCTGAAAGAAGATCACTGGCACCTTGATACATGAGGCATGCAGCAACGGCGTACGTTGCCGGTAGCGCTCGGCATCTGCAAGCGGATCGCCGATCAGCCAGTCCAGGTAGTCACCTTCGAATTTGTGTGTGGCCCGGGCCAGGGCCTGGGGATCGCTGACGCCATACAGGCTGGCACCGGCGCGGAAGACATCGTGAAAAGCCAGGGCACACAGGGTGGTGTAGCCACCGGCACTGCCGCCGCGGATAAACGCCTGGGTGGGGTCAATCAGGTTACGCCCGGCCAGATGCTCGACCACCGCGCAGGCATCTTCGACATCGATTTCGCCCCAGCGCAGGTGCAGAGCCTGGCGATAGGCCCGGCCGTAGCCACTGCTGCCACGGTAGTTGAGATCAGCCACGGCAAAGCCACGCTGGGTCCAGTACTGGATGCGCGGGTCGAGTGCCGGGTAGCAGGCCGAGGTCGGACCGCCATGAATGAACACGATCAAGGGCGGCCGTTTGGCACCGTTCATGGCCGGGTAGAAGAAACCATAGGCGGTGCCATCGCCGCTGGGGTAGCACAATGACTGTGGACGACTGATGCGTTCTGCGGGCAAGGGCGGCGCGCCACCGGCCAGGACCTGTACGCGATGCTCCACGCGGTCGATGGCAATGACCGCAGACGGGCTGGTGGGCGACGCGGCGATGGCGTAGAGATAATCCTGATCCAGGTCCAGACAGCGCAAACGGCTGTAGTCGGTTTCCACCTGCTGCTGCGAACCATCGGCATGACAAAGGCCCAAACGACTGAAGCCGTCTTCGAGCCAGGTGGCCAGGTAATGATGTTCACCCAGCGGTAGCCAGGTACAGGCACCCAGTTGCCAGGGGGCTGCCGCGTGATCGGCGTCTACCGCCGGTAGTGCACTCCAGCCCTGGGCGGTTTCCCCCCAGGGTTGCCAGTAACCGTTGCGATCGGACAGGCAGTACAGGCGGCCACGCCCATCGAAGCGTGGCTGCTGCAGGGATTGCGCCGGGCCTTGGTTGCCGGCGATGCAGCGTGGCTCACCCCACCGACCATCATTCATTCGCTCGCGGCAGAGCAGGCGGGTAGCGGTCCAGGGCTGTTCGGGCCGGCTCCACTCGATCCACGCCAAGCGCGAGCCATCGGCACTCAGGGTTGGCGCGGCATAGAAATCCGCGCCTTCGGCCAGCACCTCTCGCTGCTGCGCAGCGATTGCCACCAGGCGGTGTTCGACCTGACCTGGCGCATGGGTTTCTTCCACGGCCAGGACCTGGCCTGCGGCCCAGCGTAGATCGCCGTAACGGCGCTCGCCCTGGGTGAGCGGTTGAGGCGCGCCACCTGGCAGATCCTGGGTGTAGAGCTGCTGGTCGGCCTCGTTGACGAACACCAGGCCTGCATCGTTCAGGCAGAAGCTGCCACCGCCGTACTCGTAGACCCGGCTGCGCACGCTGAAGCCATCCGGGGTCAGGCAATGGGCCTGGCCGTTACGCCAGTGCCAGATCCGGCAGGCACCATCGTGCGGACGGAATTCATTCCAGAACAAACCCTGGGGACCGACCCGCAGTTCGGCGAAGTCGGTGCCGGCGGCCACCGCCTGTTCGGCGCTAAAACGTTCAGCCGCGGGCGATGACACGGGCATTTCGCTCATTGCGGAAGGTCAACTGATCAATGTTCAATTGGGCGTGCTCGGCTTCTTCGCGGGCCTTGAGGATGATGCCGTGCTCCGCTGATTTGGCGCACACCGGGTCGGCATTGCTGGCGTCGCCGGTGAGCATGAAGGCCTGACAGCGGCAGCCGCCGAAGTCCTGTTCTTTTTCATCGCACGAGCGGCACGGCTCGGGCATCCAGTCATAGCCGCGAAAGCGGTTGAAGCCGAACGAGTCGTACCAGATGCGCTGCATGCTGTGCTCGCGCACGTTGGGAAACTGCACCGGTAGCTGACGGGCGCCGTGGCACGGCAGCGCGGTGCCGTCCGGGGTCACTGTGAGGAACACGCTGCCCCAGCCGTTCATACAGGCTTTGGGGCGTTCTTCGTAGTAGTCCGGGGTGACGAAAATCAGCTTGCACGGGTTGCCGGCAGCCTTGAGTTGCTCCCGGTACTCGTTGGTGATGCGTTCGGCCCGCTCCAGCTGCGCGCGGGTCGGCAACAAGCCGACGCGGTTCAGGTGGGCCCAGCCATAGAACTGGCAGGTGGCCAATTCAACGAAGTCGGCCTCAAGGGCGATACACAGTTCGATAATGCGGTCGATCTTGTCGATGTTGTGCCGGTGGGTGACGAAGTTCAGCACCATCGGATAGCCGTGGGCTTTGACCGCCCGGGCCATTTCGAGCTTCTGCGCGAAGGCCTTTTTTGAGCCTGCCAGCAGGTTGTTGACCTGTTCGTCGCTGGCCTGAAAGCTGATCTGGATGTGGTCCAGGCCGGCCGCTTTGAAGGCCGCGATCTTCTGCTCGGTCAGGCCGATGCCGGAGGTGATCAGGTTGGTGTAGTAACCCAGGCGTCGGCCTTCACCGATCAACTCGGCCAGGTCCTGACGCACCAGCGGCTCACCGCCGGAAAAGCCCAACTGCGCAGCACCCATTTCCCGCGCTTCGGCCATCACCTTGAACCACTGCCCGGTCGTCAGCTCCTGGCCCTGGGCGGCGAAGTCCAGCGGGTTGGAGCAATACGGGCATTGCAGCGGGCAACGATAGGTCAGCTCGGCGAGCAGCCACAGCGGCAGGCCGACTTCGGGTTTTGCCGGTACTTCACTCAAGGACGATCCAGTGTTCGGCACGGGCGACCTCCATGAATTGCTCGATGTCGTCACCGAGCTCGGGTACACCGGGGAACTGCTTGTCCAGCCCGGCAATGATCGTTGCCACATCACGCTGGCCATCGATCAGCCCGCCGATCAGCGCTGCGCTTTCATTGAGTTTGATCATGCCCTCGGGGTAGAGCAGGACATGCGCCTTTTGCGCCGGCTCGTACTGGAAACGATAACCCGGGCGCCATTTCGGGGTGAGTGCGCGATCAAAACTCATAGGGCGATTCCTTTGTGCCAGACCCGTTCGCTGGTGACACTATGATAGGGCGGGCGGTTCAGCTCATAGGCCATGCTCATGGCATCGAGCATGCTCCAGAGAATGTCCAGCTTGAACTGCAGGATCTCCAGCATGCGCTGCTGGCCCTCAACTGTAGTGTAGTGCTGCAGGGTGATTGCCAGTCCGTGCTCGACATCACGGCGAGCCTGCCCCAGGCGAGTTCGGAAATATTCGTAGCCGGCCGGATCGATCCACGGATAGTGCTGCGGCCAGCTGTCCAGGCGCGACTGGTGGATCTGCGGCGCGAACAGCTCGGTCAGCGAACTGCTGGCCGCCTCCTGCCAGCTGGCGCGACGAGCGAAGTTGACATAGGCATCGACGGCAAAGCGCACGCCGGGTAGCACCAGTTCCTGAGAGCGCAGCTGGTCGGGGTCGAGGCCAACCGCCTGGCCCAGACGCAACCAGGCTTCGATGCCGCCGTCTTCGCCAGGTGCGCCGTCATGGTCGAGCAGGCGCTGGACCCACTCACGGCGGATCTCGCGGTCCGGGCAGTTGGCTAGGATCGCGGCATCCTTGAGTGGGATGTTGACCTGATAGTAGAAGCGGTTGGCAACCCAGCCCTGGATCTGTTCGCGGCTGGCGCGGCCTTCATACATCGCCACATGGTAGGGGTGATGGGTGTGGTAATAGGCACCCTTGGCGCGCAGGGCCTGTTCGAATTCGGCGGGGGACAGTGCTTTGGCGTCGCTCATGTCGGCTCCTGCTAGAGGCTGATACTCATGCCGTCGAAGGCGACTTCGACGCCACGGCGAGTGAGTTCGGCGCGTTCGGCCGAGTCTTCATCGAGAATCGGGTTGGTGTTGTTGATGTGGATAAGCACCTTGCGTTGCGCTGGGAAGCCTTCCAGCACTTCCAGCATCCCGCCTGGGCCATTCTGCGCCAGATGACCCATTTCCCGTCCGGTGCGTGTGCCGACACCACGGCGCTGCATCTCATCATCCTCCCACAGAGTGCCGTCGACCAGCAGGCAATCGGCCTCATGCATCATCTGCAGCAGATGGTCATCCACCTGGCCCAGGCCCGGGGCGTAGAAGAGTTTGCCGCCAGTGCGCAGGTCTTCGACCATCAGCCCAAGGTTGTCGCCCGGGTGCGGGTCGAAGCGGTGTGGCGAGTAGGGCGGCGCGGCACTGCGCAACGGGAAGGGGCTGAAACGCAGGTTCGGGCAGGCGTCGATGACGAAGCTGCCTTGCAGTTCAATGCGCTTCCACTGCAGGCCGCCGTTCCAGTGGCTGAGCATGCTGAACAGCGGAAAGCCGGTGCTCAGGTCCTGGTGGACCATCTCGGTGCACCAGACCTGATGCGGGCAGCCTTCACGCAAGCTCAGCAGGCCGGTGGTGTGATCGATCTGGCTGTCGAGCAGGACGATGGCGTCGATGCCGCTGTCGCGCAGGGCGCGTGCGGGCTGCATGGGCGCGAAGGCTTGCAGTTGCGCGCGGATATCCGGCGAGGCGTTGCACAGCACCCAGTGGACACCGTCGTCAGACAGGGCAATCGACGACTGGGTACGCGCCGAAGCGCGCAAGGTACCGTCGCGAAAGCCTTTGCAGTTCACGCAGTTGCAGTTCCACTGCGGGAATCCGCCACCGGCGGCGGAACCTAGAATCTGGATGTACATGGCCACTCCTGCCGCGTCTTGAAATAAAAACGCCCCGGCTGACCGAGGCGTTGTAACGCAAGCAAACTCAGCGGCTAGCGAAATACATGGTCACTTCAAAGCCGATACGCAGATCAGTGTAAGCAGGTTTGGTCCACATGGGATTGCTCCTTCCGGATAGGTCTGGGGTTGCACAGCTACTTGTTTAGTCCACCCTCGAGACGAAGGGTTCCAATAGCCGAGATTGCGCTATCTTACTAAAAAAATGCTGTGCTGAATGGTTAAATCTACGATAAGCGCCGTTACATATCTGGTAAAGATCATGCTGTTGTCCAGTCGCCTTCTGGCGCAGGGCCATTGGCCAGGCACAGCCACCCTTGTCTGGCGTGCAGCAGATCATCGGCGCACTGTCGCAGCATTCCATCATCTACGCGCAGAATCGCTGCCTGCAGGTCGTCCAGGCTTGCCTGGCTGCGGTGCGCCAGTTGCGCCTGCCAAGCCCACTCGGCGACGTCGTTATTGCTCATGCTAGCTTCGCTCAACTGTTCGGCAAGAGCCTGACGGACCTCGGTGTTACAGCTCAGGGTAGACGACAGGGGCGTGAGAAACTCATGGATATGGCTGAAGATCTGTTCGTGGCTGGCGTTTGGCGACTGTACGCCGAACAGCAGGCCGCTACAGCCCTGTAGCTGACGGAAGGCACTGAAGACGGCGTAACCCAGTTGCAGCTCAACGCGCAGGCGCTGGTAGAACGACCCCTGAATCTGTTGTGCCAGCAAGCGGGCGCCAGCCTCGTCAGTAACCGCTACGGGACAGAACAGCAGCAGTGCCTGTTCGCTGGCGAGGGGGGGCAGCATCTGCCAGCGCCGAACAGCCTCCAGAACCATTGGGCGATGCCCGCCCGGACGCCCAGGGACGTTCTGCAAGGCAGCATTGAGCGCTTGTTGCGCTCGCTCGCCGAATCCTGTGGCCATGGCCTGCCATCGGGCGGGTGCCCATGCGGCCTGCAGGTCGCTCTGGCTGAGAGTACAAGCGGGCAAGGGGGCGTCATTGCGGCCGATGAGCTGTTCGGGAAGTTCTCGGAGCAAGGCGCGGATCGGCATGGCATCGGCTTCGCTCGCAGGCTTCGCGGTCCAGCTGGATGCACACGGGTGTTGCAGTACTGCCAGCGCCTCACGTGTCACTGTGACCAGCGCTTCAGGTACGCCAGCGCAACGCATTTGCCAGAACTCGCGACAACTGTCGAACTGCAACGTGACGCCAACCCTGGCCGCGCGTTCACGCAGTGGCTGCAATGCCCGGTCGAGGACCTGCCAGAGTCGATCGCATACGGTAGCAGTCAGCTGCCAGCGCAGGTAGACGACGCCATGCTGGCGTACCGGCGACAGTAGCGGGCTTAAAGACAGACCCGTGGGGGCCAGGGTGGCGAGGTGGTCGGGGTGATGCGCGTTGAGCAAGGGTTCTGGGGCAGGCAGATGCCACGGTTCAGCGCACAACGGCGAAGTGCCTTCCAGCAGGCTGTCGAGCAAGCTGTCCAAGGCGTGCCGGGCTTGCTTGCTCAAGGCCTCATAAGGTCGGGCGGCATTGTCACGGCATGCCAGGTCCAAGGCTGTCGCCGCCTGAGCGCGGCACTGTTGCAAACTTGCGTATTCCTCGTACAGCGTTGACCGGTCCACGTCGCGGAAAAACCTCAACCAGTCCTGCAGCAGCCCCTGTGCCTGGTCGCTTACGGCAGCATTGTTGAGCTTCAGGCGGGTGCGCAGCAGTGCCTGACCGGCAAAGCTGTACAGCGACGAGAACTCGAGTGATTGCAACCAGTCGCGCTGACGAAGCGCCGCCAGTAGTCCGCCTGCGCGGGCGTCAGTTAGCCAGGTGGTGAGAAAGTCGATGGCCTGCTCCATGCCCACAGGTTGTTGCTCGACGGCATACAGCAGGTCCAGTTGCTGACCAAGCAGTTGTGGCACGAGCCTGTCGTCGACAAGCTTTGGTGGTACAGCCTGCTTGATCTGCTCACCCGTGGCCAGGCAGTTTGCAGCGCCGCGTGCCAGCGCTTCGAGTTGCTCAAGGCTTTGCGGCCCGCTCAGGCTCAGGATCATTTGTCCTGCCTGGTAGTAACGTTGGTGAAAACCCTGCAAGGCTGTCTGAAAGTCACGGCTGTGTACGGGCAGGCTGTAGCGGTTGCCCGCCTGGAAACCACTCAGAGGATGCTGCCTGAAAGCCCTCTGCAGCAGGGCGAACTGGGCCTGGGCCTGGGGATTGCGTGACCAGGCGATGAATTCGGCATGGATCACTTCGCGTTCGCGCAACTGGCGTTGTTGGTCAAAAACGGGCCGGGCGAGCATTTCGCACAAGCGCTCAAGGCCGCCGGCAAACGCCGCTTGCGGAACTTCGAAAAAGTAGTCGGTGGTGCGCTCGCGTGTGCTGGCATTGACCTGGCCGCCATGACGTTGCACATAACGCATCAGGCCATCGTCGACGGGAAAGCGGTCATTACCGAGAAACAGCAGGTGTTCGAGAAAGTGCGCGAGCCCCCCATAAGCACGCGGAGCATCATGACTGCCGGCCATGACCCGCACGGCGGCGGCACAGCGTTTTAGCTGCGGGGCATGACGCAGGGTGACCTGCAGGCCATTGTCGAGGATGAGGTGGTGCACAGTGCTGGGCATGACGGTTCCGTTGCAGCGCGAGCCGTCATGCTAGCGGATTATCCGCGATCACGCGGATCGCCATAGAGCTCAGGGCGCAAGTCGTGCAGGTAGGGCGTGCTGGCGCGTCCTTCGTGTACCCGTTGCAGTTCCAGGTCTGCCTGCAGCAGGGTGCTGTCGCGGCCGGCCATGGCCAGGATACTGCCGTCCGGGCCGACAATGCTGCTTTGCCCGCAGTAGTGGATCTCGTCTTCGGCACCGCAGTAGTTGGCATAGGCCAGGTAGCACTGGTTTTCGTAGGCGCGGGCGCGCACGGTGACCTGGGCAATGAAATCGTAGGGCACCATGTTTGCGGTCGGCACCAGAATCAGTTCGGCACCGGCGAGGGCCAGGCGCCGGGCATTTTCCGGAAACTCGATGTCGTAGCAGATCAGCAGGCCCAGGCGCCATCCGTTCAGTTCCACCACTGGGAAGTGGTCAGGCCCAGGGCTGAACATCGCCCGGTCCAGACCGCCGAACAGATGGGTCTTGCGGTAGTTGCACAGGCTACTGCCGTGGGCGTCGATCAACTGCACGGCGTTGTACACCCGGCCGTCCTCGGACAGCTCCGGGTAGCCGTAGGCAATGGCGATGCGATTGCTCTGGGCGATTTCCACCACGGCCATGGCCGACGGCCCGTCTTCGGCCTCGGCCAGGCGTGCCACGGCTTCGCTGCCGATGTTGTAGCCGGTCAGGAACATTTCCGGGCACACCAGCAACTCGACACCACGGGCGGCGGCCAGTTGCGCCTGTTGGTGCAGGCGCTCAAGGTTGCCGGGTACATCCAATGGCTGCGGAGCACCTTGATACAGTGCGATGCGCATGGCGTTACTCCCGTCAGTCGGCCAGGGCGATCGGCCCGATTTCCTTGAACACATCGCCTGGGCCTGGGTTGTCCGGATGGGTATGCCCCCCGAAGTGATTCATGATACCCCACACCGCATTGAGCGAGGTCTGCACCGCGCCTTCGACCCAGGCCGGCGTCCAGGACACATCGTCACCGGCGATGAAAATGCCGCGTTGTTCGGCTGGCATATCCTGCTGCATGAAGTGCGCGTACATGCGCTGGTTGTAACGGTAGTGCCCAGGCAGGGCCCCCTTGAAGGCCCCGAGGAAATGCGGGTCGGCTTCCCAGGACACGGTGATCGGATCCCCAATGATGTGGCCGGCGATGTCCACTTTCGGGTAGATCTTCTTCAGCGCATCGAGCGCCAGCTTCACGCGTTTTTCCACCGGGTGCGGGAGCATCTTCAGGGCATCGCTCATCCATGAGTAGGACAGGCAGATGACCCCCGGCTTGTCGTCACCGTTGTCGAACAGGTAAGTGCCGCGGGTCAGGCGGTCGGTCAGGGTCATGCTCATCAGGTCGCGGCCGGTCTCTGGATCCTTGTCTTTCCAGAATGGCCGGTCGACCATGACGAAAGTCTTCGACGACTGCATGTAGCGGGTGCGGTCCAGGGCCATCCACATCTTTTGCGAGAACAGCGATTCTTCGCATTCTATCTGGGTGGTCAGCAGCCAGCTCTGGCAGGTAGTGAGTACGGCGGCGTAGTGGCGGGTGTCGCCCCAGTTGTCGGTCACCGCCAGGCGCCCGTCGGCGTCGCGGGCGATACTCTTGACCCCCGGACGCGGCGCGCCACGGTGCAGTGAGCTGAGGCTGGTGCCTTGCGGCCAGTGGGCACAACGCTCGGGTACATGGCGCCAGATGCCCAGCGGCACCTGCTCGACGCCCCCCACCACCAGGTGTTGGTGGTCGTCACAGTTGGTCATGACCACGCGGAAGATTTCCAGCATCGAGTTGGGGAAATCCGAGTCCCAGCCGCCGGTGCCGAATCCGACCTGGCCGAAGACTTCCCGGTGCAGGAAGCTGAGCTTGGCAAAGGCTTTGGAGGTGGCGACAAAGTCGTAGAAGGTGCGGTCGTCCCACAGCGGCACCAGGGTGTTCCACAGTTCTTTGAGACGCGCTACGTCGCGGTCGCGGATAGCCTGCTGGATATCGCCAAAGCGGGCGCCATCTTCCAGGGCATCGGCCCAGGCATCGGCTACTTCCTGGAATAGTTGCGGCAGGTCTGAGAGTTTTTCGGCGTAATGGGTCTGGCCTTCCAGGTCGATGACCGTGCTGCCTGACGCCGGGGTCAGCGGGTTGGGGAAGGGTTTGGTCTCAAGGCCGAGCTTGTCCACGTAGTGATAGAACGCCGTGGAAGATACCGGGAAACGCATGCCGCCAAGTTCGGCGATGATCCCGTCGGTGCCTTCGAAGGTTTGTGAACGCAGGCGTCCGCCCATCTTCGATGCTTCGTAGACCACGGGCTTGAGGCCCAGCTTCATCAGCTCGTACGCCGCCACCAGGCCAGCGATACCGGCACCGACAATCGCCACTTCTTCGCCGTGGCGCTCGGCCGGGATACTGCCCAGGCCCGCAGGATGCTCGATCCAGTCGTCAAAGGCGAACGGGAAGTCCGGGCCGAAGATAGTGACAGGTTTCTTGCCGTTGGCGGGGTGACGATTGTTCTTGTTCATGGGTGACCTTGCCAGGGCTGCGCAGGATGCGGAGCTTGAGTATAGGAAAACGCTGGCGGTCAGTTTAGGGGGTGGGAGTTACGTAATTAAGATGCAGAGTGTCGTCGATATGTGATTATTTTTGTCACTATGACTTGATTGTTGATCATATTGACCGATCCTGTTCTGCAATCAAACCGGCTGGCCACGATCAACCTTGCTGCTGAGGATGATTGAGGTCGTGGTCTTTTCTACCCCTTCGATACTGCCAATCTGGTCGAGCAACTGGTCCAGTTGCTCCGGCGAGTCACTGCGTAGCCAGGCCACGTAGTCAAACTCACCACTCACCGTGCACAGCTGCTGGACCTGCCCCATGGCACTGAGGCGGCGCACCACGTCTTTGCCCGAGCGTGGTTGCACCTTGATCCCGACATAGGCCTGCAAGCCGCCATCGATCAGGCGCTGGCCCAGACGCACGCCGTAGCCGCTGATGACCTTGGTCTTTTCCAGCCTGGCCAGGCGCGAGGTCACTGTGGTACGGGCGATGCCCAGTTGCCGGGCGAGCATGGCGACGCTTTCGCGGGCGTTGATCTGCAGCAGTGAAATCAGTTGGCGGTCGATTTCATCGAGGGCGGCGGGACGGCTGTCGGACATGGAAACTCTCTGGCGAACGCCGCATAGCGCGGGGCATGGAATAAGCGCGGTAGCCTATCTATTCCATGCGCCTTCCAGCAAGACGCCTGTGCGCAGAGGCTGAAGTTCAGGGGGTCTTTGTACTATCACGCTATAGGCAGTAAAATCGTTTTTTTTCAGATGCACCATACGTGAATGCGAGTTGATGCACGAAGGAACTGTGTGGTGAGCAAGATCAATTTCGACGTAGATGCCGTTTATTGCATATCTATCAAAGAGAGAAGCGATAGGCGCGAACTGTTCAACCAGACCGTTGCCAGCCTGATCCAGAACCCGGTGATCTTCCACGTGGTCGAGCGTAGTGATGACCCTGTCAAAGGCTGCTACGAATCACACCAGGCCTTGGCACAGCAGGCGTTGAATGAAGGTTTGCAGCGCGTATTGATCTTCGAGGATGACGTTAAAGCCTACCCGCTGAAAGCGACACAGATCCGCTGGGTCAATCGCTTTATCCGTTCACGCAAATTTGAAGTGCTGCACTTGGGCTACAGCATGGGCAGAACGTGGTTGACCTGGTTCCCTTATATCGCTCGCGGCCGGGTAGTGGCCCTCCATGCCTACATCCTTTCGCCTGAGGGTTGCCGGATTCTGGCTGAAACGCCTTATGACGGTACGCCGGTCGATGTCATGTTCAAGCAGCGGATCAAACAGCACTGCGTGTTCCCGATGTTGTTTCGTCAACATGCGGCGTCAGCAACGGGGAGCGATATTGAATCAGTGGTCAAGAACGAAGATGAGTTCTGGCAGCGTAATTGGCACAAGCATCGTCTTTCCCCCCTGAAGAACTTTTGGCGTACCCTGTTCCGAGTGCGTTTCTGAGGCTAGGGCTTGGAGGGGCTGGAGGCAAGGTGGCCGCAGGTTTGCTTCAGGTAAGAAAAAGCCGCGCAATGCGCGGCTTTTTGTTTGGTGGGCCCACACGGACTTGAACCGTGGACCAAAGGATTATGAGTCCTCTGCTCTAACCAACTGAGCTATAGGCCCCAGTGGTCGCGGATTATAACGAGGGTTTCCAGGCTGTGCTATCTGAAAGATCCGAAATGGCTATACGAAGGAATGATGCGGCAAATTCCTCGGCGGGCAGCGGCAGGCTGACGATGTAACCCTGGATCTGCTCGCAGCCTTCGGCGGCGAGAAATTGCTGTTGCGCCTGGTTCTCCACGCCTTCGGCAATGATGGTCAGTTGCATGCTGCGCCCCAGGGCAATGATCGCCCGGGCGATGGCGGCATCGTGGGGGTCGTCCGGCAGCCCGCGAATGAACGATTGGTCGATCTTGAGGATGTCCAGCGGCAGGCGCTTGAGGTAACTCAGTGACGAGTAGCCTGTGCCAAAGTCGTCGATAGCCAGTTGCACTCCTAGTTGCTTGAGCTGGTGGAGGATGGCCAGGGCTTCTTCGGCCTGGCTCATGATGAAGTTCTCGGTGATTTCCAGTTGCAGGTCACCGGCTTTGAGCTGGTGAGCATTGAGTAGCTGCTCAATGCGCTTGATCAAGCAGGGTTGACGCAGTTGGGCGCCGGCAAGGTTGACCGACAGGGGACCGAATGCCAGGTAGCTTTTCTTCCATTCCTGCATTTGCTGGCAAGCCTGTTCCAGTACCCAGTCACCCAGCTGCAGAATCATGCCGTTCTCTTCGGCCAGGCTGATGAAATGTTCCGGAGGCACGTCGCCGAACCGCGGGTGAGTCCAGCGGATCAGTGCTTCGGCACCAACCAGGCTCTGGGTTTTCAGGCTGAACTTGGGCTGGTAGCTCAGGCTCAGTTCATTGCGCTCTATTGCCCGGCGCAGCTCGTGCTCCAGGGCAATGCGTTCGCTGGCTTGGGCCGTGAGGTCGCGGGTGTAGGACTCGACCCGGTTGCGGCCTTTGGCCTTGGATCGATACATCGCTGCGTCGGCATTGCGGATCAGTGAGGCAACATCGGTGCCGTCCTGTGGATACAGGCTGGTGCCAATGCTGGCGCTGGTGAAAAACTCGTGTTCCCCGGCCTGGAAGGGGGCGCCGAAGCAGGCCAGCAGTTTGTTGGCGATATGGCTGGCATCGCTGGGCTGGTGCAGGCCGGGCAACAGAATGATGAACTCATCACCCCCCAGGCGTGCCACTGTGTCGATATCGCGCACCTGTTCTTTCAGGCGTTGGGCGATGCCCTTGAGTAGCAGGTCGCCGACCGGATGGCCAAGGCTGTCGTTGATGTGTTTGAAACGGTCCAAGTCGAGGAACAACACAGCGCCCTGGCGATTGGAGCTCTGGGCACAGTTGAGGGCGGCGTGCAGGCGGCTTTCGAACAGCGTGCGGTTGGGCAAGCCGGTGAGTGGGTCGTGGTGGGCCTGGTAGTCGAGTTTCGCCTGGGCATGCTTGAGGCTGGAAATATCGGCGAACACCGCGACAAAGTGGGTGATACCCCGCTCGCTGTTACGCACGGCACTGATGGTCAGCCAGCTGGGATACAGCTCGCCATTTTTGCGTCGGTTGTGGATTTCGCCCTGCCAGTGCCCTTCGGCGGTCAACTGGTGCCACATGGCAGCATAAAAAGCACTGTCGTGCTGGCCCGAAGCGAGCAGGCGCGGTGTTTGTCCCAACGCTTCGAGTTCGCTGTAACCGGTGATGTCGCTGAAGGCCCGGTTGACGGCACTGATGTGCTGCTCGGTGTCGGTGATCAACACGCCTTCGGCGGTATTTTCGAATACTGTGGCGGCCAGTTGCAGCTTTTCCTGCATCAGATGGCGTTCAGTGATGTCCCGGGCGATGGTCAGCATGCAATCGACACCGGCAATCGGTAATGGCCGGGCAGAGAGCTCGCACAGGCGTATCTGCCCGTCGCTGCGACGGATATGGCAGCTGAAGTCGCGGACGAAGTCGTCTTTTTTCAGCATTTCCAGTAGGCGTCGGCGTTCGTTGAGATCCACCCAGATGCCCAGATCCAGGGTGGAGTGATCCAGTGACATGTGACTGTCGAAACCGGTCAGGCGGCAGAAGCCCTCGTTGACCTCCAGGAGTAGACCGTCGCTTTGACGCGATAGCAGCAGGCCGTCAGGGGAGGCGTGGAAGGCCTTGGCGAACTTCTCTTCGGAGGTTTGCAGTTGTTGCTGGGTTTCCTTGAGCTGGCTGATATCGCGCACGGCCACGACCAGGGCGGGTGTACTGTCCAGTTCAAAGGTCTCAGCCGAGATCAGTCCGGTGAACAGCTGGCCGTTACTGCGTCGAAACAGCGTTTCCAGGTTGCGAACGCTGCCTGACTGCAGGCGCAGGAGCAGTCCTGGGCCGACTCCGTCGCTCCCCCAGATATTCAGCTCGGTGGCCGTACGTCCAATGACCTGTGCCGAGCTCAGACCGATCTGCTCTTCGAAAGCCTCGTTGACCTCCAGCAGGCAGCCATCGCTGAGGCGGGCGATCAGCAGGATGTCCGGACATTGCTGGAACACCGAAGCAAATTTCTGCTCAGAGAGACGCAGGGCGTCTTCGGTATTCTTGGTTTCGCTGATATCGATCATCAGTCCGCGCATCACCGGCTTATGCCCGTGCTCGATCAGGCTGACGATATCGCGTACCCAAAGGCTGCGGCCATCGGCGCAAATCACCCGGTAGTCGAAGCTGTGATCGCGCCTGGCGGCGGTTTCGCTGTCGCAGTAAGCCTGGGCCCAGAGGGCGTCATCGGGGTGGATGATGCTGCGCCAGAAGCCTGGGCGCAGCCATTGGCCTAGTGGATAGCCAAGCAGGTTCTCGGCGTGGGGCGAAACGTAGCTGTAGGTGAAGTCATTGGCGTCGGCTTCCCAGGCGATTGCTGACAGGCTTTCGACCAGACCTCGGTAGTGGTACTCGCTGCTGCGCAGTTCCTGCTCCAGGGAGATGCGTCGGGAAATTTCCGAACTCAGGCGCCTATTGACCTGAATCATCGCGGCCAGTATTGCCACCAACAGCAGCACGGCGGGCAGGCCGTAGATCAGCAGGTCGTGCCAGAGGGTGCGATGATCCAGCACCTTGCCAACCCAGCGCTCCTGAATACTGCTGATTTCATTGCTACTCATGTCAGCCATGACCTTGTCGAGGATGCCCACCAGGATTTTCTGTTCCCGTGGTACGGCCATGGCCAGTTGATAGCGATAGGGTGTTTCACCGCTGACATGCAGGCCTTCAAGCTTGAGCTGACGCAGGCTCCAGATGCTTGATGCAAGGTCGCCGACCACCGCATCGACTTCGTCGGTGGCCAGTGCCTGCAAGGTCGAGCTGACATTGGCCAAGGCGACCAGGTTCAGGTCGGGGTGATAGGTGCGTAGCAGTTCGTGGGGGGCGTAGTTTTCCACCACCGCAACCTTCAGCCCGTAGAGGTCCTTGATGTTTCGTGGTTGCGGCCCTCCCTTGTGAGCCAGGATGACGATCGGGAAGTCCAGGTAGGGGCGGGTAAAGGCCAGGAAGGCCTGGCGCCCCGGCGTCGACATGATGCCGGGGAGCAAATCCAGTTTGTTTTGCCGTGCCTGTTCAAGCACGGCTGTCCAAGTGGTCGGCTCGACCGGCTTGAACGCCACACCCAGCCGGTCCTGGATAAGGGCAATGTAGTCGGCAGCCAATCCCTGGTAGCGGCCGTCCTGGTCACGGTACTCAAACGGTGGCCAGGATGCGTCGACGCCCAGGCGCAGCTGCGGGTGGGCGCTGAGCCAGGCTTGTTCTTCGTCGGTCAGGGTCAAGGCGCCGGCCGTTGCACTCCAGAGCAGCTGGAATAGCAACAGAAGAGCCGGCATTCTGGGCATAACGGCCTCGTCACACAGGTGGACTGCTTCGAGTGTAGACGGGCATTTCTGTGAAAGGGTATGGCGAAAGTCTTAAAGTTTCTTCGCGCGCAAAAGAAAAACCCCGGCCTGGGCCGGGGTTTGTTATCACTCGTCGAGGAAGGAGCGCAGATGCTCGCTTCGCGTCGGGTGGCGCAGCTTGCGTAGCGCCTTGGCTTCAATCTGACGGATCCGCTCACGGGTCACGTCGAATTGTTTGCCGACCTCTTCGAGGGTGTGATCGGTGTTCATATCGATACCGAAACGCATGCGCAGCACTTTGGCTTCGCGTGCAGTCAGGCCGGAGAGCACGTCACGGGTCGCTTCCTTGAGGCTTTCGACCGTGGCCACATCGATTGGCGACTGCATGGTCGAGTCTTCGATGAAGTCGCCCAGATGCGAATCTTCGTCATCACCGATCGGGGTTTCCATGGAGATCGGCTCTTTGGCGATCTTCAATACCTTGCGGATTTTGTCCTCAGGCATTTCCATGCGCTCACCCAGCTCTTCCGGGGTCGGTTCGCGACCCATTTCCTGCAACATCTGCCGGGAAATACGGTTGAGCTTGTTGATCGTCTCGATCATGTGCACCGGAATACGGATGGTGCGAGCCTGGTCGGCGATCGAACGGGTGATCGCCTGGCGAATCCACCAGGTGGCATAGGTCGAGAACTTGTAACCACGACGGTATTCGAACTTGTCCACCGCTTTCATCAAGCCGATGTTGCCTTCCTGGATCAGGTCGAGGAATTGCAGGCCACGGTTGGTGTACTTCTTGGCGATGGAGATAACCAGGCGCAGGTTGGCCTCAACCATCTCTTTCTTCGCCCGACGAGCCTTGGCTTCACCGATCGACATGCGACGGTTGATGTCCTTGATCTCGGCGATGCTCAGACCGGTTTCGGTTTCCAGGTCGATCAGCTTCTGTTGGCAAGCGACGATTGCGTCGTTTTTCTCGCCCAGCGCGGCAGCCCACTTGGTGCTGCGCTTGGAAAGATCGCCGCTCCAGGTCTGGTCGGTTTCATTGCTTGGGAACAGACGCAGGAAGTCGGCGCGTGGCATGCGTGCGTCACGGACGCAAAGTTGCATGATCGCGCGTTCTTGCTGGCGCAGACGATCCAGAGCGCTGCGAACGCGTTCGACCAGAACTTCGAACTGCTTTGGCACCAGCTTGATCGGCATGAACAGTTCTGCCAGTTCAAGCATCGCCTTGAGGCTGTCCTTGTGCTGGCGGCCATTCCTTTTCAGCACTTTGAGGGTAGCGTTCAGTTGTTCCTGAACGGCACCAAAACGCTGCTGTGCAATGACCGGGTCGGGACCGCTTTCGGCCTCTTCCTCTTCGTCGTCACCGTCCTTCTCTTCGTCTTCGTCGTCAGCTTCGGCCTTGGCCGGTGCTTTCGGGTCGACAGGCGGCGGCACTTCGGCCGGCGGGGCGATGCCGTCGTCCGGGTCGATGTAGCCACTGAGAACATCCGACAGGCGGCCGCCTTCGGCGGTCACTCGGTCGTATTCGCTGAGAATGTAGTCGACAGTACCCGGGAAGTGGGCGATAGCACCCATGACTTCGCGAATACCTTCTTCGATACGCTTGGCGATTTCGATCTCGCCTTCGCGGGTCAGCAGCTCGACGGTACCCATTTCACGCATGTACATGCGCACTGGGTCAGTCGTGCGACCGATATCGGTTTCCACAGCCGCCAACGCAGCAGCGGCTTCTTCAGCTGCGGCTTCGTCGGTATCGGCTTCGGCCAACAAAAGGGCATCCGCATCCGGAGCACTCTCGAATACGTTGATCCCCATGTCGTTGATCATGCGGATGATGTCTTCCACCTGCTCCGGATCTGAAATATCCTCAGGCAGGTGGTCGTTGACCTCCGCGTAAGTCAGGTAGCCCTGCTCACGACCGCGGGTAATCAACTCTTTGATGCGAGACTGCTGTTGCGCTTTTCCGGACATAACACCCTATCCACTGAAGGTCTTGGCGGGCAAAAAACAAGCCGAGGATTATACCCGAGCTAGGACCTCACGCGCCAGTTGAGGTCGGGGATTGTGCGGGAACATTACGGCTTAATAGGTCAAGCAGCTGTTTTTGCTCGTCTGCGTTCAATCCGCTTACGTTTGCTTTTAAGAGTAGATTATCCAGCCTCTGTTCCCGTTGGCGGGCTGATAATCTAGTTATGGTGTCGAAAAACTGTTGTTCAAGGTTTTCGGCATCTATCAGCCACTCCTTTTCCGCCAGTGCGCGTAGCAAGCGGCCCTGTTCAGTGCCGTGCCAGCGTGCGATTAGCTGTAAAGAGCGTAGCTCAGGATTTTTCTGCAACGCTTCGAGTAGAGCTACGAGCAGCTGGGGGTAGCGGTGTTCTTCGGCTGCGAAGTGACTGGCATCCTCTACCTTCCTGGCAAGTTGCGGGTGGTGCAGGATGGAGCGCAGCGCTGTAATGATCGGCGGTTCGACCGAAATTGGTGTCCACTCTGGAGCCTCCTGGCGTTGGCCATTACGCTCCCACTTCTTGCCCTTCTTGTCCCACGGCTTGCCTTCCCACTTCTTCTTGCCGCCCTTGTTCGGCGTCCACTGCTGCTGCGCAGGCGCGTACTCGGGCTGGTGAAAGTCGCCGTAGTCCGGGGTGTAGTCGGGAATCGCGTCGTAATCGATGCCAGGGTCGTAGCTGGGTGGTGCTTCGGCTGGCGCGCTGTGGCTCAGCTGCTCGACCTGCTGGTTGTCGAGCCCGGTGATTTCCTTGAGACGATTGCGCATCAGTGCACGAAGGTTGGCACCGGGCACTTTTTCGATCAACGGTGCTGCCAGGGTGGCCATATGCGCCTTGCCCTCAAGCGAGCGCGGGTCGGCTTCTTCGGTCAACTGCTGGAAAAAGTAGTCGGCCAGGGGCTGGGCATGCTGGTTGATACGGGCGCGAAAGGCGTCGGTGCCTTCGGCGCGGATCAGGGTATCCGGGTCTTCACCCTCCGGGAGGAACAGGAAGCGCGCCTTGCGCCCGTCTTGCAGGCTCGACAGCGTTGCCTCCAGAGCGCGCCAGGCGGCGTTACGGCCTGCCTGGTCGCCGTCGAAGCAGAACAGCACGCTGGGGACGACGCGAAACAGGCGTTTGAGGTGTTCCTCGCTGGTGGCTGTGCCCAGGGTCGCCACCGCATTGCGCAGGCCTTGCTGGGCGAGGGCGATGACGTCCATGTAGCCTTCGACCACGATGATTTCATCGAGGTTGCGGTTGAACTTGCGCGCTTCGTACAGCCCGTATAGCTCCTGGCCCTTGTGGAATACCGGGGTTTCCGGGGAGTTCAGGTACTTGGGTTTGTCGTCGCCCAACACCCTGCCACCGAAGGCGATGACCCGGCCGCGACTGTCGCGGATCGGAAACATGACCCGGTCGCGGAAGCGATCATAGCGCTTGCCTGATTCGGCGTTTTCGATCAGCAGGCCGGCATCGATCATGGCCTTCTGTTGCAGGGTATCGCTGCTCAAGTGCTTGAACAGGTTGTCCCAGCCGGGTGGGGCGTAGCCCAGGCCGAAGTCGCGAGCGATTTCACCGGACAGGCCGCGGCCTTTGAGGTATTCCACGGCCGAACGGCGTGTCGGGTGGCTTTTCAGGGCCTGGCGATAAAATTCGGCAGCCGCTTCCAGCAGGGGATAAAGCGGCGAGTCGGTGGGTTGCCGAGGTTTTTGCCCGCGGCCACCTTCCTCGCGTGGGATTTCCATTCCGGCAGCCTTGGCCAGTTCCTCGACGGCCTGGGGAAAGTCCAGGTTATCGTGGTCCATGATGAAACCAAGGGCGTTGCCGCCTGCGCCGCAGCCGAAGCAGTAATAGAACTGCTTGTCAGGGCTGACGCTGAAGGACGGGGTTTTTTCCTTGTGGAACGGGCAGCAGGCGGTGAGGTTCTTGCCGGCCTTTTTCAGTTGCACGCGCGAACTCACCACATCGACGATGTCGGTACGGTTGAGGAGGTCGTCGATGAAACTTTGGGGAATCAGCCCGGCCATGGCACTCTCATCATCAGGCGATAAACAAGTGTAATCGCTAATGCTGCGGGAACGGCTGCGCGTTCGAGCGATGTCGAATGGCGTAACACAAAATTCGGAAAGACGTGCTCGTCTGTAGCCGGTGAGGGCTCGTCAGTAATGACGTGCACAGCTGGCGGTGAGGCCAGTTCTGACGATTCAGGCAGGTTGTCCGCACTGCAGGGCAATGGGACGCCTCGGGCACAAAGGCCTGAGGATCAAGCAACGACTGCCGGCAGCCCGGCTTTGGGCCGGGCGAGGCAGAAGCTTGCGACGGACGTCTGTATTAGTACAGGCGAACGGCGCGGCGCTGTTCGCGCTGAACTTTCTTGGCGTGACGTTTAACAGCGGCTGCTGCCTTGCGCTTACGCTCAGAAGTCGGCTTCTCGTAAAATTCGCGGCTACGAACTTCAGCCAGAACACCGGCTTTTTCGCAGGAGCGCTTGAAACGACGCAGAGCTACGTCGAAGGGTTCATTCTCTTTAACTTTGACGGCTGGCATCCAGAGCTACCTTCATTCATTACCGGGGGTCAACGAACTCGTGGCAAAACTGTGCACTGGAGAACGTCGGTTTTTAAGGGTTGCGGATGTTAACCCTTAGCCAGCAGGAATGCAAAGCCTCTGATCGAAAACCGCTGGTCGGCACCGGGAGTGGGGACTATCATGCGCGCCTTCGAATTCAGCCTCCACAAGGCGCAGACCCATGCTAGTACTGGGATTGGAAACATCCTGCGACGAAACCGGCGTCGCATTATACGACAGTGAGCGCGGTCTTTTGGCCGATGCATTGTTCAGTCAGATCGACCTGCACCGTGCCTATGGCGGCGTGGTGCCGGAGCTGGCCTCGCGTGATCACGTCAAGCGCATGCTGCCGTTGATCCGTCAGGTGCTGGCCGAAGCCGACTGTGTCGCCACCGAGATTGATGCCATTGCCTATACCGCGGGCCCTGGGTTGGTCGGCGCGCTGCTGGTGGGGGCGTCCTGCGCCCAGGCCCTGGCCTTTGCCTGGGGTATCCCGGCGTTGGGCGTGCACCATATGGAAGGCCATTTGCTCGCGCCGATGCTCGAGGAGCAGCCGCCTGAGTTTCCGTTCGTCGCTTTGCTGGTGTCCGGTGGACATACCCAGCTGGTACGCGTGGATGGCATCGGTCGATACGAGTTGCTGGGTGAAACCCTTGATGATGCAGCGGGCGAGGCGTTCGACAAGACCGCCAAGCTGATGGGCCTGAATTATCCGGGTGGCCCGGAAATCGCCCGTCTCGCGACCCAGGGCGTTCCTGGGCGTTTCGTGTTCCCGCGGCCGATGACCGATCGCCCAGGCCTGGATTTCAGCTTCAGCGGCCTCAAGACTTTTGCCCTGAACACCTGGCAGCAGTGCCAGAAGGCTGGAGACGACGGCGAGCAAACCCGTTGCGACGTGTCGCTAGCCTTCCAGCAGGCGGTGGTGGAAACTCTGACCATCAAGTGTAAGCGCGCCTTGAAGCAGACCGGTCTCAAACGGCTGGTGATCGCCGGTGGTGTCAGTGCCAACAAGGCTCTTCGGGCTTCGTTGGAGGACATGCTCGCGGGCATCAAGGGCAATGTGTACTACGCCCGGCCACAGTTCTGCACCGACAATGGCGCAATGATCGCCTATGCCGGTTGCCAGCGACTGGCTGTGGGGCAGAAGGAAAGCCTGGCGATCAGCGTGCAGGCACGTTGGCCGATGGAGCAACTGGCGCCGCTGTAATGAGTGCTGCTCATGCAGGTGATTCAGAAATGCCGTTCGCGGCCGGCAAAAAGGTCGCGTAGATTGCCGCGGTGACGCCAGACGATCAGCGCGGTCAATACGCTGATCGGCAACAGCACTTGCGGCTCGCGCCAGGCCAACAGCGGTAGGGTCAGGGGGGTGGCGATCAGCGCGGCCAAGGAACTGGTACGGGTCAGGTAGAAAGTCAGCAGCCAAGCGCTAATGGCCAGTAGCGCCGCTGGTGGGTAGAGGCCCAGGAGTATGCCAGCGGCCGTGGCGACACCTTTGCCGCCGCGAAAGCAGAAGTACACCGGGAACAGGTGGCCGATGACTGCGCACAAGCCGATCCAGGCCTGCTGTTGCAGGCCAAGGCCGGCAAGACCGGCGATCAGTACGGGGAACAAGCCCTTGCACAGGTCGCCTAGCAGGGTCAGGACTGCCAGTTTGCGGCCGGCCAGGCGCAGCATGTTGGTTGCACCGGCATTGCCGGAACCGCTCATGCGCGGGTCCGGGCTGCCATTGAGGCGGCTCAGGAGGATAGCAAAGGACAGCGAGCCAAGCAGGTAGGCGAGCAGCGCCAGTAACCAAAACATGCTAACTATTCCGGGCGAGGACGCCCCGATTCTAACGGCGCCAGTCGCCCTTGTCGTGCAGTGGAGAGAAGTGCTTGGACAGAGTGTTCATCGAAGGCCTGGAAGTCGATACCGTCATCGGTGCCTATGACTGGGAGCGTGGCATCCGCCAGTGCCTGCGTCTGGATCTGCGTTTTGCCTGGGATAACCGTCCGGCAGCGGCGGGCGACGACCTGACCCTGGCACTCGACTACGCCAGTGTGACTGCGCGTATCCAGGCGTTTGCCGAGCAATCCGAGTTCCAGTTGGTAGAGACCTTTGCCGAGCGCCTGGCAGCGGTGTTGATGAGTGAGTTCCAGATTCCCTGGCTGCACCTCAAATTGACCAAGCCCGGCGCCGTATCGGCCGCCACTGGAGTGGGCGTGGAGATCGAGCGCGGATGTCTCTGAACCGGGTTTACCTTGGCCTTGGCAGCAATGTCGAGCGTGAGCGGAATCTGTGTGCGGGGCTGGATGCGCTGGCGGGTTTTCTGCAGGACATGCGTTGTTCGGCGGTGTTCGAGAGCCAGGCGGTGGGGATAAAAAGCGGCCCTTTCTTCAATCTGGTGGTTACCGGGCTGACCGATTTGCCACTGATGGAGCTGGACCGTCGGCTCAAGTTCATCGAAGCCGACAACGGCCGATACGCGCCCGAGCGCAAAGGCTTGCCGCTGGACATCGATGTACTGATGTACAACGACCTGTATGGCAGTTTTGATGGGTTGGTGCTGCCTCGGGCTGAGATCCTCAAGAACGCTTTCGTGCTATGGCCGCTCTCGTTGATTGCACCGGAACTGGTGCATCCGGGGGCGGGCAAGATCACGGCGCAGTTGTGGGCTGAGGCGCAGATAGAGCAGGTGCTCGCGCCAGTGCCGTTTGAGTGGCGTGGGCAGCAGTTGACCAGCCTTTGAGGCATCGCGGGACAAGCCCGCTCCCGCCGACCCTGTGGGAGCGAGCTTGCCCCGCGATGGGATCAACTTTCGACGCTGTCCTTGTATATTTTCAGTGCCTTCAAGCGTTCGCCCTTGAGCGCCTCACCCAGTGCCTGCCCGGTCAGCCCTTGCTGCATCAGCGCCTGCACCTGTACGGCCCGCGCCGCTGTCGCAGCGCCGCGCAGGTAGCCCGCCTGCGGATATTCGCGCTGCTCCAGCCCCAAGCGCCCACGGGCATCCATTTCGCAAGCAGCAATGAACTCCTCAAAGCGTTGCGGCCGGCGATAAACATCGAAACTCTGCAGCAGCTCGAGCAAGGTCGAGGCCTTGAGCTCCAGGGCGCGGTGGCAATGGGTGTGGTACTCGCCGACCAGCATCGCCAGCTCCTGGCAGTCGCGCGGCACCCTGAAGCGCTGGTTGACCACCTTGATCAGTTTGAGCCCGCGATGCTCGTGTGCGATGTGCCGAGGCCATTCCTCTTCTGGGGTCAGCCCCTTGCCCAGATCATGCAGCAGGCAGGCCCAGCGCACACTCAGGGGTTGCTGATGCCGTGCGGCTTGTTCGAGGACGGCAAGGGTGTGGATGCCGCTGTCGATCTCAGGGTGGTGAGCGGCTGGTTGTGGTACGCCAAACAGCGCATCGAGCTCCGGGATCAGCTCCTTCAAGGCACTGCAATCGCGTAGTACCTGGATGAATACCTGAGGTTGATCTTCCATCAGCGCCCGAGCGATTTCCTTCCAGCTGCGTTCGGCGGTGAGCGCCTGGAGCTCACCGGATTCGCTGAGCTGGCGCATCAGTTCAATAGTTTCCGGGGCCACCTTGAAACCCAGTCTGGCATAACGCGCGGCAAAGCGGGCGACGCGCAGGACTCGTAAAGGGTCTTCGGCGAACGCCGGGGATACGTGGCGTAAAATCCGGGCTTTTAGATCTTTTTGGCCGTGATAAGGATCACTGACTTTACCCTGTTCGTCCTCGGCCATGGCGTTGATGGTCAAGTCGCGTCGGATCAGGTCCTCTTCAAGTGTTACCTCGGGACTGGCATGAAAGGTGAACCCGCCGTAACCACGTCCACTCTTGCGTTCGGTACGCGCCAAGGCGTACTCCTCGCCGCTTTTGGGGTGGATGAACACCGGAAAGTCGGCACCCACTGGCCGATAGCCAAGCGCCTGCATTTGCTCTGCGGTAGCGCCGACCACAACCCAGTCGATATCACTGACCGGCTGGCCGAGCAGGCGGTCCCTTACGGCGCCGCCGACTTTGTAGATCTGCATGTAAATCCTCCGTTGATACCACAGGATACCCTGTCTGGCAGCAACGGAGGGTCGGGCTAGAGGTGTACGACTGCCAAGTCCAGGCGACCATACTCGGCTTCGCCGTGTTCGCCCTTGGGTGGCACATGGTGGGTTTTCATGATTTGCTCACCCTGCAGGGTTTCCAGGTGGATATCGAAGCCCCAGAGGCGGTGCAGGTGCTTGAGAACCTCCTCCGTCGAGTCGCCTAGTGGTTTGCGATCATGTTGCTGGTGGCGCAGGGTCAGGGAGCGGTCGCCGCGGCGGTCGATGCTCCAGATCTGCACGTTGGGTTCGCGATTGCCCAGGTTGTATTGGGCGGCCAGGGTTTCCCGGATGATCCGGTAGCCGCTTTCGTCATGGATGGCCGGCACCAGCAGGTCATCGCGCTGATCGTCGTCGAGGATGCTGAACAGCTTGAGGTCCCGGATCACCGTGGGTGACAGGTACTGGAGGATGAAACTCTCGTCCTTGAAGCTGCTCATGGCGAACTTGATGGTCGACAGCCAGTCGCTGCCAGCGATATCGGGGAACCAGCGACGGTCCTCTTCGGTGGGGTTTTCGCACATGCGCCGAATGTCGCGGTACATGGCAAAACCCAGGGCATAGGGGTTGATGCCACTGTAGTAAGGGCTGTCGAAACCGGGCTGGAACACCACGCTGGTGTGCGACTGCAAGAACTCCATCATGAAGCCCTCGGTGACCAGGCCTTCGTCGTACAGGTCGTTCATCAAGGTGTAATGCCAGAAGGTCGCCCAGCCTTCGTTCATCACCTGGGTCTGACGTTGCGGGTAGAAGTACTGCGCGATCTTGCGCACGATGCGCACGACTTCGCGCTGCCAGGGTTCGAGCAGCGGTGCGTGCTTCTCGATGAAGTAGAGAATGTTCTCCTGGGGTTCGGCCGGAAAGCGGGCGTTGTCGCGTTCGCTGTTCTTGCCGGCACCCTTGGGGATGGTCCGCCACAGGTCGTTGATCTGCTTTTGCAGGTGTTCTTCACGTTCCTTCTGCCGGCGCCGTTCCTCCTCGGCGGAAATCGGGTAGGGGCGCTTGTAACGGTCGACACCATAGTTCATCAGGGCGTGGCAGGAGTCGAGCAGGTCCTCCACCGCATCGATGCCGTGGCGTTCCTCGCATTGGGTGATGTACTGCTTGGCGAACACCAGGTAGTCGATGATCGAGCTGGCATCGGTCCAGGTGCGGAACAGGTAATTGCCCTTGAAGAAGCTGTTGTGTCCGTAACAGGCATGAGCAACCACCAGGGCCTGCATGCAGATGGTGTTTTCTTCCATCAGGTAGGCAATGCAGGGATCGGAGTTGATCACGATCTCGTAGGCCAGGCCCATCTGGCCACGGCTGTAGGACTTCTCGGTGCTGAGGAAGTGTTTGCCATAGGACCAATGGTGATAGCCCAGGGGCATGCCAACGGACGCATAGGCGTCCATCATCTGCTCGGCGGTGATCACTTCGATCTGGTTGGGGTAGGTGTCCAGGGCATAGCGCTCGGCCAGGCGGCTGATTTCCCGGTCATAGGCCTGGATCAGTTCGAATGTCCATTCGGACCCGGTGGAAATGGGTTGGCGCTTCTGCTCTCTAGCGGTCATGTCACTAACCTGCGCTGGAAGAGTTCACGGAAGACCGGATAGATATCGCCGGCCGACACCAGCTGTTGCTGGGCAAACGTGTCGGCAAAGGCTTCGCCGATACGTTCATATTCGAACCACAATGCCTGATGTTCGCGGGGGGTAATCTCAACGTAAGTGTAGTACTGGACGAATGGCATGATCTGCTTGCTCAGTATCTCGCGGCAGATCGGCGAATCGTCATTCCAGTTGTCGCCATCCGAGGCTTGAGCTGCGTAAATATTCCACTCATTGGCCGGGTAGCGTTCGGTCATTACCTCCTGCATCAGCTTCAGGGCGCTTGAGACGATGGTGCCGCCGGTTTCCCGGGAATAGAAGAACTCCTCTTCGTCGACTTCGCGAGCACTGGTGTGGTGGCGGATGAACACCACCTCGATCTTGTCGTAGTTGCGCTTGAGGAACAGGTACAGAAGGATGAAAAAGCGCTTGGCGATATCCTTGGTGGCCTGGGTCATGGACCCGGAAACGTCCATCAGGCAGAACATCACGGCTTTGGAACTGGGGTTGGGTTGTTTAATCAGCAAGTTGTACTTGAGGTCGAACGTGTCGAGGAAAGGTACGCGGTTTATACGCGCGCTCAAACGTTCAATTTCGGTTTCTATTGCCTGAATATCGCCGAAATTGTCTGGTTCTTCCCGTTTCAGCCGCGCCAGTTCCTCTTGCGCTACGCGCAGTTTGGCGCGACTGCTGCCAGACAAGGCAATACGTCGGGCGTGAGCTGAGCGCAGGGTGCGGATGATGTTGATGCGTGACGGGTTACCTTCATTGCTGATGCCGGCTCGCACGGTCTTGAAGGTATCGGTGCCGGTCAGGTGACGTTTGACCAGGTTGGGCAGCTCCAGATCCTCGAACATGAACTCGAGAAATTCCTCCTGGGTGATCTGGAAGACGAACTCATCCATGCCCTCGCCGGAATTGCCGGCCTTGCCGCGACCGCCCCCACCGCCACCCTGTGGTCGGGCGATGTGTTCCCCGGCGGTGAATTCCTTGTTGCCCGGGTGCACCACGGTCTGCTTGCCGCCTCGGCCATGGTGAAGCACCGGTTCGTCGATATCACGACCGGGTATGCTGATCTGCTCGCCATGTTCCATGTCGGTAATGGAGCGGCGGCTTACGGCCTCCTCGACGGCTTTCTTGATGTGGTCACGGTAACGCCGCAAAAAGCGCTGGCGGTTTACCGTGCTCTTGTTCTTGCCGTTCAGGCGTCGGTCGATCACATAGCTCATAGGCCCCTCCGGGGAGCTGAAGACTCAAGCTTCAAGCCGCAAGCCGAGCCAGGTGACTGACAAGAGCCTGGCGCAGAGCTTGCGGCTTGCCACTTACAGCTCGATCACTGCGATTTCCTGACCCGCAGGTACCATTCCGAGAGCAGCCGAACTTGCTTGTCTGTGTAGCCGCGTTCCACCATTCGGGTGACGAAGTCGTTGTGTTTCTGCTGATCCTCTTTGCTCGCCTTGGCGTTGAAGCTGATGACTGGCAGCAGGTCTTCGGTGTTGGAGAACATTTTCTTCTCGATCACTACCCGCAGTTTTTCGTAGCTGAGCCAGGTCGGGTTCTTGCCGTTGTTGTTGGCTCGGGCGCGCAGCACGAAGTTGACGATCTCGTTGCGAAAGTCCTTCGGATTGCTGATGCCCGCTGGTTTCTCGATTTTCTCCAGTTCTTCGTTGAGGGCGATGCGATTGAGGATCTCGCCGGTTTCCGGGTCGCGGTATTCCTGGTCCTGGATCCAGAAGTCGGCGTACAGCACGTAGCGGTCGAAAATGTTCTGGCCGTACTCGCTGTAGGACTCAAGGTAAGCCGTCTGGATTTCCTTGCCGATGAACTCGATGTAGCGTGGTGCCAGGTATTCTTTCAGGTAGCGCAGGTAGCGCTCGCGCATCTCGGCCGGGAACTGTTCCTGCTCGATCTGCTGCTCAAGCACATACAGCAAGTGCACAGGGTTGGCGGCAATCTCGTGTGGGTCGAAGTTGAAGACTTTCGACAGGATCTTGAAGGCAAACCGGGTCGACAGGCCGTTCATCCCTTCATCGACGCCAGCTGAGTCACGGTATTCCTGGATTGACTTGGCCTTGGGGTCGGTGTCCTTGAGGTTTTCGCCGTCGTAGACCCGCATTTTCGAGTAAATGTTTGAGTTTTCTGGCTCTTTGAGCCGCGAAAGTACGGTGAACTGGGCGAGCATCTTCAGCGTGTCGGGTGCGCAGTGGGCCTTGGCCAGCGAACTGTTGAACAACAGCTTGTCGTAGATCTTGATCTCGTCACTGACCCGCAGGCAGTACGGCACCTTGACGATGTAGATGCGGTCGATGAACGCCTCGTTGTTCTTGTTGTTGCGGAAGCTGTGCCATTCCGATTCGTTGGAGTGGGCCAGGAGGATCCCGGAGTAGGGGATGGACCCCAGGCCTTCGGTACTGTTGTAGTTACCTTCCTGGGTGGCGGTCAGCAACGGGTGCAGAACCTTGATCGGCGCCTTGAACATCTCGACGAATTCCATCAGGCCCTGGTTGGCCCGGCACAGCGCGCCCGAGTAGCTGTAGGCGTCGGCGTCGTTCTGTGGGTATTCCTCGAGTTTGCGGATATCGACCTTACCGACCAGGGCGGAAATGTCCTGGTTGTTCTCGTCACCCGGTTCGGTTTTGGCGATGGCGATCTGGTTGAGGATCGACGGGTACAGCTTGACCACCCTGAACTGGCTGATGTCACCGCCGAACTCGGCCAGTCGCTTGGTCGCCCAGGGCGACATGATGGTATTCAGGTAGCGCCGCGGAATACCGAAGTCTTCTTCGAGAATCGCGCCGTCTTCCGTGGCGTTGAACAGCCCCAGAGGCGACTCGAAGACCGGCGAGCCCTTGATGGCATAGAAGGGCACCTTCTCCATCAGTTGCTTGAGTTTTTCGGCCAGGGAGGATTTGCCGCCACCCACGGGGCCGAGCAGGTAGAGGATCTGTTTCTTCTCTTCCAGGCCCTGAGCGGCATGGCGGAAGTAGGAGACGATCTGATCGATGCACTCCTCCATGCCATGGAAGTCTTCAAAGGACGGATAACGGCGGATCACCTTGTTGGAGAAGATTCGCGATAGCCTTGAGTTGTGCGAGGTGTCGACCAGTTCCGGTTCACCGATGGCCATCAACAGGCGTTCAGCCGCCGACGCGTAAGCACTGCGATCGCTTTTGCAGAGCTCAAGGTACTCCTGCAGGGAGAATTCTTCCTGACGGGTGGACTCGAAGCGTTGTTGGAAGTGGCTAAAAATACTCATGACGTCACCTCGCTCGATACGTGGAGCCGACGCCGGATCAGTCAGCTGATGCTGGCATGCAATCGACGAATGCCGACTGCTGTATACCCCCCAGAACACCTAGAACTCGCTACCGATGACCCGCACGCCGGTGTACCGGCTCTCCCCTTTTTGGATGGCCTCGGCTTAAGGATAGTTGGTTCTCGGCGAGGTCAAGGGCGGTTGGGTGAATTGTTGCTGGCGACCGTTCGTCAGGTCAGGCGCAAGCCCGCAGAGGACGCGGGCTGCGGGAGATGAAAAAAATTATTCAGCGCTACCTTGGGCGGTTTCTGCCGGGTAGGTGCCACGCCAAAGCTCGAAGCCGCCGTCGAGGCTATAGACGTCGGAAAAGCCCTGGCTGACCAGATAAGCAGCAGCGCTCTGGCTGGAATTGCCGTGATAGCAGACCACCACGGTAGGTGCATCCAGATCGGCGCCGCGGATGAAGTCCGCCACCGAATGGTTGTCCAGATGCTTCGAGCCGGTGATATGGCCGAGGGCGTAGGTTGGCTGGTCGCGAATATCGACCACGACCGCACCTTGCTCACGCAGCGCCTGGGCCTGCTCGGGAGAGATGCGTTTGAATTCGCTCATGGGTACGGTTTCCTTCATCAATGGTCGCTCATTCTAGCCGGTTGTGCAGGCGTCGGCTGCGGCCGCGCGGCGCCTTTGTCAGTGCATTCGCAACGGTGCATGGCGCCACTGTCGACGTTGTACAGGGTCATCGCCCCGCCCCAGACGCAACCGGTGTCGAGGGCAATGACGCCAGGTTCATTGCAGCGACCTTCCAGCGCCGCCCAGTGGCCGAAGATGATCTTCACATGCCGCGAGCGTCGGCCTTTGTGGGCGAACCAGGGCTTGTAGCCGGGCAGGGCGGTGTCGGCGCCTTCCTTGCCCTTGAGGTCAAGCTTGCCTTCGCTGGTGCAAAAGCGCATGCGGGTGAAGTAGTTGGTGATCACCCGCAGGCGGGTTACGCCACTGAGGTCCTTGCTCCATTTGTGCGGCTCGTTGCCGTACATGCCGTCGAGATAGAGTTTGAGGCGGTTGTCGTCGCGCAGCACTTCCTCTACTTCGCCAGCCAGCTCCAGGGCCTTGCCCAGGGTCCACTGCGGTGGAATGCCGGCATGTACCAGGGCCACCCCGCGCTGCTCGTCGTAGTGCAGCAGCTTTTGCCGACGCAACCAGTCAAGCAGTTCGTCTGCGTCCGGCGCCTGGAGAATCTCGCGCAGGGTGTCGTTCTTTTTCAGGCGCTCGATGTTATGCCAGGCCGCCAGCAGGTGCAGGTCGTGGTTGCCCAGCACGCAGGCCAGCGAATCGCGAATGGAATACAGGAATCGCAGGGTTGCCAATGACTCCGGGCCGCGGTTGACCAGGTCGCCCACCAGCCACAGGCGGTCGACGGCGGGGTTGAAGTTGACCCGTTCGAGCAGGCACTTGAGTGGCTGCAGGCACCCTTGCAGGTCGCCAACTGCGTATACCGCCATCAGTGCAGGGCTCCGGGAACGGCCAGGCGGAACGGGGCTATGCTGGCGTCGAAGCGCTTACCGTCTTCGGCGACCATCTGGTAGCTGCCCTGCATGGTGCCGACCTGGGTGCTGATGACTGCACCGCTGCTGTAGGTATGGCTCTTGCCAGGTTCGATCAGTGGTTGCTGGCCAATCACGCCGGCGCCCTTTACTTCTTCGACCTGGCCATCGCCATTGGTGATCAACCAGTGGCGCGACAGCAGCTTGGCCGACACCGAGCCGTTGTTTTGCACGGTGATGGTGTAGGCGAAGGCGAAACGGTCGTTTTCGGGGTCGGATTGTTCTTTGAGAAAGCGGGTCACGACGCTGACGTCGATCTGGTAGCGGGGATCTGACATGCAAGGGGCCTTGGAAACAGACGCTGATACGGCGATTGCATCCAGTCTAGGCTATTGGCGGGGTTGCCGGCCAGTCATGCGGGCATGACTGGCCGTTGCAGCACCTTAGTGGCTGCCTTGTTGCTCGGCCAGCTTGTCGGCCAGGCGGACAAAGGCGGCCAGGTCCAGTTGCTCCGGACGCAGGCTGCCATCGACGCCAGCGGCTTCGATGGCTTCGCTGCTGAGCAGGGCCTTGAGGGTGTTGCGCAGGGTCTTGCGACGTTGGTTGAAGGCCTCGCGAACGATGCGCTCAAGCAGGCGGTGATCCTTGGCCGGGTGCGGCAGGGTTTCGTGCGGGACCAGGCGAACGATGGCCGAGTCGACCTTGGGCGGCGGGTTGAACGCACCCGGGCCGACGTTGAACAGGTGTTCGACCCGGCAGTGGTACTGCACCATGATCGACAGACGACCCCAGTCACCACCGCCGGGGCCGGCAGCCAGGCGCTCGACCACTTCCTTCTGCAGCATGAAGTGCATGTCGCGGATCAGTTCGGCGTTGGCCAGCAGGTGGAAGATCAGCGGCGTGGAGATGTTGTACGGCAGGTTGCCGACCACACGCAGACTGTTCGGCGCGGCGCCCAGGCTGGTGAAGTCGAACTTCAGCGCGTCGCCCTGGTGCAGGCGGAAATTGTCGCGGCCAGCGAATTGCTGGTTGAGAATCGGCACCAGGTCCTTGTCCAGCTCGACCACGTCCAGCTGTGCGCCGCTGCCCAGCAGGCCTTCGGTCAGGGCGCCCTGGCCCGGGCCGATTTCCAGCATGCGATCGCCCGCCTTGGCGTGGATCGAGCGCAGGATGCGGTCAATGACCCCGGCGTCGTGCAGGAAGTTCTGACCGAAGCGCTTGCGCGCCCGGTGTTGGTATTGCTCACTCATAGTCGGGTCTCGGCCATCTGGTAGGCGGTTTCCAGGGCGACCTGCAGGCTGCCGGTGTCGATCTTGCCGCTGCCGGCCAGATCCAGGGCGGTGCCGTGATCGACCGACGTGCGGATGATCGGCAGGCCCAGGGTCACGTTGACGGCGGCGCCAAAGCCCTTGTACTTGAGTACGGGCAAGCCCTGGTCGTGGTACATCGCCAGCACTGCGTCGCAGTGCTCCAGATATTTGGGGGTAAACAGGGTATCGGCGGGCAACGGGCCGCGCAGGTCCATGCCTTCGCTGCGCAAGCGCGCCAATGTGGGTTCGATGGTATCGATTTCTTCATGGCCAAGGTGGCCACCTTCACCTGCGTGCGGGTTCAGGCCGCAGACCAGGATGCGTGGGTTGGCGATGCCGAACTTCTGCTGCAGGTCGGCATGCAGGATCCGTGTGACCCGCTCCAGGCGCTCGCTGGTGATGGCGTCGGCAACATCGCGCAAGGGCAGGTGAGTAGTCACCAGGGCCACGCGCAGGCCACGGGTAGCCAGCATCATGACCACTTGTGCGGTGCCGGTAAGGTCGGCGAGGAACTCGGTGTGGCCGGAGAAGGCGATACCGCTCTCGTTGATCACGCCCTTGTGCACGGGCGCGGTGATCATCCCGGCAAAATGCCCGTCCAGGCAGCCCTGGCCAGCGCGGGTCAGGGTTTTCAGTACGAAAGAGGCATTAGCCTTGTCCAACTGGCCGGCCACTACCGGTTTGTGCAGTGGCGTATCCCAGACATACAGGCTTCCCGCTGGTGCAGGCCGGTCGGGGAGGGCGTCGAGGTTGACCGGTAGCAGATTGACGGCCACACCCAGCTGCGTGGCCCGCTCGGCGAGCAGGTCACGGCTGGTAATGGCAATCAGGGGGTGTGGCTGGGCTTGCGCGGCAAGCAGCAGGCACAGGTCAGGACCTATGCCGGCTGGCTCACCGGGTGTGAGGGCGAAGCGCTGAGGTTTCACTGGGAGGCCTGATCGGCGCCAGGAAGCTTGATTTCAACGTAGGCTTCGTCACGGATCTGACGCAGCCAGGTCTGCAGCTCTTCGTCGTACTTGCGGTTACGCAGTACGTTCATCGCTTGTTGCTCGCGAGCCTGTTCGGTGCTGTCCGTGGCACGGCGGCCAAGGACTTCCAGAACGTGCCAGCCGTACTGGGTCTTGAACGGTTTGGTCACCTGACCCTGCTGGGCGCTGGCCATTTCTTCACGGAACTCGGGCACCAGTGCATTCGGGTCGATCCAGTTCAGGTCGCCGCCGTTGAGGGCAGAACCCGGGTCTTCGGAGAAGCTCTTCGCCAGTTGGGCGAAGTCTTCGCCGCTCTGGATGCGCTCGTAGAGTTTTTCCGCCAGCGCCTTGGTGGCCGCTTCGCTGCGGATCTCGCTTGGCTTGATCAGGATATGGCGAACATGGACTTCGTCACGCACCATGGCCTGGCCGCCGCGCTTTTCCTGCAGCTTGAGGATGATGAAGCCGCCCGGGGTGCGGACCGGCTCGGTGACATCACCTACCGACATGGAACTGAGCAGGCGATCGAAGGGGGGGGGCAGCTGAGCCGCTTTACGCCAGCCCATCTCACCACCTTCCAGCGCGGTTTCGCTTGCCGAACGGGCGATGGCCAGTTGAGCGAAGTCGGCGCCTTGCTTGAGTTGCAGGTAAACCTGCTCCGCTTGCTTGGCTGCGGCCTGGATCGTGGCCGAGTCGGCGCGTTCCGGGGTTGGGATAAGGATGTTGGCCAGGCGGAACTCTTCGGACAGCTGCATCTTGCCCATGTCCGAGGCGAGGAAGTTCTTCACTTCCTGCTCCGATACCTGGATGCGTTCGGCCACACGGCGCTGACGCACGCGGCTGATGATCATCTCGCGACGTACTTGTTCGCGGGCATCTTCATAAGACAGGCCGTCACGGGCCAGGGCCGCGCGGAACTGTTCCAGGTTCATGCCATTGCGCTGGGCAATGGTACCGATGGCCTGGTTCAGCTCTTCGTCGGTGATGCGGATACCAGAGCGGTCGCCAATCTGCAGTTGCAGGTTTTCGACGATCAGGCGTTCGAGCACCTGCTGATCGAGCACGCCAGTTGGTGGCACGGAGCCGCCACGCTTGGCGATGGTCTGCTGGACTTCGCGCACACGCTGGTCCAGCTGGCTCTTCATGACCACATCGTTATCGACGATGGCCACAACGCTATCCAGAGGTTGCACGGCGGCATGCGCCGTGCCGCTCAGCAATACAGCGCCCAGCAACAGCGGGCGCAGACAATCAGTAAGCTTGGTCTTCACGAGTACGATAACCTTGAATGCCTTTGTCGAGGAAAGACTCGACCTTATTGCCCACTACGCCGCCGAGGCCTTTCAGCACAACCTGCAGGAAGACGCCGTGGTCGCCTTTTTCGTTTTGCGGTGCATCCTGGCTGAACTCGTCGTAGTCAACCCAGTAACGGTTGATCAGGCGCAGCTTCCAGCAGCAGTTGTCGTATTCGAAACCACCGAAAGCTTCCAGGGTGCGGTTGCGGTTGTAGTCATGTTGCCAGCGTGCGATCGCGGTCCACTGCGGAACGATCGGCCACATGACCGAGAAGTCATGTTGCTGGATCTTGTAGTAGTCCTTTACGTAGCCAGGCGTGCCCGGAGTGCCATAGTCGCCGCCGCCCACAGACCATTGACCGGTGGATTGGTCGTAACGGACCATGTCGTTGCGGTAGCGGTAGCCGAGGTTGACAACCTTGTTCAGGTTGTCTTCCGGCTGGTAGTGGAACATCGCGCTGCCCGAGCGGGTGCTGCGGCTGTCCGGGTCCCAGTTGAAGTCGGAACTCAGGCGCCAGTCACGGTTGAAGCGGTATTCGTACTCCAGTGCATAGGGCGAAACATCCGATTTTGCGTCTACGCGGGTACGTGGGTCGATACCGGGCAGTTGGACTTTACGGTCCTTGAAGTAGAGGGCCTGGCCAACGCTCAGGCGCTGACGCTCAAAGCCGTTTTCTTCGATCCAGCGATTGGTCACGCCCAGCGACAGCTTGTTTTCGTCGCCAATACGGTCCGAGCCGGAGAAGCGGTTGTCACGGAACAGCGACGCATAGTTGAAGGTGGACTCGCTGCTGTCGAAAATCGGGATGTCGGTCTGGTCTTTATACGGCACGTACAGATAGAACAAACGAGGTTCGAGGGTCTGACGGTAGCCCTTGCCAAACCATTGGGTATCGCGATCGAAGTACAGGCCGCTGTCGATGCTGAAAACCGGGACGCTGCGGTTCTGCGTGCTGGAGAACTCACCCGAGATGTATTCTGGCCCGCCATTGGCGGCAGCTTCCTGGCCCAGGCGAATCTGGTTCTTGCCCGTGGCGTCCAGATCAAGGTTGTAGTGGGTATAGACGTACTTGAGCGACGGCCTCACGAAGCCATAGCTGGCGTCCATGGGAAGACTCATGGTCGGGGTGAGGTTGATCCGATCGCCATTGGCGCGGGCCAGGCCGCCGACCCGGGTGTCATACCATGGCGTCGATACGCCATTCTCATCGGTGAACAGGCCGTCGCGCAGGTCACGATCGAAGCGTGTGAACTCAGAGCCGTAACCAAAGTTCAAGCCGCCCGGGTGATAGGGCAGTGTGCCACTGAAGTAGATCTGCGGCAGACGATTATACGGTGTGATGTTGGTGATCGTTGCCAGCTTGATTGCCTGCAGGCTGACGCCGGCGGCGTATGTATCGCCGCGATAGGTCAATCCACCGAGCTGGTTGATGTAATCCTTGCTCTCGACACCAATCTGATCCGATTCCAGGTCCTGGAAGTAGTAAGGATCGCTGATATTGGTGTAGTCGACTTCAGTCATCAGGCGCTCATCGAGGCCGCCCTTGTGCTGCCAGTTGACCATCCAGCGCTGTTCTTTGTAGTCAGACTGCAGCTTGCGCTCATCTTCCTTGTCATTCAGGTAAGCACCACCAAACTGTCCTTCGCTGGACTTGGTCAGGTAGCGGAACTCGCCTTCCATCAACATGCCGCGCTTGGTCATGTAGCGTGGATACAACGTGGCGTCGTAGTTTGGCGCCAGGTTGAAGTAGTACGGCGTGACCAGCATGAAGCCGGTATCGCTGCTGGTGCTGAACGACGGCGGCAGGAAGCCGGACTGGCGACGGTCGTCGATCGGGAAGTAGATGTACGGTGTGTAGAACACCGGAATATCCTTGACCCGCAGGGTGACGTTGGTCGCGGTACCGAAGCCGGTGGCCGGGTTCAGGGTAATGTTGTTGCCCTTGAGCTGCCAGGCGTTGCTGTTCGGCTCACAGGTGGTGTAGGTACCATCCTTGAGGCGGATGATGGCGTTCTCGGCCCGCTTGGCGTACAGCGCGTTACCGCGGATACGCGATTTGTGCATCACGTATTCGGCGTTGTCGACCTTGGCTTCGCCGGTGTCGAGCTGGATGTCGGCATGATCGCCGACCACCAGCGAACCGTTGTCGCGGATCTTGACGTTGCCGCTGAGCTCGCCGCGATTTTCGGCCTGGTACAGGTTGGCCTCGTCGGCCTCGACCTGCATGCTGCCCTGGCGCATGACCACGTCACCGGCGAGGGTGGCGATCTGCTGCTCCTGCTGGTAGCGGGAAACCTTGGCGCCGATGAAGGTCGGTGCTTCGTCTTTCGGCGTGGTGTCATCCATGCCCGGACGGGTCGGCTCGATATAGGCGCCGGCACAGTACGGCCCGGTTTCGGCGAGCTGGGCAGGGGTCAGCTGATCACGCGGAACCCAGTCCAGGTGGCTGTAGTCGCCACTGCGGGATTTCAGGCCACGGCCCTTGCTCTCGGTAACGAGCATCGGAGCCTTGCCGGTCTCGGCGACGGCTTCGCCAGCCTCACCCGGGGCTTCGCCAGCCGAACTGGCGGCTGCGCCCGGATGCACCGGGCGAGGTGGCAGCGCGGCGGCGTTGGTCTTGGGCTTGCAGTCCCAGCCTCCGGCAGCGGACACTTGGCAGTCGAATTGCTCTGCGGCGACCACGTACGAGGTGGCCAGAGGTTGCAGTGCCAGCAGACCGCCGGTGACCAGCAACGGGAATTTTTTACGAAACGCGGGGGATTTCAATGCCATCTTATTAGTCCGGGCTTCCTGCGTGCCATCTGCCCGCGTGTGGGGCCGCACGCCTCTCGATGGTCTGAAAAAGATGCTGGATAATAAAGCATGACCCGCTTGACGGCTAGGGCCGTCGGAGACCCTTGTAATGCCTGATCATGATGTACGCCTGCAACACCTCGCTGTCTGGCTCGAAGAACAACTGGCGAATCTGTTTCAGAAACAGGGCTGGGGCGCTGTTCCGACCGGCAGCCTGACCGCTGCCAGCAGCGACGCCAGCTTCCGCCGCTATTTCCGCTGGCAGGCTGAAGGCCGCAGTTTTGTGGTAATGGATGCACCTCCACCGCAGGAAAACTGCCGTCCCTTTGTCGATATCGATCACCTGCTGGCCACTGCCAATGTGAATGTGCCGGTCATTCATGCTCAGGACTTAGAGCGCGGATTCCTCCTGCTCAGCGACCTGGGCACCCAGACTTATCTCGATGTCATCAATGCCGACAATGCCGATGGCTTGTTCGATGACGCCATCGAAGCGTTGTTGGCTTTCCAGCAGTTGCCGATCGACGCGCCGTTGCCGAGCTACGACGTGGCCCTGTTGCGTCGTGAGCTGGAGCTGTTTCCCGAGTGGTATGTGGGGCGCGAACTCGGCCTGGGTTTTACCGGCGCTCAGTTGGCCGCCTGGCAGCGCATCAGCAGCCTGCTGATCGACAGCGCCCTGGCTCAGCCGAAGGTGCTGGTGCACCGTGACTATATGCCACGTAACCTGATGGACAGCGATCCCAACCCCGGCGTGCTGGATTTCCAGGATGCCGTTTACGGGCCGGTCACCTATGACGTCACCTGCCTGTTCAAGGATGCTTTCCTGAGTTGGTCGCAAGCGCGGGTAGAGGGTTGGTTGAAGGGTTACTGGCAACGGGCGCAGGCCAAGGGTATCCCGGTGCAGGCCGACTTTGAAGATTTTCACCGAGCCAGCGACCTGATGGGCGTGCAGCGCCATCTCAAGGTCATTGGTATTTTTGCCCGTATCTGCCACCGCGATGGCAAGCCGCGCTACCTGACCGACGTACCACGCTTCTTTGCCTATATAGATGAAGTGATTGCCCGCCGCCCTGAACTGGCCGAGCTGGATGAGCTGATCGAGAGCCTGCAGGCGGCTGGCGGAGCGCATTCATGAAAGCGATGATTCTGGCGGCGGGTAAAGGCGAGCGGATGCGTCCTCTGACCTTGCACACACCCAAGCCCCTGTTGCCAGTGGCGGGTGTACCTTTGATCGAGTACCACCTGCGCGCCCTGGCGGCTGCAGGCTTCAAGGAGGTGGTGATCAATCATGCCTGGCTCGGTGCGCAGATCGAAGCTCACCTGGGCAACGGTGCCGGTTGGGGCTTGAGCATCAGCTACTCGCCGGAAAGCGAGCCGCTGGAGACCGGGGGCGGGATCTTCAAGGCCTTGCCGTTGCTCGGTAATGAGCCCTTTGTGCTGGTCAACGGTGATGTCTGGACCGATTACGACTTCACCCGTTTGCCGCAAAAGCCGACGGGGCTTGCCCATCTGGTGCTGGTCGACAACCCGGGGCATCACGGCAAGGGCGATTTCTGCCTGCAGCAGGGGCTGGTCAGTGATGGCCAGGACGGGGCTGCCACCCTGACCTACAGCGGTGTAGCCGTCATCGACCCAGCCCTGTTCGATGGCTGTACGGCGGGCGCCTTCAAGCTGGCACCGTTGTTGCGCCAGGCAATGGCAGCTGGCCAAGTCAGTGGCGAGTATTTCAGCGGCCACTGGGTGGATGTCGGCACGCAGGAGCGTCTGGCTGAAGTCGAACAACTGATCAAAGGGCGCCGCTGACATGTTGTGGCCGAGCACAGTGATTGGTGCCGGGGCCGGCTTCGCCATTGCCAGCATTCCAGGGGCATTGCTGGGGGCGTTGCTGGGTCAGGCGATGGACCGCCGCTTGCAGTTGCACAGCTGGGCCCATGTGCGTGAGCGCCTGGGTGGGCGTCCGGTGTTGCGTGACGATGAGGTGCTGTTCGTTCTGCTGGGGCGTTTGGCCAAGTGTGACGGGCGGGTGGTCGACGGGCACATTCAGCAGGCGCGTCAGGAGATGCAGCGCCTGGAAATGAGCGAGCCTGCGCGCCGCCGGGCAATTGCCGCGTTCAACCGCGGCAAGCGTGGCAAGGACCGCCTGGGTGTATACCTGCGTCGCTTGAAGCAGCAGCCCCATGCTGCCGAGGGCATGTTGCGCGCTTGCTGGCGCATGGCCTGGGCCGATGGCCGGGCGGGTCGTCATGAGCGCGAGCTGTTGCTTGATTGGGGGCAGCAGTTGGGGTGGTCGGTGCCCAAGGTCCAGGCGCTAGCGCTGGAATACGAGCCCCAGCGGCCTGGCCTGTCCAGCGCCAGCCTTGGTTACCAGGATGCCTTGCGCTTGCTCGGCGTTGAGGCACAAGCTGAACCGGGCCAGATCAAACAGGCTTATCGGCGGCTGCTCAGCCGCCACCATCCGGACAAGCTGGTCGGCAGTGGTGCCAGCCCATCCCAGGTGCGTGAAGCCACTGAACGCACCCGCGAACTGCATCAGGCTTACACGGTCATCCGCCAGCGTCGCGGTTTCTAGTCAGCATTTTCCGGGCTAAGCCAGCCACGCACCCGGCGGAACAGTTGCTCCTGTTCCGCCGCGCTGTTGCCGGGCGTGGCGGTCAGTCCTACCTGGCGATAGCTGTTGTCCTTGAGCCGTTTGCTGGCTTGCAGGCGCTGCTCGGCAGCGCGTCGGGCTTGTGCCTGGTTTGTATAGAAGAAGTCAGCGGTGGGGACTTTCAGCGAAGGCGCCAGGGTGTCGAGGCTCTGCTCGGCTTGCGCGGGTGTCTGCGCTGCGACCATCACCAGTTTCTGAACCTGTGCCGGTTGCCGCTCGCTGAGGTAGCGGGCAGCCCAGTAAGCACCACTGCCATTGCCGAGCAGGACAATACTGCGGGCGTTGTGCTGCTGGGCGTAGGCTACAGCGGCATCAAGGCGGGCAAAGATTCGCTCGGCATCAGCCTTGTCATCGACGCCCGGCGCCTGGGTTCGGCTTGCACTTTCGCTGCCTTCACTCTCGGCGGCCGTGGCTTTTTCGACACTGGCATTGGCGTCGTCAGGCGTGTCCTTGGCCGGTGCGCTCTGACCTTGTGGCGCCGGCTGGGTCGGGGCCGGGGCGGTTTCGACGCGTGCTTGCGGGCTGTCGGCCAGCAGGTCCGGCAAGCTCAGGCTCAGGCTATGCCAGCCGGCGTCTGGAAACTTGCGGCGCAAGGGGCCGACGGTCTTCGGCCAGTCGGCGGTTTCGCCAGCACCGGCGAGGATGATCAGTGCGCCATCAGGTTCGCTGGTGTTGGCCGGTTTCCACAGGGCGAGGAAATTGTCGCTGCCGGCTTGCAGCATTTGTTGCTCGGCTTGGGGGAGTTGTCGCTCCAGCGCCAGGGCATCTTCCTGGCTGCGTTCGGCCAGCGGTTGGCGCTGGACGGTTGCTTGCGGAGTGTTTTCAGCGGCTTGCCGCGTTTCATCCGCAGCCGCTTGTGCGCTACAAGGTAGTATCAGTACAAGGCAAAACGCCGGAAGCGTCGTGCGAAAAAGTGCGAACATGGAGTGGTCCAGGCCAGAATAATACCGGCAGCCTAATAGTATTTGTCCGGGACGGCCATGCTCAGTGGCCATCCATTCTTTGATGAGCGTTTAGATGAAATCAGTGCGCTGCCTGTTGCTTATCGGCTGTTTCTGCTGGTCCTTGATCACTTGGGCTGCCCCTGCAAGCACGCCGGCCGCTGTGGTTCTGGACCCTGTGCAACAGCAGTGGCTCGAGCAGCATCGCAGCCTGCGGGTCGGGCTGGTGTTGCAAGCCCCCTTTGCCCAGTTCGATCGTCGCTTGCAGCAGCTCTATGGGGTCAATGTCGAACTGATGAACTGGTTGGGTCGCTCGCTGGGGCTGGACTTGACCTGGCGTAATTTCCCTGATCAGGCCGCTCTTGAGCGGGCGCTGGTGGCCGGTGAGGTCGATCTGGCTCCTGGCCTGACCCAGACGCCGAGCGGCCTGCGCTTGTGGTTGTTCAGTGATCCGTACATGCGTGTGCCCCAATTGATCGTGGGGCTGCGCAGTGGGGCGGTGGCGGTAGATATTGAGCAGCTCTCTGGCGCTGAACGGGTGGCGGTACGCATGCCCAGCGCGGTGGCCGACTATCTGCGCGCCACCTACTCGAACCTCAACTTGCAAGGCGTTCCCCAGGAGCGCCAGGCACTGCAGTTGGTGCTCAGTGAACAAGCTCGCTACGCCGTGGTGGACGAAGCGCAGTTGAGCCGGCTGTCGCGAGAGAGCGAGTTCAGCGACCTGGCGGTGGTCGGTGATATCGGCCTGCCGCAATTGCTGCGCGTTGCCTCGCGCCGCGACTGGCCGCAGCTGGCGGAGATTCTTGAACTCGGCCTGCAGGCCATCCCGGCCAAGGACCTGGAACAGTTGCATCAGCGCTGGCTGGAGCCCAAGTACCCACGCTTGAGCGAGTCACCGGGCTTCTGGCAGAACCTGGGATTGCTGCTTGCCGTCTTGCTGTTCAGCAGTATGGCCATCGTGATCTGGCAGCGGCGTCAGCTGCGTCAGCTGGAGCACAGCCTGCTGAGTGCGCGGGAGACCATCAACCAGCGCCAGGCACGGGAAGAGGCCTTGCGCTTGAGTCAGTTCTCCATCGACCAGAGCACCGTGGGCATTCTCTGGGTCAACTGGGACAGTCATGTGCGATATGCCAACCGGGCTGCCGAAAGCATGCTCGGCTACGCTGAGGGCGCGGTGATCGACCGGCCATTGATCGACTTCGAGCCCGGCTTGCACATGGATCGCTGGCTTGAGCTGTGGAAGGGCGCCCGGGCCAGCAACGATGTCGCCCAGCATTTCGAAACCCAGTGCCTGCGTGCCGATGGCAGCCTGCTGCCGGTGGATGTGTCGCTGAGTTTTCTGCGTTTTCGCGATGCCGAGTACCTGGTGGTGTTCCTCACCGACGTGACCGAACGTCGTCGGGCCCTGGCCGCCTTGCGCGAAAGCGAGGCCAGGCTCAAGGGCATTGCCGGCAACGTCCCGGGCCTGGTGTTCCGGCTAGAACGCAACCCGGCTGAAGGTGAACTGGAGTTTCCCTACATCAGCGAAGGCAGCGAGGCCTTGGTCGGCTATACCCCGGTAGCCTTGCAGCACCCGGACATGGGTTTGCGCAACCTGGTTCACCCGGATGACCGGGCCGACTACCACAAGGTCCAGGACCTGGCCCTGGCCACCGACCGCGACTGGTCCTGGCAGGGGCGCATCCTGACCCGCGAAGGTGAGCAACGCTGGGCTGATATCAAGGCCAGTACCCGTAGCCTGGGCGATGGCCGGGTGGTCTGGGACGGCGTGGTCTGGGACATCACCCAGAGCAAACGGGTCGAGCTGGAGCTGGCGCGTTCCCAGGAGCAGTTGCGCGACCTGTCGGCGCACCTGGAAAGCGTTCGTGAGGAAGAGAAGGCGCGCATCGCCCGGGAAGTGCATGACGAACTGGGGCAGATGCTGACAGTGCTCAAGCTGGAAACATCCATGTGTGAGCTGGCTTACGCCGACCTCGACCCTGGCCTCAACGAGCGCCTGGCCAGCATGAAACGGCTGATTGCCCAGCTCTTCCAGCTGGTTCGCGATGTCGCCACGGCGTTGCGACCGCCGATCCTGGATGCCGGCATCGCCTCGGCGATCGAATGGCAGGCGCGGCGTTTCGAGGCGCGCACGCAGATTCCATGCCTGGTCCAGGTACCGGAAAACCTGCCACCGCTGACCGATGCCAAGGCCATTGGCTTGTTCCGCATCCTGCAGGAGGCGCTGACCAATGTCATGCGCCACGCCCAGGCGCATACTGTGCAGATCAACTTGAGCCTGGACGGTCGTACCTTGCGGTTGACGGTGATCGACGACGGTATCGGCTTTGCCCTGGACGAAAGCCGCCCGGCATCCTTCGGCCTGGTCGGGATGCGTGAGCGGGTGTTGATGTTGGGCGGGCAAATGACCCTGGAGAGCGAGCCAGGCGAGGGCACCAGCCTGAGCGTGGGTATTCCCCTGAAATAGGAGCGGTATTGTGATTCGAGTTCTGGTTGCCGAAGACCACACCATCGTCCGCGAAGGTATCAAGCAGTTGATCGGCCTGGCCAAGGACATGCAGGTGGCAGGGGAGGCCGGCAATGGTGAGCAATTGCTGGAGACCTTGCGTCATACTGACTGCGAAGTGGTGTTGCTGGATATCTCCATGCCCGGGGTCAATGGCCTTGAAGCGATTCCGCGGATTCGTGCCTTGAGCAACCCGCCAGCGATTCTGGTGCTGTCGATGCATGACGAGGCGCAGATGGCCGCGCGGGCGCTGAAGGTCGGTGCTGCTGGCTATGCGACCAAGGACAGCGATCCGGCCTTGCTGTTGACGGCCATTCGGCGAGTGGCCGGAGGTGGTCGTTATATCGACCCGGATCTGGCTGACCGGATGGTCTTCGAGGTCGGATTGACTGACGCCCGGCCACTGCATTCGCTGCTGTCGGAGCGCGAGTTCTCGGTGTTCGAGCGCCTGGCCCAGGGGGCCAATGTCAACGACATCGCTCAGCAGCTGGCACTGAGTAACAAGACCATCAGCACCCACAAGGCACGCCTGATGCAGAAGCTCAATGTCAACTCGCTGGCGGAGTTGGTGAAGTACGCCATGGAGCACAAGTTGCTCTGAGTGTTCTGATAGCGACATCGCGGGGCAAGCCCGCTTCTACGGTAGGAGCGGGCTTGCCCGCGATCACATATCCAAAAACGTCATCCTTGTAGGGCAATCCCTACCCCAAGCCTTCCATCCCGCTGATATCAATCTCTCTCCCCCCCCGATTTGCGCCGGCTCGCACCTTCACTAGGCTGTAAACACGGCAGTCATCCAACAGGAAGGTACGGGTATGAGTGAGGTGAATTCGAGCGCTGCAGCCGGCGAAGTGCTGGTCAGCTTCCGCGGTGTGCAGAAGAGCTATGACGGCGAGACGCTGATCGTCAAAGACCTCAATCTGGATATTCGCAAAGGCGAATTCCTGACCTTGCTCGGCCCCTCCGGCTCCGGCAAGACCACCAGCCTGATGATGCTGGCAGGCTTCGAGACCCCGACTGCCGGCGAGATCCAGCTGGCCGGGCGCTCGATCAACAACGTGCCGCCGCACAAGCGCGACATTGGCATGGTGTTCCAGAACTACGCGCTGTTTCCGCACATGACCGTGGCTGAGAACCTGGCCTTTCCCTTGAGTGTACGCAACCTGAGCAAGACCGACATCAGCGAGCGGGTCAAGCGCGTGCTGAATATGGTCCAGCTCGATGCGTTCGCCAAACGCTACCCCGGTCAACTGTCCGGCGGCCAGCAGCAGCGTGTGGCCCTGGCCCGGGCACTGGTGTTCGAGCCGCAGCTGGTGCTGATGGATGAACCGCTCGGTGCCCTCGACAAGCAGTTGCGCGAACACATGCAGATGGAAATCAAGCACCTGCACCAGCGCCTGGGCGTCACTGTGGTCTATGTGACCCATGACCAGGGCGAAGCGCTGACTATGTCTGATCGCGTGGCCGTGTTCCATCAGGGCGAGATCCAGCAGATCGCCGATCCACGCACCCTCTATGAAGAGCCAAAGAACACCTTTGTCGCCAACTTCATCGGTGAAAACAATCGCATCAACGGTCGCCTGATCAGTCAGGACGGTGAGCGTTGCCTGGTGCAACTGGCCCGCGGTGAGAAGGTCGAGGCATTGGCTGTCAATGTCGGCCAGAGCGGTGAACCGGTCACCCTGTCGATTCGTCCCGAGCGCGTACGGCTGAACGGCCACAGCGAAAGCTGCGTTAACCGATTCTCCGGCCGGGTGGCCGAGTTCATCTATCTGGGCGACCACGTACGGGTCCGTCTGGAAGTGTGCGGCAAGGCCGATTTCTTCGTGAAGCAGCCGATTGCCGAACTCGACCCGGCCCTGGCCGTGGGCGATGTGGTACCGCTTGGCTGGGAAGTGGAGCACGCCCGCGCGCTCGATCCGCTCCTGGACGCCAATTGAAGGTTTGCTTACCAACCCTGAACTGTGGAGAGAATAATAATGCTAAAGCACATGAAGTTGACCGCTCTGACCCTGGGGCTGTTTGCGGCGGGCCAGGCCATGGCGGCGGCCGACCTGACCGTGATCTCTTTCGGCGGCGCCAATAAGGCCGCCCAGGTCAAAGCGTTCTACGAGCCATGGGAAAAGGCTGGCAACGGCAAGATCGTTGCGGGCGAATACAACGGTGAAATGGCCAAGGTCAAAGCCATGGTCGACACCAAAAGCGTGTCCTGGAACCTGGTCGAGGTCGAGTCGCCGGAACTGGCCCGTGGTTGTGACGAAGGCATGTTCGAGGAGCTCGATCCGGCGCTGTTCGGCGACGAGTCCGACTATGTTCCGGGTGCCATCCAGCCTTGCGGCGTAGGCTTCTTCGTCTGGTCCACGGTGATGGCCTACAACGCCGACAAACTGAAAACCGCCCCGGCCAGCTGGGCCGATTTCTGGGACACCAAGCAGTTCCCGGGCAAGCGTGGCCTGCGTAAGGGCGCCAAGTACACTCTGGAATTCGCCCTGATGGCCGACGGCGTCGCGCCTAAAGATGTCTACAAGGTACTCGGCACCAAGGAAGGCCAGGACCGCGCCTTCAAGAAACTCGACGAACTCAAGCCAAGCATCCAGTGGTGGGAAGCCGGGGCTCAGCCACCACAGTACCTGGCCTCCGGTGACGTGGTCATGAGCTCGGCCTACAACGGCCGGATCGCTGCTGTGCAGAAAGAAAGCAACCTGAAGGTGGTGTGGAACGGCGGTATCTACGACTTCGACGCCTGGGCCATTCCGAAGGGTGCGAAGAATGCCGAAGAAGCCAAGAAGTTCATCGCCTATTCGGTCAAACCCGAGCAGCAGAAGATCTATTCGGAAAACATCGCCTACGGTCCGGCCAATTCCAAAGCGGTGAGCCTGCTTTCCGACGAGATCAAGAAAGACATGCCGACCACCCCGGAAAACATTGCCAACCAGGTGCAGATTGATGTCGCCTTCTGGGCTGACAACAGCGAGCAGTTGGAGCAACGCTTCAACGCCTGGGCTGCCAAGTAAGGTCGGCTGATGGAGCGTCGGCAGCTTGCCGACGCTCCCTGTTCTCAAGATTTTGGAGTTCGCTATGGCCATCGCAGTGCCCCTGAATGAAGGCGCCGGTTCCACACTCAAGCAGCGCCTGGCGCGTGCCGAGCGGGTCAACCGCTGGAAGGCGCAAGCCCTGATCGCACCGCTGGCGCTGTTCCTGCTGCTGGTTTTCCTGGTGCCCATTGCCGCGCTGCTCTACAAGAGCGTCGGCAACCCGGAAGTTGTCACAGGTTTGCCGCAGACTGTTACGGCGGTCACGCAATGGGACGGTAAGGGCCTGCCGGGTGAGTCGGTGTACAAGGCACTGAGTGAAGATCTCGGCCAGGCGCGCAAGAACCAGACCTTGGGTGACACCTCCAAGCGTCTGAACATGGAACTGGCCGGCTATCGCAGCCTGCTGGCCAAGACTGCCCGAGCCTTGCCGTTCAAGGCCGAGCCGGCTTCCTATAAAGAAGCACTGCAAGAGCTGGACGAGCGCTGGGGCGATCCGGCCTACTGGCAGGCTATCCGCCGTAACACCAGTAACGTCACATCTTTTTACCTGTTGGCGGCCCTGGATCATCGCATCGATGACCTCGGCGAGCTGGCCAAGGCCACGCCGGACCAGGCCATTTACCTGGACATTTTTACCCGGACCCTGTGGATGGGCTTCGTCATCACCGCCATCTGCCTGGTGCTGGCCTATCCGCTGGCTTACCTGCTGGCCAACCTGCCGACCCGGCAGAGCAACCTGTTGATGATCCTGGTGCTGTTGCCGTTCTGGACCTCGATCCTGGTACGGGTCGCGGCCTGGATTGTGCTGCTGCAATCGGGTGGACTGATCAACAGTGCGCTTATGGCCCTGGGTATCATCGACAAGCCGCTGGAGCTGGTGTTCAACCGCACGGGTGTGTACATCTCGATGGTTCACATCCTGCTGCCGTTCATGATCCTGCCCATCTATAGCGTGATGAAGGGGATCTCGCCCACTTACATGCGTGCTGCGATCTCCCTGGGCTGTCATCCGTTCACCAGTTTCTGGCGGGTGTACTTCCCACAGACCTACGCCGGCGTAGGTGCGGGCTGCCTGTTGGTGTTCATCCTGGCCATCGGTTACTACATCACCCCGGCGCTGCTCGGCAGCCCGAACGATCAGATGGTCAGCTACTTCGTGGCGTTCTATACCAACACCAGCATCAACTGGGGCATGGCTACTGCGTTGGGCGGCCTGCTGCTGCTCGCCACCGTGATTTTGTATCTGATCTATAGCTGGCTGGTCGGCGCCAGCCGCCTGCGTCTGAGCTGAGGAGCGTTGTCATGCTGAGCCCTTACATGTCGCCCGTTGAGCGGGTCTGGTTCTACAGTTTGCGCATCCTCTGCGGGCTGATCCTGTTGTTCCTGGTGTTGCCGGTGCTGGTGATCATTCCGCTGTCATTCAACTCCGGCAGCTTCCTGGTCTATCCGCTGCAAGGCTTTTCGCTGCAGTGGTACCACGACTTCTTTGCCTCGGACGAGTGGATGCGGGCGCTGAAGAACAGCATCATCGTCGCCCCGGCGGCGACCGTGCTGGCAATGATCTTCGGCACCCTGGCTTCGATCGGCCTGACGCGCGGCGATTTCCCCGGCAAGTCGTTGATCATGGCGCTGGTGATTTCGCCCATGGTGGTGCCGGTGGTGATCATCGGTGTAGCCAGTTACCTGTTCTTTGCACCGTTGGGCATGGGTAACAGCTTCATTTCGCTGATCCTGGTGCATGCGGTGCTGGGTGTGCCGTTCGTCATCATCACCGTGTCGGCGACACTGCAGGGCTTCAACCACAATCTGGTGCGTGCGGCAGCCAGCCTTGGCGCCTCGCCGCTGACCGCCTTTCGCCGGGTGACCTTGCCGCTGATTGCCCCAGGGGTGATTTCCGGAGCCTTGTTCGCCTTTGCCACCTCGTTTGACGAAGTGGTGGTGACCTTGTTCCTCGCAGGCCCCGAGCAGGCGACCCTGCCACGGCAGATGTTCAGTGGCATCCGTGAGAACCTCAGTCCGACCATCGCGGCGGCGGCGACCTTGTTGATCGCATTTTCGGTGGTGCTGTTGCTGACCCTGGAATGGTTGCGCGGGCGTAGCGAGAAGTTGCGTACCCAGCAGCCGGGTTGATGGATTGCGGTGGGAGCGGATTTATCCGCGAAGGGGCGCATAGCGGTCCCAGGCAATGGGACTGCCACGCAGTCCTTCGCGGATAAATCCGCTCCCACTCCGTCGACCGCTTTGATACCGGTCAGCCCCTGGCCGTTCGCCTGAGGTACAATGCGCGCCACCGTGATTCTGCCCTACAGGTGCGCCATGCAGCCCTACGCTATTGCCCCCTCGATTCTGTCTGCCGATTTCGCTCGCCTGGGTGAGGAAGTCGACAATGTGCTGGCCGCTGGTGCCGACATCGTTCACTTCGACGTAATGGACAACCACTACGTGCCGAACCTGACCATCGGTCCTATGGTCTGCACGGCACTGCGCAAGTACGGCATCACCGCGCCGATCGATGTGCACCTGATGGTCAGCCCGGTCGACCGGATCATCGGCGACTTCATCGAAGCGGGTGCCAGCTACATTACCTTCCATCCGGAAGCCTCCCTGCACATCGATCGTTCACTACAGTTGATTCGTGACGGTGGTTGCAAGGCCGGCCTGGTGTTCAACCCGGCAACGCCGCTTGACGCCCTCAAGTACGTGATGGACAAGGTCGACATGATCCTGCTGATGAGCGTAAACCCAGGCTTTGGCGGTCAGAAATTCATTCCCGGCACCCTCGACAAGCTGCGCGAAGCCCGTGCGCTGATCGATGCCAGCGGCCGCGATATCCGCCTGGAAATCGACGGCGGGGTGAATGTCAACAATATCCGTGAGATCGCTGCCGCCGGTGCCGATACCTTCGTTGCCGGTTCGGCGATCTTCAATACCCCGAACTACCAGGAGGTCATTGCCAAGATGCATGCCGAACTGGCCCTGGCCCGCCCATGAGCGGCTTCGAGCAGCTGTTCCCCGGAGCGTTGCCCAGGCTGGTGATGTTCGATCTGGACGGTACCCTGATCGATTCGGTTCCCGACCTGGCCGCGGCGGTGGATCACATGCTGCTCGAAATGGGGCGCAAGCCCGCAGGCCTGGAGGCTGTGCGCCACTGGGTCGGTAATGGTGCCCCGGTGCTGGTGCGCCGGGCCCTGGCCGGCGGCCTGGATCATGCCGCCGTCAATGAAGACGAGGCTGAGAAGGGCCTTGAGTTGTTCATGCAGGCCTATGCCGACAACCACCAGCTAACCGTGGTTTACCCCGGGGTCCTCGACACGCTCAAGTGGTTGCACAAGCAGGGCGTGGAAATGGCCCTGATCACCAACAAGCCGGAGCGCTTTGTCGCACCGTTGCTCGACCAGATGAAGATCGGTCGCTATTTTCGCTGGATCATCGGCGGTGACACCCTGGCGCAGAAAAAGCCTGATCCGGCAGCGTTGTTGTTCGTCATGAAGATGGCCAGCGTGCCGCCCGAAGCCGCCTTGTTCGTCGGCGATTCGCGCAGCGATGTGCTGGCGGCCAAGGCTGCCGGGGTCAAGTGCGTGGGCCTGACCTATGGCTACAACCATGGGCGGCCGATCAGCGATGAAGCACCGTGCCTGGTCATCGATGACCTGCGTGCGCTGTTGCCCGGTTGCTTAGATGCGGCCACTGGGATAACGTTGACGGACGTTCATTGCCCATCAGATCGAGATTCCATCGTGGCGGTTACCAGCAAACTCTGGATGAAAGTCATCAAGGCCCTGGCCCGTTGGCGTTGGCGCGCCTGACTGTTCTCTGCCGGCCGTTGCCGGCCCGTTTGCCTGTCTGACCCATTTGCTGTTTGCCACGAGGCTATCATGACCCGCGAAGAATTCCTGCGCCTGGCCGCTGCCGGCTACAACCGCGTTCCCCTGGCCTGCGAGACGCTGGCCGACTTTGACACGCCGCTGTCGATCTACCTGAAACTCGCCGATCAGCCCAACTCCTACCTGCTTGAGTCGGTACAGGGCGGCGAGAAGTGGGGGCGATACTCGATCATTGGCTTGCCGTGCCGCACCGTGTTGCGCGTACATGGCCATCAGGTGCGGATCACTCATGACGGTGTCGAGATCGAGCGGCACGACGTGGAAGACCCGCTGGCCTTCGTCGAGTCCTTCAAGGAACGCTACAAGGTGCCGGCCATTGCCGGTCTGCCGCGCTTCAACGGTGGCCTGGTTGGCTACTTCGGCTATGACTGCGTGCGCTATGTCGAGAAGCGTCTGGGCAAGTGCCCGAATCCTGACCCGCTGGGCGTGCCGGATATCCTGCTGATGGTTTCCGACGCCGTAGTGGTGTTCGATAACCTGGCGGGCAAGATGCACGCCATCGTGCTGGTCGACCCGGCCCAGGAACAGGCCTACGAAAACGGCCTGGCACGCCTGGAGGGCCTCCTCGAACAACTGCGTCAGCCAATCACTCCTCGTCGTGGCCTGGAACTGGGTGGCCCGCAAGCTGCCGAGCCGACCTTCCGCTCCAGCTTCACCCAGAGCGACTACGAGCGTGCGGTCGATACCATCAAGGAATATATCCTGGCCGGCGACTGCATGCAGGTGGTGCCGTCCCAGCGTATGTCGATCGATTTCAAGGCCGCGCCCATTGACCTGTATCGGGCGCTGCGTTGCTTTAACCCGACGCCGTACATGTACTTCTTCAATTTCGGTGACTTCCACGTGGTGGGCAGCTCCCCGGAAGTGCTGGTACGGGTCGAAGACAATCTGGTCACCGTCCGGCCGATCGCCGGCACCCGTCCGCGCGGCGCTACTGAAGAGGCGGATCGGGCGCTGGAAGAAGACCTGCTGTCGGACGCCAAGGAACTCGCCGAGCACCTGATGCTGATCGACCTGGGCCGTAACGACGCCGGTCGGGTGTCGGCAACCGGTACGGTCAAGGTCACCGAGAAGATGGTGATCGAGCGTTACTCCAACGTCATGCACATTGTGTCCAACGTCACCGGTGAGCTGAAGGAAGGACTCAGTGCCATGGATGCGCTGCGCGCAATCCTGCCAGCCGGGACCTTGTCCGGGGCGCCGAAGATCCGCGCCATGGAAATCATCGATGAGCTCGAGCCGGTCAAACGCGGTGTCTACGGTGGTGCGGTCGGTTACTTTGCCTGGAACGGCAACATGGACACGGCCATCGCGATTCGCACTGCGGTCATCAAGGATGGCGAACTGCATGTACAGGCCGGTGGCGGCATCGTCGCCGACTCGGTACCTGCACTGGAGTGGGAAGAAACCCTCAATAAACGCCGGGCGATGTTCCGGGCGGTGGCGCTGGCTGAACAGACGCCACGCAGTTGATCGAACTCCACGCCTGTCCACCCGGCGAAATTGATTCTAGAGGTTGAATCCAGATGCTACTGATGATCGACAACTACGACTCCTTCACCTACAACGTCGTGCAGTACCTCGGCGAGTTGGGTGCAGAGGTCAAGGTCATTCGCAATGACGAGCTGACCATCGCCCAGATCGAAGCCCTGAACCCCGAGCGCATTGTGGTCTCTCCCGGCCCGTGCACCCCGACCGAGGCCGGCGTTTCCATCGAAGCCATCCTGCACTTTGCTGGCAAGCTGCCGATTCTCGGTGTCTGCCTGGGCCACCAGTCCATCGGCCAGGCCTTCGGCGGCGATGTGGTACGTGCCCGTCAGGTGATGCACGGCAAGACCAGCCCTGTGTTTCACGAGGACCAGGGCGTGTTCGCCGGTCTGAACAACCCGCTGACCGTGACCCGCTACCACTCGTTGGTGGTCAAGCGTGAAACCTTGCCCGAGTGCCTGGAACTGACCGCCTGGACTGCCCTTGAAGATGGCTCGGTGGACGAGATCATGGGCCTGCGGCACAAGACGCTGAACATCGAAGGGGTGCAGTTCCACCCCGAATCGATCCTCACCGAGCAGGGCCACGAGCTGTTCGCCAACTTCCTCAAGCAGACCGGCGGCCACCGCTAAGGATCGATCATGGATATCAAGAGCGCGCTCAGCCGCATCGTCGGCCACCTGGACCTGAGCACCGAAGAGATGCGCGATGTGATGCGCGAGATCATGACCGGCCAGTGCAGTGAAGCGCAGATCGGCGCCTTCATGATGGGCATGCGCATGAAGAGCGAAAGCATCGATGAAATCGTTGGTGCGGTGTCGGTGATGCGTGAGTTGGCCGACAAGGTCGAGCTCAACACACTCGATCAGGTGGTCGATGTAGTTGGCACCGGTGGAGACGGGGCGAACATCTTCAACGTCTCCACCGCTTCGGCCTTCGTCGTTGCCGCCGCCGGTTGCACCGTGGCCAAACATGGCAACCGTGCCGTCTCGGGCAAGAGCGGCAGCGCCGACCTGCTGGAAGCTGCCGGCATCTACCTGAATCTGACGCCAGTACAGGTTGCACGTTGCATCGACAGCGTCGGCATCGGCTTCATGTTTGCCCAGACCCATCACAAGGCGATGAAGTATGCCGCCGGCCCGCGTCGTGATCTGGGGCTGCGCACCTTGTTCAACATGCTTGGCCCGCTTACGAATCCGGCCGGTGTGAAGCACCAGGTGGTCGGTGTATTCACCCAGGCCTTGTGCCGGCCGCTGGCCGAAGTACTGCAACGCCTGGGCAGCAAGCATGTGCTGGTGGTGCACTCCAAGGACGGTCTGGACGAATTCAGCCTGGCCGCGCCGACCTTCGTTGCTGAACTCAAGGATGACCAGATCACCGAGTACTGGGTCGAACCCGAAGACCTCGGCATGAAAAGCCAGAGCCTGCACGGCCTGGCCGTCGAGAGTCCGGCCAAGTCCCTGGAGCTGATTCGCGATGCTCTGGGGCGGCGCAAGACCGAGAATGGCCAGAAGGCTGCGGAAATGATCGTGCTCAATGCCGGTGCCGCACTCTATGCCGCCGATCACGCCATCAGCCTCAAGCAAGGTGTCGAGCTTGCCCACGACGCACTGCACACTGGTCTTGCCCGGGAAAAACTCGAAGAGCTGGGCGCTTTCACCGCCGTATTCAAGCTGGAGAATGAAGGATGAGTGTACCGACAGTTCTGGAAAACATTCTGGCGCGCAAGGTCCAGGAAGTCGCCGAGCGCAGCGCCCGGGTCAGCCTTGCCGAGCTTGAACGCCTCGCTGCTGCCGCTGATGCGCCACGCGGTTTTGCCAATGCGCTGATCGAACAGGCCAAGCGCAAGCAGCCTGCAGTCATTGCCGAGATCAAGAAGGCTTCGCCGAGCAAGGGCGTGATCCGCGAAAACTTCGTTCCGGCCGATATCGCCGCCAGCTACGAAAAGGGTGGGGCGACTTGCCTGTCGGTACTGACAGACGTCGACTACTTCCAGGGCGCCGATATCTACCTGCAGCAGGCCCGTGCAGCGTGCAAGCTGCCGGTGATCCGCAAAGACTTCATGATCGACCCGTATCAGATCGTCGAAGCCCGCGCCCTGGGCGCCGACTGTGTGTTGTTGATCGTTTCGGCGCTGGACGATGTGAAGATGGCCGAACTGGCTGCCACGGCGAAAAGCGTCGGTCTGGATGTGCTGGTCGAAGTGCACGACGGCGATGAGCTGGAGCGGGCCCTGAAAACCCTCGATACCCCGCTGGTCGGCGTCAACAACCGCAACCTGCATACCTTTGAGGTCAGCCTGGAAACCACGCTCGATCTGTTGCCGCGCATTCCTCGCGACCGTCTGGCCATTACCGAGAGCGGTATCCTCAACCGCGCGGATGTCGAGCTGATGGAAATCAACGAGGTCTACTCGTTCCTGGTCGGTGAAGCGTTCATGCGTGCCGAGCATCCGGGGTTGGAGTTGCAGCGTCTGTTCTTCCCCGAGCGAGTAGTGCAGAACCTGGTGCCAGGACTGGACTGATTCGACTCTGAAGCCGGCGTTGCCGGCTTTTTTGTATCTACAAGGTTGCTGCGATGACTGATCAATTGCTGGATGTCACTGTCGAGGCCGGGCTGCATGCCGAGCAGGATCTGCTGGCCGCGGTGTGCAAGGGCGAAAAGGAATATGGCCTGCTGTTCTGGCGCCCGACCGACCGCGCGCTGGTCATGCCGCGGCGCATGAGCCGCCTGGAAGGCTTCGAGCCGGCCTGTGCGGAACTTGCGATTGCCGGCTGGCCGGTGCTCTTGCGCGAAACCGGCGGCGAGCCGGTGCCGCAATCGTCTGCGGTAATCAATATCGCCCTGGTTTATGTGGCGCCACGTAGCGAAGGCGACCACGGTCGAATCGAAAATGCCTACGAGCGACTGTGTCTGCCCTTGTGCGATGTTTTGCGTGAGTGGGGCGGGCTGGCCTCGGTAGGCGAAATCGAAGGAGCGTTCTGTGACGGCCGCTACAACGTCAACCTGAATGGCCGTAAGCTGGTGGGCACGGCCCAGCGCTGGCGCCAGGGATTGGGCGGTAAGCGCCCGGTGGTGCTGGTGCATGGTGCCTTGTTGCTGGACAACGAGCGCGCATCGATGGTGGCCGCGGTCAACCGCTTCAACGAATGTTGTGAGCTGGAGCAGCGTTGCCTGGCTGACAGCCATATCGCCTTGCACGAAGTAGTACCCGAGGCGCCTCTACTTGAGCGCCTCGGTCAGGCCTATGCCGATGTGATCCAAGGCATCGCTCGGGACTAACGGGTGCCGAAGACCACCATGGTCTTACCTTTGACGTGAACCAGGCTGCGTTCTTCAAGGTCCTTGAGGACGCGGCCGACCATCTCTCGTGAACAGCCAACGATACGACCGATCTCCTGGCGGGTGATCTTGATTTGCATGCCGTCGGGATGGGTCATGGCATCGGGTTGCTTGCACAGTTCCAGCAAGCAGCGGGCAACGCGTCCGGTGACATCGAAAAATGCCAGATCACCGACCTTGCGCGTGGTGTTGCGTAGGCGCTGGGCCATCTGGCTGCCCAAGGCATAGAGAATATCTGGATCCTGACGCACCAGTTCGCGGAATTTTTCGTAGCTGATCTCTGCAACTTCACATTCGCTCTTGGCCCGTACCCAGGCGCTGCGCAGTTGCTCCTGCCCGGCAGGCTCGAACAGGCCGAGCTCGCCAAAAAAATCACCGCTGTTGAGGTAGGCAATGATCATTTCATGGCCATCGTCGTCCTCGATCAGGATCGTCACCGAGCCTTTGACGATGAATGACAGCGTATCGGCCTTGTCGCCAGCATAGATGATGTTGCTCTTGGCCGCGTAGCGGCGCCGCTGGCAATGGGCGAGGAGCTTGTCGATGTTCTTGATCTTGGCTGGAAGGGCTGAGGCAACCATGGCTGAATCCCGGTAAGAGGCAACGCCTGTACACTTTTATAGGTGGTCTGGCCAAATGTGCCAGTGATTTGGCGTCAGCTTATCAGACACTTGTTGTTGTATCGGCAGATTTACTCGCACGCTTGAGCTTTTCCGCCGGCTCTTCTGGGTCTAAGCTGGCAGCCTTTTTCAAGCAAGGGAGTCCGGATGATGAAGGCGCGTATCCAGTGGGCAGGTGAAGCCATGTTTCTGGGCGAATCGGGCAGTGGCCATGTTGTGGTCATGGACGGTCCCCCCGAGGCCGGTGGGCGCAACCTGGGTGTACGGCCCATGGAAATGCTCTTGCTGGGCCTGGGTGGCTGCAGCAACTTCGATGTGGTCAGCATCCTGAAAAAATCCCGCCAGGCGGTGGAAAGCTGCGAAGCCTTCCTCGAAGCGGAACGCGCCGGCGAGGACCCAAAGGTGTTCACCAAGATTCACCTGAACTTCGTGGTCAAGGGCCGCGGGCTCAAGGAAGCCCAGGTGAAGCGTGCCGTAGAGCTGTCGGCAGAGAAATATTGCTCGGCATCGATCATGCTCGGTCGGGCGGGGGTCGGAATTACCCACAGCTATGAGATCGTCGAGCTCGGCTGATCTAAAGCCATTGCTCCTACAGGGGTATCCCTGTGGGAGCGGGCCTTGCCCCGCGATCTGCTGCGAAGCAGCCTCAACGGCGCAGCCCTGGTAGCCATTTCTGCAGGCCACTGGGCAGCTGCGCTCGAAAGCGTGCACTCAAATTTTCGCGATGCTTCTGATAAAGCATACCCAAGCCAATCACGCTTAGGCCGATCAAGGTCAGTACCACCGGGAACAGCAGGGACTCGGCAAACACTTCGTACGACAGATAACCCAGGTACGCTGCCACGCCCATAGCGCCAAAAACCATAAACAGCGGTCTGCGCAACAACACCGCCAGTCCCATCAGGCCCAGGTTGATCAGACAGTAAAGTGCCCTGTTCAGCTCGCTGCCGCTCTCCATCAGGGTCAGCCCTAGCCAGAAGGCCAGCAGCCCGGCCAGGTAACCCCAGAAGGCATAGTCCTGGCGGGTGCGACCGTCAATCACCAGAAAGACCAGCAGCCCGGCCAAGCCGAACCACAGCGACACCGTGAGGCGCTGGTCCCAGTTGAAGGCATCGCCATAGAACCATTCGCTCAAATCCATGGACATGAACCACAGGGCCACGGCGATCGGCATGACGATAAAAGGGAAGGGGATCAGGCGCAGCATCAGCAGGCCGGCGACAACCGTTGCTGCTTCCATCAGCAGCCAGCCGCCCTGCACGTAGGTGTAGTAGTTGTGATACTTGCTTTGCGCGTCGTCCAGCGGCCAGAAACCCGTCAGGCGCTCCACGGCGAACACCGCCAACGGCACTATGCTCACCGCAACGGCGCCGAGCACGCCGGCGGGGATGATGTGGCCGCGGTGCTGCATGAGCAGGCCAGCCAGGGAAAGGCCACCGATGTACACCAGGGCGATCAGCAGCAGTGCGCTGTCGCCAATGCGCATCCAGGCTTCGCTGAGCAGCCAGCCCATGGCGCCCATTATCAGCAATGCACCGAAGTAGAAGGCGACGTGGGCCAGCTGGAAGCTGGCCTGAGTCGCTGGCTGTTGCTTGAGGAACTCAAGCAGGGCCTGGTCCTGGCCCTGCTTCAGAACGCCTGCACTGACAGCGCGGACCAGGTCCTTGGCATCGAAGCGCTCTGCCATGGTGTGTCCTAGATACGGTAGGTGCTCTTGGTCATGACCTTGGCCATCAAGCTCATGCCAAAACGCACGGGAGCCGGGAAGCGCAAGCCGCCAGCCTCCAGGGCCGATTCGGCATGCTGTTCTTCGTCGACGCGCATCTGCTCAAGAATAGCCCGGGATTTTTCATCCTCGCTTGGAATCTGCTCCAGATGCTCGTCCAGATGCTTGCACACCTGATGTTCGGTGGCGGCGACAAACCCCAGGCTGACCTTGTCACTGACCAGGCCGGCCAGCGCGCCGATGCCAAACGACATACCGTAGAACAGCGGGTTGAGCACGCTCGGGTGGCTGCCAAGCTGGCGGATACGTTGTTCGCACCAGGCCAGGTGATCAATCTCTTCTTCGGCAGCGTGCTCCATGGCCTTGCGCACTTGTGGCAGCTTGGCGGTCAGGGCCTGACCCTGATACAGCGCCTGGGCGCAGACTTCACCGGTATGGTTGATACGCATCAGCCCGGCCACGTGGCGGGTCTGGGTATCGTCCAGGGCGACATCCGGCTGGATGATGGCCGGCGACGGGCGGGATGGTTGGCCGCTGAAGGGCAGCAAGGTGCGCATGGCGGTATCGGCCTGCAGCAACAAGCGGTCGAGCGGCGAATAGTGACGTTCGGTAGCCATCGGGCACCTCCGCAAGAATGTGCCCGACAGTTTACCGCAATCGTGATGATCGGGCTTGCCCTGGATCAGCCCGGCGGCCAGTGCATCTGACGTTGGCCAAGCACATGCATATGGATGTGGTAGACCGTCTGGCCACCCAGTTCGTTGCAGTTCATGACAACGCGGAAACCGTCTTCACAGCCCAGTTCCTTGGCCAGGCGCTGGGCAGTGAACAGGAGGTGTCCAGCCAGGCCCTTGTCGTCCTCGGTCAGGTCATTGAGCGTGCGGATCGGCTTTTTCGGAATGACCAGAAAATGCACCGGTGCCTGTGGGGCGATATCGTGGAAGGCCAGAACCTGGTCGTCCTCGTAGATGATCTTGGCCGGGATTTCCCGGTTGATGATCTTGGTGAACAGAGTTTCCACTACGGTTGCTCCATGTGAGAGATCGGCCTGAGTGTACTCAGGCTGGGTGTCGGCGCCCAGTCCCGCACGCTCAGCGCGGGCAATAGGCCTGATTGATGGCGCCCGCCAGCTTGCGCGTAATCCAGCGCGACAGCAGGCGCGGGCTGAATGCCAGCCAGCGATTGCGCCGACCGGGAATGATCAATGCGCGGTTCTTGTCCAGGGCGCGGACGGTGTGCAAGGCCACTTCCTCGGGGCTCAGGCAACGTTGGCCCTTTTCCAGGCGGGGGATTCGCCGCAGTGGCGAGCGGACCGGGCCTGGGCACAGTACCGAGACCTTGATGCCGGTGCGCTTGAGCTCTTCGCGCAAGCTTTCGGAGAAGTGCAGCACATAAGCCTTGCTCGCCGCATAACTGCTCATCCACGGCCCGGGAGCAAAGGCTGCGAGGGACGCGACATTGAGAATCTGCCCACCACCCTGGACCGCCATGGCATTGCCCAAGGCGTGGCAAAGACGGGTCAAGGCGAGGATGTTCACTTCGATCAGGTCCTGTTCGTCGCCCCATTCCTGTGCCAGGAACGGCCCATAAGCGCGAATACCTGCGCAGTTGACCAGCAGGTCGATCTGTCGCTCGCTTTCTTCCAGCTCCAGCAAGAACCCGGACAGGCGCAGTGGTTCGCCCAGGTCGCAAGCGCGAAACAGCACTTCGACGCCAAAACGCTGGGTCAGCTCGATGGCGATGCTTTCCAGTGGGTCACGTTGGCGGGCCACCAGGATCAGATTGCGTCCCCGACGTGCCAGCGCCTCGGCCAGTGCCAGGCCCAGGCCGCTGGAGGCACCGGTGATCATGGCGTAACGGGTCATGCAGTTCTCCAGGCGGGAAGAGCCAAAGCGCTCAGTTTACAGGAGTCAGCCCGGCCAGCGTTGGCCCAGGGTTGCCGCCGAGGCTTGCGCCTGCTGGTACTCGGCATCCAGGCGGGCTATCAGTTGCTCTACCGAGCACAGCTTGTCGATGGCTCCGACACCTTGCCCTGCAGACCAGACGGTCTTCCAGGCCTTGGCCTCATCATCAATGGGTTTGAGCTTGGTTTCGGTGTGGCTGCGCAGGGCGGCCATGTCGAAACCGGCGTTTTCCAGGCTCTGGCGCATGAAACTGGCAGGCACCCCGGAAACCGCAGCGGTGTGAATGATATCGGCTGCCTTGGCCTGTAGCATCATTTCTTTGTAGGGACCTGGGGCCTGGCTTTCGTGAGTGGCGATAAAGCGAGTGCCCAGGTAGGCCAGGTCAGCACCGAGCAGCTGCGCGGCGAGAATTTCATGGCCGCGGTTGATGCAGCCGGCCAGCAGTAAGGTTTTGTCGAAGAACTGGCGGATTTCGGCAATCAGCGCGAAGGGGCTCCAGGTGCCGGCATGGCCGCCAGCGCCCGCAGCGACGGCAATCAGCCCATCGACCCCGGCTTCAGCGGCTTTCTCGGCATGCCGCCGGGTTGTTACGTCGTGGAATACCAGGCCGCCATAGCTGTGCACGGCATCGACCAGTTCCTTCACCGCACCTAGGCTGGTGATGACAATCGGCACCTTGTGTTCGACGCACAGCGCCAGATCTGCCTGCAGGCGCGGATTGCTCTGGTGCACAATCAGGTTGACCGCGTAGGGCGCGGGATTGTCCAGGCGAGCCAGGCCAGCTTCGATTTCCTCGAGCCAGGCCTTGAAGCCATTACTGTCACGCTGGTTCAGCGCCGGGAAACTGCCAACGATCCCGTTGGCGCAACAGGCCAGCACCAGTTGCGGGTTGGAGATCAGGAACATCGGTGCGGCAACCACCGGCAGACGCAAGCGGTGGTCGAGCAGGGCAGGCAATGACATGGCAGGTTTCCCGAGGCTGAGTGCAGGTTTAGGTTAGAACGGTTTGACCACCACCAGAATTACGACGGCCAGCAGGATCAGCACTGGCACTTCATTGAACCAACGGTAGAACACATGGCTGCGGGTGTTTTCGCCGCGGGCGAAGCGCTTGAGCTGGGCGCCGCACATGTGGTGATAGCCGATGAGCAGGATCACCAGCGTGAGCTTGGCGTGCATCCAGCCCTGGCTGAGAAAGCCCGGTGTCAGGCTCATCAGCCAGACACCGAAGACCAGGGTGGCGATCATCGCCGGGAGCATGATGCCGCGATACAGCTTGCGCTCCATGGTCACGAAGCGCTCCTGGCTGGTGCTGTCCTGGCTTTGCGCGTGGTAGACAAACAAGCGGGGCAGGTAGAACAGCCCGGCAAACCAGCAGACCACACTGACGATATGCAGCGCTTTGATCCAGAGAAAAAGCATGGAGTTGAGTTCCTTCAGGGTTCACGGTCGTCAGATAGTAGAGGCTAGGCGCCTGGTGGGCCATCTCAACAGTTGTGGGCGTGTTTCTGGCCCCCTATTATCGTGGGCTTTCCTGTTGGTTCGTTGATAAGGGGCACGCGTTATGGTCAAGGTCGGTATCGTTGGCGGCACGGGTTACACCGGGGTTGAGCTGTTGCGTCTGTTGGCGCAGCATCCACAGGCTGAGGTGGCGGTAATCACTTCGCGCTCCGAAGCCGGCCTGGCGGTTGCCGATATGTACCCGAATCTGCGTGGTCACTATGACGGCCTGGCTTTCAGCGTGCCGGACGTGAAAACCCTGGCCGCCTGCGACGTGGTCTTCTTCGCCACTCCGCATGGTGTTGCCCATGCCCTGGCAGGTGAACTGCTGGCGGCAGGCACCAAGGTCATTGACCTGTCTGCAGACTTCCGCCTGCAGGATGCCGATGAATGGGCCAAATGGTACGGTCAGCCCCATGGCGCACCGGGGCTGCTCAAGGACGCGGTCTACGGCCTGCCTGAGGTTAACCGCGAGCAGATTCGTCAGGCTCGCCTGATCGCCGTACCGGGTTGCTACCCCACTGCAACCCAACTGGGTTTCCTGCCGCTGCTGGAGGCCGGTATCGCCGATGCCTCGCGCCTGATCGCCGATTGCAAGTCGGGCGTGAGTGGTGCAGGTCGTGGCGCGGCTGTGGGTTCGCTGTTCTGTGAGGCCGGTGAAAGCATGAAAGCCTATGCGGTCAAGGGTCACCGTCACCTGCCGGAAATTACCCAGGGCCTGCGCCGGGCTGCAGGAGGCGACGTCGGTCTGACCTTTGTTCCGCACTTGACGCCGATGATCCGCGGTATTCACTCCACCCTGTACGCGACCGTTGCCGACAGGTCGGTCGACCTGCAGGCGTTGTTCGAAAAACGCTATGCCGATGAACCGTTCGTCGACGTAATGCCCGCCGGCAGCCACCCGGAAACCCGCAGCGTGCGAGGTGCCAACGTCTGCCGTATTGCCGTGCACCGTCCACAGGATGGTGACCTGGTCGTGGTCTTGTCGGTCATCGACAACCTCGTCAAAGGCGCGTCGGGGCAGGCGGTGCAGAACCTCAACATCCTCTTTGGGCTGGATGAGCGTATGGGCCTTTCGCATGCGGGCCTGCTGCCCTAAGCGCTGCTGCTGAAAACGGGCCCGCCTGGTGCGGGCCTTGTTGTTGTGCGCCCAGCATGGGCGCAATCTTGCGGGTGAAAGTCCCGCCGTGAGCTGACCACAGCGAACGAAGTGAAGCGCAACTGCATGAGGGCGACCAAGTGTGGGGAGGAAGCGTGAATCGAAAC
>NZ_JBOICA010000011.1:0-1435 GCF_050739775.1 Pseudomonas sp.
TTGCCGGCGTACTCGGCGTCGGCGAAGGTCATCTGCTTCATCAGGTGTCTCGGCGTTTGAGGTTAAGCATTCTGCCAAATCTGGAAGTCTTCTTCAGAGTTTCCCTTACCCAGCAAAGCTGAAGTCATCCCGAGAAATTGCAAATGACCCCCTACAAATAAAATAAGGGCCGCTCCACTGCGACAGCACCGTAATGCCGCATGCTAGAGCGTTCGCTGAAACCTTCAGACGACGGAATTGCTAAACCGCCGGAAAAAATCCGGGTAAACAAAAAAATGTTTAACCGCCGGAATTCCTGAAGCATGAGTAATAGATTGGGCATCAGTTATAACTCCAGGCTGAAAAATGGCGAAATTCACATCATTTTCACCCGCAGACAGCGCGCATCTGCGTACCTTTTTACGTGGTGTAATCGCCGGAAAAAGTACGATTGCCTGAGCAAAATCAGCAAGGCATTCGTTAAGAATGCGCTGAACCCCTTGATTCAGAGCGGCCAATCAAAATCCTGAGAAATGTTTAACTGCCGGAAAAAAGCACATGGAAATTATTTAACCGCCGGAATTTATACGCAATCACCACGCGTCACACAGGAGGCTTTCTGCGCTAGATGAATGAATATACATGTCTAATGAGGCGCCATGCCCAAGGCCTCTAGGGCAGGAGTTTCAGTAAGCTAGCCATGGCTGTGGAGGATATCTTGGCTATACGCATGCAGGGTCATTGTATTTCCAACGGCCATAACAACCCAGACCGCAAAACGTTCCGTACAAATCACTTCAATGCTCGGCCGAATATATTACCCTGCCCGCCATTCATCGGAAGCCCCTATAACAAAGTCCGGAATTAACTATACTAAATATTCATTTAGTTGAGTTATTGATTAACGCACTTCTACCAGTCATAAAAAGTAAGCTAACACCCCCTCCTTCATATCCGATAACTACCAGACCCGGATATCGTCGGCATCTGGGGCTGTCTCCCCTGCCCTCACCCCATGAAACTCACCCGCTGCTGTCCACGCTGCATGGCCGAAGCGGCCTGTCCAGTCGCCACCTGCGCTTGCTGCTTCAGCAGGTGTTTGATCGAGCGCTGCTCAAGATGACGGCTGAGGGGCACAAGAAGACGAGATCGATAATCTTCGGTCCGCCTCGCTGCGCTGGCTGCGTCACAAATCGGCGACTTTCGACGCCCCCTTCCGCAAAATGAAGGACATGCAGGCGGATCTGCGGCATAACAGCCTAAGCACCACGCAGAGCACCTACTACAACTCCTTGGATGAGCAGCGAACGCATTTTGTCAATCACCTAAGGAAGCTCCGAACAAGTCGCCCAGCAATCGACAATGGACGACTTTTGGTCTCAGAAAAGCTCGATTTACAGGCGCTGATTATTGAAAAATCAGGGCAAAACCCTGGTTATCAGGCCTTACGGGCGCA
>NZ_JBOICA010000011.1:1535-114971 GCF_050739775.1 Pseudomonas sp.
TACCGGCGTACTCGAAATCGGAAAAACTCATCTGACTCATGGGCAAGGCTTGTTGGGGTGGCTGAACGGAGGGCTATTTCAGCACAGGTCAGACCGGCCTGTGCTGACTTGATCGGAGAATCCCTAAAGCTGAAGTAATCGAGACTGCCTCTTAAACCGAGTCAACGCCCGCTGGCCTACCGCTAAACGTGCAGCTAAAAAACCGGCGTATCAGCAGTTGGACAGTGTTAATGCAGCAAAACAACCGCCAACCTCGGATTTGACAGAGGTCTGATTCGCAGTCCACCGCGACCAGGGTCGCTCCTGCACAGGGTTATGTGCAGGGGCACCCCGGTTTCTCGCTGCACTACCGGGCGTGCATCTCACGAATCAGCTTCTTGTTGATCTTGCCGACACTGGTTTTCGGTATCTCGTCGACAAACCGCACGTGCCGTGGCACCGCCCATTTGTTCAGGCAACCGCTGTCGACAAACTGTTGCAGGTGCTGCGCGAGGGATGGCTGGTCCAGTTGCGCACCGGCGACGGTGACCACCAGGGCCAACGGCTGCTCTCCCCATTGCGCATCGGCGATACCCACCACCGCCACCGAGTCGACCGCCGGGTGCTGGCTGATCAGGCTTTCCAGCGCCACCGAACTGACCCACTCACCACCGGTCTTGATCACGTCCTTGATCCGATCGCGAATCTGCACCATCCCGCGATCGTTGATACAGGCCATGTCTCCAGTGTGCATCCAGCCGCCAGCCCACAGCGCAGCGCCTTGCTCGGGCTCCTTGAGGTAACCCTGAGTCAGCCAGGGCGCGCGAACCACGATTTCTCCCAGGCTTTCACCGTCATGGACCACCTCATTGCCCTGACCATCAACGATACGCAAGTCCACCAGCGGTATCGGTACGCCGGCGTTTATCCGTAACGGCACCTGCTGCTCCATGGGTAGTTCCAGGTCCTCGGCGCTCAGGCATGTCAGGCTCAGCAACGGACAGCTCTCGGACATCCCATACCCGCAGTACACCCGTATGCCCCGGGCACTTGCCCGGGCGGCCAGGCCTTGGGTCAAAGCGCTGCCGCCGAGGAGCATTTTCCAGCCGCCAAGGTCAGTCTGCCGGCCTTCATCGCAGTCGAGCATCATCTGCAGCAGGGTCGGTACGCAGTGGGAGAAGCTCACCTGCTCCTCACGGAACAAACGCACCAGCTGGTTGGGTTCGTAGCGCCCGGGATAGACCTGCTTGATCCCAAGCGCGGTGGCGACATAAGGCACGCCCCAGGCATGCACATGGAACATCGGTGTGATCGGCATGTACACATCGCCCGAGCGCAGCAAGGGCTCGCCTCCACAAGCGGCGAAGGTGCCAAGTTCATTGAGCGTATGCAGCACCAGCTGGCGATGAGTGAAATAAACGCCCTTGGGATTACCGGTGGTGCCGGTGGTGTAGAACAACGTCGCCAGTGAGTTTTCGTCGAAATCGGGGAACTCGAATTGATTGTCCGCTGCTGCCAGAAGTGCCTCGTACTCACCCAGCACAGGCAGCGCGGTGGCACAGGGTTCTGCGTCGGTGAAGCGGATATAGCCCTCGACCGTCTGCAGTTCACCTTGCAGCTGTTCCATCAACGGCAGGAAGTCGTCATGCACCAACACCAGCCGGTCCTCGGCATGGTTCATGGTGTAGCGGATCTGTTCGGCGCACAGGCGCACATTGACCGTGTGCAGTACCGCGCCAAGCATCGGCACGGCAAAAAAGCACTCCAGCGCGCGGTGACTGTCCCAGTCGAGCAAGGCCACGGTATCGCCGGGTTTGACCCCGGAATGGACCAGCACATTGGCCAGGCGCTGGATGCGCTCAAGCAAGGTCAGGTAGGTGTAGCGCAGCTTGTCGGCGTAAACGATTTCCTCGCCGGGCTGATAGCGCACGCCCGACAGCAGCAGGCGCTTGATCAGCAGCGGATAGCTGTAGGCCCCGGGTGCCGGGGCAATGACGCGAGTGTTGATCATCTCTGGGGCCTTCACAGTTGCTCGGCGTCGAGCAGGTACAGGCTGGCGCTGCCGGCCTTGGCGGTGACAGTCAGCGACTGGATGCGCGGCAGCAGCCGGGCGAAATAGAACCGCGCGGTACCCAGCTTGCTGGCATAGAACCCTGTCTGTTCGTCTTGCCCCAGGGCGGCATCGGCCATCTGCGCCCACATATAGGCGTACAGCGTGTAGCCGAACACATGCAGATACTCCACCGCCGCCGCGCCAATTTCCTCCGCGTTACCTAGTGCACGATCCAGCACCCAGGCGGTCAGTTCGTCCAGATTTGTGACGGCGGCCAGGAGCGGCGCGCTGAACTCGGCACGTGACGGCTCGAGTGATTGGGCGAATGCCTTGATCTGCGCGGACAGCACGGCGTAAGCCCGGCCACCGTCAGCGACCAGTTTGCGGCCCACCAGGTCCATCGCCTGAATGCCATTGGTGCCTTCGTAGATCTGGGTGATGCGGCAATCGCGAATCAACTGCTCCTGACCCCATTCGCGGATGTAACCGTGGCCACCGAACACCTGCTGGCCATGTACGGTGGTTTCCAGGCCCGTGTCGGTGAGAAAGGCCTTGGCCACAGGCGTTAATAGCGCCACCTGTGCCTCGGCGTTGCTACGCTCGAGCGCATCTTCGCTGTACTTGGCCAGATCCAGTTGCAGCGCGACATAGGTGGAAAACGCCCGCCCGCCTTCGTTCAAGGCTTTCATGGTCAGCAGCATGCGCCGCACATCCGGGTGCACGATGATTGGGTCGGCAACCTGTTCGCTAGCCACCGGGCCAGTCGGTGCCCGACTTTGCAGACGATCGCGGGCATAGGCGATAGCGTTCTGATAAGAGCGCTCGCCCAGGGCCAGGCCCTGGATGCCGACGCCCAGGCGTTCGTAGTTCATCATGGTGAACATGGCGTTCAAGCCCTTGTTCAGTTCACCGACCAGATAGCCGGTGGCGCCATCGAAGTTCATCATGCAGGTGGCCGAGGCCTTGATACCCATCTTGTGCTCGATGGAACCACAACCAAGGGCATTGGCCTCGCCCAACGAGCCGTCCGCCTCGACCAGTACCTTGGGCACCAGGAACAGCGAGATCCCCTTGGCCCCCTGCGGCGCATCAGGCAGCTTGGCCAGCACCAGGTGAATGATATTTTCAGTCAGGTCCTGCTCACCACCGGTGATGAATATCTTGGTGCCGCTGATTCGGTAGCTGCCATCGGCCTGAGGCTCGGCGCGGGTGCGAATCAAGCCAAGATCGGTGCCGGCATGGGGTTCGGTCAGGCACATCGAGCCGCTCCAGCGCCCTTCGTACATGGCCGGCAGGTACTGGGCCTTGAGCGCTTCACTGGCGTGATTGAGCAGCGACAGGCAAGCCCCGGCGGTCAGCATCGGATACAGGCCAAAGGACAGGTTGGCGGCGTTAAGCATTTCCTCGACCTGGGCGCCAATCACCTTGGGCATGCCCATGCCACCGTATTGCACCGAGCCCGCCACGCCCACCCAGCCATCCTCGGCATAGCTGCGGTAAGCCTGGGCGAAGCCATCCGGCGTGGTTACCCGACCGGCTTCCCAGCGGCAGCCCTGTTCGTCGCCGCTGCGATTGAGCGGTGCCACCATCTGGGCGATAACCTTGCCGGCCTGTTCGAGAATAGCCTTGGCCGTGTCGGCATCGACATGCTCGGTCAACGCCGGAATCCGTGACCAGATGGCCGGGATGTCGAAGACCTCGTTGATCAGAAAATCCATGTCGCGCAAAGGGGGAAGGTAATCAGGCATGGTGCGAACACTCGACTTGTTTGGTTGTGTGTTGCAGCCCATCGGCAACGACGGTGCTGGGTGCTGGGGTCTGGGCCTTGGTGCCAGGCAGGAGGAAGTACGACAGCGCCGGAATCAGGATCAGCGCGCCGAGCATGTTCCAGAGGAACATGAAGGTCAGCAGGATGCCCATGTCGGCCTGGAACTTGATCGGCGACCAGGCCCAGCCCACCACGCCTGCAGCCAGCGTGATGGCCACCAGGCCAACGACCCGGCCAGTGAAGGCCACGGCATTTTCATAAGCTTCGGACAGCGGCATTCCTTTACGCTGGTAGTGCAGCTGCACGCTGAGCAGGTACAGCGCATAGTCGACGCCGATACCCACGCCCAAGGCAATCACCGGCAAGGTAGCGACCTTCACCCCGATGCCCATCATCACCATCAGCGCCTCGCACAACACCGAGGTGAGTACCAGCGGCAACACCGCCACCAGGGTCGCGCGCCAACTGCGGAAAGTGATCAGGCAGAACACCGTGACTGCCAGGTAAACCAGCAACAGCATGGTACGGTTGGCATCACGCACGACGATGTTGGTCGCGGCCTCGATACCGGCACTGCCCGCAGCCAGGAGGAATTGGCGATCGTCACTGCTGTTGGCCTGGGCGAAACGCTCGGCAACCGCGACTACCTCGTCCAGGGTGTCGGCCTTGTGGTCCTTGAGGTAGGCGATCACCGGCATCAGCGAACAGTCGTTGTTGAACAGCTCCGGGGCGTTGACCGAGGCCTGTTGCGCCGCGTAATTGAGCACATCCTGGTTACGCTGGATGCTGTTGAGCTTGGGGTTGCCTTCGTAGGTACCGGCGGTGATCTGGCGCACCGCGTTGGTCAACGACAGCGTGGTCTGGACTCCGGCGTGCTGTTGCAGCTCCCAGGCCAGGCGATCGGCGAGTACCAGGGTCTGGTAGCGCAGGCAACCTTCGGGGGCGGTCTTGATCATCACCGCAAACGTGTCGCTGGACAGCGCGTAATGGCCGGTGATGTAGGCATTGTCGCGGTTGTAACGTGAATCGGCATGCAGTTCCGGGGCACCGCTATCGAGATCGCCAATTTTCAATTGCATGCTCAGGGCAAAGCCCCCTGCTCCCAGGATTGCGGCCATCAGCAAGGCCGCCGTCGCCCATTTACGCGTGGTAAAGCGATCGAGCAGATCCCAGAGTTTGCCGAAGCCGCGGTGTTCGGCGGCCCGCGAGTCAATGCGCAAGGCCCGCTCGGCGGCTTTGCGGCCGACACCGACGTAGGACAGCGCCACCGGCATCAGCAGCAACGAGGTGAAGATCAACACTGCCACGCCAATACTGGCGGTGATTGCCAGGTCCTGGATGACCGGAATGTCGATCAGCATCAGCACGGCAAAGCCCACCGCATCGGCGAGCAGCGCGGTGACACCGGCCACAAACAAACGGCGGAAGGTATAGCGTGCGGCCACTTGGCGATGGGTGCCGCGGCCAATGTCCTGCATGATGCCGTTCATTTTCTGCGCGGCGTGAGACACGCCAATGGCGAAAATCAGGAACGGCACCAGGATCGAATAAGGGTCAATGGCGTAGCCCAGCCAGGCCACAATGCCCAACTGCCAGACCACCGCCGCCAACGAACACAGCACCACCAGCAAGGTGCTGCGCACGCAGCGGGTGTAGAGGTAGATGATCACCAGGGTGGTCAGCACTGCCAGGGCAAAGAACAGCATGACCTGCATCAGCCCGTCGATCAGCTCGCCCATCAGTTTGGCAAAACCGATCACATGAATCTTGTAAGTGCCCTGCGCTTCGTACTGGCCGCGCAGCTGCTCAAGCTTCTGCGAGAACGCGTAATAGTCGATACCGCGGCCGGTGACCGAATCCTGGTCCAGCAGCGGCACGATCAGCATGCTCGACTTGAAGTCGCGGGCGACCAGGCTGCCGACGATATTCGCGCGCTCGATGTTCTGGCGCAGTTGTTCGATGTCGGCCGCCGAGCCCTGGTAGCTGTCGGGCATCACCGCTCCGCCCTGGAAGCCCTCTTCGGTGACTTCGGTCCAGCGTACCGCCGGGCTCCACAGTGACTTCATCCAGGCGCGGTCGACGCCCTGGCTGAGGAACAACTCATCGTTGATGTGCCGCAGGGTCTGCAAATAGGCCGGGTCGAAGATATCGCCCTGGGTGTTTTCCACCACCACACGCAATGAGTTACCCAGGCCGCGCAACGACTGGCGGTTGTCCAGGTAGTTCTGGATGTAAGGGTGACTCTGCGGAATCATCTTCTCGAAACTGGGCCGCAGTTCCAGGCGAGTCACGGCCATGAACCCCAGCACCAGGGTCGCCAGCAGCAGCATCAGCATGAATGGCAGTCGATGATTGAACACCAGGCGTTCCAGCCAGTTGCCCGAGCGCGTGTCGAATTCGCCGAGGGTGCGGATCACCGGCAAGCTGTCTTGTTGGATGTTGGCCATCAGGTTTTTCTCTTGTTATGGGGACGGCAGTTATTCGACGACGAGCGTGCGTACGCCACGTTCACCCACCAGCACCAGCTCGGTCGCGGCATCGAATGCCGCCGCGCTTATCGGTGTGCGCGCCGTTTGCCTGACCTGGGCGAAACTGGCGCCGTCGTCGCGGCTGAGCAGCACATGCCCGGCCTGGCTCAACAGCCACAGCTGTCCGGCGCTGTCCAGGCTGGCTGCGGTGATGCTGTTGGCAAGGCCGGTGTTCACCGGCTGCCATTGCTGGCCGCCATCGGTGCTGCGCAGCACATGGCCACGCAAGCCATAGACCAGGAGCACCCCCGGCTTGCCGACGGCACCAAAGAACGTGCCGCTGTAAGGCGTGGTCAGCCGGGTGAAGTGCTGGCCATCGGCGTCGAGTTTGAGCAGCAGGCCCTGCTCGCCGGTGATGTACAGTGTGCCGTCAACGCTGGCCAGGCTGGTCAGGTGCAGGCCTTGCGGGTTGTCGCTGCGCTCCAGCCACGGCGTCCAGTGCTGACCGCCGTCGCGGGTGTGCAGCAGCAGGTTGAAGACACCGACGGCAAAACCGTTCTGTCCGTCAGCGAACCAGACATCCAGCAAGGGTTTGTCGGCGCCCTCTTGCACCAGCCGTTCGCCTTCCGCGATCAGCGCTGACCAGCGTGGATCTTCGGGTGCAGCCTGGGCTTGAGCGCGGTAGTAGGCCAGCACCTGCTCGCCAAGCACGCGCCCGTCCAGTTGCTTTTGCCAACTGACGCCGCCATCGCGGCTGTGCAAAATCACCCCGTCATTGCCCACCGCCCAGCCCTGATCGGCGCTGGGGAAACTCACGGCATTGAGGTCAGCACTGGCCGGCACACTGGCCTGTTGCCAATGGCCGCCATTGTCATCGGAATACAGAATGTGCCCGCGCGGGCCGACAGCCACCAGGCGCGCGCCAGCGTTGGTCACATCACGCAACGGGCTGACCGTTGCCAGGGCGCTGGGCATGGCCGGCAGATCCAGCACATCCATGTACGGCGCGGCCTGTGCCGCGCCTTGAAGGACGGTCCACATCAGCATCATCGCGGTACAGCGCTTGAGAAAGTACATACCGGGTCCTCCGGATCGCCGCTGCACGCAGCAGGCTGCTCAACAAACAGCCCGGCATCGAGGATGCGATGCCGGACCGTACTTACGCTGCGGGCGTGCTCAGCGAATGCCGGCGCCAGCCAGGGACTCAGGCGACCACTGGGTCTTGGACAGTGGCTCGATGTAGCGAATGCCGCCGTAAGCGCCGACCACGCCATTGAGGTTGTAGGTGCCGCCGATCAGGTCGTAGATCATGAAAGGCGTAGCGTCCGGGGTCTGTTTGTCGTAGCTCTGGCTGAGGAAGGCGAACGAGCCACGGTACAGCTGGCCACGCGCGTCATACTGGTCGGAGGCCAGGGCGATCCAGCTGTCCTCGTCGAGGTAGAAGCGGCGCTTGTGGTAGATGTGGCGGGCACCGTCCTTGAGCTTGCCCTCGACCACCCACACGCGATGCTTTTCCCAGCGCACGTACTGCGGCGCCAGATGGTTGGGGGTGATGAGTTGCTTGATGTCGGTGTGATAAGTGAGCTTGTAAGTGTTGTAGGGCACATACATTTCCTGCTTGCCCACCAGAGTCCAGTCGTAGCGGTCCAGGGCGCCGTTGAAGACGAACACGTCATCATAAGTGCCAGAACCCGAGGTGCCGGGATTGGGCGTGTCGTAGGCCAGGTTCGGTGCGAGCTTCACCCGCCGTTGCCCCGGCAGGTACTGCCAGGCGCTGCGAGGCTGCACCAGCGGGTTGGCGGCATCGCGCAGCATCATCGCTTCACCGGCACGCCGGGCGGGCGCGGTGTACACCAGCTTCATCTGGTAGTAGGTATCTTTGGGACCGATGGTTTTATCCATGTCCTCGTAGATCGGGTAGCTGATGTTGGCCTGGCCTGTGGTGGACAGGGTCGGCACACCCGCAGCATCGACGTTCCAGGAGTCGTACTTGGCTGCCATGCTCACGCCCTGGTAGCGCAGGAGGAAGTTCCACATGGCCTCGGCGCCGGTTTGCGGGATCGGGAACGGAATCCCCGGCAGCACGTTTTCAACGGCGGTTCCGCCTTCCTGGCTGTGTGCGCCGACGGCATTTTTCGCGGTGTTGTCCAGTACTGGCTGGGGCAGCGCTACGGTGCGATGAGTCGGATAGACATCGACAGAAAAAGTCGGGAAGCGCTTGAGCAGCTCCTGGGTGGTAGCAGTCAACTGGCCTTTGTACTGATCGGTGTTCTTGCCATCGATGACCAGCAGCGGTTTTTCACCGGCAAACGGGTCCGGACGCATGCTGTCGCCGCGCTTGAAACTGGCCGGTGGTGTAACCAGTCCGCCCTGGTAGGCAGGAATGGAACCGTCGGCATTGGCGGCGCTTTCTGCACCGATACGGGTCAGGCTGGTGCCGAGGCGGGCTGCCTGCTCGCTGGACACAGCAGCCTGGGCAGTATTGATAGCAGCCAGCGACAGGCATGTGGCCAACAGTGTGTGCACGTAGTTCATGATTATTGTTTTCCTGCGTGATGTCTGAAGGAAGACGTGACTCAAAAAGTGCTTTTAACAGTCAGGTACAGCGCACCACGGTCCTCAGTGGTAGCACCGCCGCCAGAGAAGGAGGCGTAGCCTGCGCCGAAGCAGGTGTAATCCTGCTCGCTGTCCAGGGCATTGGGGGTCGTGCCATCGGTCTGGCCGTTGTTGCACGACTGCGACTTGCCGAAGCTGTCGACATACTTGAAGTCGACGAAATACTGGTTGTAAACCGCAGCGCTGACGCCCACCGCGTAGTTACCGGTGTCCTCGGCGCCGCCACCCTGCACCGGTGAGATGCCATCGAGACCGACGTTGATCGACAGCGGCATGCTCAGGTCGACACCGGGTATGACCTGGTACCAGGTCGGGGTGAAGTTGACAGCGATGCCCCAGTTGTCACGGCTCGGCTTGTCGATGCCGCGGTAGCTGCTCTTGCCCTTGTACAAGGCCTCGTTGTGGCCATCGAGCTTGAGCAGGTTGCTGTAGAACAGCTCGCCCAACAGGGTCGCGCTATCGAACAGCGGCGTATCGGCGATGGTCATCAGGCCGTTGAGGGTCCAGTGCAGCGTCTGGCCGGTGGCACTCAAACCGTCGCCATCACTGGGCACGTCATACACCACACCACTGCTGGGCAGGCGCGGCGGCAACAAGCCGAAGCCACCGCCCAGCCCGCCTTGCCCGGGAGCACTGACGATTGCCGGAATACTCGCCAGCGGCATGTTGTGGCGGATGTTCAGGTCGCTACCGACACTGATGCCACCGACGTCTTTGGACAGGCTCAGGCCATAGACATCGATGTTATCGGCGTAGGCAAACTGGTAAGTGGCGCTCTGCAGCGAGTTGTAGAGGTTGCCGACTGCTCCCTGGCGAGCGGCTGGCGGATTGCCGAACGGGCCACGCGACACCGTCAGACCGCGGGTATCAAGCCAGGCTTGCGGGAGGATTTCCGAAGTCTTGCGGTAGTAGAAACCCAAGGTTCCGCCCAGCCATTCGGGCGACCACTTGGCCATGACACCCCAGTCGCCACGCTTGTCCGGGGTCAGGTCGTCACCGCGGCGGATGCTGGTCAGCGCACCGCGCACCGGGATCAGCCCAGGCGTGCCGGTATGGCCAAGGAGCAAGCTCTGGGCGCCCTCACCCACCACATCGGAGCCGCCATAATAGGTGCCCGCTTCCGGCAACCGGGCGGCATCCCAGTCGAAGAAATACTGCGCGCCGATGGTCAGTTCCGGGTTCACCAGAAACGACGTGGACAGCTGATTGCGTGGTACGAACAGCTCCTTGGCTTCAGTGCCAGGCGACGCCGCCAGCTTGGCCAGGTCCAGGCCGGACTGGCCATAGCTGAGCGAGTGCACCGGATTGAGCAGGGTCTCGCCCCAGAACAGGTTGTGCTGACCCAGTTTGCCACTCAGTTCTGAACTTTCGCCGACCTCAGTGCGCATGAAGACGAACGCATCGAGCACCTCGCCAGACGGGCCACTGTAATAACGCTGGGCATAATTGCTCAGGTGCGGGCTGCCCAGTGGGGTACCCGTACCGGGCAAACCGTTGAGGCTCGGGTTGATGCCGGAGCTATCGGCATTGCCGTTGACGAACGGGTTGGAATTGGAACCGGTGTTGTCGTAGGCCTTGTCATACCAGCTGGCAGCACTGATACGAAAACCCATGTTGCCCTGGTAGATCACATCCAGTTCGGTCAGCAGGTCGACCCGGTTGGTGATGTTGGTACCGGCCTTGCGGAAGTTGTAATCGCCGTCGTTGTTATTCGGCGTTGCCAGCATGCGTTTGTCGGCACTTTCAGTGCGTACGCCGTAGTTGTACTTGACGGTGTTGTCCAGACGCACGGCCCAGTCTTCGTTACCGGTATCGACTTCAAATGCCTGAGCGCCAGGCAAGGCGAGCAAACTGATGGCGCAGACCAGCAGACGGCGCTGCGAAGGCACAGCGCAATGAGGGCGGTGTTTTGGCATTACGACGACTCCACGTATTGTTATTGTTGTTATCGCCGCCCGACTTGTGCGGGCGTTGGTCAAGCGTCCGTGCACTACTGCAGGGTTTTAACAGTCGAGGATCTGAATGAAGGCTTCGGCCTGAGGCCAGGGGCCGAATCCGGCTGCCGGGTTGAGATGGCCGACAGCGCCCAGCTCCACCAGCTGGCTGCCCCAGCCATGGGCCATGGCCGTCACCGCGCCCAGGCTGGCCAGGTGATCATTGCTGCTGGCGGCAACAATGCTGGGAAACGGCAGCGGCGTGATCGGCAGCGGTGCCCAGCCATTGGCGCGCAGGCTGTCCGGGCTCGGGTAAGCCGCAGGCCACTGCGCTTGCAGATCCGGTGGTGCCGCCAGCAACGCGCCTTTGATCGGGCGGTCATAACGTGCCGCCCAATGGGCGACCATCAACACCCCGGCGCTGTGCGCTACAAGCACTACCTCGCCTTCGATCTGTTCGAGCTCGCGCTGGATCGCTTCAACCCGGGCGTTGCAGTCGAGACCGTTGACCTGCAAGGGCGGTACCGCGCGAACCTTGGCCAGCTTCGCCAGCAGCAGGGTCTGCCAATGCTCGGCGACATGCTCGCGCAGGCCGGGGACGATCAGGACGGTAGCGGCGGTATGCAATCTTTCCACGTCAGCACCTATGCTCAAGACAGTCTGCTCGCCATGGCGGTCGAGCGCTTCGAGAACCACAGTAATCACCCCTCCCCCTGGGTGCTTTACATTGAGCGTCAGTGACTTCACATTTGATGACACGGGTGCGCGCAGCCGCCCGCCGTGCTTATGCAGGCGGTATCTGCCGATGGCTGGGGGCAACAACCGGCTTTGCATTTGATGACACACAGGCTATAAAAAGCGACCCGCCGCAGAAGCGGGACGCCTAATGAGAATGCGTGGAAAACAATAAAATGACCGCCCTCGTCCGTGCTGCAAGCTTGACCAATTACCTCGAAGTGTCGCGCCACCTGGGGTTAAACCCCCATGCCTTGCTGGCCCAGGTTGGCCTGAGTGCCGCGCTGCTGGATGATCCCAACCAACGTATTGCAGTCTCGACCGTGATCACCCTGCTGGAGGAGTCGGCACGGGTCAGTGGCTGTGACACCTTCGGCTTGCGCATGGCCGAATTACGCCAGTTGTCGGACTTTGGCGAGATCAGCCTGTTGCTCAGTCACCAGCGCACGCTGCGTGATGCTTTGCAGGTGATCGTGCAGTACCGCCATCTGCTCAACGACGCTCTGGCGATTCACATTGAAGACGCTGGCAAAACGGTGATCATTCGCGAAGAAGTGGTCAGCGACCTGCCGCATAGCAGCCGGCAGGCCACGGAGCTTGCCATCGGTGTCATGCGCCGCCTGTGCGCTGCCCTGCTGGGCGCCCACTGGCACCCGATCAGTGCCAACTTCACCCACAACGCCCCCGCCGACCTTGCCATTCACCGGCGGATCTTCGGTTGCAAACTGGTGTTTGGCAGTGAGTTCAATGGCATCGTCTGCCCGGCGGCCGATCTGGATGCGGCCAATCCCCTGGCCAACGAGGCCATGGCGCGTCTGGCCCAGCGCTATCTGGATACGTTGCAGGCCGGGGGCAAGTTGTCGCTGGAGCTGGAGATGCGCAAGACCATTTATTTGTTGTTGCCCATGGGCCGGGCCACGATCGAGCAAGTGGCGCAGACTCAGGGGATGAATGTGCGTACCTTGCAGCGGCGGCTGGAGGAATGTGGGGTGACGTTCAGTGATTTGATCAACGGGGTGCGGCGGGATCTGGTAATTCGCTATCTGGAGAATCCCAGTTATTCGTTGGGACGGATTGCGGACATGCTGGGGTATTCGATGCCGAGTTCGTTTACTCGCTGGTTTATTGCGCAGTTTGGGATGCCGCCGGTTACGTGGCGGGTGCAGCATGGGGTTCAGCAGCGCTGAGGGGGCGGTGGGCGGGCTTGCCCCGCGATAAGGCCTTCGGCAGCGGTGCATTTTGTGAGCATATCCATTTGCGATGGTGGCGCTGAGTCACCTTTCCGCCACATTGGCAAATGGATATGCCCCAGATCCGAGGGCCTCATCGCGGGGCAAGCCCGCTCCCACCGCTACAACCCCCAATGCATCAACGCCAACACCAGCAGCACCAGAAACACCGTCTCCCCCAGCATCAATGCAATGGGCTTGAACCCCACCTTGGCCAGCTCCTTGAGCTGAGTCTTCATCCCCAGCGCACTGATCGCCACCACCAGACACCAACGCGACAGATCATTAACCCCGCCCTGCACCACCGTTGGCACCCAACCTGTGCTGTTGAGACAAGCCAGCAGCACAAACCCCACAGCAAACCAGGGCAACAGCGGCGGCCGCTGCCCCGAGGCATCGTCCCCCGCCCGCCGGGTAATCATCGCCGCACAAACAATCACCGGCAGCAACATCGCCACCCGCATCAGCTTGACCACCGTAGCAATGTCCCCTGTCTCGGTAGACATGCTGTACCCCGCCCCCACTACCTGCGCCACATCATGAATAGTGGCGCCGAGGAACACCCCGGCCTGCGGCGGTGAAAGCTGCAACCAATCAGCAATCATCGGATAGAGGATCATCGCCAAGGTCGACAGCGCCGACACCCCGATCACCGTGAACAACGTCGCATGCTCCTTCTGCCGGTGCTGAGGCAACGCCGCGGCCAGCGCCAATGCAGCCGAGGCACCACAGATTGCCGTCGCGCCGCCGGTGAGCATGCCGAACAGTCGATTGAAGCCCATCGCCTTGGCAACCACCATCGACACGCCAATGGTCACAACCACAATAATGATCACCAGGGCCACCGGCTTCCAACCCAGGCTAGCAATCTGCTCCAGGGTAATGCGCATGCCCAGCAGCGCCACCCCCACGCGCAGCACGGTGCGCGCGGTGAATTCAATACCGGCCTTGCAGCTGCCGTCAGCGGAAAGAAAATTCAAGGCCATACCCAGCAACAGGGCAAACAGCATCACCGGCGCATCGTAATGTTCGCTGAGAAAACTGGCCGCGCCAGCAGCGATCAGGCTGACCACAAAACCTGGCGCAAGTGCTCGCACTCGGTGGTTGACGGCGGCGATGGCGATAGCGCTCATTGGCCGGACTCCTCGGAATCGATAACGATGAACAACTGCTCGCCCTGGCGCTCGACCGGGTAACTGGCAACCTTGAGCTGGGTGGAATTAAGCAGATAACCGCTGGCCAGATCGAAGCGCAGGCCATGGGCGCAACACTGGATCACGCGCCCATCCAGGCGCCCACCACACAACGACGCGCCCTGGTGCGGGCAGCTGTCATCGATGGCGTAGAACTGGTCGGCGACGTTGAACAGTGCCAGGCTCTTGTCTGCAAACGTCAGCAGCGCGCGGCTGTCGCGCGCTGGCACCTTGGCCGTCGGCACCGGGTAGCGATAACTCATGCCAGAGCCGCCTGTTCCAGCGCCTCACGCATTGCATAAAGCAGCACATCGGCAGGTTGAGCACCACTCACCACCTGCTGCTGGTTGAAGCGAAAGCACGGCACACCGTCACCTACGTAATCATTGGCGCCGATGAATGGGCTGGCGTCACCGCGCAGGCAATCGGCGACCTGCGCGGGACTCAAGCCACAGGCCTGGGCGATATGCAGCAAGGTGACGGGATCGCCCAGGTCCTTGCCCTGTTGGAAGTAGGCAGCGAACAGCTGTGCCAGCAACGCCTCGGCCCGCTGCGGTTCGCCCAGGGCCGTGGCGCGCTGCAGCAGCCTATGAGCGTCGGCGGTATTGGGCATACGACTGATACGGGAAAAATCGATGCTGACGCCCGCGGCATCAGCTGCCGCCCGCACCTGAGCCTGACGCTGATGTACAGCTTCTTCACTGCCCAGGCGTTTGCGGTAGAACGCCTCGAACGGCTGGCCGGTTCTGGCCATGTCAGGCAGCAGTTGCACGCCCCGCCAAAGCAGGTTGACTTCTACCTGCGGCTGCTCAAGACGCAGCTGTTCAAGCGCACGTTGCAGATGACGTTGGCCAATCAGGCACCAGGGGCAGATAAAGTCGAAAAACACTTCAATGGATAACGTTTGCTTCACGGTTTTACCTCTTGAACCTGCACTGCGCCAGGCGCTAATTGCACTTGGCCCTCCAGGCGGGCCATGTCGCGGTGATAGTGGCGTTTGGCAAAAAAGAACACGGCGGCTGCGCCAATGCTGATCAGAGGTACCAGCTGGAAAGCGGCGTGTAGACCGATAACGTCGGAGACGCGGCCGGTAATCAGCGGCCCCGTCGCCAGGCCCAATAGGTTGTTGGCCAGCGTCAGGGTGGCAAAAGCAGTGCCGTGCACCGAATAGTGGGTCAGGTTGGCGACCATGGCGCTGGACGGCCCGTTGGTGCCTGCCGCGATCATCATTCCCAGGCAGATGAGCACCAGTTGCGCGTTGCCCGAGGGCAAGGCAAAGGCCAGCGACAGCAATAGGCAGCTGCCCAGGCAATAGCCAATGGCCAGGCTGATTTTGCGGTCCGGGCGCTGGCGGCCCAAGCGGTCACAGAGCATGGCGCAGAGAATCGTGCCAATACCGGCGCACAGTACGATAATGGCCGCGACAACCCCCGCCTGGTCGGTGCCCATGGCGTAGTAGCGGTTCAGGTAGCTGGGCATCCACACGATCACCGTGCCACCCACGAACAACTGCAGGCCGCTGGCGACATAGGCGGCGATGACCGAACGGCTGCTGTACAAGGTGCGCAACGGACGGGCTGCCTTGCAGGGTACATCCGTCCGTTTCGGCGAAATTTTTGCCTCTTTGATCAGCAATGGATAGACCAACGCCAGTATCAGGCCGAACAGGGCCATGCCGGCAAATGCCCAGCGCCAGCCGAAATGCTGGGCCATCACCCCGCCCAGGGCCATGCCCAGCACCGAGCCGAACATGCCGCCGGCCATGAAGGCGCCGGCCAAGGTGGCGCGCATGTCGCGTGGAAATACCGCAACGACTATGGCGATACCGACGCTGCCATAAGCGGCTTCGCCGACACCCACCAGAAAGCGGGCGACAAACATCTGCTGGTAGTTCTGCGCCAGGGCGCAGCCCAGGGTCGCCAGGCTCCAGAGCACGGCCATCAGCACCAGGCTTTTGACCCGGCCAAAGCGGTCGGCCAGCAACGACAGCGGAAAGGTCAACAGCCCGACCATCAGCGCGACGATGCCGCTGAGCAGGCCGAGCTGACTGTCGGTCAGCGCCCATTCGCCCTTGAGCAGGGGGAATACCGCATTGAGCACCTGGCGCGACATGTAGTCGGAAATCAGCAAGCCAAAGGTCAAGGCGAAGACAATCCAGGCATAGCGCCGTGGAATGCCACGTGAAGTGTCGGCACCATCATTTGTGGCGCTGGCGATATAGGCGGCCATGCTGCCTCCTCGGTTGTCTGGCGTAAGTCTTGTTGTTATCGGAAGCCTGACTGACAGCGCTGTCGACTGCGGCGGGCCGGCCCAGGCCGGTCAGCCGCGCTGTGGCACACCCTTGTGACCCGGCAGGCGGTTAGGCGCCATGCCGTTGGCCTTGAGTGTTTGCTCGATGCTGCTGTACTGCTGGCCGATGCGGTAAATGGCACGGGCTTCTTTGCCGTTGGCGATTTCACGTCCCAGTTCATGGGCAACACGCACGGTCTGCTGGATCTGCTGCACCGAGGTGAGGCGCTTGCCGTGGTGATCGATGATGGTGTCTTCGTTGCCGCAACGCGGGTGCAGGCCCATGGCCAGGGCCATGGTGTTGAACGGCAGCACGTTCTTGAGCAGCGATTCGGCAGTTACCGTGCAACCATCCGGGGCGCGGTGAATAAAGTTGAAGAAGTTGAACGGATTGGGGCCGTCGAAGCCGCCACCAATGCCGATCCAGGTCAGGTTCAGCGGGCCCATGTAATCGCCCCGGCGCACGATACGCTCAAGGGTTTCCAGGGCATGCATGCCGGTGAGCTGGAAGTGCGGCTGAATATTGCTCGCCTGCAGGCGGCGCAAGTGTTCGCGAACCCAGGCAGGGCCAGCCGGTACGGTCATCTCGCTATAGGCGGCCTGAATCGCAGGGTTGGCCAGGGAGGTACCTTCCAGGTACTGCGGATACAGTAGCTCCATGATGTTCATCTGGGTGGTGTTGATCGCCACGGTGACCTGGTCAGGCTTGGGCGTCAGCTCGGCGAGCATGTGCCGGGTGTCGTCAGACAGCCACTTGGCTGCTTCGCCGTCGCTCTCCGGGGCGAAGGAAATCGAACCGCCTACCTGGATAATCATTTCCGGCACGGCTTCGCGCACGCCGGCAATCAGTTCATTGAACTTGGACAGGCGCTTGGAGCCCTTGCCATCCAGTTCGCGCACATGCAGATGGAGCACAGTGGCGCCAGCCTCATAGCAGTCAACGGCCTTCTGCACCTGCTCGTCCATGGTCAGCGGAATGTCTTCGGGAAAGTCCTCTGGCATCCATTCGGGGCCATAAGGGGCGACGGTGATTACCACCTTTTCCATGTTTTCCGGGTGCAACGAATCGTCGAAGAATTGCATGCTGTGGTCCTCGGTCTTGTTATTGTCTTGTGCCCGCTGTGCGGCGGATGGGTATTGCTTAGTAGGTACGCTCGCCCTTGATCCCGGCGCGCTCCATCTTGCGGTGGCATGGCGGGTAGTCCATGACTGCGTAGTGCTGGGTGCTGCGGTTATCCCAGATGGCGATGCTGTTGGGCTTCCAACGCCAGCGCACCTGGTATTCGGGCAGGTACGCCTGACTGATCAGGTAGCGCAACAGATCGGCGGCACCGGGATTGGCGTCCTGGCCGAAGCGCACCCGCTGCGGGGTGTGGTAGTTGCTGAAATGGGTGGTAAAGGCGTTGACGAACAGCACCTGCTCCGCGGTTTCCGGGTGGGTACGCACCACCGGGTGCTCGGCGTCCGGAAACTGGGCTTTGAGCGCCAGGCGCTTTTCCATCGGCATCGCCGCGCCGAAGCTGGCCTCGATGCTGTGGCGGGCGCGCAGGCCTTCGATCTTCTGCTTCACCTCATCGGGCAGGTTCTGGTACGCCAGAACCATGTTCGCCCACAGGGTGTCGCCACCTACCGGTGGGCACTCCACGCAGCGCAGCACACAGCCCATAGGCGGTGCATCGCGCCAGGTGGCATCGGTGTGCCAGGCGTTCTCGTAGCGGTCGGCGGGCTGGTCCGGACGCTTGTAGATCTGCACCAGGCCCGGATGCTGCGGGTCGCTGCCGGCTACAGGGTGGTCTTCCAGTTCGCCGAAGCGCCGGGCGAAGGCGACATGCTCGGCACGGCTGATGTCCTGGTTACGCAAGAACAGCACCCGGTGCTTGAGCAATTGCGCACGGAGCTGGTCGAACAGACCGTCATCGTGCACCGCATCCGCCAGGTTGACCCCGGACACCTCAGCACCGATAGCGCAGGTCAGTTGTTCGATGTGCATGCTGCAGCCCTCTTCAGATGACGAAGATTGACGAACCGGTGGTCTTGCGCGCTTCCAGGTCACGGTGCGCCTGCACGGCATCCTGCAAGGCGTAGTGCTGGTTGATCTCGATCTTGATGCGGCCGCTGCTGACATGATCGAAGAGCTCACCGGCAAGATCAGCCTTCTCCGCCGGGTCGGCGATATAGTCGGCCAGCGCCGGTCGGGTCAGGTGCAGCGAACCTTTCATCGCCAGGATCTGTGGATCGAACGGCGGGATGGTGCCGGAGGCAGTGCCTACACAGACCATCAGGCCACGGCGCTTGAGCGAGTCGAGCGAGGCCATGAAGGTGCTTTTGCCGACGCTGTCGAACACCACATTGACGCCCACGCCATCGGTCAGCTCGCGCACGCGCTTGGCCACGTCTTCATGGCTGTAGTTGATGGTGTGAGTGCAGCCATGGGCCAAGGCTACTTCGGCCTTGGCCTCGGTAGACACAGTGCCGATCACGTTCACGCCGAGCAACCGCGCCCACTGCGAAACGATCAGGCCAACACCACCGGCGGCGGCGTGCAGCAAGATCGTGTCAGCGGGCTTGAAGTCGTACAGACGGCGCATCAGGTACGCCGAGGTAAGACCGCGCATGGTCATCGCCGCTGCGGTTTCAAAGGCGATGGTTTCCGGCAGCTTGATCAATGCTGCGGCGCCGATCAGGCGTTCGGTGCAATAGGCGCCCAGGGTGTTGAGAAAACCGGTATAGGTCACACGGTCACCGACCGCCACGTGGGTCACGCCCTCGCCTACTGCCTGCACCACCCCGGCGGCTTCTACGCCCATGCCGTTGGGCATCGGGATCGGGTAGGTGCCATTACGGAAATAGGTGTCGGCGTAGTTCAGGCCAACCGCGACCTGGCGCAGCCGGACCTGGCCCGGGCCAGGCTCGCCGACCTCGGCGTCCTCATAGCGCAATACCTCGGGACCACCGGTTTCATAGAAACGTACGACTTTGGACATTCTTGTCACTCCAATCATCGATCTGGACGCACGGCGTCAGTTCTGGTTGATTGGACTCTATGCGCAACGCCTACGGGGTGCTTCTCATCCGGCGACAAGGCGTTTTCATTTCATGACAAACCCTGCGGTACTGGCCGCCCGCAGGGGTTTCTCGTACGATGGCCAAGCCTTCTTCACCTTGCCAACGAGCCTCAAATGAAGTCCCCAGCCGGTTTGCTGCTATCAGGTATTGAGCTGGATCGCGACAGTGCCACCCCACTTTATCGCCAGCTCTACCTGCAGATACGCAAACAGATCCTGACCGGGCGCCTGCAAGGGGGCATACGCCTGCCGTCGACGCGCACCTTGAGTCAGGAGCTGAACCTGTCGCGCATTACCCTGCTCAATGCCTTCGATCAGTTGATTGCCGAAGGCTTTCTGGTGTCGCGCACCGGCGCCGGGACCTACGTGGGGGATGAGTGGGAACGCTCGGGCCAGGGGGACAAAGCGCAACCGCCCGCACCACCTCGATTGTCCGATCTCAGCCAATCGATGTTGTCGCTGCGCAGTCATCATTTTCGCGGTGTGTCCTACTCGCACTACAGCCCGGACACGCCAACCTCTTTCCTTCCCAGCCACGGTGCGTTCGAGGCCTTTCCCCTGCATATCTGGAAGCGTCTGATCATCCGCCACGTGCAAAAGCCGAGCAAGGCCCTGCTCGGCTATGGCGAGTTGCAGGGGCTGGAGGATCTGCGTCAGGCCATTGCCGAGTACGTGTTCGATGCCCGCGGCATCGACTGCAGTGCCCAGCAAGTGGTGATCGTCTCCGGAGCCCAACAAGCCTTCAATCTGCTGGCGATGCTACTGCTCAACCCGGACGACCCGGTGTGGATGGAGGATCCCGGCCATATCGCCGCACGAATCGCCTTCCAGGCCCACGGCTGCCGAGTGGTGCCGGTACGTATCGACGACCAGGGCATCGATGTGCAGCAAGGCATCGCCGACAGCCCCGATGCTCGCCTGGTGTTCACCACCCCTTCACGTCAGCACCCTTTGGGCGTCACCCTCAGTCACAGCCGACGTCTGCAGTTGATCGAGTGGGCAGCGGCCAACCAACGCTGGGTCATTGAAGACGATTGCGACAGTGAACTGCGCTACAGCGGTCGGCAATTGCCGGCGCTGTACGCCATGGATCAGAGCGATCGGGTGATCTACGTCGGTACCTTCAGCAAGGTGCTGTTCCCGTCGCTGCGCCTGGGCTATGTGATTCTGCCGCAAGCCTTGGTCGAACCTTTCTGCACCATCCGCGCGGTGATGGACCGTAGCCCCCCCACCCTGTTGCAGGCGGTGACCGCTGACTTCATGGGCGAAGGTCACTTCATCGGTCATATCCGCCGCATGCGTGCGCTCTACCAGGCCCGCCAGCTATGTCTGCTGGAGGTACTTGAGCGCAGGCTCGGGCACTTCTTCAGAATCGCGCCGGTTGAAGCCGGCATGCACCTGATCGCCTGGCTGCCGCCACACCTGGACGACCAGGAAATCGCCCGCCAGCTGGCCCTGCACGGTGTGCATACCTACGCCTTGAGTGACTATTGCCTGAAGCGCTATTTGCCCCCTGCCCTGCTGATCGGCTTTGCCGGCACTGCACAAGAGCTGGCCGAGGCCAAGGCCGAGGCGCTGGTTCAGGCGCTCAAAGCCATGGGACACCCCGTGTAGCCTTCGGTCAGTGGCCTTATCATTTGCTTCGTAATGGATCTATCGAGAGTTCCTCACCGGCGCGATAAAGAACGCGCCGGTAGAACCGGTGCCCGCACCAGGAACGACTCGAATGAATGCTATCCAAGAACGCTTCACCCGGTTGCTCGATAACAAGACTAAAGGCGCTGCAGCGCCGGTGCTGTTGACCCGCGAACTGGCCACGCGCCTGGTTGATCGAATTGATCAGGTTCGTTTGTTTGCCCATGCCTATCCGTTACTGACCAACCTCACCCACGGGCGCCTGACGCCTTTCGATCTGCTCGACTTCGCCTACCGCCATGAACTGACGGGCTTGAGCCTGCATATGCTCGACGGCGAACACAACAGCCTCTCACAGATGAACGCCACACAGTTGCGCGCCTTTGCTGACAAAGCCCGGCGGCTGGAGCTTGAGGTGCATCTGGAAATCAGCAGCACGTTGAAGCCGGATGTCGATGCGGTGATCGCCGTGGCCAACGCCATTGGCACCCGCAACATCCGGGTTTACTCGCGCTACGAAGGTACGCTGTCGCAGGTCATGGACACAATCGGCGGCGACCTGCTGTACCTCGCCCACCAAGCTGACGTCCACAACCTGTATTTCGACTTCGAGCAACATGAAGAACTCAAGAGCGATGAAATCGCCCAGTTGCTCAGGCAGGCCAATCACCCGCGTCTGCATGCCTTGTTCGACTTCGGCAACATGATCAATGCCTGTGAACAACCGTTACAGGCCCTGACGAACCTGGCACCGCACATTCGCCAGGTCCACCTCAAAGGCGTGCGCGTCGTCCCTGAAGCACAGGGATTCGGTCATTACGGTGTGCTCCAGGGCAGCGCCGAAGACGACCTGCCCAGCGCGCACATGATGTACGAGTTGTTGATGCTCGGCGAACACCGCCCGCAAGTGATCGCCTTCATTCTTGAACAGGAAAACCACTACATCGCCCCGGCTTTCCGTCAATCCAACGAAGCCGACGACCCCTTCATCGCCTACCGGGAAATGAGCGAAACGCCCCTGCCCGCAGGCTTCACCCTTGAGCAGATGCTGGCCGGCGAGCAGCGCTGGGCGAACAACCAGGTCAGCTACGTCAAAGGCTTGCTTGCCGAGCTGCGCACCCTGGCCGAGTTGAGCCTGGCCACATCTGTGAACGCCTGACGCCCCTACGCCCCTACACCCCTACGCCTGGAGAACAACAATGACTGCTCACGACAAGGCCAAATGGTTCAAATTCCTGATACTGATCCTCGGTGGCGGCACCATCTACAAGCTGGCCAACCTCAAGGACGCGTTCTATGTGCCGATGCAAACGTTCATGGGCTTGTCCCATACTGAAATCGGTCTGCTGCTCAGTGCCAACGCGATTATTGCTACCGGTCTGTTCGTGGCCGGCGGCCTGCTTGCCGACCGCTTCGACACCCGCAAGCTGATTCCGGTTGGCCTGCTAGGCACCGGCGCGCTGGGCTTGTACCTGGCAACCTTCCCGCCGTTCAGCAGCTTGATGATCGTATTTTGCTTGCTGGCGGTGTGTGCCGACTGCATCTACTGGCCGGCGTTGCTCAAAGCCATTCGTGGCCTGGGAGACGACAAGGAACAAGGACGCCTGTTCGGCCTGCTCGAAGGTGGACGCGGCGTTATCGACACCTTGGTGGCGTTCTCGGCCCTGGGTGTGTTCATCGCCATGGGCGCCGCCGAAGCTGGCCTCAAGGCAGCCATCGTCTTCTACTCGGTGATCGACATCGCCGCTGGCGTGCTGACCTGGTTCCTGCTCAAGGGCAGCCAGGCCGCACAGACCACCACGACGAAGAAAAACCCGCTGTCCAACCTGATGGAAGCCATCAAGGTACCAGCGATCTGGCTGGTCAGCTGCAACGTGTTCATGGTCTATATCGTCTATTGCGGGTTGACTTACTTCATCCCCTACCTCAAGGAAGTCTATGGTTTGCCGGTTGCCCTGGTTGGCGCCTACGGCATCATCAACCAGTACATGCTGAAGATTCTCGGCGGTCCGGCCGGTGGCTTCCTTGCCGACAAGCAGTTCAAGAGCCCCAGCCGTTACCTGAAATGGGCATTCCTGGCGCTGCTGCCGTTGATGGCGGTCATCCTTATGGTCCCCAAGAGCCCCGGTTACATCTATGCCGGCATGGCCGCTACGCTGTCCTTCGCTTTTATCGTGTTCTCCATGCGCGGTGTGTTCTGGGCGCCCATGGGCGAAGTGGGCATCGCCCCACACATCACCGGCTCGGCATTCGGCATCGGCTGCCTGATCGGCTATGCGCCGGGCATGTTCGCCTATGTGGGTTACGGCGCCATCCTTGATCACTTCCCCGGCCAGCAGGGTTACAACTATGTGTTCATGGCGATGATGGCTTTGGCGGTAATCGGCTTTGTGGTGGCCAGCCTGATGCACAGGTTGGTGCGCAATAACGCGCAGATGGCAGGTGTAGGGGCACAAACGGCAGTGTAAGCAATCGCGGGGCAAACCCACCCCCACAGTTATTCCCACTGTGGGAGCGGGCTTGCCCGCGATGATTCACATTTCCACTTGCGTCCCCAACTCGATCACCCGGTTGAGTGGCAAGTTGAAGTACTTGAGGTTGCTGTTGGCATTCTTCAGCAGGAATGCGAACAACCCTTCGCGCCAACGTGCCATGCCGATGCGCTTGGTCGGGATCACCGTCTCGCGGCTCAGGAAGTAAGTGGTGCCCATCGGACTGAAGTCCAGCGCCGGCACATGGCACAGTTGCAGCGCGGCCGGCACATCAGGCTCTTCGATAAAGCCGAAGTTGAGGTTGACCCGGTAGAAGCCATCGCCAAAGTCCTGTACCTCGAATCGCTCTGACTCCGGCACCCGCGGTCGATCCTGGGACACCACCGTCAACAGCACCACCCGCTCATGCAGCACCTGGTTGTGCAGCAGGTTGTGCAGCAGCGCATGGGGCACTGCATCGGCCCGGGCAGTAAGGAACACGGCGGTCCCCTGGACGCGGTGCGGTGGCTGCGAGTGGATGCTGCTGATGAACAACGGCAGCGGCAAGGCCGACTCGTCGAGACGCTCGACGATGATCTTGCGTCCGCGTTTCCAGGTGGTCATCAGGATGAACAGGGCAATACCGGCAATGATCGGAAAGGCGCCGCCCTGGAAGATCTTCGGCGCGTTGGCGGCAAAGTACAGGCCGTCGACCAACAGGAAACCCAGCAACAGCGGCACTGCCAGCCAGCGCGGGGTCTTCCACAGCAGCAGGACCACGGCCGCCGCTAGCAAGGTGGTGGTCAGCATGGTGCCGGTCACCGCAACACCGTAAGCCGCTGCCAGGGCACTGGAAGACTCGAAGCCGATCACCAGCAGTACCACGCCAACCATCAGTGCCCAGTTCACGATACCGATGTAGATCTGCCCCTGCTCCTGGCTGGAGGTGTGCTGGATGAACATGCGCGGCACGTAACCGAGCTGGATCGCCTGGCGGGTCAACGAGAAGGCGCCGGAGATCACCGCCTGGGAGGCAATGATGGTCGCCAGCGTGGACAGGCCGATCATCGGCAGCAAGGCCCAGTCGGGGGCCAGCAGGTAGAACGGGTTGCGCACCGCCTCGGGGTTGCCAAGGATCAGCGCGCCCTGGCCAAAGTAGTTGAGCACCAGGCCCGGCAGTACCAGCAGGATCCAGGCTCGGGCAATCGGTTTGCGGCCGAAATGGCCCATGTCGGCATACAGCGCCTCGGCGCCGGTCAGGGCCAGTACCACCGCGCCAAGGATCGCCACGCCCATGCCCGGGTGCACGATAAAGAAGTTCACCGCCCAGGCCGGGTTCATTGCCAGCAGCACTTCCGGGCGCTGGAGGATGCCGTAGACGCCCAGCGCGCCTAGCACGCTGAACCACAGGACCATGACCGGTCCGAAGAGGGTGCCGATACGCGCGGTGCCGTGCTTCTGGATAAGGAATAGCGCCACCAGCACCACCACCGCCAAGGGCACGACCCAGTGCTCGATGCCATCGAACGCCAACTGCAAACCTTCGACTGCGGAAAGCACCGAGATCGCCGGCGTGATCATGCTGTCGCCGTAGAACAGCGCTGCACCGAACAAACCGAGCAACACCAGTACCCGGCTCAAGCGTGGATAGGGCGCTGCTGCCCGCCGGGCCAGGGCTGTCAGCGCCATGATGCCGCCCTCCCCCTGGTTGTCGGCACGCAGCACGAACAGCACGTACTTGATGGTTACCACCCAGATCAACGACCAGAACACCAGTGACAGAATGCCCAGCACGCCGTCATGGTTGGCCTGCACGCCATAGTGACCGCCGAAAACTTCCTTGAGGGTGTACAGCGGGCTGGTGCCGATGTCGCCATAGACCACGCCGACGGCAGCGACAAGCAGGCTGATTGATGAGGTTTTTACGGGGGAATGGGCTGTTGCTGAAGATGCGGCTTGGCTCACGGTATGACGTCTCGGAACGAAGGGCCTGAAAACGCCTGCCATGCATCAGAAATACGCCGCATGGCAGTCAGGAAATACGCTGTCAGTATCCCTGCAAGCGTTACAGACCTGCGTAAAAAATCCGTAAAGTTTTTTAACAGTAGCACTCTTCGAGCGGTTATCTCAGTAACGCGCTCAGATCAAGCCCTTGGGCGCTGATCGGCGGGCACCAGTAGTAGCCGCCAGTGAGTGGGCGGCTGAAGCGGTACAAGGCATCGACCACGCCGTCTTCCAGGCCACTCATGCGCCGCAACTGAACTTCGAAAGCGTCGAAGGAATGGCCGAAGGCAAGGAACGCCAGGCCTGCACCGCGTTCATCGGCCCACGGCATGGATCGGCGCACGATGAACGCCTCGGGATCGAAGCTTTCCTGGGCGGTGCGTTTGACGTGGGCCGATTCAGGTGCGTCGTCGAGCTCTTCGTTGTCGGCCTTGCGCCGACCAATGATGTCGTCCTGCTCGGCCTGCGCCAGCGCCTTGAAGCAGTCCAGGTCATGGCGCCACAACTGGAAGGCGGCAAAGCTCGAACCGCTTAGGCCAGGTACATCTGTGGCCAAGATAGCCGCGTCTACCGCTGCGTCTTCTACCGGGTTTTCCGTGCCGTCCTCATAACCGGTCAGGTCGAAGCCGGTTTTATGGCGGAAGGCATCGGTGGCCTCAACCAGGCTGAAGGCCGGTGCCAGCAGTTTTTCCAGGGATTGACTGAGCAACCACAGGTCACCGCGGTCTTCGCCACGCAACCAAAGCCACAGGTCGTGCTGGGTGCACGGGTTGTCCACCGCTGCGGTCTGCTGCGGGAACGCACGCAGGCCCTCGATGTTGCGGCCCAGCGCCTGCACCAGCGGCGCACCGAAACCGGCCACCACGCGACGGCCATCAACCTGCTGCTGCAGTGCATCGAGCACGCCCGCCAGTGCGGTCGGCGTGTGCAGGGTGAAGAACAGGTGACGGGCTTGTGCGGGAACGGGGGCGGCGAGAATGCCTGGCTGGAACTGCATCGGGAATCGGATCCTTGAGTAAAGCCTGAATGCTACTGCCTGGGGCCAGGGTCGACAAGCGCGGTGGCTTGACGTACGCGGGTTGAAATCCTCGCCTACACTGCCGTTCATCCCTTTTTTGCGAGCCCCCGACATGACTGCATCGCCGCTGCTCAGTGCTTTTCTGCCCCTTGCCTTGGGTTTCATCATGTTGGGATTGGGCCTGACCCTGACCCTGGCCGATTTTGCCCGGGTAGTGAAATTCCCCAAGCCCGTCCTCATCGGCCTGGCCTGCCAGATCGTGCTGCTGCCCTTTATCTGCTTTCTGATTGCCAAGGGCTTCGGCCTGGCCCCGGCCCTGGCGGTGGGCCTGATGCTGCTGGCGGCCTCCCCTGGCGGCACCACGGCCAACCTGTTCAGCCACCTGGCCCATGGTGATGTGGCCTTGAACGTGACCCTGACTGCGGTCAACTCACTCATCGCGATCCTGACCATGCCGCTGCTGGTGAACCTGTCACTGGCCTACTTCATGGCCGCCGATCAGGCCATTCCTCTGCAATTTGCCAAGGTGCTGCAGGTGTTCGCCATCGTCCTGGTGCCGGTGGCGATCGGTATGCTGATCCGCCGCCTGGCGCCAGGGTTTGCCGCGCGCATGGAGCGGCCGATGAAGATCGTCGCCGCGCTATTTCTGGTGTTCACAATCGTCCTGGCTATGGTCAAGGACTGGCAGACGGTCGTGGACTATGCCCCTGTGGTCGGTGGTGCAGCGCTGTTGTTCAACCTGCTGAGCCTGGGCATCGGTTACTGGCTGCCGCGCTTGCTGCAGATCCCCAAGCGTCAGGCGATTGCCATCGGCATGGAGATCGGCATTCATAACGGCACCCTGGCCATTGCCCTGGCGCTTGCTCCAACCTTGCTGAACAACTCGACCATGGCGATCCCGGCGGCGATCTACAGTTTGATCATGTTCTTTACGGCGGCGGGGTTTGGCTGGTGGGTGAGCCGCGGACATGACGCCGCCTTGGAGGGAGCGGGCTTGCCTCGCGATGCGGGATAAATGGCAAACCCCAATCGCGGGGCAAGCCCGCCCCCATCGGGGGATGTGTTAATGCATAGCCAACTGCATAGATATCTGCCGACGCCGATAGGCAGAGTCCCGACTGGCCAGCCAGAAATACAACGGCGACGTCACTAGCAGGCCAATCAGCCAGGACAAGTCGGCACCATCGATATAAGCCGAGACCGAGCCAACATACAGCGGCGTGTTCATGAACGGAATCTGCACCACAATACCGATGGCATAAGCCAGCAACGCCTGCGGGTTGTAGCGCCCGTAGATGCCACCATCGACGCGGAAGATCGAATCGATGTCGTATTTGCCTTTATGAATCGCGTAGAAGTCGATCAGGTTGATCGCCGTCCACGGCACCAGCACCACCAGCAAGGCCAGAACCATGTCGACAAAGTGGCCGATAAAGTCAGCAGAAGCGCCAACCGCTGCCACACAGCATCCACTCAGAACCACCAACGACAATACCGCACGGCTTTTCGCGGTCGGGATCCAGCGGTGGGCGAAGGTCTGCACCAGGGTGATCAGTGAAAGCACCGCTCCATACAGATTGAGGGCGTTATGGCTGATCACGCTGAGCAGGAACAACACCAGCATCAGCAGGCCAATACTGCCGGTGGCCAGTTTGACCGCATCCATGGTGTCCATGCCCGCTGGCGTCGCCAGCACCGCCACGGCGCCAAACACGAACGACAGGCTCGAACCCAACGCCGAACCCAGGTAGGTGGCCCAGAAGGTCGAGGCGACACCAACGTCTTGCGGCAGGTAGCGCGAGTAGTCCGATACATAGGGCGCAAAGGCGATCTGCCAGAGCGCTGCCAGCGATACGGTGGCCAGCCAGCCGGAAATGTTGAAGCTGCCGCGGGTGAGGAAATCATCGGTCTGGATATGGGTCAGGATGTAGCCGAAGCCCAGCACTATGCCCACGCCCAGCACCCAGGTGCCAATGCGGTTGAGCACATGGATGAAGCGGTAGCCAATGATGCCGATGATCCCCGAACCCAGGGCGCCGATGACGATGCCTACCGGCACCGGCACGCTATCGACCACGCCATGCAGTGACTTGCCGGCCAGGACGATGTTGGAAGCGAAGAAGCCGATGTACATCACCCCGGCGATCACCACCACCAACAGTGCGCCGAGGGAACCGAACTGAGCGCGGCTCTGGATCATCTGCGGGATGCCCATTTGCGGGCCTTGAGCCGAGTGCAGCGCCATCAGCACGCCGCCGACCAGGTGGCCAACGAGGATGGCGATGATGCCCCAGACCAGGTTCAGCCCGAACAGCTGCACGCCGAGGGCGCCGGTGACAATCGGTAACGGCGCGATGTTGCCGCCGAACCAGAGGGTAAACAGGTCTCTCACCTTTCCATGGCGATCTTGCGCGGGCACGTAGCCGATCGTGTGTTTTTCGATAAGCGCAGCGGATGTTGCGGTGGTCATGACGAACTCCAAGGCAAGGATGAGTACGTGGGCGTACTTCGATCGCGCCGGCACGAATGGCGCTTTCTTGTGGGAGTGATCATGAGCAATGCACGGAGGCAGGAAAATTACTAAATATGTTGCCTGAAGCCTTAAAAAATATTGCCGCTGGTTTTTTTCACCTGCAGGCCACCAGGTGGCGCGCCGTAGGTGCGGCGAAACAAGCGGCTGAAATGCGCCTGGTCGTAGAAGCCCAGGTCCAGGGCAATCGCGCTTAATGGCTGGCCCGCCAGCACCCGTGGCAAGGCCCGTTCCAGGCGTAGCTGGGTCAACCATTGCTGCGGTGGCAGCCCACACTGATTGCGAAAGCGGCGCAGCAGTTGCCAGGGGCTCAAGTCGACGAACGCGGCCATTTGCTCCAGGCTTGGCGGTTGGTCCAGGCGCGATTCCAGCCAGTCGCGCAGCTGTCGCCAACGCTGCGGATCGAAGCCGTTGCCGTGCTCGCTGACCTTGAGGGTCGAACCCAGCCCGAGCAGCAACGCCAGGGTTTCCCACAGCTGGCTCTGGAACGCCAGCGGATCCTGCTGACGGTGCAGGCCATCGAGCAGCCGTTGCAGTTGTGGATCACGCAGTTGCGCAGCGTTGAGGGCCGGCAGGCCCTGGCGGCCATCGCTCAGGTCGCGGCTGACCTCGGCCAGCCAGGCCGGGTCGAGGGTCAGGATGCGGATGCCGTAGCCCTGGTCGCTGGCGCTGGCGCCGTCGTGGACATGCTCCGGCGCCATCAGCAGGATGTCCCCTGCCCCGGCCAACTGATGCTCACCGCCAGCCGCATAACGCTGCTGGCCGGCGACAATCAGGCCAATGTGATATTCCAGGTGAAAGTGCCGTGGAAAGGCAAATTGCTGATAACGCGCATCGATCAGGCGCACACCCGGATGCCCGGGGGCTTGGTGGATGACACTCTCCAATTAGCAGGCCGCCCGCCACTGGCGGATCTGGTCGAGGGTTGCCGTAACACCACCGCAGACGATCACCAGTACCTTCTGATAGCGCTTGAGCTCCACTGTTGGTGCATAGGCCAGGGCCAACGCCGCCCCGCAGGCTGGCTCGACCAGGATGCGCTGGTCGGACAGGAACTGCTCGCAGGCATCGAGTGCTTCCCGGTCGCTGATGACATGACTGTGGACCGGGCGTGCCTGAGTCCATTCGAGCGCGCGCTGACACACCTGCTTGGCCGCCAGGGAAGTGGCCACGGTGTTGACACTGTCCAGCGCTACCAACTGCTTGGCCGCCATGGCTGCGGCTAGCGAGGCAGCGCCTGCGGTCTCCACCGCAAACACCGGCAGCTGACCCCAACCGTTGCGGGCCAGACCTTCACAGACGCCGGAAAACAGACCGCCACCGCCAACCGAGAGCACCACGGCATCAGGCTTGAGGCCGCTGGCAGCGACTTCATCGATCATGCTCGCGTGGCCCTGCCAGAGCAGCGGGTCATCGAAGGGATGGATGTAGGCATCGTCGTCGCCCAACAGCGACAGCGCCAGGGCATTGGCCTCGTGCCAGGACTTGCCGTGGACAATGACTTCGGCCTGCTCCTGGCGGATCAGCTGTTTGGCCCGCTCGGTGGTGGTTTCCGGCACCACCACGGTAACGGCCAGGCCCAGGCAGCGGCCGGCGTAGGCCACGGCAATCCCGGCGTTGCCGCCGGACGACGATATGAAACGGCGTTTGCCCTGCTTGGCATAGGCCTCACAGGCAAGGCCAATACCGCGCAACTTGAACGAACCGCTAGGCTGCAAGGCTTCCAGTTTCAGCCAGATGTCCAGGCCGCTGGCCAGGCTCAGCGGGCGGGATGCCAGCAGCGGGGTTTCGATATGTAGGCTCATGCGCTTACTCCATGTAGGGAACAACTCCAGCCTACGCTGATCGAGCCGGGCAATCTTGTATGAAATTGCGGGTGCCCCTGTGTGGGTGGAGAAACGCTAGCGCCGGGCAATCAGCTGATCGATCGAAAGCGCTCCTGGCCCACGGGCCATCAGATAGAGCAGCACCGCCGCCCAGGTACCGTGGGTAGGGTAAGCGTCGGGGTAGACGAATATCTGAATGACCAGGGTCATCCCCAGCAACGCCAGCGCAGAAAAGCGGGTGGCAAAGCCGAACAGAATCAGCAGCGGAAAAAAGTGTTCGGCAAAGGCTGCCATGTACGCCGCCACTTCAGGTGCAAGCAACGGCAGCGGGTATTCGCTTTGAAACAAGGGAATGGTTGAGTCGGCCAGGTGCGGCATGCCCACCTCGAAGGTGCCGGAGATCAGATCGACGGCGAAGCCTTCGACTTTGGTTTGCCCGGATTTCCAGAACACCGCCGCAATCGAGAAGCGTGCGATGAACGCGATCAGGCTGTGGGGGATCGCTTCGAACAACGCAATGGAGCGCTCTACCAGGCGCACGGGGAGACTGCGGGTACCCTTGTGAGTGTTCATGCTCAGCCCTTTTACGGTGTGTGCAGTTGAGTGATGGCGGCCTTGGCGATCAGCAGGGCCAGGCAGTGGCCCAGATCGAAGTCGACGCTGGCTTGCAAACCCTGGCCGGCTGCCTGGCCAAGGGGCAGGCCGCTCTGCAGTGCCTGGATGAACGCGCAGGTTCCAGGATCAACTGCCAGGAGTTCGACCGCCAGGCCACAGCGCAGTACCAGGGCGCGCTCGGGTCGCCAGAGATCGACTGTCGCGATCTCCCCGTCATGTTGATGGGCCTGCCAGAGCGAACAGATGGCAAAGTCGGACTGCAGAATCGAGAGGCTCGGGTGCAGGCTCAGGCGCAGCTCGACCAGACATTCCGGTTGTGCCAATAACTCGGCAATCGCTGCATGGCCGACGACGTTGCTGTCGGCGGCGTGGTAGGCGCGTATGCGCAGGCGTTCCAGGCGCGCGACGTCGGCGAGATAGGGCAAGCTGGCAGCCGGTTCGAAGCTTTCGATAAAGGTGGCGAAATCCTCGCCATATTCCACCAGCAAGCGCGAGCGAGGTGGGTTGGACTGCACGTAGGCCAGGCCCATGGCGCTGAAGAAGGCTTCGCCCACCAGTTGCAGCGCCACCGGGTAGCTGTCGGCCAGCGCGCCCAGCAATGAGCTGATGACGTTGTTGCGGTAGACCGCGAATCGACTGTCAGGCGCCGGGCTGCTGAACAGATCGGCCGGGGCGGTGCGCCCAAGGTCGAACAGGACCGCGGCGAAATCGGCGTGAGTGCTCATGGCTGAACCTTGCAGGCCAGGATCAACTCTTCAGCCAGGCGGGCTTCGGCCAACAATTGCGGCAAGGGCGGCAGGTCGTTGTCGCGCTCGATCAGCGTCGGGACCGGCCCGATGCGCTGGAGCAATTGGCGGTAGAGCGCCCACACCGCGTCATCGATGGCGGCCGAGTGGCTATCAATCAACAGGCGCTGGCCCATGCCGTCGGTATCTTCGCTGAAGCCTGCCAGGTGAACCTGTTCCACGGCGTGCAGGGGCAGCGCGGACAGGTACGCCAGTGGATCGCGGCCATGATTGATGCACGAGACATATACATTGTTGACGTCGAGCAGCAGGCTGCAACCGGTCCGCTGCACGATTTCGCTGATGAAATCCGTTTCATCCAGGGTCGAGGCCTTGAATTCCAGGTAAGTGGCCGGATTCTCCAGCAACAAGGGGCGCCCCAGTGTTTCCTGAACCTGGTCCACATGGACGCAGACACGGTCCAGCGTCGGCCGGTCGTAGGCCAGCGGCAATAGATCGTTGAGGAACAGCGGGCCGTGGCTGGACCAAGCCAGATGTTCGGAGAATGCTTGCGGTGGATGCCTTTCGAACAGCGTTTTCAGGCGCTGCAGATGGTCACCGTCCAACGGAGTTTCAGCGCCGATGGACAAACCGACCCCGTGGATCGAAAGCGGATATTTTTCGTGAAGCAAGCCGAGGTAGTGGTGAAAAGGCCCACCCTCGACCATGTAGTTCTCGGCATGGATTTCGAGAAAACCAATGTCCGCATGGCCTTCGAGCAGACCGCGAAAGTACTCGGGTTTCAGCCCCAGCCCGGCTCGGGCTGGTAGCTGACAGGCGGCCTGAGCGGCTCGATGCACGCTGGTATCGGCTAGATTGCTCATGATCGAGGCTCAGGCTGGTCGACAGGTTGGGAGTCAGGACTTTGCCTTGAAGGCCTGGAGTTGACCGAAGCCGGTAGGCGAAGTGGAACTGACGGTTTTTTCGCAGGTGCCTTTAGGGACCTGCTTCCAGGCGTTGGCTTGATGGTCCACTTTCGACGTGCCGGCACAGGTGGTGCCTGCGCCCGCTGCGCAGTCGTTCTTACCCTTCATGGCGACGCCGTAGCATTTTTCCATGTCCTCGGCGGCATGGGCGGCGGGGATCATGCTCAGGCTGAGGGCCGAGCCCAGAGCCAGTGCCAGAGCGGCGGCGGAGAGAGACAGGCCCGGGGTGCTTTGGTTGTTCATGGTGATGCTCCGGTGGTTGGGTTTGGGATTGGCGCTACACAGGGGGAATGTGTTGCTTGCCTGTACCAGTAGAGACTATTCGGGGGCGGGTGTTACAGGGAGGGGCAAAAAAACGCAGTCTGGTTCGCCGATGCCTGCCGCGAAAATGGCATTGGCTACTGCCTGATGCACGTTTATTGGCTCGCCAGGCCGGTGCCCGAGCAACTGCTAGACTGGTTGCATGCCGGTGACACCGTCTTGACCTCATGTTCAGCCGCACGCACCTCAAGGCTTCGTTCATGCACTCTGCCGCGCAACGGGTCGCCACGCTCGTACTCGCCGCAGGCCTGTTGGGCTGCAGCGAGTCACCGCGCCCCGACCTGAAACGGCTCTACCAGCTCAGCAGCCCCCAGGCCGAAACCGCGCCGGTGATCTTGATTCCAGGGGCCTTCGGCACGCGCCTGCGCGACCGGGTCAGCGGTGAAGGAGTCTGGCCGGGGTCATGGTGGCGCATTCTGTTCTCGTCCTATCCGGAACTGGCCCTCGACATCGATCCGCAAACGAATAGGCCGCTGCCCTCTAGACTGGAACCCTCGGGCATTGCCGAGCAGGCGCTACGGCGCGACTTTTACCGCCCGATCCTGCGAACCTTGACGCAATTCGGTGGTTATGTGCGTGCCCAGCCCGGGACGCCGGCGCGCAAGGGCGAGCGCCGCTACTACGTCCTGTCTTACGACTGGCGCCAGGACACCTTGCACAGTGTGCAAGAACTCGATCGGCTGATCGAGGCGGTGCGTCGTGACTACGCCGATCCTGCACTACAGGTCAACCTCGTAGCGCACAGCATGGGTGGCCTTATCGCACGTTACTACCTGCGCTTTGGCACCCGCGACGTGCTGGACGGCGAGCCTCACCAGGTGACCATGGACGGTGCACCGCAGGTGCGCAATCTGGTGTTGCTGGGCACACCCAATGGGGGATCGGTCAGCTCGTTGCACGCCTTCATCGGTGGCGAAAAGGTCGGTTTTGGGCGTATTTCACCACGCACGCTGGCCACCTTTCCCAGCGGCTATCAGCTGTTCCCCCACCCGCTCAACACCTGGCTGGTGGACATCGAAGGCAAGCCGCGTCACGACGACTTGTTCGACCCCAAGACCTGGCAGAGCATGGCCTGGTCAATCTACGCCCCCAGCCTGGCCGCCGCTGCCGACGCCCCGGCGATGCAACGCTATTTCGCCTATAACCTGGAGCGCGCACGTCGTTTGGCCTGGATGCTCTCGGTGGCCGAGCCGGTATCGCCGATCCGCTACGTGCTGTTTGGTGGCGGCTGCCACATGACGCCTGCACGGCTCCTGGTGGAACAGCGCGATGGGCGCGATACGGTACGCCTCACGCCAGCGGACATTGCCGCACCCCGGCCTGGTGTGCCCTACGACGAGCTGATGATCGAGCCAGGTGATGGACGCGTCACCAAGCCGTCGCTGCTGGCACGCGAGACGCTGGACCCAGGCGTACCACAGAATGAGGACAGCTTTCTGCCGGTCGCTTATGCGTTTTTCCTGTGCGAGAAGCACACTAACCTGACCAGCAACATCAACTTTCAGGACAACCTGCTCAATGTGCTCCTGTCGAACCCACCCCGGCCCTGAAGCTACAGGCGCCGCCGGGAACGCAACTGACGCTTCAACTTGTGCATCGGCGGCGCATACAGAAAGCCAAACGACACACTGTTATCCCGCCCTTTCAGCGCATGATGCAGCAAGTGCGCCTGGTACAAACGCTTGAGGTAGCGGTTGCGCGGCCGCGGCTTGAACGGCCAGTGCCGATGCACGATCCCGTCGTGCACGAGCACGTAAATCACTCCGAACGCCGCCACCCCAGCTCCCACCCACTGCAACGGCGCATGCCCTGCGCGGCCCAGGGCTACCAGAACAGAGGCAATCAGCGCCAGGGCCACCAGGTAGACATCGTTGGTTTCCAAGGCGCCCAGGTGCTGTTCATGATGTGAACGGTGCAGGAACCAGCCCCAGCCATGCATGATGTAGCGATGCGCCAGGTAGCCGACGCCCTCCATGGCCGCCAGGGTGCAGAGAAAAACAGCGAGGTTGAGCATCATGGCGACATCTATCGGCTGGTTGGCACAAACGGCCAGAAGCCTACCATCTTGGCCCGCCCGGCAGGAGGCATTTCGTCACGCTATTGGCGCACAGTCACCGTTGCTGTTGTTCCGGCGCGCAGGCTGTCCTTGCCGGCATAGCCCGGGTCAATCTCGATACGCACCGGAATGCGCTGGGCCAGCTTGACCCAGGTGTAGCTAGGGTTGACGTTGGCCAGCAGGCGGCTGCCAGGCGTGTTTTCGCGGTCGGTGATCGCATAGGCGATGCTTTGCACCTTGCCTTCGAAATGCTCGCCGCTCATCAAAGCGATCTGCACCGCACTGCCTATACGAACGCGCGGCAGCTTGGTTTCCTCGAAATAGCCACTGACATAGAACGAGCTGCTGTCCACCAGGGCCAACAAAGGGCCACCAGCGCTGGCATAGTCGCCCTGGCGGGTCAGCAGGTTGGTGACATAGCCACTGACCGGCGCGTAGATACGTGTGCGCTGCAAGTCCAGTTCAGCCTGGGTCAGCGCCGCCGTGGCCAGTTGTACGTTGGCACTGGCCAGACTCAAATTGGCTTGGCCGCGCATCAGCTCGGCCTGGGCGACGGCAACATCGGTACTGGACTTCTCCCACTCTTCACCGGAGATAGCAGCGCTTTGCTTCAAGGTGCGTCGGCGTTGCTCTTCGCTCTGACGCTGTTTGAGCAAAGCTTGATTTGCGATAATCGCCGCCTGGGCCAGCCCCTCACTGGCGCGGGCTACTTCAATGGCGCGGCGGGCATGTTCTACCGCCAAGGCATAGCGCTCCGGGTCGATTTCCAGTAGCAGTCCGCCTTTTTCCACATGTTGGTTGTCGGCCACCCGTAGCGTGACGATGCGTCCGGCGACATCGGCCGACAGCGTCACCACGTCCGCGCGCACCCGCGCGTCGCGGGTCCAGGGCGCGCGGGTGTAGTGCTCCCAGGCGAACCAGCCAAGGATCAGCGCCAGTGCCACGATTGCCAGGGTCGACACCTGGGCCACAAGTTTCTTCACGCTTTCAGCTCCCCATGAACAAGATGATCAAGGCACAAATGCAGCTGTACAGCGCCCCCTCGAACAACGCCGGATGCCATACCCACTGCATCACGCCAAGGCGCTGTAGCAGCCACAGCAGCACGAACAGCAAGGGCATGGCCAGTAACAGTGCCTGGGCGATCGGCGGCAGGTAAACACCACCGACCTCGAAATCAATGGGCAAGGCCTGGCTCTCCTTCGGCAGCGGGATCAAGGTAGGTGCTGTAATGGCGCAGGAAACCAGCGATCACCAGCAGCGCGACACGAATGCGAAACAGCGAACGCAACTGCTCGGCCGGCGCGTCGAACTGCTCGCTGTGCAGTGCATCGAGGTCTTCACCCAGCACCTGCAGAGTATCGAGCAAAGCCGGCGGTTGGCCCCGGGTTCGCCCGGCCACATAGCGACCGGTGTTGCGCAGAACCTGCTCCAGGCGCGCACGGATGCTGGCTGAGAGCAACCGATTAGCCCGGCCCTGTTCCTGCAGCTGGCGCAAGGCCACAGCCAGCGCCATGCAGGCCAGGTTGACCTCGAACAGCGCCTTTGAACGGGCGTCCTGAGCAGCTGGCAGCAGGCCGAGGATCAGGGTCAGGCGGTCAACCATGCGACTCTCGAAGGCAAACTGGCGCTCATCGGAAGTCGGGCCCTTGAGCAAGGCATAGACCTGCTCGCGGCTCTCGCGGAACAGCCGCTCGATGCGCAGCTGCGGGTTGAACGGAAACAGCCAGGCATATATCAGCAGCGACAACACCCCGCCACAGACATAGGCGCCGGCAAATTCAAACCACTGCATGGCCGTGTTCTGCCAGGCCCCGATATTCTGCGGGCCGAACAACAGGAAGCTGGACAACCCCAGGCCCATGCCGATACCCGCGGTCATCGGCGTCGACAGCCCGACCGCTACCACATACAACAAGGGCAACAGCAACAGCGCGAGCATCTCGAAATCGACTACCTGCGGTATCAGCCAGAACTGGTACAGCGCTGACACCAGCAAGGCCATGCCCAGCCCGCGCATGTAGTTCTGTGCGGCCATCAACGGGCGCGGAAAGGTGGCCATCAGCGAACAGAGGATACCCACCAGGATCACCCCGGCCCGGGCACCGTCCCAGGCCGTCTCGATCCAGATCAGCCCGGCAACCAGCAAGGCGAAAAAAGCACGACTGGCGTTCATCGCCGCCAGGCGAAAATCCAGGTGCAGCGGGTTGGTCTGCGCCTGACGGTACAGGCAATCGCCAGCGCGGCCTTCCTGGATTGCGTCGCTGAGTTCTAGCATTTCGCTCAATTGCTCCAGCAATCGGGCCTGCTCCCAACGCAGGGCCCAGGCCAGGGAACGCAAGGTCGCCGGCAGGTCATGCTGAAGTTGTTCCGCTTGCAGGGCCGCCTGGTCGAAACGCCGCTGCAAGGCGCTGAAGTGTTCCCGAGCACTGGCTGGCATGGCCCTGCCCTGTTGCGCCAACTGGTCGAGAAAGGCCAGCTCATCGCTGAGCAGCTTATTGATGAAGTCTGGATACGCGCCCTGCCAGCGTTCGGCGATCATCAGCTTCTGATTGCGCAACACGGTCAGGCGCGAGCTGAGCAGCACCAGCTGGTTGCCCAACAGTTGTACCAGGCCGTTGGCACCGCGCAGGTGCGGGGCGTCGAAATACAGGTGCCGGCGCAGCCCTTCCAGGGCGCTGATTTCGCCGAGGATCTGCATCTGCCGCTGACTGAAGGCCGCACTGCTTTCCTCGCCGCGAATGGCTGCAGCGGCATGGGCGGCCATCAGCTTGATCAGGTTGTCGACCTTGGCGAAGTAACCGCTGGCCACAGCCTGGGGCCGGGCGCTGAGCAGGCTGACCGCGCACACGCAAGCCACCGCCAGCAAAGTTTCAGTCACCCGGGTAATGGCTAGCATCAGGGTATTGTCCTGCTCGGGGACCGCCAACATGCCCACTACCACAGCAGTAAAGCCGCTGAGCACGAAAGCATGGGAGCTGGTGTAGCGCAGCAAGGTGCCAGCGGCGGTACACAGGGCCAGCCACAACGCCAGGGTAACAATGAACGGTAATGGCGCCTGGGGGAACAGGGCCATGATCAGCACCGCTACCGCTGCGCCGACTGTAGTGCCAACCACTTGAGCAAAACTGCGCTGCAGGGTCATGCCGCCCAGTGGCAGGCTGACGATAAACACTGCCATGATCGACCATTTGGGTTGGTCGAGGTCGAAGATAAAGGCCAGGTACAGGGTCAGCAGGCAGGCAACGATGGTGCGCAGGGCGAAAAGAAAGGTGTCCAACCCTGGGTACAGAACCATTTTGAAATAGTTGATCAGTGGTTGCATACCGCTCCCTCGCCGCACCGTAATGCTCACCTTAGCCACAGCGGCGGGCCGACGGAAGCGGCGTTCACACACTACAGCGTTGCAACTGCGGAACAGTAACGGCCAATGTTATTTTTAAAGCAATTGTCATGAAATCAACCTTGACCTTGCTGCTTTTGAACGTTAGTTTCTCGCTCGCATTTTTGCATGCCTATACAGGAGTCCTGCATTGGACAGTAGCTCTAGTCGATTGCGACAGGTTCATACGGCGCGCTAGTTCAGCAGACTCTTTCTGCCACTGCCCTGCCGTACATGGTGGTCAGTGGTGCCTCACATCCCGAGCGGATGACGACGCTTCATTCTCCCTTCCTGCATGCCCGACACGATTGTTCGTGAACCCGGCCTGTGACCCTGCGCAATCCATTTATTCATACCTGCATCGGCAACGTTCGATGCGTTGCGGCCCTGCGCCGCGGATTCGAGGTTTGTCATGGATTGGAAAGTATTTCTCCTGCGCGTCAGTGTCGCGCTCGTACTGGGCGCCCTGATCGGCGCTGAACGTCAACTGCGCCAGCGCCTGACCGGCCTGCGCACCAATGCCCTGGTCAGCACCGGCGCTTGCCTGTTCGTGCTGATGACCCAGGCCGTGCCGGGCATGGCCGCCACCGATGCTTCGCGGATTGCCGCCTATGTGGTGTCGGGCATCGGTTTTCTTGGCGGTGGCGTGATCATGCGCGATGGCCTGAATGTGCGTGGCCTGAACACTGCGGCCACACTGTGGTGCACCGCTGCCGTCGGCGTGCTGTGCAGCATGGGTCTGCTGCTGGAAGCCGCGCTGGGCAGCTGCGTGGTGCTCTGCGCCAACATCCTGTTGCGCGACATCTCCCAACGCCTCAACCAGCAAGAGGTGCTACCGGCCAATGAAGCCGAGCAGCGTTTCGAAGTACGCATCACCTGCCGCGCCGAAGACGAAATCCAGGTGCGCAGCCTGATGCTGCACAGCTTCGGCAGCGACAGCCTGCGCCTGCAATCACTGCACAGCGAAGACCTGGCCAACCCGGCCAAACTGGAGGTGCGCGCCGAACTGCTGGGCAGCCCCGATGCGCCGACCCAGCTGGAGCGCCTGGTCAGCCGGGTCAGTCTGGAAAAAGGCGTCAGCTCCGTGCGCTGGCAGGTGCAGGAGCTGACGGCCGACTAGCGGCGTTCGCTCAACGGTTGAGCACCGAAAATATGCTCAATGGTGAGCAAAATCCGCTGCAGCAGCCGGGCACCGAAGGGGTAATCTGTAACAAAACAATCAGCCAGAGGTGCACTGTGGCGTCCTATACCTTGCGTCAGTTGAAGTATTTCGTCACCACCGTGGAGTGCGGCAGCGTCGCCGAGGCGTCGCGCAAGCTGTACATCGCGCAACCGTCGATTTCAACGGCAATCAAAGGCCTGGAAGACAGCTTCGGCGTGCAGCTGTTTATCCGCCATCACGCTCAGGGCGTATCGCTTACGCCCGGTGGCGCACGTTTCTATCGCAAAGCCCTGGAACTACTGCGCATGGCCCGCGAGTTCGAGCAGAACGCCCTGGCCGACAATGACGTGGTTTGCGGGCAGATCGATATCGGCTGTTTCGAGACTGTCGCCCCGCTCTACCTGCCGCGCCTGATCAAAGGCTTTCGCGAGCGCTTTCCGGGGGTCGAGATCCGTCTGCAGGACGGTGAGCAGCAGGAGCTGGTGCAAGGCCTGACCGGCGGGCGTTACGACCTGGCGATCTTCTACGATCATGACCTGGACAGCACCATCGAGACCGAAGCGCTGATGGCGCCGCAACGGCCCTACGCCTTGTTGCCCGCCGGGCATCGCTTTGCCGAGCAGGCGCAGGTGTCGCTACGTGATCTGGCGCTGGAGCCGATGATCTTGCTGGATGTGCAGCCCAGCCGTACCTATTTCGTGAGCATCTTCGAAGAGCTGGGGCTGAGCCCGAACATCATTTTCAGCTCGCCTTCGATCGAGATGGTGCGCGGTATGGTTGGCCAAGGCTTTGGCTTTGCGGTGCTGGTTACCCGGCCGCTGACCACCAGTACTTATGACGGGCAGGAACTGGTGTGCGTGGAACTGGCCGAGGATGTGACTGGTTCGGGGCTGGTGGCCGGTTGGTTGAAACGTGCGCAGCTAACCAAGCCTGCGCAGTTGTTTGTCGATTACTGCAAAGAGCAGTTTGCGGCCTGGCTGAAATAGCACCTTGATTGGACACGGCCCATCGCCAGCAATGCTGGCTCCTACAGGTACGGCGCACACCGATCCCCTGTAGGAGCTGGCCTTGTTGTCATCAATTGCTGGAGAGGTACTCGGCCAGGCGGTCCATCAAGCGATCGCAGGCCGCCATTTGCTCGACACTGACGAACTCGTCGGGTTTGTGGCCCTGGTCCATGCTGCCGGGACCACAGACCACCGCCGGGATCCCGGCCTGGTCGAACAAACCACCTTCGGTGCCAAAGGCCACGGTGCTGAAGTCATCGCTGCCGCACAGTCGCGCCACCAGCTGCGCGGCGGCGCTTTCAGGCGCGGTCGCCAGGCCCGGATAAGCCGAAATCGGTTCAAAACGGATCGCCGTGTCGACCTTGACCGCCTGCATGGCTGGCAACAGCGTCTGCTCGGCGTAGCTTTGTAGTTCGTCAACTACCGTTTGTGGCTCGAACGCCGGCAAGGCGCGCACCTCAAAGTCGAAGCGACAATCTGCTGGCACGATGTTCAGCGCCGTGCCGCCCTGGATCACCCCGACCTGCACAGTGGAGAACGCCGGATCAAAACGCTCATCGTGGTGCTCTGGTGCGGCCAGGCGCTGGCCGATCTCACCCAGGCGACCGATCAAGCGTGCCGCCTGTTCGATGGCGTTCACGCCATACGGCGCATAGGCCGAATGGCACGGGGCGCCATGTACATGGCAACGCATCGCCAGCTTGCCTTTGTGACCGAGTACCGGTTTGAGCTCGGTCGGTTCACCGATCAGACACAGGGCCGGCTGAGGAATGCGTTGTGGCAGCACTTCCAGCAGGCTACGCACCCCCAGGCAACCCACCTCTTCGTCATACGAAAAGGCCAAGTGCACGGGGCGACGCAGTGGACTTGCAAGAAACACCGGCACCGCAGCCAGTACCGAGGCCAGGTAGCCTTTCATGTCTGCCGCACCGCGGCCGTAGAGCTTGCCATCGCGCTCGCTGAGGGCGAACGGCTCGACCGTCCAGGGCTGACCGTCCACCGGTACCACATCGGTATGCCCCGAGAGCACCACGCCGCCCGCCACTGCCGGCCCGATGCTGGCCAGCAGGTTGGCCTTGCTGCGCTCGGCGTTGTAGATCAGCTCGCAACTCACCCCCAGGCCTTGCAGGTAGTCACGCACGAACTCGATCAAGGCCAGGTTCGAATCGCGGCTGACCGTGGCAAAGCCGATCAGCCTGGCCAGCAAGGCGCGGCTGCGCAGCTCACTCATCGCCCGGCACTCCGTAACTCGGTGCCAGGGTCGGGTTCAGCGCGCGGGTCAGGTAGTCCTGCAGCTGCGGCTCATAGGCGCTCCAGAGTTTCTGCAGTTCGCCGATGGGATTCTCGTCGGCCCAATCCACGCGCAGGTCGACAATCGGCCAGACCAGCTCGCCGACCACCGACAAGGCCGCCGAATGCACCGCCCCCGCTTCCCCGCCGGCGTCTTGCCCAGCTTGCAGTGCCGTCAGCAAACGCGCCGCGAGGCAGCCTTCGCTGGTCTCGAACGCTGCGACCATGCGCTCAATCACCTCAGTGTTGGCCAACAGGTTGCCAGCGGCCACACATTGCTCACCGGCCAGGGCGTTATGCGTACCCAGGGTGTGGTTGCCGCTGAACACGGCCGTACGCCCTTGGGCATCGACGACCGCTACCTGGCGATACTGGCTGTAGCCGTTGCGGGTCAGCGCATGGTCCAGTGCCTGATGCGGTGCGAGCCCTTCACCCAGAGCATCCAGTACCTGCGGCCCGAGGGCCGGCAAGGTGATGTTCTGGCTCGATACCGCACCGACACCGGAGCGCAGCCAGGGGCAACGGGCACCCACGGCGATGCTCGATGAGCTGATGGCAATCCCCAGCTGGCCGGTTTCGGCACAGCGACCGACGATGGAAAAGGTCATGGCACGCTCCTTATTCGGGGATGACCGCAATCACGTCGATTTCCATCAGCCACTGCGGCTGGCCCAGGGCGCTGACGACCAACCCGGTAGAGATCGGGAACACGCCCTTGAGCCACTTGCCGACTTCCTGGTACACCGGCTCGCGATAGCGCGGGTCGATCAGGTAGGTGGTGGTCTTGACGATATGACTCAGGTCGCTGCCCGCCTCTTCGAGCAGTTGCTTGACGTTGCGCATGGCCTGTTCGGCCTGGGCCCGCGGATCACCGAGACCAACCAGCTGACCGTTGAAATCGGTACCGACCTGACCACGCACATACACGGTGTTGCCGGCGCGGACCGCCTGGCACAGGTCGTTGTCCAGGGTCTGGTTCGGGTAGGTGTCTTTGGTGTTGAACATGCGGATACGGGTATGAGTAGGCATCAACGGACTTCCATAAGGCTGGCGGATTGAATGTGGGTTGCGGGGGTTTCGGCCTGACGTTGCGAGGCATCCCGGTAATCGAAATAGGCGCGTTGCTTGATGATGTGTTCGCCGATATGCCGGGCGTCGTGCCACACGCCCCAGATAAAGGCCGAGCCGCGACGTGCAAGCCATGGCAGGCCGACGAAGTAGATGCCCGGTTCGCTGGAAACGCCGCGCTGGTGCTGCGGCTTGCCGTCGGCCTTGAAGGCATCGACCTGCAACCAGTTGTAATCGACCGAATAACCGGTGGCCCAGATGATCGTGGTGATGTCGGCCTTGGCCAGGTCCAGCTCCAGGATCGGGTTGCTGATGCACTCCGGGTCCGGGAGCATGATGCGTGCTTCCGGCTCTTGCGGCAGGTCCAGGCCATTGGTGGCGATATACGCGTCGGCGGCGTCAAGCAAGGCCAGGTAGTTTTCGTCGCCGCGGGCAATGTTCTCGGCCAGGTTCGATTCGAAGCTCACCACGCCGTTGTTGATTGCCTTGGTCAGGCCAACCAGCGTCATGCCCTGTTGGGCCAGGCGGCGGAAGTCCACGGTATGACCGCCACGCGCACCGCTGACGGCAATGGTGACGTGCTCCTTGCCCGGCTGTACACCCTCGGCGTCCCACAGGCCGAGTACACCCAGCCACCAGCAGAAATCGCGGTTACGATAGGCACGTGGCGGACGATCGTGGGCGCCGACCGAGAGATAGACCTGCTTGCCGGCACGCTGCAACTCATCGGCAATCTGCACACCTGAAGAACCGGCACCCACCACCAGCACAGCACCTTCGGCCAGTTGCTGAGGGTTACGGTATTCGGCGGAGTGCATCTGGCAAACCTTGCCGTCTGCAGGCGCGATCGCCGGAATCACCGGGCGCTGGAACGGGCCAGTGGCGACCACGACGTTTTTGGCCTCAATCACCCCCTCGGAGGTTTCCACGGTGAAGCCAGGGCGACCGGCATTGCGCTGCACCTTGGTCACCTCGACGCCGGTACGTACCGGGGCGTTGAATTTTTTCGCGTAGGCTTCGAAGTAATCGGCAACCTGGTCTTTGCCGGCGAAGGCATCGGGATCGAGGCCGTCGAATTCCAGGCCCGGGAAGCGGTCGTGCCAGGCTGGACCATTGGCAACCAGCGAATCCCAGCGCCCGGTACGCCAGGCTTCGGCGATACGGTTGCGTTCCAGAACCAGATGCGGCACGCCGAGTCGGCTCAAGTGTTCGCTCATGGCCACACCGGCTTGACCGGCGCCGACTACGAGCGTGTCTATTACTGTTTTATTGTTTGTCATCGCTGCGCCCTACTGAGGTTTCCCACACGGATCGCCGTGGGTGGGTGTAGGTCGCATTCTGTGCAAAGCCTGCAAATGACGAAATTATGATTTTTGTAGTTGCTAGAGAGTAAAAAACTGCAAGGCCTCGCAGCGGCTCTGCTACGCGGCTCCAGGCCTTGACGGGTGATGCATCACGGCCTTGAATAGCCGTGTTATTTATTGGACATAACCGTCATGCTCTTCACTATTCGCCCTGCCCGCGACGACGACGCAGACCTGCTCCCGGCTATCGAGCGTTCTGCCGCGCAAGCCTTTCTTGCCTGTGAAGGCCTGCAGTGGATCGCCAGCGAAGACGTGCTCAGTGCCGCGCAGCATCGCGTATTTATCGCTGCAGGCCATACCTGGGTAGTGGTTGACGAGAAGGATCGTCCACAGGGCTTTCTTTGTGGCCAGGACTGTGGCGAGGACTGGCACATCGTCGAACTATCGGTGGCGCAGGCGCTGCAAGGTCGAGGGCAAGGTCGTCGGATGATCACTACGGCCAGCGCCTGGGCACAGGCGCAAAGCTTTGCCGGGTTGACGCTGACCACCTTCACCCAGGTTGCGTGGAATGCGCCCTTCTATGCGCGCCTGGGCTTTGAGCGGCTCGACGCGCAAAGGTGCAGCTATTTCCTGCAACGTCAATTAGCTGCCGAACGGGCTCACGGCCTGACTGATCGGTGCGCGATGCGCCTGGAACTTCAGGGCGTGTCCTGAAGCTGCTGCGCCATCTTTTCAGCCTGACGCAACTGCGCTTCCAGCTTGCCGATCAACTGCAACTGCTGGCGCAGCTCGGTCACCCGCTCGGCCAGACTCAGCGCCAGGTTCTGGTTCTGCTTTTCCAACTCGTCCCGCGAACCATTGAGTTGCGCCAGGTTCACTTCCAGCCCCTGAATCTGTGTCTGGCGCCGCTCGCTCTGGGTCTTGAGTGTGCGCTGGGCATCCTTGAGTGTACGGATCTGTACCAGCAAGCCTTCGTTGTCGCGATTCAGGCGCGTCAGTTCGTCCTGCTTGACGATCAAGGTCTGCTGCAACTGCCGCAGCTCGACCTGAAGTTGTTGCACCTGCCCTTCGTGGCGGCGCTGCTCCTGCTCACGCTGCTCGCGGCTGGCACTGCGGTAATGCTCAAGCGCGTCGCGGGCGTGCTGGTGTTTGTCTTCCAGTGAGGCGATCTGTTCGTCTTTGTCGGCCAGGCGCAGGTTCAATTCGCCAACGGCCTGATTGAGTGTGGCGTTGCGGGTCTGCTCAGTCTGCAAGGTACTGCGAGTGGTGGCCAGCGCGGCGGATTCACCGGCCAAGGCTGCGGCCTGGATCTCATGCTGCTGTTGCAGCGCTGCCAATGCCTGCTGGCTGATCTGCACCTGGGCCAGCAGCGTTTGTCGTTCTGCCTCGAACGTGCTGCGCACTTCCTCGATTCGTGCCTCCCCTTCCTCACGCAACTGCTCGGCCAGTTGCTCGACCAGCGTTGCCAGTGCATCGCTGAGATTCGGCGTACTCAATGGCTGCGCCGAGTACTGGTTGTCCAGTTCCTTCAGGTAGCGATGAATCGTGGTTTTCGACCCGGTATTGCCCAGTTCGATACGTACTGCGTCGATGCTTGGGTGTACACCACGAGCCAGTAGCGCCTGCCGTGCTTTGTGCACGACAGCCTTGTTGATTCCGCCACGGGCCATGGTTGCTCCTACTATTTAGCAATGTGGTACGTACTATGTTTTTACATGGTATCTCATTGCCTAAAAGGATGCTTTGGAAAGTGATTTCTGAGATTAAATAATCACGGCTTATCGCATCTGAGATACGGTTTTCGCGGCTTTCGAGCCAACGCAGAACAGGTTGTCAGCGCCTGCGGCGCAGGTAGCTTTCCAGCGGGTCTTTGCTCAACCCTTCCTGGGCTTGGGCCACCGAGTCGATGAACAGCGAAAACAGCTCCGACTGCTTGGCGATATCAAGCTTGGCGTACAGGTGCTTGCGGTGGGTCTTGACGGTGTCCTCGCTGATACCCAAGCGTTCGGCAAGCGAGCGAATGGAATGACCGCGGAGCATGTATTGAGCGACCAGGCACTCACGCTCGGTCAACAAGGAGGAGCCGAATTTGGTAAGCGCTGCGTTGATCTGCCGGCCAAGCGCGCTTTCAAAGCGGCCGCCGAGCGAATCTGCGTCAAGATCGCCCCAATGCCGACGTACTACGGCCAGTACCCAGGGGGCAATGCGCTTGAGTTCGTCGACCTGTTGCCGGCTAAGGCGGCAGGTACTCGCCAAAGCGACTGCGATCGTCAGTTTCGGCCCGAGCGGTACGATGTAGTTGAGCTCGTCTTCAAGACGCGCATGCTGGTAGAACGACAAGTAATATTCGCTACGCTTGAAGTGGTCCGGTGCTACATCGCTCAGCCGGTAACAGCCTGGCGCGATGCCGTCCATGCTGGCCCGGTAGAACGGGCACAGCAGGTAGAAGCCCTCAAGGTACTTGCGAACGTTGCCTTCAGGCATCCATGGCCCTTCCTCATCCCGCTCGAACAATGCCGAAGGCAAGCCTTCATGGGGAAACAGGAACACGGTGATGGCATGCGCGGGCGCCAGGGAGTTGAGCGCGGCGAACAGCGACTCGACAAACCCGGACGTCCCGATGCAATCGACCACATGAGCCATTTGCTGGAACCACTCTTCGGATTGAAGCCGGTTATTGCCCATCTTGCGTTTCACCTCCTGCATCGGGAATGCCGAGGTAATACCGCATCGGCGCTGAAGCATTGTTCCATTGCCGGGATGGGCTCACCATCACCCTTTATCGCCTCACCGTGCAGCCCAGGCGTTGAAGCGTTGTTCCAGCTCTTCACCGTGGTCGACCCAGAACGCTGCGTCCACCAGTTGCGCGTCGGCAAGGTTGGCAGGAGCAGTGGGTAGCTGATGCTGGACATCGGCAGGCAGTTGAGCGAGCGCTTCAGTGCGCACGGGGCCATAAGGAATCTGGCTGGAGAAGGCTTTTTGCGATTCGGCTTGACTGGCGAAGGTGATGAATTTCTCCGCCAGTGCCTTGTTCCCGGAGCCGCGCACGATGGCCCAGTGGTCAGGGTCATACAGACTGCCCTGCCAGACAATGCCCAGCTTGGAGCCATCCTTCTGCGCCGAGGCAATGCGACCGTTGTAGGCTGCAGACATCACCACGTCGCCGGCAACCAGCCATTGCGGAGGTTGCGCGCCGGCCTCCCACCACTGGATGTTCTGCTTGATCTCATCGAGCTTGCGGAATGCGCGGTTCACCCCTTCCGGAGTGCCCAACACCTTGTAGAGATCCTCGCGGGAGACGCCGTCAGCGAGCAACGCCACCTCGAGGGTGTACTTGGCGCCTTTGCGCAGACCGCGCTTGCCCGGAAAACGCTGGGTATCCCAGAAATCAGCCCATGAGGCAGGCCCGGTGCTGAGCTTCTGCGTGTTGTAGGCAATGACCATGGACCAGACATAGCTGGCCACCCCGCATTCGCTCACGGTACCGGGCAGGTAGTTGGCCTGATCGCCAAGCAGCGCCGGGTCGATCCGCTCGAACAGGCCCTCCTCGCAACCGCGAATGAGTTCAGGACTTTCTACCTCCACCACGTCCCAGGACACATGGCCGACGTCGACCATGGCTTTGATCTTTGAAAGTTCGCCATTGTATTCGCCAGCCACCACTTTCCCTGCCCCGCTGTTTTCAAAGGGCTGGAAGTAGGCTGCCTGTTGGGCGGCCTTGGTAGCGCCACCAAAAGAAATCACCGTCAGGCTGGACGTGCTGGAAAGCGCAGGAAGACTGACAGCGGTAAGCACTGCAAAGCTGAGCGACGCGGTGAAAGTACGCATGGAAACGCCCTCACGACTTATGGTTGTGTGTGTTTGTTGTTATTGAGGCGCCGGGTGGCGCCAGGCTTTAACGCAGCTGGAACCAGGTGGTTTTCAGTTGTGTGTACTTGTCGAATGAGTGCAACGAAAGATCGCGGCCGAACCCGGACTGCTTGCCCCCGCCGAACGGAACGGCAGTATCGAGTGCGTCCATGGTATTGACCGAGACGGTGCCGGCCTTCAGCGCCTTGGCTACGCGGTGGGCGCGATTGAGATCGTCACTCCATACCGAAGCGGCCAGGCCATAGATGCTGTCATTGGCAAGCTTCACTGCCTCCTCTTCGCTATCGAAGGCGCTGATGGCAAGCACGGGGCCGAAGATTTCGTCACGTGCAAGACGGCTGTCGCTCTCCACGTTGGCGAAGATGGTCGGCTGGATGAAGTTGGAGGAGCCATTGAAGGTCAGTTGCTCGCCACCGCTCAGCAGTTTCGCGCCCTCCTCACTCGCCAGGCCAATCGCCCTCATGATGCGCGCAGTCTGCTCGCTATCGACAATCGCCCCTGCGGCGCTGGCTGGATTGAGAGGATCACCCGGGATCCAGGCTTGCGCCTTGGCGATCACCCGCTCGATGAACTCGTCATGGATAGAGCGCTGCACGTACAGCCGGGAGTTGGCCGAACACACCTCACCCTGGTTGAAGAAGATGCCGAACGCTGCTTTTTCCGCAGCCAGATCGAGATCCTGGCAGTCGGCAAACACAAGGTTCGGGCTTTTGCCGCCGCACTCCAGCCAGACCTGCTTGAGGTTCGACTGGGCAGCATACTGCATGAAGTATTTGCCCACTTGGGTCGATCCGGTAAACACCAGGCAATCGACGTCCGGATGCAGCCCCAGGGCCTTGCCGGCGCTCTCGCCCAGCCCCGGCACCACGTTCAGCACGCCTTCCGGAATACCCGCTTCCAGTGCGAGCTGGCCCAGCCGCAGGGCAGAGAACGGTGACTGCTCAGCGGGTTTCAATACCACGCTGTTACCTGCGGCCAGCGCCGGGGCGAGTTTCCAGGCCGCCATGTCCAGCGGGAAGTTCCATGGCACGACTGCGGCGATGACCCCCAATGCTTCGCGGGTGATGGTTGCCAATGCATTGGCAGCCGTTGGCGCGACCTGGTCGTAGACCTTGTCCAGCGCCTCGCCGTACCAGGCAAACACGCCGGCTGCCCCCGGAACGTCGATGTTGTAGGCATCCATGACGGGCTTGCCCATGTTCAGTGAGTCAAGCAGGGCCAGCTCTTCGCGGTGCACCAGCAGCAGTTCGGAAAGCCTGATCAGGATCTTCTTGCGCTGCGCAGGTGCCATGCGCGCCCACGGACCTTCGTTGAATGCGCGACGTGCAGTGCGCACGGCCAGATTGACCTCGTCCTCGCCGCAGGCCGCGACGCGAGCGAGCAGCTGATTGGTGGCGGGGTTGATCGCGTCGAAGGTCGCCCCCGAGGAAGGCTTCACCTGATGACCACCAATAAGGGCGGTATCGATGAATGTTTGGCGGTTGGCCCGCTGCTGCCAGAAGTTAAGGTCGAACACGCTGCACTCCCACATCGACCGTGGACACGGTCTGTTGTTATTCATGTGGGTCGATGGTGCGCCACTATCGAAGCAAGGCAAATTAGTAAAAATGTTCTCCAGTCATACGAAAAAGCTCTGCAGACCGGCGCCTTGTCAGCTCGAAAGTCGGCCGGGAGATGTCACCAAAACGGGTGATTTCGGGGGCGCCGAGAGTGTGGGAGCATTCCTCCAACCCCAGCGCCCAGGACAGGCGCCAGTTTGCGCATTGGATCAGCGCGGCCCTCCCCTCTCACGTGCTTACCAAGAAAGAGAACAAAGCCATGAATGCCCCCTTTGCACCGCAACGAGACACCCAGGACTATCAGAAATCCGACGCCGCCCACCATATCCATGCTTTTCTGGATCAGAAGGCACTGAATGCCGAAGGGCCACGGGTGATGGTCCGCGGTGAGCGCCTGAACCTGTGGGACAACGACGGCAACCGTTACCTGGATGGCATGTCCGGCCTGTGGTGCACCCAGCTCGGCTACGGCCGCAGGGACCTGACTGCCGCCGCCGCCGCGCAGATGGATCAACTGTCGTACTACAACATGTTCTTCCACACCACCCACCCGGCGGTGATCGAGCTTTCCGAGCTGCTCTTCAGCCTGCTGCCGGGACACTACAGCCACGCGATCTACACCAACTCCGGCTCCGAGGCCAACGAGGTGCTGATCCGCACCGTGCGCCGTTACTGGCAGGTGGTCGGCAAGCCGCAGAAGAAGATCATGATTGGCCGCTGGAATGGTTACCACGGCTCGACTCTGGCGGCCACCGCGCTGGGCGGGATGAAGTTCATGCACGAGATGGGCGGAATGATTCCGGACATCGCGCACATCGACGAGCCTTACTGGTATGCCCACGGCGGCGACCTGACCCCGGCCGAGTTCGGTAAACGCTGCGCCCTGCAACTGGAAGAGAAGATCCTTGAACTGGGTGCCGACAATGTTGCCGGGTTCATCGCCGAGCCTTTCCAGGGTGCCGGCGGCATGATCTTCCCGCCTGAAAGCTACTGGCCGGAAATTCAGCGCATCTGCCGCCAGTACGATGTGCTGCTGTGCGCGGACGAAGTGATCGGCGGCTTTGGCCGGACCGGCGAGTGGTTCGCCCATGAGCATTTCGGTTTCGAGCCGGACACCCTGTCCATCGCCAAAGGCCTGACCAGCGGCTATGTACCCATGGGCGGCCTGGTGCTGAGCAAGCGTATCGCCGAAGCGCTGGTCGAGCGCGGCGGTGTCTTCGCTCACGGGCTGACCTACTCCGGGCACCCGGTGGCCGCAGCGGTGGCGGTGGCCAACCTCAAGGCCTTGCGTGACGAGGGCATCGTCCGCCTGGTGAAGGACGACACCGGGCCGTACCTGCAGCAGATTTTGCGCGAAGTGTTCGCCCAGCATCCGCTGATTGGCGACATTCAAGGGACCGGGCTGCTGGCAGCCCTGCAGTTTGCCGAAGACAAGGCAACCCGCAAACGCTTCGACAATGAGAACGACCTGGCCTGGCAGTGCCGCACCTTCGGTTTCGAAGAAGGCGTGATCATCCGCTCTACCCTCGGCCGCATGATCATGGCGCCCGCCTTGGTCGCCACTCGCGCAGAACTCGACGAGCTGGTCGAGAAGACCCGCATCGCCGTAGACCGCACCGCGCGGATGGTCGGCAAACTCTGACCTGAACGCCCACGCCTGCCGGCGTGGGCGCTTTGCGTGCACAGCGTTTGACCCAGGGCTGCCAGCAACCGGTTAGCCCCACGCCCCACAAAGAAGCTCTATCAACGGTAGCGAGACCTCTCGCGCGCCGCAGCGTCCTGTATTCGATTTCCAGGAGTTCGCAATGCATACAACAACAAACACAGCAGAAACTCACCCCCACCATTGCCCATTACAATCCACCGCTACGGGCCGCTTTCGAAAATCCATGGGCCTCACCGCACTGGTGCTCTTCGGTCTCGCCTACATGGTCCCGCTGGCGGTGTTCACCACCTATGGACTGGTCACCCAGATAACCAAGGGGCATTTGCCCACCGCCTACCTGCTGACACTCGCCGCCATGCTGCTGACCGCCTACAGCTATGGCCGCATGGTCCAGGCCCACCCGTATTCAGGCTCCGTCTACACCTACACCCGCAAGGCCTTTGGCAGCTACTTCGGTTTCATGGCCGGCTGGACCCTGTTGCTCGACTACATCTTCCTGCCGCTGCTCAGTTACCTGCTGATCGGCATCTACATGTCCGAGTACTTCCCGACGATTCACGCCTGGGTGTGGGTGCTCGGTTCAATTGCTCTGGTGACCTTCCTGAACCTGATCGGCATCGAGTCTGTCACACGGGTCAACTGGATCATGGTCGTTGTTCAGCTGGTATTCATCGTGGTCTTCGTCGCCTTGTCGATCCACAATCTGAGCGGACAGCCGGAACCGGTATCGCTGTTGCAACCCTTCCATCATGAAGGCTTCAGCGTTCCGCTGATCATGACCGGTGCAGCCGTGCTGTGCCTGTCCTTCCTCGGCTTCGACGCTGTTTCGACCATGGCAGAGGAAACCACCAACCCGCAGTTCCGCATCCCGCTGGCGATCATGGTGGTGTCGCTGATCGGTGGCCTGCTGTTTCTGCTGGTGTCGTATTTCGCCCAGTTGGTATTTCCGGAGTGGAGCACCTTCGCCGACCCGGACTCGGCTTCAGTGGACGTCATGCGTCGTGTAGGAGGTGAATTGCTGGTGACCGCATTTACGGCCACCTACGTGGCTGGTTGCTTCGCCTCGGCCATGGTGTCCCAGGCCAGCGTATCGCGGGTGCTGTTCGCCATGGGCCGGGATGGCGCGCTGCCGCGCGTGTTCGGCCGGCTGGTGTCGAAGAAACGCGTACCGGCCACCGCGATCATACTGGTCAGCGTGCTCTCGCTGATAGCCTTGTTCATCACCTTGGACACCGTCGCCAACATGATCAGTTTCGGCGCACTGTTCGCCTTTTCGATGGTGAACCTGGCAGTGGTCAAGCATTACCTGGTCGACCAGAAATTGCGTGGCACGGCTAACTACCTGATGTATGGCGCCATACCGGCGCTCGGCTTCCTCAGCACCATCTGGCTGTGGACCAGCCTGTCGAGCATGTCGTTCATGATCGGCCTGAGCTGGATGGCGCTGGGGTTCATTTGCCTGATCGGGATTACCCGGGCGTTCCGTCTGAATCTGCCAGAACTGCAACTGGCGGAGTAACCGGGTATACGCGGCGGGCTCACAGTTCTTGAGCCCGCCGCGCGCACCGTCCATTCTCTGCACAGCCCACCCCCCTTCCCTGTCCAGAAACTGAACACCCAACACCTGTAGTTCTCGTCAACAGCCCCTGTTTTCGGGGGTGTGACCGATTGGCACAGCTTCTGCTCTGTACATCGTCACGCTCCTACAAAAAACAGGAACACTTGCGATGACTACTTCTGCCTTACTGCAACCTCTGCTACCCGCCGAACTCTGGAACGAGCACCTGTTCACCGGTCAATGGCAAGCCGGACAAGCGCCGTCGACAGCGGTACTGGAACCGGCCACCGGCAATACCCTTGGCACGCTGGCCAACGCCGACGCCGATCAGGTCGCGCGCAGCAGCAAGGCTGCTCACCAGGTCCAGGCCAAATGGTTTCAGCTGTCCTATGACGAACGCGCTGCGGTGTTTCGCAAGGCCGCCCTGGTCGCCGAAAATCATGCGGATGAAATCGCCGACTGGCTGATGCGTGAAAGCGGCTCCACGCGGGACAAAGCCGAGTTCGAAACCCGGCTGAGCATCAAGGTGCTGCACGAGAGCGCCAGCCTGCCTTCACGCAGCCAGGGTGAAGTGCTGCCTTCGGTACCCGGCCGCTTGAGCCTGGCCCGTCGCCGTCCGTTGGGGGTGGTCGGGGTGATTTCGCCCTTCAACTTTCCGCTGTACCTGGCCATCCGCGCGGTCGCACCGGCGCTGGCCACCGGCAACGCCGTGGTGCTCAAGCCCGACCCGCGCACCGCTGTGTGTGGCGGCTTCGTTATCGCCCGGGTGTTTGAACTGGCCGGGCTGCCCGCCGGACTGCTGCACGTACTGCCCGGCGGTGCCGATGCCGGCGCGACGCTGACCAGCGATCCGCATGTCGCGATGATTCAGTTCACCGGCTCCACCGGTGCCGGGCGCAGGGTCGGCGAAGCGGCCGGACGTCACTTGAAGAAAGTCTCGCTGGAACTGGGCGGGAAAAACGCGCTGATCGTGCTTGATGATGCCGACCTTGACCTCGCGCTGGCCAACGCTACCTGGGGCGTCTATCTGCACCAGGGCCAGATCTGCATGTCCACCGGCCGCCTGCTGGTACAGCGCGGTATCTACGAGCGCTTCCTAGAACGCCTGGTGGCCAAGGCCCGTAGCCTCACCGTCGGCGATCCGGCCAAGGGCCCGGTGCACCTGGGACCGCTGATCAATGCCCCGCAATGCGAAAACGCCCGGCGGATCGTGCAGGCCGCGCAACAGGCAGGCGCGAAACTGGAAGTCGGTGGCGACCCTCAGGGGCTGTTCTTCCCGGCCACTGTGCTCAGCGGCGTGAGCCGCGACAACCCGGCCTTCCACGAAGAGATTTTCGGCCCGGTGGCGGTGGTGGTGCCGTTCGACACCGATGCCGATGCCGTCGCCCTGGCCAACGACACCGAATACGGCCTCTCCGCCGCCGTGCTGTCGCGGGACGTGGGGCGTGCCTTGAAGCTGGGTGAACAATTGCGTGTCGGGCTGCTGCACATCAACGATCAGACCGTCAACGACGAGGTCGTCAACCCGTTTGGTGGCGTCGGTGCCTCGGGCAATGGCGCCAGCATCGGCGGCCCGGCGAACTGGGAGGAGTTCACCCAGTGGCAGTGGCTGACGGTCAAGGGCGATGCCCCGGCCTACCCTCTTTAACCGGCAAAGGACAATAACAATGAATACAACTGCCTACCATCCAGTCACCGCAGCCGTCACCCGTGGCAAAGGTGCCCCTTTCACGCTGGAAGCCGCGCGTATCCGTGCACCGCGCGCGGACGAAGTACTGGTACGAATCGTCGCCACAGGCATGTGTCACACCGACATGATCGTGCGCGATCAGTACTATCCGGTGCCGCTGCCTGCAGTGCTGGGCCATGAAGGTGCCGGTGTGGTCGAGGCCATCGGCCCGCAGGTCAAAGGGCTGCAGGTCGGCGACCATGTGGTGCTCAGCTACGGCCACTGCGGCCATTGCCTGTCCTGCGGCGGCGGTCATACGGCGTACTGCCAGGAGTTCTTCGGACGCAACTTCAGCGGCGCCGATCCCCAGGGCGAAAGTGCCCTGAGCGATGAAAGCGGACAGCGGCTGAACGATCACTTCTTTGCCCAGTCGTCCTTTGCCAGCCTGGCACTGGCGCGGGAAAACAATGCGGTCAAGGTCAGCCAGAAAGCGCCGCTGGAACTGTTGGGGCCTTTGGGTTGCGGCATCCAGACCGGCGCGGGCGCGGTGATCAACTCGCTGAAAGTCACCCCGGGCAGCAGCTTTGCCGCATTTGGTGGCGGCGCAGTCGGGCTCAGCGCGGTACTCGCCGCGCGCGTGGCGGGGGCGACAACCATCATTGCCGTCGATGTCGTGCCGTCCCGCCTGGCCCTGGCAATGGAGCTGGGCGCCACCCATGTGGTCAACAGCAAGGAGGTCGATCCGGTGGCAGCAATCCGTGAAATCACCGCTGGCGGGGTGAACTTCGCCCTGGAATCGACCGGACGGCCGGCCGTGCTGCGCCAGGCCGTCGATGCGCTCGGCAGCCGTGGCGCCCTGGGGGTGGTCGGTGCACCAGCGCTGGGCGTCACGGCCGAGTTCGACGTCAACGACCTGTTGCTCGGTGGCAAGAGCATTCGCGGCATCGTCGAGGGTGACAGTGTGCCGCAAAAGTTCATCCCCGAACTGGTCGAACTCTACCTGCAAGGCCGTTTCCCGTTCGATCGCCTGGTGAAGTTCTACAGCTTCAAGGACATCAACCAGGCCGCTGAAGACAGCGAAAAAGGCCTGACCCTCAAACCGGTGATCCGCATCCACAACTAACTGACAGACCCGGGGCGCCAAGCGCCCCGCCCTGCTAATAACAACAAAAAAGGTACCGCTCTGTGTTCACACTTTCCCGACCCCGCCTGGGCCTGTTGGCGCTGGCGCTCGTCTCGACAAAATCGCTGGCCGTTGACGTCAACTCCGGTGACTATATCGCCTTTCCCAGCGGCACCAACCTCGCCGCCTGGTACCAACAATATGGCCGCGCCGAGCGTTACAACGCAGACGGCGGTGCCGATGCCAAACAGGCCACCGGGATCAGCTCCAACATCAGCATTTTGCGTTTGATCCACTACCTCGATATCGGCGGCATCACCTTCGCCCCGCAGGTCCTCCTGCCGTTTGGCCACGTCTACGATGCGCGAATCGGCGGCCAGTCGCTGGGCAGTGCCAGCGGCATGGCCGACCCGATCATTGGCGCAACCTTCTGGCTGATCAATCAACCGCTCGCCGGCGTCAGCGGCCGCTACCTCGGTATCATCCCGCTGGTGTACCTGCCCTGGGGCCAATATGACCGCGATGAGGCGATCAACCTTGGCGAAAATCGCTACAAGCTCGACCTGCAACTGGGCTGGATCGAGCCTCTGTGGGGCAAGCTGGCGATGGAGTGGTATGCCGATGCGGTCATCTATGGCGACAACCACCAGGCTGGCCAGCAAACCCTCGAACAGGACAAGACCTACCAGCTGCAGGGCAATCTGCGTTATGACTTCAACCCCAGCCAACGCCTAGCGCTGGGTTACAGCGCCAGTACCGGCGGCAAGCAGTATCTGGACGGCAGCTACAACGGCAGCAAGACCGAGGTTCAGCAAGTACGCCTGGAGTTCCAGCAAATGCTGACGCCGAAGGTGCAGTTCAGCACTCAGTTGACCCATGACGTTGAAACCGAGGGCGGTTTTCAGGAAGAGATAGGCGTCAACCTTCGCGCCGTGCTGCTGTTCTAGGCTTGACGCAGAAACAGACCGGCGTATAAACAAAGGCGGCCGTCAGCCCCAGGGCCAGGCGGCATGCCTCCACTCTTAACACAGGTATCTCGATGGATGCCCGAACGCCCGCCTATCAGCAGCGCCTGGCCATTGCCCGGCAGCGCTTTGCCGAAGGCGAAAACCTGCCAGCGAATCTGTTGCCCGATGCCGTCGTAGACTCATGGGTTCGCTCGCGGGCTGCCGGCGTGCAGCCTTCAGGCGGCTGGCAAGCACGACCAGATGATGACTTGCAGCCACTGGCCGAGCAGGACCTGCAACTGGCCAGTTGCGTGCAACCGGAAATCGACCGTTTGTGGGAACACATCGGCGGCGCTTCCTGGGCCCTGTTTTGCGTCAACCCCGACGGCGTGCTGGTGCATGCCCGCCAGGCCTATGACCTGCTCAGTCCGTTGTCGCCACTGCAGGTGGGCCGACGGCTCCAGGAACAGGACCTGGGTACCACGGCGCCCGCCTGCACACTGGCCGAAGACAAGCCCATCATCCTGACCGGCAATCAGCACTACCTCAACGACTTCGAGCGGTTTTTCTGTGTCAGCGTGCCGCTACGCGGTCTGCGAGGTGAGGTGCTTGGCGCACTGGACATCACCGGCATCGGCGATCGCCAGGCCGGCGCTGTGCTTGAACAACTCAACCATGCCGCCATGGCGGTTGAGAATCGCCTGTTCGCTGGCTTGAGCGACTGCCGGATTCTCTCGCTGCAACATGACCCGCACCTACTCGATACCGCGTTACAAGGCTTGCTGGCGGTGGCCTCCGACGGCAGCATCCGCTGCGCCAACCGTGCTGCCCAGCGGCTGCTGGGGCTCAACGGCTACAACCACGACTACCTCAAGCTTGAGCATCTGTTCGATGCCAGCAACCTGCTGGACGCTCGACCGGTGGCGCAACAGCTGATCCTCACAGACGGCTCCAAACTGTACGGCCAGTTGATCGAACCCACTCCACACAAACCTGCCCCGGCACCAGCGCGGCTCACCCGTACCGCCACAGCCCAAGGCAGCGATGCACTGCTCAACCAGCAACTGGCTAACGCCCACAAAGCCTTTGCCGCCGGCGTACCCATTCTGCTACTCGGTGAAACCGGCACCGGCAAAGAGGTCTTCGCCCGCACCTTGCACGAGCAATGGAACCCGCAAGCACCCTTCGTCGCCATCAACTGCTCGGCCATTCCGGAAAGCCTGATCGAGGCCGAGTTGTTCGGCTATGCGGAGGGAACCTTCACCGGTGCACGCAAGGGCGGCTCCAGTGGCCAGTTGGCGGCGGCCCATGGCGGCACCTTGCTACTCGACGAGATCGGCGACATGCCCGCCGCTTTGCAGACCCGCCTGCTGCGGGTACTGCAGGAACGCGAGATCACCAGCCTCGGCAGTTCCGTGCGCCGCCCGCTGGATGTGCGGGTGATCAGCGCCACCCATTGCGACCTGGCGCAACGAATGGCCTCGCAACTGTTTCGCGAAGACCTCTACTACCGCTTGAACGGTTTGACCATCAACCTGCCGCCGTTGCGCCTGCGTAACGACCTGCCGCAGCTGATCGAGCGCCTGCGCTTGCGCCATGGTGTGCCGCCCCTGCATCCCGACGTGCTTCAGGTGCTGCAACAACACGTCTGGCCGGGCAATATCCGCCAACTGGAGCAGGCCCTGCGCTTGGCTGCGGCGTTGGCCAGTGGCGAGCCCATGACCTTGCCCTGCCACTTGCCGGCAGACCTGCAGAGCACCGCGCCGCAATCTCAGACTGGCGATCTGCAAGCCACCTTGCGGCGCACGATTGAATCGGCATTGCAGGCAAACGGCGGCAATGTCTCAGCGACCGCCAGCCAGTTGGGTATCTCGCGGACCACACTGTACAAGAAGCTCAAGGACTGACTGCTTCGGCGTCCTGAACGAATTTGGCCACATCAGCCACCTGCCAAGCCATGGGGTTCCCGGCCCTTTGATTTAAATGGCGTTGTGCTATGGGAATTCTTACCATCCCTTCAAAGCATAGCGTGTGAGCACCGGCGACAATGAACAGCATCGAACGCTACCTGCAGGCCGCCACCCGGGACAACACCCGGCGCAGCTACCAGGCGGCAGTAGAACACTACGAAGTGAGCTGGGGCGGCTTTCTCCCGGCCACTGCCGATAGTGTCGCCCGTTACCTGGCCGATCATGCCGACACGCACGCGATCAGCACCTTGAAGCAGCGCCTGGCCGCGCTTGGGCAATGGCATGTCAGCCAGGGGTTTCCCGATCCGACCAAAGCCCCGGTCGTGCGCCAGGTGCTCAAGGGCATTCGCACCTTGCACCCAGCCGAGCCCCGGCAAGCCGCGCCCCTGCAAATACAGCACCTGCAACAGGCAGCGGCGGCACTGGAAGGACAAGCCAACCAGGCCCGCGCCCAGCACGACCTGCCCGCCCTGCTACGGGCAAGACGCGATGTGGCGCTGCTACTGATCGGCTTCTGGCGAGGGTTTCGCGGCGATGAACTGGCGCGCCTGCAGGTCGAGCATATTCAGGCCCAGGCGGACAGCGGCATGTCGATCTACTTGCCGCGCAGCAAAGGCGACCGCCACGCGCTGGGTGTGCGCCATCAGGCGCCAGCCTTGAAAGTGCTGTGCCCGGTGCAGGCCTATCTGCAATGGATCGAAGTAGCAGGCATTGCCCGCGGCCCGGTATTTCGCAAGCTTGACCGCTGGGGCAATCTCGGCGAGGCCGCGCTCAACAGCAACAGCCTGATTGCCCTGCTGCGGCGCATTCTTGAACGCGGCGGTGTGCCTGCTGCTTTATATACCGGCCATTCGCTGCGCCGCGGCTTTGCCACTTGGGCCACCAGCAATGGCTGGGAGCTCAAGGCCCTGATGAGCCATGTCGGCTGGAAGGACGCCAAGTCGGCCTTGCGCTACATCGATGCCTCGGCGTCCTTTGGTGAGCTGGCCCTGCTCGACGGTGCCAGTCGAGCCCTGCCCGAGCGCCTGGATCAACCCTGAGTCGTCTGCACGCAACGCCAAAGGCGTGCGATATCCCGAGCCCGGGCTTGCAGCAACGGCGCCGCCTTGGCACACGCCTGTTGCAGGCTCATCGGCCCACTGGTCAGGGCGAAAGCGGCATCGATGCCGTGAGCGTAGAGCTGCTCATAACCCTCACCTAAGGTCCCGGCTATCACCACCACCGGTACGGCGTGGCGCCGGGCAACCCGGGCGACACCAAACGGGGTTTTGCCGCGCAGGGTCTGGGCATCGAAACGCCCCTCTCCGGTGATCACCAGGTTCGCCCCCTGCACGGCCTGTTCCAACCCGGCCAGCTCGGCGACTACCTCGATACCGGGTCGGAACGCCGCCCGCATGAAGGCTTTGGCAGCAAACCCCATGCCGCCGGCGGCACCGCAACCAGGAAAGTCACGAACATCTTCGCCCAACAACTGCGCGCAATGATCGGCAAAATGCCCCAATGCCTGATCCAAGGCCAGAACCTGCTCGGGACTGGCACCCTTCTGCGGTCCGAAAATAGCCGAGGCGCCGTTACCGCCGCACAAGGGGTTGTCGACATCAGCGGCCACTTCCAGCTGCACCTCGGCCAGGCGCGGGTCCAGCTCGCTGGCATCCAGGCGCGCCACTTGCGCCAGGGCCAGGCCGCCTTCGGCCAAGGCCTGCTCTTGCGCATCGAACAGGCGCAAGCCCAAGGCGCGCAGCATGCCGCTGCCGGCATCATTGGTAGCGCTGCCACCGATGGCCAGGATAATCCGCCGCGCACCAGCATCGAGGGCTGCGCCGATCAACTGGCCGGTGCCGTAGGTACTACTGCGGCAGGCATCGCGCTGCTCGATACCGAGCAATTGCAGGCCACTGGCCTGGGCCATCTCGATGATCGCCGTGTGGCTCTCGGCCAGCCAGCCCCAGCCGGCCTGCACCGGTTCGCCCAGTGGCCCACGTACTTCGAGGCTACGCAGCTCACCGCTACAGGCGGCGATGATGGCCTCCATGGTACCTTCGCCACCGTCGGCCATCGGGCACTTGAGCAACTGCGCCTCGGGCCAGACTTGGGCCAGCCCGCGGGCAATGGCATCGGCCACCCCTTCGGCGCTGAGGCTGTCCTTGAACGAGTCGGGGGCGATGACGATTTTCATGGGGATTCTCCTGCTCCAGATCGTTGCATGCTGACAGCTGGACAGCGCGCGAGCTTCTGTCGGATGCACAAAGGCTGCGGTCGTGCTTTGGTCAGTTTGCCCAATCAGGCGTCAGCGGGCAGCAACTGCAACCCCAGGTACAGGCTCAACATGCCATCCAGGCGCAAGGGATCGACTTCACTCAACTCGGCAATGCGCTCCAGGCGATAGCGCAAACTGTTGCGGTGAATGCCCAGGGCGTCGGCACAGGCCTGGCTCTGGCCATCGTGCGCACACCAGGCACGCAGCGTGGCCAGCAACTGTCCGCTGTTGTCTTTGGCGCGGATGCGTTGCAAGGGTTCGAGCAACTCATCCAGGGCATCATCGTTGCGATGGCGCCAGAGTAGCGCTGGCAGGCGGTAGCGGGTCAAGGTGAGGATCCGTTCGGCTGGCAGCACTTCGCGACCGTAGGCCAGCAAGTCGCGAACACGCCGATAACCTCGGCGCAGCTGTTCAAGGCTCTGCGCTGGCGAACCCGTGGCCAGGCGCTGTACCTGCCAGCCATGACGCTGCAATTTTTCCAGCAGGCGCAACTCATCCAGGGTCACGCTAGCCGGGCGGCACCACAACAGCGACTGACGCGCGGGGCTTACGCACCAGCTGTCCGGATAGCGGCTCATCAACCAACTGGCCAATGTCTCTGCTGCGGGGCCATTATCCAGCTCGAACAGGCAAGGCACCCGCGGCAACTGCGGCTTGAGCCCCAACTGCCGGGCTTCGTCGACCAAGCGTGGCGAATCACCCGAGCCGCCCAGCAGCAAGGCCAGCAAGTCGTCGCAGCGCTGGCGCCGCCATTGCTGCTCAACCTGCATATGTCGCTGGGCCAGGAGCATCTCGGCGGTCATGCGTACCAGTTGTGCATAAGTGCGCAGTTGCTGCGGGTCGCCGGTCAGACCCAGCACGCCCATCAAGCGTCCGTCGAGCAACAGCGGCAAGTTGATCCCTGGCTGCACCCCCTTCAGACACTTGGCCGCCTCCACGTCCAGTTCGACGATACGGCCGTTGGCCAAGACCAATTGAGCGCCTTCATGACGGGTGTTGATGCGCTCCGGTTCACCGCTCCCCAGGATCAGGCCCTGACTGTCCATAACGTTGACGTTACACGGCAGAATAGCCATCGCCCGATCGACGATATCTTGCGCCAGGTCATGGTCCAGTTCGAACATGGGAGGATCCTTGTTGTCGCAATAGTTGGTCCGGGGCACAGCAGGCTGTTGAAAATGCTGTGCAAAAGCACAAAGACAGCCACGGCCCACTCATCGAGACTCATCGCAGCCGCCGCCTTGACGCAGGCTGCGGCGATAACAATAAACACAGAGAGCAAATCATGTCATACAGCCCTGCCCCTGACCAAGGCCAAGACGTCACCCGCAATGCGCTGTATCGGCGCATCACCCTGCGGCTGATCCCCTTCATCTTCATCTGCTACCTGTTCAACTACCTGGACCGGGTCAACGTCGGCTTCGCCAAGTTGCAGATGCTCGATGCCCTGAAGTTCAGCGAAACCATCTACGGCCTCGGCGCCGGTATCTTCTTCATCGGCTATGTGCTGTGCGGCCTGCCCAGCAACCTGGCGCTCAACCGCTTCGGCCCACGGCGCTGGATCGCGCTGATGATGATCGCCTGGGGGACGTTGTCGACCTGCCTGCTGTTCGTCACCACGCCCATGGAGTTCTACGTGCTGCGCCTGTTCACTGGCGCTGCTGAAGCGGGCTTCTTCCCTGGCATCGTGTTGTACCTTTCGCGCTGGTTCCCGGCCACTCGTCGTGGGCGGATCATGGCCCTGTTCATGTCGGCGATCCCGGTGTCGGGGCTGCTCGGTGGCCCATTCTCCGGCTGGATCCTCAACCACTTTGCCGCCGGTCAGCATGGCCTGGCCGGCTGGCAGTGGATGTTCCTGATCCAGGGCCTGCCGACCGTGTTGCTCGGCTTCCTCGCCGTGTTCCTGCTCAGTGACGGCTATGCCACGGCCAAATGGCTGAGCCCGGCAGAACGCCAGATCATCAAAACCGACCTGGCCGCCGATGCCGCCAGCAAACCGGTCACCAGCAGTGACAGCGTGCTGTCGGTGTTCGCCAATCCGATGATCTGGACCTTCGGCTTCATCTACTTCTGCATCCAGAGCGGCGTGTACGCGATCAACTTCTGGCTGCCGTCGATCATCAAGAACCTGGGCTTCAGCGATGCCCTGCTGATTGGCTGGTTGAGCGCTATCCCGTACTTGCTGGCGGGTGTGTTCATGTTGCTGGTGGGCCGTTCGGCAGACCTGCGCAATGAGCGGCGCTGGCACCTTGTAGTGCCGATGCTGATGGGTGCGCTAGGCCTGCTGATTGCGGTCAACTTCGCCCACAGCCCGGCCATTGCCATTGTTGGCCTGAGCATCGCCACCATGGGTGCTTTGACCGGCCTGCCGATGTTCTGGCCGATGCCCACCGCCCTGCTCAGCGCCGGTACTGCGGTGGCGGGCCTGGCGATTATCAACTCGGTCGGGCAGATGGCCGGTTTCCTCAGCCCGTACCTGGTGGGTTTCATCAAGGACCAGACCGGTTCGACCGATGCGGCGCTGTACTCGCTGGCCGCTTTGATCGTGGTCGGTAGCCTGGTGGCCTTGCGGGTGTCGCGGGCACGGGTTACCGGGCTGGTGGGAGAACAGGCCAACTAAGCGAAAAACGCATCGCCGGCATTGCCGGCGATGCTGTTAATCACCGCTAGAACTGTGTAAAACAGATCGGATCCAAACCGCCAAGGATTCTCGATCATGATCTACCGTCCTCTGGGCCGCAGCGGCCTGCAAGTATCCGCCCTGACCCTGGGCAGCATGATGTTCGGCGAGCCCACCAGCCCCGAAGATTCACTGCGCATCATCGACAAAGCCTGGGACCAGGGCATCAACTTCATCGACACCGCTGACGTCTACAACGCCGGACGCAGCGAAGAGATCGTCGGTGAAGCCATTGCCCGCAATCGTCATGAATGGGTGCTGGCCACCAAGGTTGGCTTTGGTCCGGCCGATGGCCTGCCCAATCGCAGCGGTTTGAGTCGCAAGCACATTTTCAATGCCATCGAATCCAGCCTGACGCGCCTGGGCACTGACTACCTGGACATCTACTACCTGCACCGCGAAGACCACAACACGCCGCTGGAGGTCACTGTCGCTGCCATTGGCGATCTGCTGCGCCAGGGCAAGATCCGCCATTGGGGAGTGTCCAACTTCCGTGGCTGGCGCATCGCCGAGATCTGCAACCTGGCCGAGCGCCTGGGAGTACCAAAGCCTGTGGTCAGCCAGCCGTTGTACAACATCGTCAACCGCCAGGCTGAACCCGAACAGTTCCAGGCAGCGGCGCACCACGGCCTGGGCATCGTGCCCTTCAGTCCGTTGGCCCGCGGTATCCTCAGCGGCAAGTACGCGCCCAATGCCGCACCGGATGTCAACAGCCGCGCTGGCCGTCAGGACAAACGCATCCTGGAAACCGAGTGGCGCCCGGAATCCCTGGCCATCGCCCAGAAGATCCACACCTATACCCAAGACAAGGGCGTGGGCATGGTCGAGTTCGCCATTGCCTGGGTACTCAACAACCAGTTGATCAGCTCGGCTATCGTCGGGCCACGCACCGAGGCCCAGTGGGACACTTATAGTGGTGCACTGCAGGTAAAAATCAGCGCTGAAGATGAAGCGTTCATCGACGCGCTGGTGACCCCGGGGCACGCCTCGACCCATGGCTACAACGATGTCGCCCATTTTGTCAGCGGCCGCCTGCCGCGCTGACGTGTAGGGGACACATGCAAAAATGCAGGTTCAGCCTGCAGTTTTGTCGATTGTATTGAGCAAATTTGCACTGTTAGGATCCGTCGATCCTCTAGCGCCCACCCAGATCGTGACAATTCACGTGGAAAATCAATAACAAAGCAGGGAGACAGCGATGACCGCGCACGCTCAAACGCCGATCGAGGCGCCGATTCTGGCCCAGGTCCGCAACCATATCGGTCACTTGACCCTCAACCGCCCCGCTGGCCTCAACGCCCTGACCCTGGACATGGTTCGCAGCCTTCAGCAGCAGCTCGATGCCTGGGCCAGCGATCCCTTGGTACACGCCGTGGTCCTGCGTGGCGAAGGCCCGAAAGGCTTCTGCGCCGGCGGCGACATCCGCTCGCTGTACGACAGCTACAAGGCCGGCGACAGCTTGCACCGGGATTTCTTCGTCGAAGAATACGCCCTCGACCTGTGCATCCACCATTACCGCAAGCCGATCCTTGCGTTGATGGACGGCTTTACCCTCGGTGGCGGCATGGGCCTGGCCCAAGGCGCGGAACTGCGGGTGGTCACCGAGCGCAGCCGCCTGGGCATGCCGGAAGTGGGCATCGGTTACTTCCCGGACGTGGGCGGCAGCTACTTCCTCTCGCGTGTTCCCGGCGAGCTGGGCACCTACCTGGGGGTCAGCGGCGTGCAGGTGCAGGCTGCCGACGCGCTGTACTGCGGCCTGGCCGACTGGTACCTGGACAGCAGCAGACTGGTGACCCTGGATGAGCGCCTGGACAATCTGAGCTGGAACTCACACCCACTCAAGGACCTGCAAGGCGTGCTGGCCAAGCTCGGCACCCAGGTGCTCGAAGACGCCCCGCTGGCCAAACTGCGCCCAGCCATCGATCACTTCTTTGCCCTGCCCGACGTCAGCAGTATCGTGGAACAACTGCGAGCGGTAACCGTGGCCGGCAGCCATGAATGGGCGCTGAAAACCGCCGGCCTGCTGGAAACCCGCTCGCCCTTGGGCATGGCCGTGACCCTGGAAATGCTCCGTCGCGGTCGTCACCTGAGCCTGCAAGACTGCTTCAAGATGGAACTGCATCTGGACCAGCAATGGTTCGACCATGGTGACCTAGTCGAAGGCGTGCGCGCGCTGATCATCGACAAGGACAAGCAGCCGCGCTGGAACCCCGCGACGCTGGCAGGCCTGAAACGTTCACGCGTGGATCAATTCTTCGAAGGCCTGTGAAGCCTGGAGTACACCGATGCAAGACTTGGAACTGACAGAAGAACAAATCATGATCCGCGACATGGCCCGCGATTTCGCCCGTGGCGAGATCGCGCCCCATGCCCAGGCCTGGGAAAAAGCCGGCTGGATCGATGATCAGGTGGTCAAGAAGATGGGCGAGCTGGGCCTGCTCGGCATGGTCGTGCCCGATCAATGGGGTGGCAGCTACACCGACTATGTCGCCTATGCCCTGGCCGTAGAAGAAATCGCTGCCGGCGATGGCGCCACCGGTGCACTGATGAGCATCCACAACTCGGTAGGCTGCGGCCCCTTGCTCGCCTATGGCAGCGCCGAGCAGCAACAGACCTGGCTGGAGCGCCTGGCTAGCGGTCAGGTAATCGGCTGCTTCTGCCTGACCGAACCACAGGCCGGTTCCGAAGCGCACAACCTGCGGACCCGTGCCGAGTTGCAGGGTGATCACTGGGTCATCAATGGCGCCAAGCAGTTTGTCAGCAACGCACGTCGCGCCGGCCTGGCCATCGTTTTTGCGGTGACTGATCCGCAGCTCGGCAAAAAAGGCATCTCGGCGTTCCTCGTGCCTACCGAGAACGAAGGCTTTGTGGTCGATCGCAGCGAACACAAGATGGGCATCCGCGCCTCCGACACTTGTGCCGTGACCTTGAACAACTGCCGCATCCCCGCTGCCAACCTGCTCGGCGAGCGCGGCAAAGGCCTGGCCATTGCCCTGTCCAACCTCGAAGGTGGTCGTATCGGCATTGCTGCCCAGGCACTAGGAATCGCGCGTGCCGCCTTTGAAGCGGCACTGGCCTATTCGCGGGACCGTATCCAGTTTGGCAAACCGATCAATGAGCACCAGAGCATCGCCAACCTGCTGGCCGACATGCAGGTGCAGATCAATGCCGCACGCCTGCTGATCCTCCATGCCGCGCGCCTGCGCAGCGCCGGTAAGCCGTGCTTGAGCGAAGCCTCACAGGCCAAACTGTTCGCCTCGGAGATGGCCGAACGGGTCTGCTCCAAGGCGATCCAGGTGCATGGTGGTTATGGCTATCTGGAAGATTACCCGGTCGAGCGTTACTACCGCGATGCGCGGATCACCCAGATCTATGAAGGCTCCAGCGAGATCCAGCGCATGCTGATTGCCCGGGAGCTCAAACACTATTCACTGTGATAAGCGAATCAAGCGCAGCTGAGCGTCAGCTTTGGCAGAACCGAATCCGATTACCGAAAGGATCGTAGACCTCCAAGACTTGTCCCCAGCCCTGCTGAACAATATCCGGACGACCGTATCCGTAGCGCTTGGCAAGTAACTCATCGCGAAGCAGCTCGATATTTTGCATGGGGACAAATATCGTCGATCCTGGACTTGCATCGCCATGATGTTCGGAAAGATGTAACTGTAGACCGTTTCGGCTGATCCCTAGATACAGAGGTAAATCAGCTTCGAACCGGTGCTCGAATTCAACGCTGAAACCTAGAAAATCAAGATAGAACTCTCTCGCCTTGGTTTCGTCAAACATCCGCAATATCGGAATGGGTTTGTCGAACGTGACGGTAGCCAGGGTGTTTTCGTGGGGAAGCAGCGCTGAAGCGGTGTTCCAGTCCTTGTAGCCCAGTTGCTGCGCTACCAGTTCGAGCGCAGTGGAGTGAGACACTTCCTGACTGCGCGCCTCTAATGAGGCACGCAGACTCTTGGCCATCTGCTTGGCTTTCTCGATTGACAACATCATTCCTCCTGGAGTCGAAGCATTTTGGTGCTCGCGTTGCCAAACCTCGACTGTCAAGAGAGATACGATAGGGTTTGGAAAAGAGATGCTTTCACCTTTCCTTTCAGGAACGAGCGGCAGGCAGCATTGTAAACCGATTAGACGGGCATTTAGCTAGTTCGCAATCGACTATCGCAAAAAAAACGTGGCTACGGCTGACGCCGACACGAGGTCGGCGCCATACGCATACACTAATGCTCAGGGAAACTAAGTCATTGCCAACATTGTGCGAAGTTCAGACTGTTGAAAACCTTCACCATTCTTCAGCTTGCCTTCAATATCCACCTGAAGCGTATACGAACCTGGAGTATTGATCACAAACTCGGGCATGAATTTAGATGTTTCATGACGAATAACACCACGAAACGTCTCAATAATCGCGCCCTCACCCTCAGACAGGCTTGCCTCGCTACTCCCCCCTTGTTTTTTAACCGAGGGAATCTGAAGCATGTAAAAAGCAGCGTACGAGTCCAAATCAGCGGGCAGTTTCAAGTCCATCGAAAGCTTTCTGCCGACTTCTATAGTTTTCGGCAGGATCAGTTCAAACCCGCTACCCGTCTTGGAGGCAGCATCGAGTCGAAAGGCGCCACCTGTAACGTTTATCGCCGGTATCTGCGCACTCCCAGCAAACTCTAGCTGAATAAACCAGCGACCGGTCTTCAGTTGGTTTTTGCTCAAGTTATAGATAACGAAGCCATCACCGACAATAGTCGGCCTGATATTGGTGGTCACGAAGTCAGGATCGACCAAGGTCACAGACAATTGATTCCCTGAAGGGCTTCCAGTAGTGTGGGTCACTCCGGAAGTGGACCATACTGCGGAAAGTTTTGCGCCTTGCGCCGTCTCGACTAATTCTGCAGGTATAAGCCGATAGTCGTTCTGAGAAATATCGTGAAAACTGTTAACCAACAGTCTTGCGCTCGCCGAAGTGGCATAGATCTGATTGTAAACACGCATCATATCCGCCGCTCGGGGCGCATAAAAATAGTTACCACTAGTGCTGTCCGCTATTTCCTGTAATAGGCGTTGATCTGAAGCTCCTCCCATCGCACAGGTCATCACTGGATAACCAGGTAACACGTCACGGGGATGAATACCGGAATTGTGTTCGCCGTCGGTTAACAGGACGCAAGCTTTAGGAAGGCTGGCATTGTCGAGCAGTTTTCTAGCTTCAACGATGCCTTCCCCGATTGCCGTCGCGGACCCTTCGAATTGTAGGCGGCCTACAGCTAATGCTGCATCCCGTGTGACTGTAAGCGCTTGGTCCACGACGGCGAGTTGATTTCCTGCACCTGTCGGGTAGTCTTTTTTTGAGATTCTGTCATATGAAACCAACCCTATTCTATCCCCCGGCTCCATAAAACTCAGAAATGCCTTGGTGCAGATGACGGTCTGTGCGACAAACCCATATTGAGTCATACTAGCTGATGTATCGACAATAGGAACTGCTGAAATAGAAGTCATTTTTTCACCTCATTGATTCAGGAGAGGGCAATAACGGAGTGATCGACTCGAATAGATAAATCTGGCGGAAGCTTGTCTACAAAAAAAACCGCATTACCATTAGCATCAGTAACAGCCACCTTTATAGGGATTCCTCTGGACAATAATTCCAAAGGAACTAACTCAAAGGAATTTTCCGACGCCATTGTAATTTTTACTTTAATAAACATACGACGCACCTGCATAGTCTATGAGCTTTTGATTTAGGCTTTGGTATCGACAAATACACGAGTCATATTATCTTCAATGGTGCCGATAAAATTCGGGGCGCCGTTACGAAATTGCCTGAAGATACGACGACCCGAAGCACGGCCTGAAGCGTCGATGGGCACATTTAGCGTCGGTTTGAATTTATTCTGCAGAGTAGTATAAGTCGACCAAGGACCGATATAAGACTCACTCAGGCCATTGTAGTAGCTGAACGCATAACGAACAGCATTACCACTTACCCAGTTTGGCGGCTCCGGAGTGTTGGTCTGCCAACCATCCGGCACTATTTCCGGTATGGTACTTGGTGGTTCCAGGTAGCCCGTTGGTTTATTCGGAGTATAGCGTTTCAACTGTATAAGCGTACTCGCACCTATCCAGTTTTTAGTCCAGCTTCTATCGTTCAGATCAGCCAGGGTGTTACGGCAGAGCACCGTTTTCCCGTCATAGACGAACAACGGTGAGTAGTTGTTGGTACTGCTGTGATCTTTCACCGCATCAAGATCAACGACAAATTGCTCGAATATATACTCCTCTGGATGTGGAGGTTGTCCCGTCAAAAAGGCTTCAAGAACCTCATTGGCGGACTGCTGAACGATGTTATCGACCTGAAGTCTGTTAAGGACATCAACAGTGTCGAAATATCGTTTGTCACCATAGGCATGCCAACGGTTATTTCGTCTATTCGTTACATTCAAACCAAACTTACAATCTTCGTCGTGCATGAACCGTGACAATAACGAGCCGACATCCTTGGGGGTGATGGTGTCATAGAGCTCTTTGCGCGTGGTGCGCATATGCCCGCCGGAATACAAGTCAGATAGAAAGTGATCGGCAAATGCATTTTTCGCGTAGGCCAATTCCATGGCCAAGCGTTTCTTCGTCGGGTCAGGCTCATTGAAGGCAACGATAGCTTGGAGAATCGCAGAGTAATGCCCGGCAATGTAGGCCAGCTTTGCAGTGGTCCCAAAATGGTCCCAGTTGGTTGCCGCTAACTTTAGGTATCGACCTAATGGCACCCAATCCGAAGCAAAACTACCTCCCCCGGTGATACGGTTCCACTTGGCAGACAAAGTATCGCCCAACTTATCGTAGGCCTCATGAGGTTGCATGCCACTCAAGATGGCTTCATTAGCGGCATCGATCTCCTCTTGCATTATATCAAGAATACTAACTGCTTCAGTTGCCGAAGCCGGTAATGTCGCCAGCGAATCGAACGCAGCGTTAAATCGGGTTACCCGTTCAGGCAGAGTGACGCCATCCGAAATCGGCTGCTTAGGGATACCGTAAAAATCACCACCCAAAGCAACTATCTGACCATAGGTCAGTCTCAACCCATTGGGCAGGCGCAACGGAACATCAATAGCGGGAACACCAGGATCGCTACTGGTAAAATGTAGGACAACACTATCACCAATAGCGGTATGTTCCCCACCTTCAAACAGCACGCTATTCTCTGGTCGTCTATGATATTTTATTGTGCGATGGGGCGCAGGGTACAACAATAGGGTGACGTTATAATCCTCTTCAGAGTCTAGGCCTCTCGGTAACGAAATACCTTCGACAGTGAACAAGTTCTCTACCGCGTCAACGACAGGCTCGCCATAGACCAACTTTGACATCGAACACCTCCATGTTACGTAGCTTGTGTAATCAAGGCTTACTCACCAATACCCACAAATCATTTCATGTATTTGAGGCACGGTGCCTTTTAGATCTTACAGCCAACAACCAACAACCAACAACCAACAACAAGATTTAATTTTTAATTACTTGAATCGAGGAACCGAGGCCGGGGAACAACTCATCAAATGGCGTGCTGCCCGTTAGCATTACTACCTTGCCATTAGCATTTAACGCAATCAGGCGCAGTTCTTTCCGAAGCTGAATATTCGGCTGCTAGCAAGGTGGCGAATCAGACAGTTATTTCGAATTACAAAAAATATTTTCCAAGCACCCCAAGCAATCTAGCGAAGATAGACAACAATGGCCAGCCCAATTATATATTATTCCAAAATCCAAAAAATGATCCTCATCCATGACTTTGGCCTGCCTTGGGAAAGCGCAATAGTTTTTCCAAACCAGTCGATTAATTACATTTTTAATCTGAAATAATTTTAGTCAGGATCATTAATGTAAAGATCATGATAGTCTGACATGCCTAACAACAAATACTGATTCGCTATCGACATGAAAACTCTTATACCGAATTAGGCTCTGTACGACATCCTTTGAAACCGCCAACGCCGCACCCTGAGCACTGAGATTCGGTAGAGTTCACGCCCATCGAAGGCAGGAGGCCGCGATGGTGAAGCGGTATGAAATCCCCGATCCAGCTGGGAGCTGGTAGTTGATCTCTTTGAGCAGCGTCGGCGCAGCGGCCGGCCGAGAGCTGATGACCGTCTGATGCTTAATGGCGTGCTTTGGGTACTCTGCTCAGGCGCTGCCTGGCGTGACATGCCCGAACGTTTTGGGCCCTGGTCGGCGGTCTACCAACGGTTTCGAGATTGGCGTAATCAGGAACTTTCGATCTGATGCTCAAGCGGCTGCACATCAAGCTAAGTCGCGCATCAAATTCAGCAGCGGCTGAAAGTGCTTACCACACTGGATGACCCAGCGGGCCAAGGGTTGGTACAGGATATCGATACCGTGGCGGCCCAGCACTTTTTCGAAGCGATGAAGTGGTAGACCATCGACGTATTTGGTCGTCAGCAACATAGCCAGCACGCTCGGACTGGCCATGCTTTCTCAATCAGCTGGGCAGGTTTCTCGTAACTGCTCCATGAACCCCACATTCAAAGCCACCCCTTGACCCTCAATGCTGTGCTCCCGATTTCCCTCTGGAGCCAGCAACTCATGATGCGACCCGACGCAAAAGTCGAAAAAGTCTATCTCTACCCCAAGCCCGTGGACTTCCGAAAATCCATTGACGGCTTGGCCGCCCTGGTCGAGTTGGATATTAAAGTCGCGGTGTTCGACCCCGTGCTTTTCGTTTTCCTGAATCGCCCACGGAATCGAGTGAAAATCCTCTACTGGGAGCGCAACGGCTTTTGCCTTTGGCTCAAACGCCTCGAATCCGAACGTTTCAAAACATCGCCCGATGAAAGCGACGAAGCCATTGTTTTGAGCGTTCAGGAACTGAGCTGGTTGCTCGACGGCTTTGACCTCTGGCGCAATCGTCCGCATCAGGTTTTGACGCCACGCTTCGTGGCCTGACCCGGTATAATCCGGGCGATGATTTCCCTGCCCGACGACCTTCCTGATGATCCTGCTTTGCTCAAGCAGTTGCTGCTTGAGGCGCTGGCTCGTCAGGCCAAAACAGCCGAAGTGCTGCAAGCCCATGAAGGCCACATCGTCGACCTGAAAGAACAGATCAAGCTGCTGCGCGACCGCTTGTTCGGGCGCAAATCCGAACAAACCGTCGAGCCCAACACCCCGCAACTGGCCCTGTTCAACGAGCCGGAAAGCGACCCGATGCTGGCGGTCGAGGACGCGGCAGAAGAAGCGGTTGCGCCCACTGCACGTCGTGGCAAGCGCAAGCCGTTGCCGGCTGACCTGCCGCGTATCGAGGTCATCCACGAACTGCCCGAGCACGAACTGACGTGCGCTTGCGGTTGCCGCAAACACGTCATCGGCGAAGAAACCAGCGAGCAGCTGGACATCGTGCCGATGCAGATCCGGGTGATCAGGCATATCCGCAAGGTCTACGGTTGCCGTGGCTGTGAAACCGCACCGGTCACCGCTGACAAACCTGCGCAGTTGATCGAAAAGAGCATGGCCAGCCCCAGCGTATTGGCGATGCTGTTGACCACCAAGTATGTCGACGGCCTGCCGCTGCATCGCTTCGAGACGGTACTGAGCCGGCACGGTATTGAGGTCCCCCGTCAGACCTTGGCGCGCTGGGTGATCCAGTGCAGTGAGCATGTCCAGCCCTTGCTGAACCTGATGCGCGACCGGTTGCTGGAAAGTCCGGTGATTCACTGCGATGAAACGCGGGTGCAGGTACTGAAAGAACCGGATCGCGATCCAACCAGCCCATCCTGGATGTGGGTACAGGCCAGCGGCCCGCCCGACAGGAAAGTCGTGTTGTTCGACTACACCACCAGCCGTGCGCAGGAAGTACCGCTGCGGCTGTTGGACAGTTATCGCGGCTACGTGATGACCGATGATTACGCGGGTTATAACGCTTTGGCTTTGCAACCCGGCGTGGAGCGACTGGCCTGCATGGCGCATGCGCGACGCAAGTTTGTCGATGCGCAAAAAGTCCAGCCCAAGGGCAAGACGGGACGCGCCGACATCGCGCTGACGATGATCAACAAGCTGTATGGTATCGAGCGTGAACTCAAGGACGTCAGTGATGAACAACGCTTTATCGGACGTCAGGAAAAGAGCCTGCCGATCCTGACCCAGTTGAAAAGCTGGCTGGAGAAAACCCAGCCACAGGTAACGGCGCAAAGCGCTCTGGGTAAAGCGGTACATTATCTGGCGAACAACTGGAGTCGGCTGGAACGTTACGTGGAGGCCGTTTTTTTACCGATCGATAACAACACGGCGGAGCGGGCAATAAAGCCATTTGTCATCGGGCGCAAGGCCTGGCTGTTCAGCGATACGCCCAAGGGTGCCACGGCCAGTGCGCAGATCTATAGCTTGGTCGAAACCGCCAAGATCAACGGCCAGGAGCCCTATACGTGGCTGCGCCACGTACTTGAGCGGTTGCCGCATGCCTCATCGGTCGAAGATTACGAAGCCTTGCTGCCGTGGAACTGCTCGCCAGAGATGCCACGGTAAACGAAGAGTACATCTTGCGGTAGGTGTACTTCGTGGATCGCATACCGTTCGCCGGACAGCCAAAAGCTATGCTTTTGGCTGTCCGTAAAGAACTTTTCTGTGGCGTTGACTACACGTCCTCTGTCATTCAGCGCTCGGGTTATTTTTTGGAAACCGGGCTTGGCGACAGCAGTCCGGCGAGGAAGCTGATCACTGCCATGAGGATGGTCAGGATGGTATCGGATTTTGTTAAGGAGGCAGCGAGATTAGCCACGTTGACGCCGCTCCCCAGTATCCAGACGCAATACAGCATGACCAGGGTAAAGGAGCCGCTATGACTATCCATATGCGGTTGGTGGTGATGTCGTCCGGAAGACTGAGGCGCGGAAGCTGTTGAACCGTTTCTTTCTCAAGGGCCTTGAGCGTAGCTTCGGGGTCGTCCTGTATTTTCTTGAGGACTGCAGGGTCCGAAAGTGCATTCTTGACCAGCAATTCAGCGGAGCGAATTTGACTTTCCATGGTGTGAAGTTCCGTTGCCGTTAGCCTAGAATACGTCCCAGCCAATAGCGGTGCTGATGGCTGACTTGAATACGCCCGTTATCGCATTGATGATGTCTTCGGCAATTTTCATTGTAACGATAGCAAGGGAGCGCAGGCGCATTCTCGCAACGATCTTCTGATCCTCCATGAACATCCTGGCATCGGCCTCGTCAAACTCGCCGCTGTCTTTTTTCTTCTTCAGAAACAAGGCGTCGTTGGCAATCCCGTGACCGATGTTTTCCACATAGTCCTTCAGCGTCGGCCAACTTGCATTAGTGGCGGCTTTTGCCGCCTTGATGGCTTCCTTTATGACAGCGTCAAAATCCACATCATTGATTTTCATTTGCTCTCACCTATCGTCTTATTTTTGAATGCTTCGGCAGACTGGATGGCGAGTATGCTGTCGAAGAGTGTTTTTTCGCGTCCTTCCCAATTGGCTTTCTTCAGGATCTGCTTGCTGCTTGAGGCGCCGGCGGGTCCCTGATGCTCTTTCTTCCATTTTGCGACCAGGCATTTAAGGTCGATGTAGTTCCTGGTGGTGAGGTCTACCGACGGGAAGTCCTGCTGGGCAGTGTCACATTCGGAGGTTACGTTTCCTTTTATGACCCCCTCAATCTTGGCTTGGGTCTGTTTGCCGATCTCGTCAACGCTCCCAGAGTTGGCCAAGGAACGTAGAATAAGCGCGTTGCTGTCGACGAGAAGTTCGTCGTAGTCGTTTTGGAATTTGCTGAAGTGTCCCGGATTATCGCTTGCTGTCTTAGGTGGTATGCCCGCCAGTTGCTGCGGGGTGGTAGGGCTCGAGCTTTGCCCTTTGAGTATCATCGTGGATGCCTTCTTATAGAAAGCCTCGGTGTTCTTGTAGAGTTCCGCATCGTACGGTTGAACCAACGTCACCGTGCATCCGAATAGGATCAATGAAATCAGCAGTGCTGGAAAGATCAGAAGCCTTGCCGGGAAGTTCATTTTTGTGCTCCTACAGCTCTTGTTTTTTTGGGTTCCGCATGAATCTTCTAGATAATGGCCATAGGCTAGCTGCAGTTTATCAGGCGCGCTGTATTTTTCTCTTTTCGACATTACTAAATAGCTCTTACTAGGGACGCTCTTATTCAGACCAGAAATATGACAGCAGATAGAAGGCACGGCATAGACTGGTAGCTACTGGCCGGTAGTTCGTGCGGTGTTACTATCCGGAGGAACTTCTTCAACTTCTAGAAAAAGCGCTCCACCAGGTTGCGGGCCTTATAGAGATGTCGATCAAGGAGGCGAGGTTTTAGGCGGTTCTTTTCAAGGCCAATCGCGCACGAGCCTCGATCAGCTCGAAGTGCTGCTGCCGCTGGGATCTGTTGCTCGAAGATGTTTAGGGAAGCTCCGAACAAGTCGCCCAGCAATCGACAATGGACGACTTTTGGTCTCAGAAAAGCTCGATTTACAGGCGCTGATTATTGAAAAATCAGGGCAAAACCCTGGTTATCAGGCCTTACGGGCGCACCTCTCTCGCAGCAGCCAATAAATGCCGGCGCACCATCCACAGATTCGACAGCGCAAACAGCGTGGTCAGTTGCGCCGTGTTCTTGGCCAACCCACGGAAGCGGGTTTTCACATAACCGAACTGGCGCTTGATCACGCGAAAGGGATGTTCGACTTTCGCCCGTGTCTGCGCTTTGACCTTCTCGATCTGACGTTTGGCTTTGTAGAGAACACTGCGTTTGCTCAAGTGCTTGTAGGTACTGCGGCGGGCAGCGATCTGCCAGATCACTGGCCGCCCCTCATGTTCTGGCCGTTTCTCCACGCCGGTGTAGCCAGCATCCGCGCACACGACGTTCTCTTCGCCATGCAACAACTGAGCGACTTCCGTCACGTCAGCCACATTTGCGGCAGTGCCGTGGACGTGATGCACCAGACCCGACTCAACATCGGCGCCGATATGCGCCTTCATGCCGAAGAAGTACTGGTTGCCTTTCTTTGTCTGATGCATTTGCGGATCGCGTTTGCCGTCCTTGTTCTTGGTCGAACTGGGCGCGTGGATGATGGTGGCGTCGACAATGGTGCCCTGGCGCAACGACAGGCCTTTGTCTTGCAGGTAGTTGTTGATGGTTTCCAGAATCCCTGCCGCGAGCTGATGCTTCTCCAGCAGGTGCCGGAAATTCATGATCGTCGTGTCTTCGGGAATCGGCGCGCTGAGCGTCAGTCGAGCAAACTGGCGCATCGAAGTGATTTCGTACAGTGCTTCTTCCATGGCCGGGTCGCTCAGCGAAAACCAGTTCTGCAGCAGGTGAATACGCAGCATGGTTTCCAGTGGGTACGGCTTGCGACCACCACCTGCCTTTGGGTAGTGCGGCTCGATCAGCGCCATCAACCCACTCCACGGTACGACCTGTTCCATCTCGGCCAGGAAACGCTCACGGCGGGTTTGCTTGCGCTTACCGGCGTACTCGAAATCGGAAAAACTCATCTGACTCATGGGCAAGGCTTGTTGGGGTGGCTGAACGGAGGGCTATTTCAGCACAGGTCAGACCGGCCTGTGCTGACTTGATCGGAGAATCCCTAAGGAGTTTAGCAGCGGTTCTATGGTCTTTCCGCGAGCGGCAGCTATGGGTCCAGGCTGTGTAAAAACGCATGTACCATTTTGAAGTCTGCGTTGCTACGTAAAATCCGCGAGCGCTTGGTTAATCAGCAGACCAAAAATTTGCGTAGGAGCTCGACTTTCGATCCGATTCCGAGTGTCAAATCTGTTCTGAAACGTTTTTACACAGCCTCGGTCGATAGCAGCCATAGATCATTGCCCCCTGAAGCCCTCCTCTCACCCCGTAAACCTCTCCAAGTCGCTGCCAATTCAGCGGCTCGTGTTCGCGCTACCGGTCTAATGCAGCTGCTCCAAAGGTTCAACTACAAGGGCAGAGGCCGGTCGATAATCACCTGCTTCATCACCAAGGTAGAGGTCAAGCGCTGGACATTTGGCAGTTTCGACAGCTGCTCGTCATAGAGTCTCTGGAAGGCTGGAAGGTCTTGCGTGACAACCATCAGCAGATAGTCAGGATCGCCAAACAGCCTTTGCGCCTGGATGACATACGGAATTCCAGGCAGCGCCGCCTCGAAGTCGGCAACCGCTTGCTGATGCCCTTCTCGCAACGTCACGAATACGACCGACGAGAAAGTAAAGCCAAGCTCACGTACAGACAACTGAGCCCGATATCTGCTCTGGCTCGGCCTCAACATGCTGCTCTCGCCCTCGGTGCCCGCACAAGGCGCAGCCGCCGACATCGGTACCTGGTCGAGCTGGGCAGCGAGAGGACTCTGCGTGAGTGGCCTGAACCCGAAAGACATCCTCCTGTTCCTCGCGCTGCTACCGCAGTTCACCAACCCACTGGCCGTCTGGTCTGTACCTATACAGATTCTCGCACTCGGGATGCTTCACGCCTTCAGCTGTGGGCTTGTGTACCTCGCCGTCGGGTTCGGCGCCCGAGCGGTTCTGAGTACGCGACCTGGTGCTGCGATGATTGTCAGTCGAATCTCGGGAGCGGCGATGATCGTGATTGCACTGGTTCTCGCTACCGAGCGGCTGCTCGCGTTTGCGTAAGGAAAAATCGTTGAACGTGATGCAGCCTGCTGTTCGGCGCCGATTTCGAGCTGCATTACTGTGCCCGCTCCAGCGAGCGCGCAGCCTTAGGCAACAAATCGCACTTATGCAAATTAGCCATTGAAACCACAGCAAAGCCTGAAGTAAGCTCGAACCCATCAACTGGAGAGTCCCATGTCGCCATCCGCCCTCACTCACGTTCAGCACGCAGGTCGCCCATCGCGTCCCGTGCTGGCTGTGGCCGAGTGTACGGGCGTCGCTCCTGCTGCGTTTTATTTTGGGTATTGGTTTAGCCACAGGCGCCGCTGATACCTACACCGGCGCCCACTTTCAAGGGGCCGCCGAACACGAGAATACTCAACCCCCGGTCGGCCTCCCGACCGGGGGTTTTGTTTTTCAAGGCCCCAAGACAACCGAACAGATAACGAGGATTACCCCCATGAACTACGCCACTTGCCACCGTTACCCAAGCTTTACTGCCTGGCGATTTAGCCAATCCCGTTCGGGCCAGCCTGCCGCCTCCGATCGGTCCATCACAGGTGGCACCACCACACAGAATGCCAATCCGGCTCTTTGTCGAACACCTCGATAGGACCGGCCACGCGGGCCTGAACCCGCCGTCCGCCCAGGGAACATAATCGCCATGCAATCATCTTCGCTCGCTCTGCCCCTGACCCAGCCCCAAGCTGCCAACACCGCTGTCAGTCAGCGTCTGCCCAGCCCGCACCTGCTCAAGCAGCAGATGCCACTTTCCACAGCCCTTACCCGCCAGGTCGAAGACCATCGCCAGGCCGTACGCGCCATTCTCGAAGGCCGCGATCCACGCCTGCTGGTGATTGTCGGCCCGTGCTCGATCCACGACCCGCGCTCGGCCCTGGAATACGCCGACCGCCTCGCAGCCCTCAGTGAGAAGGTCAGCGACCAGCTGTTGCTGGTGATGCGTGCCTACGTCGAAAAGCCTCGCACGACGGTTGGCTGGAAGGGCCTGGCCTACGATCCGCACCTGGACGGCAGCGACGACATGCATTCAGGCATCGCCCTGTCCCGCGGGCTGATGCTGGGCATGCTTGAACGTGGCCTGCCGATTGCCACTGAACTGCTGCAACCGATGGTCGCCGGCTACTTCGACGACCTGTTGAGTTGGGCCGCCATCGGTGCTCGGACCACCGAGTCGCAGATCCACCGCGAGATGGTCAGTGGCCTGGAGCTGCCCGTGGGCTTCAAGAACGGTACCGACGGCGGTATCGGCATCGCTTGCGACGCCATGCATAGCGCCGCTCACCCGCACCGCCACTTCGGCATGGATGCCCAGGGCTATCCGGCGATCATCGAGACCCTGGGCAACCCCGACACCCACCTGGTATTGCGCGGCGGCCACAAATGCCCGAACTACGATGCCGACAGTGTCGCGCAAGCACGCCTTGGCCTGGCCAAGCTCGGCCTGGCGCCACGGATCATGGTCGATTGCAGCCACGCCAACAGCGGCAAGGACCCGGCCCGTCAGCCGGCGGTATTCGCGGACGTGCTGGCGCAGCGCCTGGCCGGTGACCGGACACTGGTAGGGGTGATGCTCGAGGGGCACCTGCTCGACGGCTGCCAGGTGTTGGCCAAGGGGGCATTGCAGTATGGGGTGTCGATCACTGATGGATGTCTGGGCTGGGAGCATACCGAGCAATTGCTGCGCAACGCCGCCGTGCAGCTGTGCTGACAGCTGCCGGCGGTTGCGCAGATGCGCTCAACCATTGCGTTGGGTGACGCACATACCTCCATAGACGTTAGTGTTCGGCGTATTGGCGATACAGAAATAGCCGGACCAGGCATAGCTGTGGTGGTAGAACGCACCGGCGTCATAGTTGATCTTCACACAGTTCCACAGGTAGCGTGGCACCGGCAGCGGTGCACCATAGACGCGTTGCAGGTCGGCAATGTACTCAACGGTGGCCGGCCTGCCCTTCAAGCCGGTCATCCAGTTCACCGCGTGGGTCCAGCGCCACGCCTTTTCAGTGCGGATGTTCAGGTCCCAGACATTACTGACCCCGACTTCATAGTTGACGCTGAACTGCCGGGCATCGGTAATGGTGATGGTGGCGTTGCCGTTACCATTGCCAGTCACCTTACCCTGGGCATCCACCGAGGCGACACTCGGTTTGCTGGAGCGGTATGTATAAGGAGGTACTCCTCCGGTAGCCGGGCGCATCGCGGTATTGCCGATCGAGTCCACGCCTGTGGTGCGCCAAGCGGGGTACTTGACCGACAGCCCATTGAGCTGCAAAGGGTCCGTTTGCACGGACAGGCACTGTCGAACCGCATGCCTGCTTGATTCAGAAGTCCCTTTCTCACGTCCGCCCCGACTGACGCTGTAGTGTATGTTGAGCGTCCCCCCCAGGCTGGCCGTAATCAAGCGAGCAGGTATCAGAAAACTCAGTGGCTGCTCTGGATCATGCACCAGGGGTGGGCTTTCGTAACCCATGGCGCCCGCGACATGCAGGGTGATCAGATCGCCTGGGCGCAAGCCCTGTGTCTGTGCCTGGTACAGCACGGTGGCACCTTGCGCAGGTATCTTGGCCGGATCAAGCCCGCCATCCTCGCTGCCGGCTTCCATGACCTGCGGCGCGCCCAGCACCATTGATTGTCCGGCAGTCGCGGTCAAGTTCAGGCCACGCGACTGGCGTACCCGGCGATCACTTTGACTGGTCGCGCTATAAGACACGGTGCTGGGACGTTCAAGGCCTGCTGCCAGCACCTGGGCGGGTATCTGGAACACCCGCTGGTCGCCCACCTGACGCAGGCTGCCCTGGGCGTTGCCGCCCACCCAGTTCAGGGTGATCGGGTCACCAGGACGGATGTCGGCATGTTCACCGATGGTCACCGTCGCGAGTTCGCCAGCAGTCACGCGCAAGTCGCCTTCCTGATCCATCCCCTCCACCCGCGGGACTGGCAGTTCTTCTGGCTGCAAGCCTATCTGTACCCACAGCCTCGGCGACATCAATGGTGTGGCAAGCGAGGTGTTGCTGACGCTATAGCGCAGCTGCAAGGAGCCCTGATCGAGGGCCTGGAGATGCTCGGCGGCAACGAAGAAACCAACCTGCCTCCGTTCAGCGTCGACCCGCGACACCGTCCTGGTCACTTCCCACACATAAGGTTGCTGGCTGGCTGTCGCGCCATGCCAGTACAGCTTGACCCTGTCGCCACGGGCCAGCCCCGCATAGCCCACCATCACCGAACAACCAGGCAGGTCAGGGTCGAGCACGCCCTGTTTGACACCCGGCAGCTGCGCAAATGGCAATGTCGGCTCCGCCCCGTCCACCTCAAGGTAGCGATTGCCAGACAGGGCACGTTCCTGGCCGCCACGCAGCACCCTGTAGCCAAGTTTCAACCAACCACTGGCCAATTGTGCCAGCCAATCCGCGGGTAGACTGAACAAGTAGCCTTTGCCTGTCTCGTCCACCGCCTGGGTCATCGCAGGCAGTGTCAGCTGCTGGCCGCGCAGCCCAGTGCCCAGGACCTGCAATTCAATCACATCCCCTGCCAACATCGACTGACCTGAGGCCCACACCAGCACCCGCCAGGGCTGCGACGACGATGTTCGCAGGTCGAGGGTCTGCGCTTCAGTGGCGCCATGCAGGCGCGGCGCATCGCAAAGCCCGGTCTCAAGTTGCACGTTGACGCTGCACACCGCCGACCATTTTGCCGAGGCGTCCCCCACCACATCAATGATCCGGTAGCGCACCGGCACGGCGACGCCCGATCCTGCTTCGCGCACCAGGGCAGCGGGTACCATCAGGGTCAAGGGCAGGCCAACCTCCTCGTCCTTGAAACGGTATTCAAACAGCGAAGTGCCCCACATCAACTGCAGCAGGCCACCGGCATGCATGAACAGCCAAGGTTCGACGGTAACTTCGATGAACTCAGGCAGGTTCGCGGTTTCCAGCGCGCGCACCAGCGTCGGTGCGCTCAGGCCCCCATGCCAGGGGGTATCCGGGGTTGGGTCCGGTCCCCCCGGCAGGCTGGGCTTGCACAAAACGCCCAGGGCACGCGTGCGTCCGACCTCCAGGCCTTCACGCGTCACCCGACAATACAGCTGGGCTATACCTTCGACGACCTTTTGCACCGGCAAGTAGATCGGCACATCCCGCCCCACTCCTGCGGACTGCAGCAGGTGGGTGAACACCGGTTCCCCCTCGAGCCCATCCGCGTGCCAGAACACTTCCAGGCAATCACCTTCCTTCATCCCCGGGTAGTGTTGCATCATCAGTACCAGGCCCTGGGGCGCCGGCTGCAACAGTGTGCTGTTGATTCCGATGTGGGCCAGGCGTTCGAGGAAAACAGCCCCCGGCACAAACATCGGCGCCAACGTCTGGCCTACCGACGCCAGGGCTTGCACTTGATCGTCGCCAGGCGCATCTGCAGTCAATTGCTCCCTTCCGGCCACAGCTTGGTAGAACCGGTTGAAACGCTCGCGCGCCTGTTCCAGGGTTTCGCTTGTTGCTTGCTCCTCAGCAACAGCGTCTAACGGTGTTTGCATCATGTGTTCTAGCATGGAGTGGCTCCTGGGTATTTTGATCCTGTGGGTCCGCACGCTTCCCACTCATTGGACAAACTGCTCGAACGGGTTGAACGTCACCAGTTGGCCGCCGGGTGCGCGCGGGTCCAGGCGCAGCACCGGCAGATAGCGCCGGGTTTCCTCGACGTATTGCTGCTGGAAGCGCTTGGCGTTGGAGAGGCCGTAGGCGGGCATCGGCTGTGCTGCCGGTGGGTAGTGAACATTCAGGCTGTAGAAGAACGCCTCCAGCGGCAGCTGGGCTGGCTTGTCCTGCGGCCATGTGCGCATGACCGGCTCGTTCCATCCGACCCCCACTGTGGCGCCTTTTACAGGGGGGAGATCCAGGCCCCATTGGTGGGCGTGCACAGCCGTCAGGAACGCGACCGGATCGGTACCGAAGGCACAGGAATGGGGACGGGTGTTGGGGTTGCGCGCCAGCCAGGTTTCTCTATCGCTGATACCGAGGTCGGCACACACCCCTCGATGCGCGCAAGACTGGTTGGTAATGGAGGTGCCCCCATCGAAAGGATAAATACAACGCATTTCGAGCGGTTGATTGACGGCTCGGTTCGACGGGAAAACTACGTAGCCCTGGGGCCATACCGTAATGTTGAGTGCTGCGTCGGCGGCGAAGTAGCTAAAAGACACGGCCTGGTTGCGCTCCGAGACGGGGCTTGGATTCCAAGCCTTGAAATTGCCGACATTGGTGGTGCGCACCAATACACCCTGGCAATAGTAACGCGCGCGACCGTCCGGACAGGTTGCCGGGGTAGTGGCGAAGCGAGCATTGATATCACTGGCGATCTGGTAGCCGTTGTACATCTGCTCTCGTTGGTCGAAGCCAAAGGCTCCACTGCCGTTGCCCGGCTCGAAACGCAACACCGGCAGCCACTTGCCGGTAGCCTTGAACCACTCCAACTGACCTCGCTGAGCCCTGAACAGGGCACTCGGCGCGCCGACCCTGTAATAGAGGGCCTGGACAGCCAATGCCTGAGGCTGTGACGTGTTCCAGTTGCTCACATACACCTCGCTGCCCGAGTTTGTACGCCCAGTTACCTGGTAGGGTTTGCCTGTGGCCAGCGCAGCGAAGTGGTCCATGAGCACATAGCCGGTGTGCGTATCTTCTGGCGCTGCCATTCCATCCTTGCGCAGAAAGACAAAGCGCTCACTGCCCCGGTCACTGGCACCTTGATCATGCATCCAGAACGGTTGCGGATGGGCATCGGTCATGGGGCGCACCAGCACGCCACTGCAAGCATAATCCGGTTGCGAGTCGAGGCAGCGTACCGGCGTACTGGCCAGGCGCTGGTTCAGCGCGCTGAGGATTTCCGGGCCAGTCATCGCGACCGGGCCAAGCGGGGCACTTAACGCCCAGCCTTTGGCCGACAGCAGGCAACAGAGCAGCATTGCGCAAAGACGCAGTGGAAAGCCTTGCATGATTTTCCTCCTTGGAAGTGGTGCGGGAATGGACGCCGCACCGATTTGCTCCTTTGCCGCCGTCAGCTACTCATGCAGGCAATTGTTACCGGCCCATCATGAGGCACCTAGTCGACTTGCTGATCGTCCGGGTTATAGCTGAACACCTGGGCGACCGGCGCTCCGGGCTGCACCCGCAGGATGGGCAGGTAGCGCTGCGTGGTCTGGTAGTAGTCCAGCTGAAATGCCTGTGCTCCCGGTAAGCCCTGCCCGGGACGGGCGGTAACGCCGCCGTAGATAAAGGCCTCTAGCGGCAGGCCTGCGCCGGTGCCAGGTCGCCAAGCGGCCATCATCAGTTCGTTCCAGCCATAATCGGGTGAGAACCCGCCCGCGCCACGGATCGCGTTGCTCAGTTGGAACTCGACGGGATTGGGGGAGAAATAGCAACTGGAGATGGAATTTCCCTGGTAATTGCTCTTCCACGCCTGTGCCGTGGTGATGTTCAGCGATGCGCACGATGGACGGGATGTGCACATATCCGCCAGGGCACCTGTGTGAGCATCGTGGGGGTAAACGCAGCGCAAGGCCATGGGCTGGGTGACCGGATACGCCTGTGGCCGCACGATGAAACCCTGGACTTTGTAGGTAGTGCTCACCCGGGTGTCGGTCCTGAGGAAGCTGAACGACACCCCGTTGCGCGCCAGCGAATTCGGGCTGGGATCCCATGCATGGAAGTTGCCGACATCGGTGGTGCGCAGCAGCACGCCATTGCAGTTGAAGGCAGCGCTGCCATCCGGACAAGTCGCGGAGGTGTCACCATAGCGGCCAGTGACTCGCTCCATCACCTCGTAGCCGTAATACAGCTGGTCGCGGGTGTCGTAGCCGAAAGCGCCAGCGACGTTGCCGGGCTCGAAGCGCAGGACCGGCAGCCATTGGCCGGTAGCGCGGAACCACGCCAGTTGCCCCCGCTGTGCCCTTAACAGCGCCTTGGGCTTGGCGACGGTGTAATACAGCGCCTCGATGGCCGCCGTCAAAGGCCTGGCATGATCCCAGTTGCTCACCAGAACCTCCGCCGGCCCGGGCCTAGCCTTAACGCTGTAGGGTCTACCGGCGGCTGCGGCTGCGAAGCTGCTCATCATCACATAGCCGGTGCGCTGGTCATCCGGCGCCAGGCTGACGTCCTGGCGCAGATAGTCGAAACGCTCGCCGCCGTGCGTGATGGCCTCTGCGTCATGCAGCCAGAACTGGGTCAGGTGCTTCTCGGCCATGGGGCGCACAAGCACCCCACTGCAGGCGTAGTCCGGCTGGCCATCGAGACAGCGCACCGGCGTACTGGCCAAGCGCTGGTTCAAGGCCCTGGCGAGCTCCTGACCATCCATCCTGACCGGGCTGGCCGGGACATTCAGTGCCCAGCCTGGCGCTGCCAGCAGGCAACAGAACAGCGTGCCGCAAAGACGCAGCATAGCGTTTTTCATGATCTTGCTCCTGGGAGGTGGCGCGGTGATGCCGCCGCACGGGTCCTCAGTACTCATCCACTGATGCAGGCGACCTGGAGTAGGGTGTTCTCATCTGTCGTTGCCCCTCCTACGCTGTCGGTACGGGGATTAAGTGTCACTGCCGTGCTAGCGCCCTCGCCAACGCCCCATATAGGGTAATCCGGCAGTTCAAGCGCCCTCAGCCGGGAGGGGTAGCGACCCTTGAGGTCGTTGAAATCATTGGCAGTTGGCAACCTGCGGCGCATGTCTTGGCAGGATGCATGGGCATTCGCCCAGGTTGTCCCATTCTTGGCGACGATATCAAACTCGCGCAGCCCCCTGACTTTGAGGAGGTAAGACTGCACCGCGGTTGCTGAAGTCGCCTCGATCGTGGTCTCGCCATTGCGCAGTACATTCACCTTGCCGCTGTTGTCCACCGTGGCAATGCTCGGGTCGCTGCTCGCATAGGCGTGTGCCCCCGGCGCCTGACGAGTGAACGTCAGCTGCGCCGGTAACTCGCCCTGCGCGGGGAACTGCAGCACACCGTCGCGATAGACCATGATCAGGTCGCTACGGCTTACGTCATGGATGTACTCACCGGCAAATCCCTGGGCGATCTTGAACGTCAGCTCCGGGCTTTTACCCAGGCCACTGACTTCATAGAACACCTTCACCGATTCACCCGGGCGATTGGTGAAACGCTCCTTCGGGACAGTCAGGTTCCTCGGTCGAAGATTCTGGCCGATCGGCAGGGGGGGATACACTGGTTCGGTGCCAACGGCAGGCTCCATCCACAGCGTCAGGGTTCTGCCGGCAAAGGATCCGTCCACTGGTACTGCTACCATCACGGAGGAACCCGTGACGGTGGCCAGATCCAGTTCACCTGCGCGTACATCACCCATGCTCGGGGGTTCCATTGCCCATGCGGGCAATGACAGCAGGCAACACAACAGCGTACCGCTCAGACGCGACATCAAGTCATTCATGATTTGCACTCCTGGCCCCGGTGCCAGCAGGCACCGGGGTCATCCTTAGTCAAGGTAGCCGGATACCCCTCAAGCCAAGCCACGCAGCTCGTTGTCCGCAGCTTTGACTGCCAGTGCGTCCGGATCAGGAACGCCCGTCAGCAGTCGACTGCGAATCACCCCTTGGGCCGAGGAGTTGTCGCCGCCACCCGGGCCGTTGCCCCACGAGACCACACGGCCATCGGAGGTCAAGGCAGTGAAGCCATGGCTGTTGGCATAGACCGCACGGACATTGGTCAGCTGCGCCACCACTGCGCTGGTATCGCCTCCCGAGGCCGCCGCGCCCCACGCCACTACCGTACCGTTGCGGCGAAGGGCAGCGAAGCTCCAGGCGCTACCTGTGACCTGAACGATATCCCTCAGCACAGCAATAGGCGCCGGGACCGTGCCGCCGTTGGTGGCATTGCCCCAAGCGACCACACTGCCGTTGCGATGCCGCGCGCAGAAGGCATGCCAGGTACTGGTGACCTCAATGAAGTCCTGCCGACCGACGAGATTCGTAGGCAAGCTGCCGCCATGGCTGGCCGCCCCCCACACCACCACTTCGCCGGCTGTGGACAACGCACTGAAGGCCTGGGCGGTGGCGCCTTCGAGGGTTTCGATGTCCCTGCGGGCAGCGATGGGCGCGGGGACGGCAGCACCATAGCTGGGATTACCCCAGGCCACCAGCGACTTGTTCTGCCGGCGCGCGGCAAACGCCGCGTAGTTGCCTTTGATGATCACCAGATCCCCACGGTTGCCGATATCACCCGGAACAGTGCCACCGCTAGCCGCATTGCCCCAGGCAACCACTTGGCCATTGCTGCGCTGAGCGGCAAACGCCAGGCCATTGCCGAACACCGCGGTGATATCGGTCAGGGCGCCAATGGCTGCAGGAACGGAGCCCCCGTTGGCCGCGTTACCCCAGGCAATCACTCGAGCATTGTTGCTTCCAGGCGTGAGCCGGACGCGGCCAACGAATGCCGTGGAGTTGCTGCGCACTTCCAGGAATCGGAGGTTGCCGGCGGGTGTAGCCCCCCCCTCCGCCGAGTTGCCCCAACAGGCTAAAGCGCCACCCTGGCGCAACGCTGCATAGGCACTGCGGGTCGAACTCACCTCGATCACGTCGTCGTAGGTGATCAGGGTTGGTGGCACGGTTCCACCATACGCGGCATTGCCCCAGCCATAGATACTGAACAACAGCGGCCTGGGGTTGTTCGGGTGGTTAGGGTCGGACTGGCCGACGTTCTGCAGCGTTTTGTAGTTCTGCAGCATCACCGCATAGGCTGCGGTACCGTTGACCACGGCATCGTTGCCATTGCCGATCACATTGCCCGGGTACAGCAGCACCGAATCGTTGCTGCTACGTACTCTCAGCGCACGCTGGGGCTCCTTGTCCAACCAGGTGTAGCCAGCTCTCCAGAGGGTATCGCCAAGGTATTGCCATTCGGCCAGGATCGGCTGCAAGGTCGTTCTGTCGAAGGCGCTGAGTACCCGCGACGAGCCGGAAGCGCGATAGGTGCTGGCGCCATAGCGGGCGCCAAAGATGCGCAGGGTCCCGGTGCCGATCGTACGATTGACCGTGTACGTCGTTGCACCCGCCTGTTCCTCGGGCGGGTTGCCCCCTTGCGAGAAGCGCCGCAGCGTATAGGACAAATCCACCGTCAGCCCGATGAACCGTTCAATGTGACGGAACTCCACGAGCAAACGCACCGAACCGTTCGGCTCCACTGTGGCCACCGTGAACGGGAGGGTGATCGCAGGCACGTTCGAATTTCTCGGTGCAATTCTGGCCAGGACATAGTCGCTTGGACGTATTTTCGCAACGGAATCGATCAACAGCGTGGCGCCGTTGCGTACATCGTCCGGATTCAGATTACCGGCGACGGCCTCGATGAAGGTGGCGGGTGGCAGTACCAACGCCGAACTCTGGATGCGCAGCGGCAGTACCAACGAGGGGTGCTCATTGCCGGTATTACGGATGACGAGATAGCGGACACGGACGTTGCTATTGTTGCTGGCGTTGACGACTTGATAGGGGACCGTCTGGTCGGGAACCCGTCCATTCTGGTCCACCGTCACATTCAGCATGCTCCAGGTTCCCTCAGGCGTATCCGCTTCCCAGAAAAAGTCCACGGTTTCGCCGAACTCGAGCGCGACGTCCAATGGAACTCGAAACGTAGCACCGTTTCTCGCCGCATTCGGATCGAGTATGCCATCAACGGCTTCCAGCACGAGCGGCGCCGGCAATTCGATGCTCTGCCCGGCGCCAATCTGCAATGTCAGGAATTCCGAAAAACGATCGGGTTCACCCGCCTCCACTACCCGGTACCGTACTTTGACCTCTCCATCATTGTTGAGCTGCAACTGCGCATGCTCGATGAAGAAAACAGTCTCTTCGCCTGGGGTGACCGGCAGGTCGTCGAAGAACGGCGCGCCCACCGAGGCGGTCCATTCCAGGAAGATACTTTGCGTCTGGCGCATATTGGCAAAGGTGCCGATGACAATTTCGATGTCCGACCGATACTCGTCCGGATCGATCCTGTCACCTGGAAACAACGGCCTGGTCATGGGCGCGGGCAGGGCCGACTGCACCGCGCCCACCTGCAGCACCTCATGCTCGGAATCCAGGGGCACTTCCAGGCCAGCACGGACGATCCGGTAGCTCAAGTCCAGGCTGCCACCATTGAGTGGCGCCAGCAAACCCGCGCCAGCCACGGTGAAAGGCAGTACCTTGCCTGCCTGGGCGGAGCTGACCGTGCGTGTCACCTGGTGCAACAATGGCGTGCCATTGGGGCGGGTGCCCAGCCAGGTGAGCGTCACCCGGTCACCACGTTCCAGTCTCGCTGCGGCAGGTACCTCGACCCTGACTTGAGGCAGCGTTGGCTCTACCACCCCCTCGACGGCCTCTACCAGCGTGGGGCTGGGGCGCAGAGGGATAGCTCCGGTGATGGCGACGAATGTACGTTTCGAAGCAAGTTCCTGCCCGGCACGACCTCTCAGATAGAGGGCGGCGCCACGCCCACCGCCCAGTGTCAGCAAGCTGGCGTTGGGAATGGAAAACTTCAACGTCTGGCCCACGCGCACTACCGACTGTTCCGGGGTGCTGTACTCGGCTGTCTCGCCCTGAGCAGTTGTGCCCGACCATACAACTACAATGGTGTCATTGACAGCAAAGTCGGGCCGTGGGGTGTCGACCTCAATGCCAAGGTTTGCCTCGCCCAAGGCACCGAGATCGATCACATCGGCAGGATCCGCGGCCGGGTCAGGGTTCATGATGTAGGGTGCCTGCAGCAACCCATCACCGAGCTCCACCTTGACGCTAGTGCGCAACGACCAGTCGCTCGACTGGTTGTCCACCTCATCGATCACCCGGTAGGTCAGGACCAGCGCATCGCTGTCACCGGCCTTGCGAATTGTCTCTTCCTGAACGACGATCTCTACAGAGCGACCCTCTTCGCCCGGCAACACTTCGCGTATCACGAACTCACCGCCCCAGCTCAGGCGAATACGGTCGTACTGGCGCATGTTTGGATAAGGCGCGATAGTGACCTTGACTCCAGCGGCGGCCTCCGCTTCGCCGATCACACCACTGCCAGGCAACGTCGGCTGCGGGGGCTGCAGGTGCTGGTGACCAGGTGCGTCTGGCTCGGGGTCGGTGCCACCGGGAAACACCAGCCGGCTCAGCACGCTCAGCCATGGAGACTTGGTTTTGTTCTGGCTCGGCAAGCGCGTCACCCGGAACCAGATAGCCTTGACAACACCAGCCACCACACCTTGGCCAGGCACTTTGCCCGCTGGAATGTAAAGCGGCAGATCCTGGCCCAGCTCCTCTGCGCTCACGCCACGGGAAGCCACGGGCACCAAGGTATCGTCATCGTACTTTGCAACATCGTCCCAGAACACATCGATCCAGTCCGTGACCTCCATGTTGTCATAGGCCTGGGCCAGCACCACCAGGCCCGAGGCGGAAAGATGCACCGTGTGGTAGTTGATCCCGACATCAGCAGCCTCAGTCTTCACGTCCAGCTTCATGCCCGGGATGGCGATCCGCCTCAGGTTGAGGATGTCGCCAGCGGCGTTGACCCCGAGACTGCTTGCCATCAGAGCTCGACCAAGGGGGCGCGGCTCATCGTAGCGTTGGTTGAATTTGCTGAGCAGCTCTTTGATGGCATTCGTCTCGCTACTGTCTGGGTTGGCCGGGTTATGCTCGGGTTCCAGGATGGTCATTATGTTGTGCTCCTGTCTGTATGTGGCATGCAAGGTGCGGCTTGCCCGATTGAACGACCTTCGCCTTTGGCGCACAACTGACAGAAATGACAGGTGACAGCGACTGCCAGCTCTGCGCAGAATCATCGGCAGCGGCAGGGGTTGGTCACTTTTCGACAGACAGGCTCGCCAGGTTTGCGCTAGGCTTGCGCCTTTATTCAGAAGGAGTATTTCCCATGGCCAAAGCCACCGCCCGCCACATCCTGGTCAGCAGTGAAGACAAGTGCAACGAACTCAAAGCGCAGATCGAAGCCGGTGCCGACTTCGCCGAAGTCGCCAAAGCCAACTCCACCTGCCCGTCCAGCCGCCAGGGCGGCGATCTGGGTTCGTTCGGCCCGGGGCAGATGGTCAAAGAGTTCGACACCGTGGTGTTCAGCGCGCCGTTGAATGTGGTCCAGGGTCCGGTCAAGACCCAGTTCGGCTTCCATCTGCTTGAAGTGACCAGCCGTCAGGACTGATTCACTGTTGCGCCTGGTCTATGGCGCAGTCCCTGTAGAAGCGGGCTTGCCCCGCTCCTACAGGGCTATGCGTTGTCTACAAAAATGGTGCAAATCCCTCACCATGATTTGCCTGTTGGGCATGCCATACACGGCATGCGCCGCCCCTACTCACGCCCTCACCGTCTACGGCGAAGCTCCCCGCTACCCCGAGACCTTCAAGCATTTCGCTTACGTCAACCCCGACGCCGCCAAGGGCGGCTCCATGCGCCGCTCGGCCATCGAGATCGGTCAGTTCGACCATATTCTGCCGTACATCGACAAGGGCACCGGCGTCAGTGAAGTCGACGGCTGGCTCTACGCGCCGCTGGCACTACGTTCGTTCGACGAACCCTACACCGTCTACGGCCTGATCGCCCGGCGCATGGAGCGTGGGCCCGAGGATGCCTGGCTGCGCTTCGAGATCGATCCGCGAGCGACCTTCGCCGATGGCAAGCCGGTCCGCGCCGAGGATGTGCGCTTCACCTTCGAGCTGCTGATGAGCAAGGGCAGCCTCAAGTTCCGTACCCAGTTCGCCGAAATCGCCGGGGTGACCGTGGAAAGTCGCCAGCGGATACGTTTCGACTTCAAGCACCCCCACGGCCGTACCCTGCCCCTGGACCTGGCCACCCTGCCGGTGCTGCCCGAACACGACTGGCAAGCCCGTGATTTCGCCAATGGCGCCGGCTTCGCCAAGCCGGTGGGCAGCGGCCCGTACCGCATCGGCCACATTGACAATGGCCGCAGCATCACTTTCGAACGCGATCCGAACTGGTGGGCCAGGGACCTGCCGGTCAGCCGTGGCCGCTACAACTTCGAACGCATTCGCATCGAGTACTTCGGTGATACCGAGGTCGCCCGCCAAGTCCTGCGTGGCGGCGGCTACGACTACAACCGCGAGTTCTCCGCCACCGCCTACACCATCGGCTACAACGGCGCGCCGCTTGACGATGGCCGCCTGCAGCGCGCCCACCTGGGCCCGGCCAAGCCGCAGACGGCCCAAGGCTTTGTGTTCAATCTGGACAAGCCAGTGTTCAAAGACCGCCGCACGCGCCAGGCGCTGGCCATGCTCTGGGACTTCGAGTGGAGCAACCGGCAGATGATGCGCAACCTGTACATCCGCCAACAGAGCGTGTTCTCCAATACCCCACTGGCCGCGCGCGAACTGCCTGACGCCGAGGAACTGAAGCTGCTCGAACCGCTGCGCGGCCAGGTGCCGGACGAAGTGTTCCGACAGGTCTTCACGGCACCGGTCAGCGACGCTTCGGGGATCATCCGTGCCCAGCAACTGCAAGCCCTGGAACTGCTGAAATCCGCCGGTTGGCATCCCGATGAGGACCGGCTGATCAACGCTCAAGCAGAGCCACTGGAGTTCACCTTTCTCAATGGCCAATCAGGCCTGGAGCGCCTGTTGCTGCCATGGAAGCGCAACCTGGCGCAGATCGGTATCACCCTGAACATCCGCAACGTCGACTCGGCCCAGTACGTCAACCGCCTGATGGCCCGCGACTACGACATGATTGTCACCGGTTACCCCGTCACCCTGTCGCCCGGTGCTGAGCTGTACAACTATTTCGGCTCGGCCGCCGCTAACGATCCGGGCTCGAACAACCTCATGGTGCTCAAGGACCCGGCCGTGGACACACTGCTCGACGGCCTGGTCCGTGCAGACAGCCAGGCCGGCATGCTGCGTCACGCCCATGCCCTGGACCGGGTGTTGCAGTGGAACTACTACTGGATCCCCAACTATTACCCGCCCGGCAGCTCGACGGTGTGGTGGAACCGCTTCGGCCAGCCCAAGGTGCAGGCCGCTTATGACGAAGGCCTGGACACCTGGTGGGAAATAAGCCCGACAGCGCTGAGCAACGAACAGATGGCCGAACGCCGGAAGATTTCGCCATGACCGCCTATATCCTGCGCCGCCTGCTGCTGATCATTCCGACCCTGCTGGCGATCCTGCTGGTCAACTTCGCCATCGTCCAGGCCGCTCCTGGCGGGCCGGTGGAGCAAGCGGTAGCGCGACTGCAGGGCATTGGCGGCGGTACGCCAGGTGCAAGGGCCGAGACCGTGCATGGCGAATCTCGGGCGACCCGCGGCCTGGACCCGAAGCTGATCGATGAGATCAAGCGCCAATACGGCTTCGACAAGTCAGCCCCCGAACGCCTGTGGCTGATGCTCGGCCAGTACGCCAGGCTCGACTTTGGCAGCAGTTTCTTCCGCGGTGCCAAGGTCACCGAGCTGATCCTCGAGAAACTGCCGGTCACCTTGTCTCTGGGCTTCTGGGCCACGCTGATCACCTACCTGGTGTCCATTCCCCTGGGGATCCGCAAGGCGGTGCGCCACGGCAGCCGTTTCGACGCCTGGAGCAGTGCGTTGATCGTGATCGGCTATGCCCTGCCCTCGTTCCTGGTCGCCCTGCTGCTGATCGTGCTGTTCGCCGGCGGCACCTCGCTGAACTGGTTCCCGGTGCGCGGCCTGATCTCGGACAACTTCGACCAGCTCAGCCTGCTGGGCAAGGTCGCCGACTACTTCTGGCATCTGGTGCTGCCGGTCGGCGCGCTGGTGATCGGCGGCTTCGCGACCCTGACCCTGCTGACCAAGAACGCCTTTCTCGACGAGATATCCCGCCAGTACGTGGTCACCGCCCGGGCCAAAGGCCTGAGCGAGCGCCGGGTGCTGTACGGCCATGTGCTGCGCAATGCCATGCTGTTGGTCGTGGCCGGTGTGCCGCAGGCGCTGATCACGGTGTTCTTCGCCGGTTCCCTGCTGATCGAGGTGATCTTCTCGCTCGATGGCCTGGGACGCATGAGCTACGAGGCTGCGGTATCGCGGGACTATCCGGTGGTGTTCGGCACCCTGTTCATCTTCACCCTGGCCGGGCTGCTGATCCGTCTGATCGGTGACCTCTGCTACACCCTGCTCGATCCGCGCATCGACTTCGACGCGAGGGCCCACTGATGCTCTCTCCCCTCTCGCGCCGTCGCCTGCAACGATTGCGCGGTAATCGCCGCGGCTGGATTTCCCTGTGGCTGTTCGCCGGGCTGGTGCTGCTGACCCTCGGCGCGGAGCTGGTGGCCAACGACAAGCCGCTGCTGCTGTCGTACAAGGGTGAGCTGTACGTGCCGGCACTCAAGCGCTACACCGAACAGCAATTCGGCGGCCAGCTGCCGTTTCAGCCAGACTATCGCAGCCAGTACGTGCGCCAACTGATCGAGGGCCAGGGCGGCTGGATGCTGTTCGCCCCCATCCCCTTCAGCGCCGACACGCCCAACTACGATCTGCTGGTGCCCACCCCCAGCCCGCCGACGGCTGGCAACTGGCTGGGCACCGATGACCAGGGCCGCGACGTGCTGGCTCGGGTGCTGTATGGCACGCGGGTATCGCTGCTGTTCGCCTTTGCCCTGACCGTCGTCAGCGTGCTGATCGGCGTTGCCGCGGGTGCCCTGCAAGGCTACCACGGCGGCTGGGTCGACCTGATCGGACAGCGTTTGCTGGAAGTCTGGTCAGGGCTGCCGGTGCTCTACCTGCTGATCATCCTCAGCGGTTTTGTCGAGCCGGACTTCTGGTGGCTGCTGGGGATCATGGCGCTGTTTTCCTGGCTCGCGCTGGTCGACGTGGTACGTGCAGAGTTCCTCCGTGGGCGCAACCTGGAGTACGTGAAGGCGGCCCGCGCTCTGGGCTTGCCGGACAGCCAGGTGATGCTGCGGCATATCCTGCCCAATGCCATGAATGCCACACTGACTTATATCCCGTTCATGCTCACCGGTGCCATCACCACCTTGACTGCCCTGGACTTCCTCGGCTTCGGCATGCCCGCCGGCAGCGCTTCGCTGGGAGAGCTGGTAAGCCAGGGCAAGCAGCATCTGCAAGCCCCTTGGCTGGGGTTCACGGCGTTCTTTGCCTTGGCGTTGATTCTTTCGCTGCTGGTGTTCATCGGCGATGCCTTGCGCGAAGCCTTCGATCCACGGGCATAATCGCAGCCTTTGCTTTTCCGGGAGCGGCCCATGCCTGCCAGTGACAGCCTCAAGGATTATCAGCAGGTGCGCCAGCTGGCGATCCGTTCGCTATTCGAAATCATCGAGCAGTCCAGTGAAGGCACGGTCATCGTCGACCGTGATGCACGGATTGTCTGGATGAACGAGCGCTATGCCCGGCGCTTTGGCCTTGAAGATGCCGCCAGCGTCATCGGCCAGCCCTGCGAGCGGGTGATCCCCGGCAGCCTGATGCGCGAGGTGGTCAACAACGGCAGGCCGATCCTGCTGGACATGCTCGACACCCCCAAGGAACCGCTGGTGGTCATGCGCCTGCCGGTGCACGACGGTGACGGCACCTTGATCGGAGCCATCGGTTTTGCCCTGTTCGATGAACTGCACAGCCTGTCGCCGCTGCTCAAACGCTACGCCAGCATGCAGCAGGAACTGGCCTCGACCCGTTCGCTGCTACGTGCCCGTCAGGCCAAATACAGCTTTGCCCAGTTCATCGGCACCAGCGCCGCCAGCCTTGAGGTCAAGCGCCGGGCCCGGCGCGGCGCCGGCAGTGAGTCAACGGTGTTGCTGCTAGGCGAAACCGGCACCGGCAAGGAACTGCTGGCCCATGCTATCCATGCCGCCTCGTCACGGGCGCACAAGGCGTTTGTCAGCATCAACAGCGCCGCCATTCCGGAAACCCTGCTTGAGGCCGAGTTCTTTGGCACCGCACCGGGTGCCTACACCGGCGCCGATCGCAAAGGCCGCCCGGGCAAGCTGCAACTGGCCGAGGGCGGCACCCTGTTCCTCGACGAAATCGGCGACATGCCCTTGCCGTTGCAGAGTAAATTACTGCGCGTGCTGCAGGAGAAGGAGTACGAGCCGGTGGGTTCCAACCAGATGATGCGCAGCGACGTGAGGATCATTGCCGCGACGTCCACCGATCTCAGCGTGGCTATGGCCCGCGGCGAATTTCGCGCCGACCTGTACTACCGGCTCAACGTACTGCCGATCCAGGTACCGCCGCTGCGTGAACGCCTGGATGACCTGCCGGCCCTGAGCGAGGCCATTCTCGAAGAACTGGGCAGCCAGCACGAGCTGGATGACGAAGCCCAGGCACTGCTGGCCCGGCATGCCTGGCCGGGCAATATCCGTGAGCTGCGTAATGTGCTGGAGCGTGCCACCTTGCTTGCCGATCAGCCACGCTTGGGCGTTCGAGACTTGCAGGCGGCACTAGGTAATCTGGCGCCATTGGCCGTGGTTGCAGCGCCGATGAGCTATAAACAGGCCTGTGCCGAGTTCGAGCAAAAACTGTTGGCGGATACCCTCGCCCGTTGTGCCGGTAATGTGCCAGAAGCCGCGCGGCAGCTGGGGTTGGGACGTTCAACCTTGTACAAGAAGTTGGTTGCACTGGGATTGTCGTCTCAATAAAGAGATTTTTGTTTCTGTCTAGAGATTGCTATCGAGGCGCAAGCCCGCTCCCACAGAGGTTGGTTTAGCACCTGTGGGAGCGGGCTTGCCCCGCGACAAGCCATCTCAAATCAGAGACAGTCAACCCACGAAAAACAAATTTATCTATATATTTCAATGACTTAAACTTCTGGCACGATTCCCGCTATCTCCAGCGAACCAACAAAAACAAGATGCACCCAAGGAGACACTCGATGAGTGTGATCATCGCCCTGGCAGCGCTCGCGCTGCTGATGCTGGCTGCCTACCGTGGTTATAGCGTTATCCTCTTCGCCCCCATCGCTGCACTCGGCGCGGTGCTGCTGACCGACCCTGCTGCCGTGGCCCCGGCTTTCACCGGCGTGTTCATGGAAAAAATGGTCGGCTTTATCAAACTGTACTTTCCGGTGTTCCTGCTCGGTGCGGTGTTCGGCAAGCTGATCGAGCTGTCCGGTTTCTCCCGCTCGATCGTCGCCGCGGCCATTCGCTTGCTCGGTACCCGTCAGGCCATGCTGGTCATCGTGCTGGTCTGCGCACTGCTGACATACGGCGGAGTTTCGCTGTTCGTGGTGGTGTTCGCGGTCTATCCATTCGCTGCCGAAATGTTCCGCCAGAGCAATATCCCCAAGCGCCTGATCCCGGCGACCATCGCCCTGGGTGCGTTTTCCTTCACCATGGATGCCCTGCCCGGCACCCCGCAGATCCAGAACATCATCCCCAGCACCTTCTTCAACACCACCGCCTGGGCGGCGCCCTGGCTGGGCCTGATCGGTACCCTGTTCGTGTTCTGCACCGGCATGCTTTACCTGCAGCGCCAGCGCAACAAGGCCCAGCGCGCCGGCGAAGGCTACGGCACAGACCTGCGCAACGAGCCGGAGACCGCCGCCGATCTCAAACTGCCTAATCCGCTGCTGGCGCTCTCGCCGCTGCTGCTGGTGGGGGTGATGAACCTGTTGTTCACTCACTGGATTCCCGCCTGGTACGGCAAGACCCACAGCCTCAGCCTGCCGGGCATGAGCGCCCCGGTGCAGAGCGACATCGCCAAGCTCACTGCGATCTGGGCGGTCGAGGCGGCCCTGCTGCTGGGTATCTTGCTGGTGCTGGTGGCCGGCTTTGACGCGATCAAAAATCGTCTGGCCGAAGGCAGCAGGAGTGCGGTCAACGGTGCGCTGCTGGCGGCGATGAACACCGCCTCGGAATACGGTTTCGGTGCGGTGATCGCCTCCTTGCCAGGTTTTCTGGTACTGGCCGATGCCCTGCGCGCCATCCCCAATCCGCTGGTCAACGAAGCGATTACCGTGACCTTGCTGGCCGGCATCACCGGTTCCGCGTCCGGGGGCATGAGTATCGCCCTGGCGGCGATGTCCGACAGTTTCATCGCCGCCGCCAATGCCGCCAACATTCCGCTTGAAGTGCTGCATCGCGTGGCAGCCATGGCCAGTGGCGGCATGGATACCCTGCCGCACAACGGCGCGGTCATCACCCTGCTGGCAGTCACCGGCCTGACCCACCGCGAGGCCTACAAGGACATTTTCGGCATTACCCTGATCAAGACCCTGGCAGTGTTCGTGGTCATCGCCACCTTCTATGCTACCGGCATCGTTTAAGGAGCTACTCATGCAACTCAAAGGCAAAACAGCAGTGGTTACTGGCTCCACCAGCGGCATCGGTCTGGGTATTGCCCATGTGTTGGCCAAGGCCGGCGCCAACCTGATTCTCAACGGCTTCGGCGACGCCAGCGCGGCCATCGCCGAGGTGGCCCGCCATGGTACCCGGGTCGGCCATCACCCGGCCGACCTTGGCGATGTGGCGCAGATCGAAGACCTGTTCGCCTATGCCGAACGGGACTTTGGCGGCGTCGATATTCTCGTCAACAACGCCGGCATCCAGCATGTGGCCGCCGTCGAAGACTTCCCGCTGGAGCGCTGGGATTCGATCATCGCCATCAACCTGAGCGCCGTGTTCCATGGCACCCGCCTAGTGCTGCCGGGCATGCGCCAGCGCAACTGGGGACGGATCGTCAACATTGCCTCGGTGCATGGCCAGGTCGGCTCCACCGGCAAGGCGGCTTACGTTGCCGCCAAGCACGGGGTGGTCGGACTGACCAAGGTGGTGGGCCTGGAAACCGCCACCAGCAACATCACCTGCAACGCCATTTGCCCAGGCTGGGTGCTGACTCCGCTGGTGCAAAAGCAGATTGATGACCGCGCCGCCAGTGGCATCGATGCACAACAAGCGCAGTACGATCTACTGGCCGAGAAGCAGCCCTCGTTGGCCTTCGTCACTCCCGAACATCTGGGTGAGCTGGTATTGTTCCTCTGTAGCGAGGCTGGCAGTCAGGTTCGTGGCGCTGCCTGGAACATCGATGGCGGCTGGCTGGCCCAATGACGGGCGGCCCGGGATCTGGCTGCGGCATCGTCTTTTTTACCTGCAAGGAGGCCTTATGCGCCCAATCCCTTTCACTGCGTTGCTCACCCTGACCCTGGCTCTCGGCACGATGGTACAGGCCGCCAGTCTCAAGGAAGTCGCGCCCTATCCCGAGGCCGAAAAAGGCTTTACCCGCCAGGTCATCCACCTGCCGCAACAAGCCGATGAGTCGGCCTTCAAACTGGAAGTGCTGGCCGGCAAGCAGCTGCAAGTCGACTGCAACCGCCAGCACCTGGGCGGTACGCTGGAAGAACAGTCCCTGCAAGGCTGGGGTTACAGTTACTACCGTCTGGAAAAGGTCATGGGCCCGGCCTCGACATTAATGGCCTGCCCGGACAACACCAAGAAAGTCGCTTTTGTCCCGGTGGTCGGTGACGGTTTCCTGCTGCGCTACAACAGCAAGCTGCCGGTAGTGGTCTATGTGCCTGAAGGCGTCGAAGTGCGCTACCGCATCTGGTCAGCCGCGGACGAGGTGAAGAAAGCTACAGTGGAATAAAGGGCTCCACACAAGGGGAACGCGTCATGAACGAAGTGCTTTGGCGCCCAAGCGAGGCGCGCATTCAGGCCAGTCGCATGGATGCCTTTCGCCGTGAGGTCAACCGCAAGTACGACCTGACACTGGCCGACTACGAGCAGTTGCACCGCTGGAGCATCGAGCAACGTGCCGCGTTCTGGCAGACCCTTGCCGATTTCTTCCAGGTGCGCTGGCATCAGCCAGCCACCCAGGTCCTCGACGAAGGACCACAGATGCCCAACGCCCGCTGGTTCAGCGGCGCAACCCTGAATTTCGCCGAACACTTGCTGCGTCGCCGCGACCCGCATCCGGCAGTGGTGGCGGTGCGTGAGGACGGCGAACGGCAAATCATCAGCCATGCTGAGCTGGCCGCACAGGTCGCGGGGCTGCAGCGCAGCTTCCAGGCTGCCGGCATCGGCGTCGGCGATCGCGTGGCAGCTTGTATGCCCAACACCTGGCAGACCTTGGTGGCGATGCTCGCCGGCACCAGCCTGGGCGCCATCTGGTCCTGTTCTTCGCCAGAGTTCGGCACCCACGGCATCATTGACCGCTTCGGCCAGATCGAGCCCAAACTGCTGATGGTCTGTGCCGGTTATCAGTACGCTGGCAAGCCCATCGACCAGGTCGACAAGATCAATCAGGTGCTGGCTCAGTTGCCCAGCCTTGAACACTTGCTGGTAGTGCCTTACAGCCGTGCCCACACCCGCACTGCCGAGTTCCTCAGCAGCGCCCGCGTCAGCCTGTGGGACGATTTCTATCAGCCCGGTGGCGAACCGCAGTTCACCCCACTGCCCTTCGACCACCCGCTTTACATTCTTTATTCCAGCGGCACCACGGGCGTACCCAAGTGCATCGTCCACAGCGCCGGTGGTGTGCTCCTGCAGCACTTGAAGGAACACGGCCTGCACAGCGACCTGGGCGCGGATGACGTGCTGTTCTACTACACCACCTGTGGGTGGATGATGTGGAACTGGTTGGCCAGCGGCCTGGCGGCCGGCACGACCCTGCTGCTGTATGACGGTTCGCCCTTGCATCCCGGCCCCGAGCGCTTGCTCGACCTGATCGATAGCGAACGGATTACTGCTTTTGGTACCAGCGCCAAGTACCTGGCAACCCTGGAACATGCGCATATCCGGCCATGCCTGAGTCATCGCCTGGACTCACTCAAATTGTTACTGTCCACCGGCTCGCCGCTGTCGCCAGAGAGCTACGGCTATGTCTACCGCGAGTTCAAGGCCGACCTGTGCCTGGCCTCGATGTCCGGCGGTACTGACATCTGCTCCTGCTTCGTCATCGGCAACCCGGTGCTGGCCGTGCGGCGCGGGCAGATCCAGTGCAAGAGTCTGGGCATGGCCGTGGAGGTCTGGGACGATGACGGTAAAGCCCTGATCGGCGAGAAAGGCGAACTGGTCTGCACCCGGCATTTTCCGGCCATGCCCCTGGGTTTCTGGAACGATCCGCACGCCGAGCGCTTCCATGCCGCTTACTTCAGCCAGTTTCCCGGCGTCTGGGCCCAAGGCGACTATGCCGAACAGACGCCGGAAGGCGGCATGATTATCTACGGCCGCTCGGACGCGGTACTCAATCCCGGCGGCGTGCGCATCGGCACCGCGGAAATCTACCGTCAGGTAGAGAAGATCGACGCAGTGCTGGAGAGCGTTGCCATTGGCCAACGTTGGCACAACGATGTGCGCGTGGTGCTGTTCGTGCGTCTGCGCGAAGGCCTGCAACTGGATGAGGCTCTGCAGAAGCAGATTCGCCAGGTGATCCGCAGTAACACCACCGCGCGCCATGTGCCAGCGGTGATCGCTGCAGTCAGCGATATCCCGCGCACCATCAGCGGCAAGATCGTCGAGCTGGCGATTCGCAATGTGGTCCATGGCGAACCGGTGAAAAACACCGACGCGCTGGCCAACCCCGAGGCCCTCGAACAATTTCGTGACCGCCCGGAGCTGCGTGATCAGGCATAATGCGCGGTTTTAGCGCTTTGCGAAGGTAGCTCAAGATGAAAGCACAGGCTCGGCATATTCTGGTCAAGAGCGCTGAAGAAGCCGAACAACTCAAGCAACGCATCGCCAAAGGCGAGGCGTTCGATGTGCTGGCCAAAAAGTATTCGACTTGCCCATCGGGCAAACGCGGCGGTGACCTGGGCGAAGTGCGTCCAGGGCAGATGGTGGGAGCCATCGACCAGGTGATTTTCAAAAAACCGCTGCGTGTCGTACACGGCCCGATCAAGAGCAAGTTCGGCTATCACCTGGTCCAGGTGTTCTACCGCGACTAGAGGCCATCGCGGTGCCGTCCTGCGTGAAGCTGGCGCTGGTCGGCCAAGTCATTGCGCAAGCCTACGATCAGGTTGGAAATCGCCCGGCTACTGGTCAACTGTTCGGCGCTGATACCGGTCACCAGCAGGTCGACCCGCTCGCAACTGCGATCGAACACCTTGACGGTCAACGAACGGTCCGCAGCCAGGGTGCACTGGCAGCGGGTGGGTAAAAAACTGCTTTCGATGATGTTGCGCAACTCCAGGGTCGAGAGCATCGGTAGGTCTCCTTGGCAGATGGCGGACAGCGGATCCGTGTGCCCGGTCCAGCCATAAGCCTAGGACATATCCCCAGCAGCCTCAGACCCTTTCTCTATAAGCACCTGCCCAGGGGACTAGGCCCGGCGCGCCGCCAACAGGCCGATCCCGGCGCAACCGAGCAGTGTTGCACTGACCCGGTTGAACAACCGCCGTGGCCCTGACTGATTGAACCAGCGCTGCAGATAGGCGCCCAACCAGGCGTAGATGACAATCGCCGCCCATTCCAGCAGCAGGAACAAACCACCCAACCAGGCGAATTGCTCGGCCACCGGCAGCGGGCTTGCGACCTGGACGAACTGCGGCAGGAAGGCAGTGAAAATCAAGATCGCCTTGGGATTGCCCGCCGCCACCAGAAATTCCTGGCGCGCCAGACGCAAGGTGCCGCCCTGGCACTCGGCACTCACGGTCGCGGCAGCAACCGGTGCCCGCCACAGTTGCCAGGCAATGTAGAACAGATAGGCAGCGCCTAGCAGCTTGATGGTCAGGAACAGGTACTCGCTGGTATGCAGCACCGCTGCAAGCCCCATGGCCGCCAGCACGATCATCCCGGCAAACGCCAGCAGCCGGCCGACCCCGGCCACACAGGCAATGCGCAGGCCGTAACGGCTGGCATTGTGCAGTGACAACAGGTTGTTCGGACCTGGCGCCATGTTCAGGGCGAAACAGGCAGGTACGAACAGGGCGAGTAGAGACAAGTCCATGATAGTGCTCCGACAGCTGGAAGCTGCAGGTTCCGTTCAGAGGCCCCCAAGCGTCAAGGTACAGTTGGGCAAAAAAACTGTGCCTTGATTCCAATAGACACAGCCGATTGACTTCCGCGCCGCAATCCACTTGCATGTTCATCCCGCCTCATAGCCCCGAGACCGCCCATGAGCCTGATGGAACAGACGCTACAGTGCCCGGAAAACGTCATGCCTCGGGCCGCTGAGCGGCACAGCGCATTCTGGCGTGACCCAGCCCTGCCCTTTGTAGAAAGCCGCCAGGCCTGCCACAGCCGGACCTGCTACAAACCCCACAGTCACCCAACCTTCTCCATCGGCGCGGTGGACCAGGGCTGCAGCCTGTTCACTGGCGCAGGCCAGGGGCAGGCGCGCCTGTTGCCCGGTACGCTGGTGTTTGTCCCGGCCCATTGCGTGCATGCCTGTAACCCTGAGCCCGGGATGTTCTGGAGCTATCAGATGCTGCACCTGGACGCCGCCTGGCTGCGAGCCCTGCGCCTGGAGTCCGGCCAGTCGGCCAGTGACGGCGAGCCGGCACGCATCAGCCGCGACGCGTTCACTTACCAGCGCTTCTGTCGACTCAACGACATGCTGTTTTCCGCCGTACCTGGCGCCGAAAAAGAGGCCGCATTGATCGAGTTTCTCGCTGATTACGAGGCCGGCGCCCATCAACCGTTGGCCAGTTCGCTGTTGCCGCAGCTGCCAGACAGCACCCTCAAGGCCCTGCTGCAGTGCCTTGAGGATGAAGGCAACAACCATCTGACCCTGAGCGAACTGGCCACGCTGGCGGGCATGGGCCGCTACCAGTTGATCCGCGCCTTTCGCGCCGCCACCGGACTCACCCCGCACGCCTACCAGTTGAACCAACGCGTCAACCTGGCCCGTGGCTGGCTGCGCAACGGCACGCCAGTCGCGGATATCGCCTACCGCCTGGGCTTTGCTGACCAGAGCCATTTCCAGCGCGTGTTCAAAGCCCATACCGGCGTGACCCCGGGTCTTTATCGGCGCTGAACGCCCGCAATTTTCTTCAATACAGCCACACAGCCCTGCCCAGACAATCGCCAGCCTTATTGCTGAACAAGATTGAGTGCCATGGAGCAGTTCTTGATGGTTGCCGCAGCGCATTTTCTCGCCCTGCTGTCGCCCGGCCCGGATTTCTTCCTGGTCGCGCGCAGCGCCATGAGCGCCGGTTGGCGCGTTGCCACTGGCGCTTGCCTGGGGATCGCCCTGGCCAATGGTGCCTTTATCCTGACCGCCTTTGCCGGTCTCTCGGCGCTGCGCCCAGACAGCGCGCTGTTCATCGTCATTCAGTTGGCGGGCTGCGCCTACCTGCTGTACATCGGCAGTCTGTTCATTCGCCATGCCGGCAGCAGTTCGTTGGCCGCAACCGACCACAGCCATCCACCCAGCGTACAGACGTCCTGGTGGCAAGGGCTGGGTATGGGGCTTGTGTCAGGCATCCTCAATCCCAAGAACGCGTTGTTCTACGTCAGCCTGGCGAGCATGGTCGCCAACGCCAGCCTTGGCTGGAAGCTGTTCTATGGCCTGTGGATGTTCACCGTGGTGCTGGCCTGGGACGTGCTGGTCGCCATGGCCATCGGCAACCTGCGCATACGGCGGCAATTTTCGCGTTCGCTGCCATGGCTTGAGCGGGTATCGGGCGCAGTGCTGATCGCACTGGCTTTGGCCGTGATCATTCACCTTCTGTGGCGCTGACCAGGCTGAGGGTGTCCAGCGCCAACAGGCTGAAATGACCACGGGACCAACCGCCGGTATCGATATGCCAGATATTGCCCAGCACCCTCACCGCGTGCAGAGGGGTATGACCAACGATCAACGCTCGCAAGCCAGCAATCGGTCGTTCGTCATCCACTTGCAGCCGACGCCGCGACCACTGGCAGTATTCCTGAAGCTCGCGCGGCACTTGGACCTGCAGTTGCTCGCACAACTCGGACCAGCTGGCACACGGACAATCGGCATGCAGCAGGCCGACCAGCCCACCCGGCGTTTCGATTTCAAGGGCCAGAGGCATACGCGCAAAACGCTCGGCAAAACGTACCTGTTCGCTGGCTGGCAGGTCGAGAAACCAGCCACCGCCCGCAGCACGGTACTGACCGTAATCCAGCCAGCCGCCACTCACATGCGTCACCGCCAGCGCCTCGTGGTTACCCTGCACCGCATGGAACCAAGGCTGTTCCAGCCAATGCAGCGCTTGCGGGCATTCCGGCCCCCGGTCCACCAGGTCACCGACGCTGAACAAGCGGTCCACTGCTGGATCGAAACCGATGGCCCGCAGTTGTACCTGCAGGCGCTGGAAGTGCCCGTGAATATCGCCCACCGCATAATCCCGGCCATGCGCGTTGATGGCAAACCGTTCGATCCGACTCACGGTGCACTCCCCTAACCCGCCAACCTTGGCAGGCGTACAATAACAGCAGTGCAGACACCTGCACCTGGAGGTGAATCATGCGCCCTGCCCTGACCTTTGTCGCCCTGAGCCTGCTGGCGTCAAGCAGCCTGGCTCAAACGCCGCCGGCCGCCTCGGTCGAGGTCAATTACGACAAACCCGAACACTTTCGCGATGCAAGCCTGGACAGCAACGGTTACGAGCGCGGTGCCGACGAGCATGTGATGAAAGAGCTGCGCAGCTATCTGCAGACCCTGGGCAAGCGCTACCTGCCACCCGGGCAGACCCTGCGCATCGACATCCGCGACATCGACCTGGCCGGCCGCTACGAACCCTGGCATGCCCAGGCCTATACGATACGCTTCATGCGCGACATCACCTGGCCCAGTATCGACCTGCACTACGAGCTCTGGCAACAAGGTAAGCCGCTAAGCCAGGCCGATGCTCACGTCACGGACAAGTTCTACTTGCAGCGCCCAGGACGTAGAGCCAACAGCGACCGGCTGTATGCGGAAAAAGCCATGCTCCAAGAGTGGTTCCGCAAACAGTTTGCCGTGCCGCGCCCGACTTCGTCCTGAACCGAACGACACGCTTGGGGAAGGCGCTACGGGCAGCATGTACAAGCGCCCCAGGTCTTTGAGCCCTACCGCCTGCACCAGAGGCTGCTGGCGCGTGAGTCTACCGTGGCAGGGCTGCATGAAGTGAAGACTGGCGCTTTATCAGGCCGGCATACCGAGGATGATGTGGGAGGCCTTAATCACTGCAGTAGCCTTTACGCCGGGTGCCAGGCCCAACTCAGCAACAGCATCACGCGTCACGATCGAGTAAACCTTTGTACCGCCAGCCAACTCGATCACCACCTCGGCGTTGACGGCGCCATCGTTGACGCTGAGCACCTTGCCTTGCAGGCAGTTGCGTGCGGAGAGCCGAATGTCACTCGACTCGGTCATCAACATCACCCAAGGCGCCTTGATCAAAGCAACGGCCTCTTTGCCTGCGGCAATACCAAGGTTCTTGACGCTTTCCATCGTCACGACCGCGACCAGTTGCTCACCACCGGGCAGCGCCAAACTGACCTCGGCGTTCACAGCGCCTTGCTGTACGTGGCTGACTTGGCCTTTGAATACGTTGCGTGCACTGACCTTCATGAGACGACCCTTTTCTTGACTTTAAAGTTAGGATTTGCGGCGCATATTCATGGCTAGCGTAGTATAAAAACAACTACAGCGGCCCAAGAGTACCTGGGCTTGGCTGTGTTTGCGCCTGCAGTGCCCTTGATAGTTCAAGCTAAGTCCTGAACTTCGACACCATCGCATTCAGCTCCACTGCCAGGCGTGAAAGATCCTGGCTGGCGGCACTGGTCTGATTGGCGCCTGCTGATGTTTGTGTAGACAGATCACGTATGTTTACCAGGTTACGATCCACTTCACGGGCAACCTGAGCCTGCTCTTCGGAAGCCGAAGCGATCACCAGGTTACGCTCGTTGATCGAGGAGATCGAACTGGCGATCACTTCCAGTGCCGCGCCAGCCGCCTGAGCCACCTCCAGGGTATTGTTGGCCCGGTTCTGGCTGCTGTGTATGGCACCGACCGCTCGCTCCGAGCCAGACTGTATGCCGCCGATCATCTGGCCGATTTCCTTGGTCGACGCCTGGGTTCGGTGGGCCAGGGCACGCACTTCATCGGCGACCACGGCAAAACCACGCCCTGCATCGCCGGCACGGGCGGCCTCGATGGCAGCGTTCAAGGCCAGCAGGTTGGTTTGATCGGCAATGGCACCGATCACATCAAGCACCTGGCCAATCTCGTTCACCTGGTTGGCCAGTTGTCCGATCTCTTCCGAGGTGACAGTCACATCGCTGGCAAGCGCCCGGATCGATTCCAGTGCCTGCTTGACCTGATCACGCCCCTGCAGAGTGGTCTGATCGGCCACCTGGGAAGCATCGGCAGTACTCGACGCGTTGCTGGCAACTTCCTCGACGGCGACGGTCATCTGGTTTACTGCCGTCGCGGCCTGATCGATCTCGGCGCTCTGTTGGTGCAGGCCACGGCTAGTGTCCTCGGTCACTGCATGTAGTTCTTCCGAAGCCGAGGCCAATTGGTCAGACGCGCTGGAAATCTGCCGGATCGTGTCGCGCAGGCTCTGCTGCATGGTTCGTAGCGAAGACAGGAGCATGGCCGGTTCGTCGTGCCCTTCAACACGGATTTCCTGGGTCAGATCACCACTTGCTACACGATTGGCGACCTCCACCGCCTCAGCCATGGGAGCGACGATGCTGCGGGTCAGCAGGATGGCAATGATTGTCATCACCAGCAGGATAACCACCAGCGCGACCACCACCACAGTCACTGCTTCTGTGAACGCCTCGCTGCTACCCTGCGCGGAGGTATAGGCACCCTCGGAATTGAAGCGGATAAGCGTGGTCAGCGCTTTCATCATCGTGTCGGCGTATTCGGCAAGGGGGCCGTTGACCAGGCGTTCGGCCTCTTCTATACGCCCGGCTGCTACCGCAGCAACGATCTCTGTCTGAAGTGCCAGGTAGCGTTTGTATTGGGCGATGAAATGGTCGAAGAGTTCTCGATCCTGCGCCAGCGTAATGGTTTTTTCGTAAGCGCCCAGGTGTTCGGGCATCGTCTTGTTGACCGATTCAATGAGATCAAGGCTGCGCTGGCGCTCGCTGACATCATTGAGCAACACGCTGCGCAAGGTCAGCGCACGCGCTCTGCCCAGACTCGTTCCTACCTCACCGAGTGCAATAATCGCCGGCAACCAATCTTCCCGGATGCCATCGGTAGCAGCGTCCATCTGCTTGGCCTGAAAGAGCGAGACCAACCCCATTAACAGGATCAACACTGCCAAAAATGTGAACGTACATCCTGCTCGCATTCCTATCTTCACGTTTCGTAACTGCATGACCTGCTCCCTAATAAAGTCATTCGCCGTGATCGGCCGTGGATAGCTATTGCCAGTCGTCGGTGAAGCTGTCACACAGCAGCCGCCCGCTCCGGTGCGGACCCATTAGCTGCTGGCTTCCCAGCAATGATGCCAAAATGATATCGCTCAAGTCTATTAGGATGCATGAATGGCATGGGTGACTCAGGTTATTAGCGTATAGCGCGCCCTCGTCCTCCCCCTTTCCTTCTGACCCCAGATGTCCAAAGGCCACCTACACTCTTGATGATTGCCGGTGCAAAGTGGACGCCTAGTATTCGCCATCAGCTTCCGGCCTGGAATTCAATACCAGAGGGTAAACTAGGCCATGAACACCTCTACCAGACTGTCCTGCTTGATAGGCCTGCTGTTCTGCCTGCCAGCCTATGCCGAAACGGCTGCAGATCCGAAAATGCTGGACTACTTCAATGAACTGCTCAAAACCTGTTATGCACAGCTGGATACATGGCGCTTCAATTATCGCCTGCAAGTCGGCATTGCCATCCTGGTCGGCGTGCTGGGGCTGGTGGCCGCCGCGTTGCAGGGCAGCAGTGCGAACTATGTCAAAAGTGCAACGGTCGCCCTCGGGGTTGTCATCTCCGGCATCACCATCGCGGTGAATACGCTGGAAATGAACAACTACCAGCAAATCGCCGTCTCTATCAACAAGGTCGAGAAGATCGTGCGCAAGATGGAGACTGAGCACTTGAACTACAGGACGTTCAAAGAGCCGGCCAATCAATTCGCAGCCCAGGAGTTTCAAAATCAATATAAGCGCTTCCAGGCAATCATCGACCCACCGGACAGTGGGCCCACGAACCCCGTCGGGGTTCAACTTAAGCTGTTGTCTTCGGCCTATGCAGCGGAAGCCCTGCCAGACTGGCTGAAGAAACTGCCGGACAACCCCAAGAACCTGTACTTCGTTGGCGTCGCCGATAGCGCCCAGTTGCCCGATGCTCAAGCGGAGTCGATTCGCACGGCGAAAATAGCGGCCACCCAGTTCCTGCGCGAGACAGTACAGGCCTCGATGGATAGCACCGGCCGTGTGGATCCGCTGGAGGGCACGCTGACAAGCCCGGCCGAGGAGGTCGACAATCACATCACCTATGATGAAAAGACCGGGCTTTATCGCTATTACAGTCTTGTCAGGGTCAACAGGTCCCAGGCGCAGAGCAGTACCCGTTTCCAGTACCTGAAAAGTGGCATCGACAGCCCGGTGGCGGCTTTCGAATCGATCAATGAGGTCCAGCGCCAGGACAACGACTACGCCGCCAGACGCCTGCATTTGCAGGAGCAACAGATCGAACAGACCAGCAAGATGCTGTCCGCGCAGCAATACCAGAAGTTTTCCGACGCCCGTCAAGCCAGGAGAGCCAAAGCGCCACAACAGGCGATTCCCTTGCTGAAGGAGGTCCTTGCGCAACAGCCCGACTTCTACCTGGGCTGGTTCAACCTGGCCCTGGCCTACTCCAATACCCAGGAAGATCTGCCCGCCCGCCAGGCCTACAAACGGGCGGTGGCCCTGGAGCCGTCACAGCCGGCCAGGGACAGTTCGGTCTACAACGCTTATGGGCATTTTCTCTTGGAACGGCATGAGTATTGCGAATCGACCAAGCTTCTGCAGCAGGCGCTGACGTTGGAGCCGCAGAACACGCTGGCTCGGCGCAACCTGGAGAAAGCCAGGAGCGATATGCGTCAAGACGCAATCCAGTGCCCCTGACACGCGGGAATCGACATAGGCCTTGGCCGCCCCTTCCTGACGCTGGGCGCACTGCGCCCAGCTGCGGCTATGGGCCTGCGGTGGGACGATATCGATCTGGCGGCGAAGACTGCAAACATCCGCCGTATCTTCGTCGGGGCCGAGAACCTGTAGTTGGGTGACGCCACGCGCTATCAAACACTGCCCATCAGGTCGGCCATTTCGAGAATCCTGGCGTAATCCATTGCCAGGTTACTGTTGGTGATGATCCCAGCTATCACCAGCTGTCGAATCGACCGAGCATGAAGCCAGCGCTCCAGACCAGTAGCCGTATATGGCAGCCGCAGCTTCCGCCAGCGGCTGTGGCGTTATCGCTTCAAGCAGAGCATGAGTCGGCGCGGAAACTGCCACGATAATGCGCCAATGGAGCGGTTATTTCGCAGCTTGAAAACGCAATGGGTACCGACTGTGGGTTACACGAGCGCTTCGCTGGCACAGCAGGATATCGGACGGTTTTTGATGCAACATTACAACTGGCAAAGGCCGCATCAATTTAACAGCGGGTTGACGCCCGCTGTGGCCAAGGAAAAACTTAACGCGGTGTCCGGGATTAGTTGACCACTACAAAGGCAGTGGAGCAGCACGGTTGTATAAAATCAAATTCTGCTTGTTCAGTGTTTCTTTAGGTGAAAATTAACTAACTCAACCGACCAACTGTATAAGCACCAAGCTCAACACCCCTCATAATACTCGCCCATTGAGTTGAGCGAGCAGAACGCTCGCCAGAGAGCAACTTGATTCATAAGGCGTCCACCTAGACGAAGCATGAACGCGGCAGCTAACGCGTTTCATTTCCAGCTGCGAGCCAGCAAGAAGTAACGCAACACTTCCAACATAAAGTGTATCTAGCGCGTTACACCTAAGTACTCTTTATGTAACTGTAATGAAACAACAGCGTCAAGGCTGGGGAGTCAGCTCGCGCAGTTGCAAGAGCGATCAACAGAAGCTCCGGAGCCAATAGTGCAGTTCAAACGTTAATGGCCAAATGGAGTGGGCAAGATTCGATTCTAGCTGTCGCGTGCATGATTTCGTTTGGTGAGCTTACGACTGACAAGCGGGGCAAGGGTCGGCCAGCAACGCGTACAGCCCGCGCTAAGGTGCGTAGGCCAAGAGCGCCAGTGTCCCCCGTCCGCATAAAAACGTACTCACGCACAGGAAGACACTCATGCACACCGTTCGTAACACCTTGGTGGTAGTGGACTCGCAGCAGTCCAGTGAGCTGATCCTACACAGAGCTAAAATGATTGCCACCGCCACTCGATCACATCTGCACCTGCTGGCCTGCAACAAGGGAAATCATCATTCCTCTTACTTGAACGACCTACAAGGCTCCTTGGCACAAGAAGGTTATAGCGTTAGTGCGCAGCAGGCCTGGCATGGGAGCTCACACAAGACCATCATTGCCGCTCAACAGGCGCAAGGCTGCGGCCTGGTGATCAAACAGCATTTGACTGACAACCCGCTGATGAAGGCCCTGCTCACTCCTGAGGACTGGAAGCTGCTGCGATACTGCCCCAGCCCAGTGCTCTTGGTAAAAACCATCAGGCCCTGGACCGGTGGCACCATTCTCGCGGCCGTCGACGTCGGCAGCAGTGATGTGGAGCATCGCGTCCTGCATTCTGGCATCGTCAGCCACGGCTACGACATCGCCAAACTGGCCAGCGGCACTCTACACATGATGTGTGCCTACCCCTATCCAATGCTCTCGGCGAGCGATCCCATACTTCAACTCAAGGAGAGCATCCAGGCTTACTATCGCGACCAGTGCAAGAGGTTCCAACACGAGTTTCACATCAAGGACGCACACCTGCATGTCGAGGAAGGCCCTCCCGACGTGATGATTCCGTACCTGGCACACAAGCTAGAAGCGGCGCTTACGGTGATAGGTAGCGTGGCACGTAGCGGACTGAGCGGCGCCTTGATCGGCAACACCGCCGAGATGATTCTGGACACGCTGGACAGCGACGTACTGGTACTCAAGCCAGATGACATCATCCCTCACCTGGAAGAGCTAGCCGCACCACCTCCGAGTTCTTCGGACGATACCGCGGCATCCTCTTGGCCGTATAACCACCATAACCATCGAACGCATTTTTTAGGTGGAAGTTAGCTGCCCCGGCTAACCAACTGTCTTGGCATACTGAATCGCCCTGGAGTCGCTGAGGCTATGCGCTCGACACACTGTGCGAATGGGCGATGCAATCTGCGGCTCTGCTCATTGAGCGCTTGATCCATGCCATCCGGTCGCTGAAGCAGCACCAGGCCGTGAAGTTCCTGGCGCCACCACAGCACGAGATCAAACTATCGAGGTGCTCAGACAAAGAAGTGCTATCGGCTGCGATGATCCTCATCAAAATATCGGCACTGGCCGAGAAGGAAGCGCCGCCAGGCGCGAAGTACCCACGTGACTACCGAGTTAAAGAGAAGGCTGTGGCCTAACACCCAGACCAAAACGCTAGCCATCCAGACAATCTTCAACCCAAATTATCACTGATTCGCGGCGCCCTCCTCGTCTTTACCAATCGTTGCTGACGGTACCGATGGCGGAGGCGAAGAGTCAAAAGAGATATTATTAAGATATGGCAACTCAGCTTTTATAAGTTCAAACGCTTTCTCTCGAAGCTCGCGCTTCTGTTGAACATACTCTTGGGGTGAGATGAAGCCATTGAACCGATCAATACAGAGATCTGAAAGTCCATCACGGTGATACTGAACACCTTGGGATGGTCTGAAATAGCCGAATACTCTCCGGCTATCGAGCGGTCAGCACTTCAAAAAACGATGCTCATCGAAAATCCGATTGGTTCTCCACGCTTTTCAGGCTGCCTGGCGGCTGCGAGGCGTCCC
>NZ_JBOICA010000012.1:0-108884 GCF_050739775.1 Pseudomonas sp.
GCCGATTAACGCTGCGTCGTTCATGGTGATGGCCTCCAGAGTAAAAACACCCTGCGAAAGCTTAGGCTCCGCAGGGTGCCGGGGTGACCATCTCATTAAGTAGGCCGCCGTAAAGGCGGAAGGGGCCAGTAGCGGCGCCACAGCGAATGGATAAGCTCGTAGCCTCAACATCCCAACCCAAGGATCATAGTCCCCAGGATTCCGTGAAGAGCCTTTTTTTGCCTTGCAACTCACTCCGGTGGGCGCGGGCTTGTCCCGCGATTGCGGGCTGTCAGCCAAATCGCATCGCGGGGCAAGCCCGCTTCCACAGAAACAACAAAAAGCCCCACCCGAAGGTGAGGCTCTGTTTACCTGAGGTTGTGTTTACAAGAATACAAACTTGGCAATGAAGATCGCCGTCAGCACCCAGAGGCTTGCGGAAATCTCCTTGTAACGACCAGTACCCGCCTTGAGCACCACATAGGTGATAAAGCCCAGGGCAATACCATCGGCGACCGAGAAGGTCAGTGGCATCATGATCGCGGTGACGATCGCCGGGATGCTGTCGGTGGCTTCATCCCAGTCGATATGGGCCATGCTGCCCATCATCAGCATGGCGACGTAGATCAACGCACCCGCCGTGGCGTAGGCGGGAATCATCCCGGCCAGTGGCGCGAAGAACATCGCCGCAACGAAGAACAGGCCGACCACCACGGCCGTCAGCCCCGTGCGACCACCTGCGGCAACCCCCGCAGCGCTTTCCACATAGCTGGTAACCGGCGGTACGCCGACCACTGCACCGAACACGCTCGAGGCACTGTCAGCCTTCAACGCTCGCGAGAGGTTTTCGATGCGTCCGTCGGCATTCACCAGGTTGGCCCGCTGGGCTACGCCCATCAGGGTGCCGGCGGTGTCGAACATATGCACGAAGAGGAAGGCGAATACCACGGCAATCATGCTGACGTTGAACACGCCTGCCACATCCATGGCCATCCAGGTCGGTGCCAGGCTCGGTGGCAGCGAGAACAAACCGCCGTATTCGACCAGGCCCAGACCCCAGCCAGCGAGGGTGACGCTGATGATGCTGATCAGGATCGCGCCGAACACCCGGTGATAGCTGAGCACCGCGATCATCAAAAAGCAGATCGCTGCCAGCAGCGGGCCTGGCTCGTGCAGGGAGCCGAGCTTGATCAGGGTGGCCGGGCTGTCGACGACAATCCCTGCAGTTTTAAGACCGATCAGTCCGAGAAACAATCCGACGCCGGCACCCATTGCATGACGCAGGCTTACGGGAATGCTGTTGAGCAGCCATTCACGCACCCGCGACAGCGTCAGCAGCATGAACAGCACCCCGGAGACGAACACCGCGCCCAGCGCGGCCTCCCAGGTGTAGCCCATGGTCCCGACCACGGTATAGGTAAAGAAGGCGTTGAGCCCCATGCCCGGTGCCAGGCCGACCGGCCAGTTGGCGTACAGGCCCATCAACAGGCAGCCCAGGGCGGCAGCGATACAGGTGGCGACAAACGCCGCGCCGTGATCGATGCCGGCATCGGCCATGATGTTGGGGTTGACGAAGATGATGTACGCCATGGTGATAAAGGTGGTCAACCCGGCGATCATTTCGGTCTTGACGGTGGTGCCATGTAGCTTGAGTTTGAAAATCCGCTCCAGCCAGCTCGTTTCGAGCGGTGGGGCGAGATCCAGCGTAGGGGCTTCGGATTTGCGGCTTTCCACAGCGTGTACTCCTCAAGTCTTTTCTTGTTTTTCAGAGCCAGTCCTGCGCACGCACTGGGGAGCTCTGTGAGGCGGATGGGATGGCAGGCGACCGGACCTTTTGTTGACTTCTGAGTCAGGAAGTTGCACGAGGGGATTATGCGTTTGTATACAAATAATGCAAATAATGTTTTCGTTGCTGTGCGCAAATAATTTCGCCGCGTAGCTATAAAGGCCATCATCCCCTGCAGAAATCCCTGCGGCTGTGTACAATGTGCCCATACCTTAATCGTTTAATTTTCTTATCAAGACTTGCCTTCGCCCTGCTGGCTGGTATTACAGTCAGGATCCGACAGGCCGATCCCCGTGCTCGAGTGCCCATGAACGAACAGCTGCAACCTCTCAAGAAACCAGTGCGTACCGGCAAGGCCGGGCGCAGCGGAACCCAGGACGATATCGTCTATGCGCACATTTTCGAGGCCATTCTCGAGCAGCGTCTGGCGCCGGGTACCAAGTTGAGCGAGGAAGCCCTGGGCGAAATTTTTGGCGTCAGCCGCACGATCATTCGTCGCGCATTGTCGCGCCTGGCCCATGAAAGCGTGGTGCTGCTGCGGCCTAACCGTGGTGCGGTGGTGGCCAGCCCTACGGTCGAGGAAGCGCGTCAGGTGTTTTTCTCGCGGCGCATGGTTGAACGCGCCATTACCGAGCTTGCGGTCGAGCACGCCACGGCTGAGCAGCTTAACGAGCTGCGCCAAATGGTTCGTGAAGAGCGCGACAGCTTTTCCCGGGGTGATCGTGGTGCCGGTATTCGCCTGTCCGGCGAGTTCCACTTGAAGCTGGCCGAAGCTGCGGGCAATGCGCCGTTGATCAGCTTCCAGCGCAGCCTGGTATCGCAGACTTCGCTGATCATCGCCCAGTACGAAAGCGGCAACCGCTCGCACTGCTCTTACGATGAGCACATGCAGCTAATCGACGCCATCGAAGCCCGTGACGTCAATCAGGCGGTCAGCCTGATGATGCATCACATGGACCACATCGACAGCAAACTCAACCTCGACGAAGACAGCGCCTCGGATGATCTGCATGCGGTGTTCTCGCATTTGCTGCAGACCAAAAAACGTGGTGGTGTGGCGCCGCTCAAAGGTTGATACATCTTCCTTCGGGCCGCTTTGCGGCCCTTCGCGGATGAATCCGCTCCCACAGAAATCTTTCGATAATTTCTTGTAATCAGGTGAGGCATTATGCGAACTAGGGTTGGAAAGACATCCAGTCCGGATCGTTTGTATGCCTTCCGGTCATCTGCGCATCGGTCGTTACAGTGAATCCGGCCGAATCTATCTATTGACCTCAAATACGTGGGAGCGAAATCCTGTTTTCAGTGATTTCTTCTTGGGGCGTTTGCTGGTTCAGCAGTTTCGAGTGGCCGAAGAAAATGGCCAGGTGCGATCCCTGGCATGGGTCGTGATGCCTGATCATTTTCATTGGTTAGTGGAATTGCAGGATGTTCAACTAGCTCGCTTAATGGCCAAAGTAAAAGCTGCCAGTGCTATTGCGATTAACCACCGTCGAGGTCAAACGGGTGAGTTTTGGCAATCAGGTTTTCACGACCACGCTCTGCGTCACGAAGATGATCTTCTTCATGCTGCTCGTTACGTAGTGGCCAACCCTTTAAGGGCCGGATTAGTAACACGATTGGTCGACTATCCCTTGTGGGACGCAATCTGGCTGTAGTGGGAGCGGATTCATCCGCGAAGGGCTGCAAAGCAGCCCCGCTAGGTCTGGTGGCGCCGCTGATCGGCGGCGCTTTGTACCGAGGGCTTTTCCGTGAGACCTAACGCTGGTGCACGCAACGTCCGGCGGCGAAGGTCTGCTTGACGGTGCGGTCGTCGCCCAGGGTCATCAGCACGAACAGGGTTTCGTCGATGTTGTTGGACTGCTGAATGCGGTAGTCCATCAGTGGTGTGGCCTTGTAATCGAGCACCAGGAAGTCGGCATCGTTGCCAGGCTTCAGGCTACCGATACGGTCATCCAGGCTCAGCGCCTGAGCGCCGCCGAGGGTGGCCAGGTACAGTGACTTGAACGGGCTCAGGCGCGCGCCCTGCAGCTGCATGACCTTGTAGGCTTCATTGAGGGTGTTGAGCAGCGAGAAGCTGGTACCAGCACCGACGTCGGTACCCAGGCCGACCTTGACCTTGAACTTCTCCGCCTGCGGCAGGTTGAACAGGCCGCTGCCGAGGAACAGGTTGGAGGTCGGGCAGAAGGCCACGGCCGAACCGGTCTCGGCCAGGCGCTGGCATTCCTCGTCGCACAGGTGCACGCCGTGAGCGAACACCGAGCGCTCGCCGAGCAGCTTGAAGTGGTCGTAGACGTCCAGGTAACCCTTGCGCTCGGGGAATAGTTCCTTGACCCAGTCGATCTCCTTGAGGTTTTCGCTCAGGTGGGTGTGCATGTACAAGTCGGGGAACTCGCCCAGCAGTTGCCCGGCCAGGGTCAGTTGCTCCGGGGTGCTGGTCGGGGCGAAGCGCGGGGTCACCGCGTAGTGCAGGCGGCCCTTGCCATGCCAGCGCTCGATCAGTGCCTTGCTCTCAACGTAGCCGGATTCAGCGGTATCGGTCAGGTAGTCCGGGGCGTTGCGGTCCATCATCACCTTGCCGGCGATCATCCGCAGGTCCAGGCGTTCGGCTTCTGCAAAGAAGGCATTGACCGATTCGGGATGTACGCTGCCAAACACCAGGGCAGTTGTGGTGCCGTTGCGCAGCAGTTCTTCAACGAAGATCTTCGCCACCTTGTCGGCGTGGTCCTTGTCGGCAAACTGCTTCTCGCAAGGGAAGGTGTAGGTGTTGAGCCAGTCCAGCAGTTGTTCACCGTAGGAACCGATCATGCCGGTCTGCGGGAAGTGAATGTGGGTGTCGATAAAGCCAGGGGTGATCAGGGCGTCCTGATAGTGCTGCACCTCGATGTCCGCTGGCAGGGTCGGCAGCAGTTCGCTGGCGTGCCCCAAGGCGCTGATCTTGCCGTTGTCGATCAGCAGCAGGCCGTCTTCGAAATACTGGTAGGAGGCTTCGATACCTACTTCGGCAGGGTCGGCGATGCTGTGCAGGATGGCGGCACGGTAGGCTTTGCGGGTTGCGCTCATAGGGCTCTCGTCATATGGCTTGGCTGCGCCGAGAGGGCGGCAGCAATTGGGCAATGGGGCCGGCATTGGCAGCAGTGTCGTGCTGGCCGAAGCTGGCGTTGTAGGTGGCTATGATTTCGGCGGCGATGGACACGGCGATCTCGATCGGCAGCTTGCCCTTGACCTCGGTCAGGCCCATTGGGCAACGCATGCGCTGCAGGCGCTCCTCGGTATAGCCGCGTTCACGCAGGCGGTGCTCGAATTTGACCCGTTTGGTCTTCGAGCCAATCAGGCCGAACCAGGTGAAGTCATTGCGTTTGAGGATTGCTGCGGTCAGTTCCAGGTCCAGCTGGTGGTTGTGGGTCATGACGATGCAATAACTGCCAGCGGGCAGGTCGTCGACTTCATCGACCGGCTCTTCGCTGACGATCTTGCTGACCCCGGCCGGAATGCTCTCGGGAAATTCCTGCTCGCGCGAATCGATCCAGCGCACCCGGCAGGGCAGCGCGGCGAGCAAGGGTACCAGAGCACGGCCAACATGGCCTGCACCGAACACGGCAATTTGCGCCTGCACCTGGCCCATGGGTTCGAACAGCAGTACGGTGGCGCCGCCGCAGCACTGGCCAAGACTGGCGCCGAGGCTGAAGCGTTCCAGATGCGGCGATTCGCGACGTTCAGCGAGCATTTCGCGGGCAATCTTCATCGCCTTGTATTCAAGGTGACCGCCGCCAATGGTGTCGAACAGTTGTTCGGCGCTGACCACCATCTTCGAGCCGGCATTGCGCGGTGTCGAGCCGCGCTCCTCGATGATGGTTACCAGTACGCAGGCTTCGCCGCGGGCTTGCAGGTCGGCGAGGGCGTTGATCCAGGTGTGCATAATCACTTACCTATTGGGGGCCTGTTCTGGCCTCATCGCCGGCAAGGCCAGCTCCTACAGTGGGAGTCGGCCTTGCCGGCGATTGGGGCTTCACGGAGTCACTGTCTCAACCTCGGAAGCCGGCTGTTGCGCCGCCACCGCCTTGCGCATCTGTTCGCAACCCCACAGCACCCGCTCAGGCGTTGCCGGCGCATCGATCTTCGGCTGCACACGGTAGTCCGCCAGGCTGGCCACGGCGTCCTTGATCGCACACCAGGCGGCGATACCGAGCATGAACGGTGGCTCACCTACGGCCTTGGAATGGAACACGGTGTCTTCCGGGTTCTTGCGGTTCTCCACCAGCTTCACGCGAAAATCGATCGGCATATCGGCCACTGCCGGAATCTTGTAGCTGGCCGGGCCGTTGGTCATCAGCTTGCCCTTGGCGTTCCACACCAGCTCTTCGGTGGTCAGCCAGCCCATGCCCTGGACGTAGCCGCCTTCCACCTGGCCAATGTCGATGGCTGGGTTCAGCGAGGCGCCGACGTCATGCAGGATGTCGGTGCGCAACATCTTGTATTCGCCGGTCAGGGTGTCGACGATCACTTCGGCACAGGCCGCGCCGAAAGCGAAGTAGTAGAACGGGCGGCCACGGGCCTGGCTGCGGTCGTAGTAGATTTTCGGGGTCTTGTAGAAGCCGGTGCTCGACAGCGACACCTGGGCAAAGTAAGCCTGCTGGATCAAGGCGTCGAAGCTGACGATTTCGTCGCGGATACGCACATGGTTGTTGCGGAACTCGACGTCTTCTTCGGTTACCTTGTACTGCCGCGCGGCAAATTCCACCAGGCGTTTCTTGATGATCTCCGCCGCGTTCTGCGCCGCCTTGCCGTTCAGGTCGGCGCCGGAGGAGGCCGCCGTCGGCGAGGTGTTGGGCACCTTCTCAGTGTTGGTCGCGGTGATCTGTACGCGCTGGAAGTCGACCTGGAACACCTCGGCCACCACCTGCGCCACCTTGGTATTCAGGCCCTGGCCCATCTCTGTGCCGCCGTGGTTGAGGTGGATGCTGCCGTCGGTGTAGACGTGTACCAGCGCACCGGCCTGGTTGAGGAAGCTTGCGGTAAAGGAGATGCCGAATTTCACCGGAGTCAGCGCCAGGCCTTTCTTGAGGATCGGGCTGTTGGCGTTGAAGCGGCGGATCGACTCGCGCCGTTCATGGTAGTCGGCGCTGGCTTCCAGTTCCGCGGTCATTTCTTCGAGCATGTTGTGCTCGACGGTCTGGTAGTAGTGGGTGACGTTACGCTCGGTCTTGCCGTAGTAGTTGGCCTTGCGTACCGCCAGCGGGTCGAGCGCCAGATGGCGGGCGATGTGGTCCATCACCTCTTCGATGGCGACCATCCCCTGTGGGCCACCGAAGCCCCGATAGGCAGTGTTCGATGCGGTGTTGGTCTTGCAGCGATGGCCGTTGACCGTGGCGTCACCGAGGTAATAGGCGTTGTCGGAGTGGAACATGGCGCGGTCGACGATGGACGCCGAGAGGTCCGGCGAATAGCCGCAGTTGCCGGCCAGCTCCAGGTTGATACCGTGCAGGCGGCCGCTGTCATCGAAGCCGACGTCGTATTCGACATAGAACGGATGACGCTTGCCGGTCATCAGCATGTCCTCGACCCGCGGCAGACGCATCTTGGTCGGCTGGCCGGTCAGGCGGGCGATCACCGCGCACAGGCACGCCGGGCTCGCCGCCTGGGTTTCCTTGCCGCCGAAGCCGCCGCCCATACGGCGCATGTCGACCTGTACCTTGTTCATCGGCACGTCGAGCACTTCGGCGACCAGCTTCTGCACCTCGGTGGGATTCTGGGTCGAGCAGTAGACGATCATCCCGTCGTCTTCGGTAGGCATCACCGAAGAAATCTGGGTTTCCAGGTAGAAGTGTTCCTGGCCGCCGATGTGCAGGGTACCTTGCAGGCGATGCGCGGCGCTCGCCAGGGCAGTGGCCGAGTCGCCGCGTTTGTGGGTGTGGCTTTCCAGCACGAAGTGGCGTTTGCGCAGGGCCTCGACCACGTCGAGCACCGGTTCCAGATCCTCGTATTCGACAATTGCGGCCATCGCCGCGCGGCGTGCGGTGTCCAGATCGCGGGCGGCGACGGCGAGCACCGGTTGGCCGACGTACTCGACCTTGTCGATGGCCAGCAGCGGGTCACCCGGCATGATCGGGCCAATGTCCTTCAGGCCCGGAATGTCTTCGTGGGTGATGGCGATGCGCACACCCTCGAAAGCGTAGCAGGGGCTGGTGTCGATCTTCAGCACCCGGGCATGGGCGCGGTCGGACATGCGCGCATACACGTGCAGCTGGTTGGGGAATTCCAGGCGGTCGTCAATGTACTGCGCTTCACCGCTGACCTGCTTGTCGGCGCTGTCGTGCTTGATGCTGCGGCCGACACCGGTGGTCAGGTCCTGGCTGAACAGTTCGGCCATTTGTGCCTGGCTTTTGGCGACGTGATGATTAGACATAAGCGGTCACCCGAGTCTCGATGTGCGGCGTTTGCAGTTCGATGAAGAATTTGCGCAGCAGGTTCTGCGCGCTGAGCAGGCGGTATTCCTTGCTGGCACGGAAGTCCGACAGCGGGGTGAAGTCTTCACCCAGGGCCTGGCAAGCGCGTTCGATGCTGGCCTGGTTCCAGGCTTTGCCGACCAGGGCGGCTTCACAGGCACGGGCGCGCTTGGGGATCGCGGCCATGCCGCCGAAGGCGATGCGTGCAGCCTCGACCACACCGTTCTCGATGCGTAGGTTGAAGGCGGCGCAGACAGCTGAAATATCGTCGTCCAGACGCTTGGACACCTTGTAGGCGCGGAACGTCCAGGCGTTGCGGGCGCGCGGCACAATGATCTTCTCGATGAACTCGCTTTCCTGACGGGCAGTGATCCGGTAGTCGATGAAATAGTCTTCCAGGGCCAGGGTGCGGGTGCTCTCGCCTTTGCGCAGGACAACCTGCGCATCCAGGGCAATCAGCAGGGGAGGGGAGTCACCGATCGGCGAGGCGTTGCCGATGTTGCCGCCCAGGGTGCCCTGGTTGCGGATCTGCAAGGAGGCAAAGCGGTGCAGCAGTTCGCCGAAGTCCGGGTATTCACGGCTCAAGGCGTCGTAGCAGTCGGTCAGCGGGGTGGCTGCACCGATCTCCAGGTGCTCGTCTAGCGTCTCGATACGCTTGAGTTCGGCGACGTTGCCGACATAGATCATCACCGGCAGGGTTTTGTGGAACTGGGTCACTTCCAGCGCCAGGTCAGTACCGCCGGCGAGCAAGCGTGCTTCGGGGTGCGAGCCGTACAGGTCGGCAAGGTCGGCCACGGTCAGCGGCACCAGGCAGCGTTTGTCGCCGCTGTTGAGCTCACCGGTTTCGCTTGGGGCGATGGCTTTGAGGCGGGCAATGGTCTGTTCTTGATTGCTATCAAACTGGTCAGGTTTGGCCTGGCAGCAGGATTGTTCGGCGGCGGCGAGGATCGGGCGGTAACCGGTGCAGCGGCAGAGGTTGCCGGCCAGCGCTTCCTGGGCCTTGTGCAGGTCCGGTGCAGCGCTGTTCTTCTGCAGGGCAAACAGCGACATGACAAAGCCTGGCGTGCAGAAACCGCACTGCGAGCCGTGGCAATCGGCCATGGCTTGTTGCACGCTGTGCAGTTGACCCTGGTGCTTGAGCCCTTCGACGCTGATCAATTGCTTGCCGTGCAGCGACGAAACGAAGGTCAGGCAGGAGTTCAGGCTGCGGTAGCGGATATGCTCGCGGCCGCTGTCGTCCTCGGCCAATTCGCCGACCACTACGGTACAGGCACCACAATCGCCGCTGGCGCAGCCTTCCTTGGTACCGGACTTGCCCAAGTGCTCGCGCAGGTATTGCAGCACTGTCAGGTTGGGATCCAGGGCATGCTCACTGCGCAGCTCCTGGTTGAGTAGAAACTGGATCACGGAAGGCCTCACACGCGGTTTATTGTTGTTGAGCGGACTGTAAGCAGACTTGATTTTTAGGTCAACATTTTTCTGACTTTGGGGTCAGGAAAATTGTTGCGACACTGCCCACCCACCACAGGTGCTTCTCTATAGAGCATAGTCCGCTGTGCTCATGGCGAATCTTTTGCGCCATTCGTGCCAACTTCTGTATCCAGGCCCCTGCGCGGCGCAGGGGCAAGTGCGCTACAATTGCGCCTTTTGCACAGTTCAATGATTTTGAAGGAAAACCATGACGTTCAAGGCGCCGGACAGCCTCTCCGAGCAAATTGCCCACTACCTGGCCGAGCGGATCATCCGCGGCGAGCTCAAGCCTGCTGAACGTATCCAGGAGCAGAAGGTCACCCAGGCGTTGAATGTCAGTCGCGGCTCGGTGCGTGAAGCTTTGCTGATCCTCGAACGTCGCCATCTGGTGACCATTCTGCCGCGCCGTGGCGCCCACGTGACCGAGCTCGACGAGCATGGGGTACGCAGCCTGTGCACCTTGATGGGCGAGCTTTACATCCTGTTGGGCAATGCGGTTGCGCAGCACTGGCGCAACGAGGGGGACTTGCTGGCGTTCCTGACGATTCAGCAGCGTTTGACCAGTGCCCTCGAACGCCAGGACATCAAAGCCTTCGTCGAAGAGAGCTTTGCGGTGATGCGCGCCGCTTATCCGTTCGCCAACAATCCTTACCTGCAGGAAACCGTTGAGAACCTGCAGCCGGCCATGAGTCGTGCCTATTACCTGGCACTGGATCAACGCAAGGCCGAGATGAGCGACTTCCTGGCACTGTTCGCCAACCTGCTTGAAGCCGTGGTGGCACGCGATCAGACGCGGATCCGCACGGTGCTGGCCGAATACTGCCAGCGCAGCTGCGAGCTGGTGCTGGCGGCACTGGCGACTGCCTGAGCATGCGCCTCAAGTGCATTCGCCTGGCCGGATTCAAGTCGTTCGTCGACCCGACCACGGTCAACTTTCCCAGCAACATGGCGGCGGTGGTCGGGCCCAATGGCTGCGGCAAGTCCAACATCATCGATGCGGTGCGCTGGGTGATGGGCGAAAGCTCGGCCAAGAACTTGCGTGGCGAGTCGATGACCGATGTCATCTTCAATGGTTCGACCAGCCGCAAGCCGGTGAGCCAGGCCAGTATCGAACTGGTGTTCGACAACTCGGACAGCACCCTGGTCGGTGAGTACGCCGCCTACGCGGAAATCTCCATCCGCCGCAAAGTCACCCGCGACGGGCAGAACACCTATTACCTCAACGGCACTAAATGTCGGCGCCGTGACATCACCGACATCTTCCTTGGCACCGGCCTGGGCCCGCGCAGCTACTCGATAATCGAGCAGGGGATGATCTCCAAGCTGATCGAGGCCAAACCGGAAGACCTGCGCAACTTCATCGAAGAAGCGGCCGGGATCTCCAAGTACAAGGAGCGTCGGCGCGAGACCGAGAACCGCATCCGCCGCACCCATGAAAACCTCGAGCGCCTGACCGACTTGCGCGAGGAGCTGGAGCGCCAGCTCGAACGCTTGCATCGCCAGGCCCAAGCCGCCGAGAAGTACAAGGAATACAAAGCCGAGGAGCGCCAACTCAAGGCGCAACTGGCCGCCTTGCGCTGGCAAGCCCTGGGTCAACAGGTCGGTCAGCGCGAAGTGGTGATCGCTGACCAGGAAGTTGCCTTTGAGGCGCTGGTGGCCGAGCAGCGCAATGCCGATGCCAGCATCGAACGCCTGCGTGATGGCCATCATGAGCTGTCTGAGCGCTTCAATCAGGTGCAGGGGCGCTTTTACTCGGTCGGTGGCGATATCGCCCGGGTCGAGCAAAGCATCCAGCATGGCCAGCAGCGTCTACGCCAGCTCCAGGACGACTTCAAGGAAGCCGAGCGCTCCCGCTTGGAGACCGAATCGCACCTGGGCCATGACCGCACCTTGCTGGCCACCTTGGGCGAAGAGCTCGAATTGCTTGAGCCCGAGCAGGAAATGACCCTGGCCGCCGCCGAAGAGTCGGCCGCGACCCTGGAGGAAGCCGAAGGCACCATGCACGGCTGGCAGGAGCAGTGGGACACGTTCAACACCCGTTCAGCCGAACCGCGCCGGCAAGCTGAAGTGCAGCAGGCGCGCATCCAGCAACTCGAACAGGCCCTTGAACGTCTCGCCGAACGCCAGCGCAAACTGGGTGAGGAGCGCGACCAGCTCAGCGCCGACCCTGAAGACGCCGCGATTCTGGCGCTGGGTGAGCAAGTGGCCGCCAGCGAGCTGGTGCTCGAAGACCTGCAGTTGCAAGAACAGCAGGTGGTCGAGCAGTTGGAGGCGCTGCGCGAACAGCTGCAGCAGGCAGTCCAGGCGCAACAACAGGCCCAGGGTGAGTTGCAGCGTCTGGGTGGTCGTCTGGCGTCACTCGAAGCCTTGCAGCAGGCTGCGCTGGAGCCGGGCGCTGGCACCGCGCAATGGTTATGCGAGCAGGGCTTGGAGCAGCGCCCGCGCCTGGCCGAAAGCCTGCGGGTCGAGCCGGGGTGGGAGTTGGCGGTAGAAACCGTGCTGGGCGCAGATTTGCAGGCCGTGGTGGTTGATGATTTCAGCAGCCTTGATCTGGCGGGGTTCAGTCAGGGCGATCTGCGCTTGCTTGATTCAATGGCCGAAAGTGCGCACATGCCGGGCAGCTTGCTTGACAAAGTTGAAGGGCGAGTCGATCTGGCGCCCTGGCTGGGCCAGGTTCTGCCGGTGGAAAACCTTGAGCAGGCGTTGGCCCGGCGTAGCCGCTTGAACGACGGTCAGAGCCTGGTCAGCCGTGATGGTTATTGGCTTGGGCGGCATTTTCTGCGGGTCAATCGCGCCAGCGATGCCCAGGGTGGTGTGCTGGCCCGTGGTCAAGAGCTGGAGCGCTTGGGCCTTGATCGTCAGGCGCTGGAAGCCTCGCTCGAATTGCTCGAAGCCCGGCTTCAGGCGCAGCGCGAACAGCAGCAGGCGCTTGAGGAGCGTCGCGAGCACTTGCGTCGTCGTGCTCAGGACGAGGCCCGTCAGCAGAGCGAGTTCAACGCACGCCTGTCGGCCGGCAAGGCGCGGGCCGAGCAACTGAGCTTGCGGCGTCGGCGTCTGGAAGAAGAACTGGCCGAACTGCTGGAGCAGCGCGCCCTCGAAAGCGAGAATCTCGGCGAATCGCGCCTGCAATTGCAGGACGCCCTCGAACTGATGGCCCAGGACACCGAGCAACGCGAGTTGCTCCTGGCCCAGCGCGACAGCTTGCGTGAGCGCCTCGACCGGGTGCGCCAGGAAGCTCGTCAGCACAAGGATCACGCCCATCAGCTGGCGGTGCGCCTGGGCTCGCTGCGGGCTCAGCACGACTCGACCCGCCAGGCCCTGGAACGCCTGGAGCTGCAATCGCAACGCCTGACAGAAAAGCGCGAGCAGCTCAGCCTTAATTTGGAGGAGGGGGAAGCGCCGCTGGAAGAGTTGCGCCTGAAGCTCGAAGAGTTGCTGGAAAAACGCATGAGCGTCGATGACGAAATGCGCCAGGCGCGCCTGCATATGGACGAGGCTGACCGCGAGCTGCGTGAGGCGGAAAAACGCCGTACCCAGGCCGAGCAGCAAGCGCAACTGCTGCGCGGCCAGCTGGAACAGCACCGTCTGCAATGGCAGGGGCTGAGCGTGCGGCGCAAGACCCTCCAGGAACAGCTGCAGGCCGACGGCTATGACCTGCAAGGGGTGTTGGGCACCTTGGGTGAAGCGGCCAGCGAGCAAGAGGCCGAACAGGAGTTGGAGCGCATTGACGCCCGTATACAGCGCCTGGGTGCGATCAACCTGGCAGCCATCGACGAATATCAGCAGCAGTCAGAGCGCAAGCGCTATCTGGATGCTCAGGATGCCGATCTGGTCGAAGCCCTGGATACCCTGGAAAACGTCATTCGCAAGATCGACAAGGAAACCCGCAACCGCTTCAAGGATACCTTTGATCAGATAAATGCCGGATTACAGGCACTTTTCCCAAAAGTTTTCGGTGGCGGCAGCGCTTACCTGGAACTGACGGGCGAAGATCTACTCGATACAGGGGTAACAATCATGGCGCGGCCACCGGGCAAGAAGAACAGCACCATCCACCTGCTTTCGGGCGGGGAGAAAGCGCTGACCGCCCTGGCCCTGGTGTTTGCCATTTTCAAATTGAACCCGGCACCGTTCTGCATGCTCGATGAAGTCGATGCACCACTGGACGATGCCAACGTCGGACGCTACGCCCGGCTGGTCAAGGAGATGAGTCAGACAGTGCAGTTCATCTATATCACCCATAACAAGATCGCCATGGAGATGGCTGAGCAGTTGATGGGGGTTACCATGCACGAGCCGGGTTGTTCACGTCTTGTTGCAGTTGATGTAGAGGAGGCGATGGCCATGGTCGACGCCTGATTGGAGGCGGTAAGGCGTGAACCTGCGGTAAATGGCCCGGTCAGTTGCGACAGACGGTGTAAAGTTATCTTTGGTCGTGCTAGCTTAATGTCACTTATTTTTTGCGTGGGTAAAACGCCTGTCAGAACATAGAGTTGGCGCCACGTTTTAAAGGGGTTTAAACCCTTTATTTTTCAGCATTTTTTACAGAGGCACAGGATTACATGGAAATCGGTCTGCGCGAGTGGCTGATCGTCATCGGCATTATTGTCATTGCCGGTATTCTTTTTGACGGCTGGCGTCGCATGCGCGGCGGCAAGGGCAAGCTGAAGTTTCGTCTGGATCGCAGCTTCTCCAATGCGTCGGATGAGGAAAACAGCGCTGAGCTGATCGGCACGCCACGGGTATTGGACACCCACAAGGAACCTGAGCTGGACGAACACGACCTGCCGTCCATGAGTGCGCCTGCGCGCGAGCGTGACGGCAACAGCAACAACAGCAAACCGAAAGCTTCCAAGCGCAAGCGTGGCAGTGAGCCGCAACAGGGTGACCTGAACCTGGCTGCCGAGCCGCGTGAGCCAGACCTGTTCGCCAGCATTGACGGCGATTACCCGGATGAAACCCGTGGCAGCGTTGGCAGCAGCGAGGTCCGCGGCCTGCCACCGGTTGAAGAAGTACTGGTGATCAGCGTGATTTCCCGTGACGAAGGTGGCTTCAAGGGCCCGGCCTTGCTGCAGAACATCCTGGAGAGCGGTTTGCGCTTCGGCGAGATGGATATCTTCCACCGTCACGAAAGCATGGCCGGTAATGGCGAAGTGCTGTTCTCGATGGCCAACGCGGTCAAGCCTGGCGTGTTCGACCTGGACGACATCGATCACTTCAGCACCCGTGCTGTGAGCTTTTTCCTCGGCCTGCCGGGGCCGCGTCATCCCAAGCAGGCCTTCGACGTCATGGTCGCTGCTGCGCGCAAGCTGGCCCATGAGCTCAATGGTGAGCTCAAGGATGACCAGCGCAGCGTGATGACCGCCCAGACCATCGAGCATTACCGTCAGCGCATTGTCGAGTTCGAGCGTCGTGCCCTGACCCAGAAGCGCTAAAAGCATCACCGACAGCTAGTAGAGACATGCCCAAAGAGCAGCCCAGGCTGCTCTTTTGCTTTGCAAGAGAATACGAAATGACCGCCGAATCCCGAATCCTCGAACTGCGTGCCGAACTCGACCAGCACAACCATCGCTATTACGTGCTCGACGAGCCCAGCGTTCCGGACGCCGAATACGACCGTCTGTTCAGCGAACTCAAGGCCCTGGAGGCTGAGCACCCAGAGCTGGTGACGGCTGATTCGCCGACCCAGCGCGTTGGTGGCGCTGCGTTGTCAGCCTTCAGCCAGGTGCGTCATGAAGTGCCGATGCTCAGCCTGGGTAACGCCTTCGAGGAAAACGACCTGCGCGAGTTCGACCGGCGCGTGGTCGAAGGGCTCGACCTGCCGGCCGGCGACCTGTTCGGTGGCGGTGCGGCGGTGGATTACAGTTGTGAGCCCAAGCTCGACGGTTTGGCCGTCAGCCTGTTGTATCGAGACGGGCAACTGGTACAGGGCGCCACCCGTGGCGACGGCACCACAGGTGAAGACATCAGCGTCAACGTCCGTACCGTGCGCAACATTCCCCTGAAGCTGCAGGGTGAGGGTTGGCCTGCAGTGCTCGAAGTGCGCGGTGAAGTGTTCATGTCCAAGGCCGGCTTCGAGCGCCTGAATCAGGCGCAGATCGAAGCGGGCGGCAAGACCTTCGCCAACCCGCGCAATGCCGCAGCGGGCAGTCTGCGCCAGCTGGATTCGAAGATCACTGCCAGCCGTCCGCTGGAGTTCTGCTGCTATGGCCTGGGTCAGGTCTTGGCGCCACTGGCCGAGACGCATATCGGTACCCTGGAGCAGCTCAAGGCCTGGGGCATGCCGATCAGTCGCGAACTGCGCCATGCAGCAGGCGTGGCCGAATGCCTGGAGTACTACCGCGATATCGGCGCGCGCCGCAATGACCTGCCTTACGAGATCGACGGTGTGGTGTTCAAGGTCAACAGCCTGGCCTCCCAGCGCGAGCTGGGCTTTCGTGCGCGTGAACCACGCTGGGCCATTGCCCACAAGTTTCCGGCCATGGAAGAGCTGACTGAAGTACTTGACGTGGAGTTCCAGGTGGGGCGTACCGGTGCGGTAACCCCGGTGGCGCGGCTCAAGCCGGTGAAGGTGGCCGGGGTTACGGTGTCCAATGCCACCTTGCACAACATGGACGAGGTGGCGCGTCTGGGGTTGATGATCGGCGACACGGTGATTATTCGCCGCGCTGGCGATGTGATTCCGCAGGTCATGCAGGTCGTGACTGAACGTCGCCCTGATGATGCCCGGCCTGTGCACATTCTCACCCAGTGCCCGGTGTGCGGTTCACAGGTTGAGCGCACGCAGTTGATCAAGCGCAGCAAGGGCAAGGAAACTGTCAGTGAGGGCGCGGTCTACCGTTGCGTCGGCCGTCTGGCCTGTGCCGCGCAGCTCAAGCAGGCGATCATCCATTACGTCTCGCGGCGGGCCATGGACATCGAAGGGCTGGGCGAAAAAAGCGTCGAGCAATTGGTCGATGAAGGCCTGATCCGTTCTCCGGCCGACCTGTATCAGCTGACCTTTGAGCAGATCGTTGACCTGGAAGGCTTTGCCGAGCTGTCGAGCAAGAACCTGCTGGCGGCCATTGCTGCCAGCAAGCAGCCAAGCCTTGCGCGCTTCATCTATGCCCTGGGCATTCCCGATGTGGGCGAAGAGACGGCCAAGGTCCTGGCGCGCTCCCTGGGCTCGTTGCAGCGGGTCATGGCGGCGTTGCCGCAGGTGCTCACCTACCTGCCGGATATCGGTCTGGAAGTGGCCCACGAGATCCACAGCTTCTTTGAAGACGAACATAACCGCAGCGTCATTGCGCAACTGCTTGAGCGTGGGCTGCAGTTGCAGGACGAGGGCGAGCTGGGCGCCGAGTTCGCGGCCAGCACCACCCTGGCCGGGCTGATCGCCAAGCTGGATATTCCCTCGGTAGGGCCAACGGGTGCGGAAAAGCTGGTGGCCAAGCTCGACAGCCTGGAAAAAATCATTGCTGCCGACGGCATCGACCTGCGCCAGGCGTTGGCGGCCAAACAGGCCGATGCGGTACGCAGTTACTTTCAGGATCCAGCCAACGCCGCGCTGGCTCTGGCCATTGAAGCGCAGTTGCGTGAATTCGGCATGCACTGGTCGAGCGAGAAGAAGGTCGCTGCTGGCTTGCCGCTGGCCGGTCAGACCTGGGTGCTGACCGGCTCCCTGGAACGCATGAGTCGCGATGTCGCCAAGGACAAGCTGGAAAGCCTGGGTGCCAAGGTCGCGGGGTCGGTGTCGGCCAAGACCCATTGCGTGGTTGCCGGGCCTGGTGCGGGCTCCAAACTGGCCAAGGCCAACGAGCTGGGGCTCAAGGTGCTGGACGAGGATGCATTGCTGACCTTCCTCGGTGAGCACGGTATCGCCGTGTAAACACGGCAACGCGTAGCGGTGCCCATGGTCTAGTCTTGGCAAGCAGCCAGGAGGGATCGCCATGTACCGTTTTTTCGAGCAGCTGGGCGCCAGGATTGCGGCGTCCTTTGTCAGTCGCGAGCAGCGACCGGATCGGGTCTGGCAATGCCAGTGCGGGCAGTCGGTGTTCTTTCGCAACAGCCTGTGCCTGGCCTGCCAGACTGCGCTGGGTTATTGGCCGCAGGGTAATCTGGTCGCCAGCCTGATGCCCGGGCCTGGTGAAGGTCTCTGGCTGCTTGATGGCGAGCCTGAAGCGGGTTCCCTGCGCCGTTGCGCTAATCTCGATACCCCGGCGGCCTGCAACTGGCTGCTGGCCGCTGACGAGCCTCACAACCGGTGCCTGGCCTGTCGCCTGAATCGGACCATCCCTGACCTGTCGCTCGTGGAAAACCATTCGCGCTGGCGCAAGCTGGAAACGGCCAAGCGTCGCTTGACCGCTCAGTTGCTGCACCTGGGGCTGGCCGTCGAGCCGAAAAGCGAGCAGCACCCTGAAGGCCTGGCCTTTGACTTTATCGGTGTCGACCTTGAAGGCCATGCGCCGACCACCGGTCATGCCAATGGCTTGATCACCCTGGATGTGCGCGAGGCCGACGATGACTGGCGTGAGCGGGTGCGGGTGCAGTTGCACGAGCCCTACCGAACCTTGCTTGGCCACCTGCGCCATGAGGTCGGGCATTACTACTGGGACCGGCTGATCGCCGACTCGGCGTGGCTGGAAGATTTTCGCGCACTGTTCGGCGACGAACGCCAGGGCTACGCCGAGGCGCTTGAGCGCCATTATCAACAGGGCGCGCCAAGCGATTGGGCGCAGGCCCATGTCAGTGCCTACGCGACCATGCACCCCTGGGAAGACTGGGCGGAAACCTGGGCCCATTACCTGCACATGACCGATGCCCTGGACACCGCCTTGGCCCTGGGTATGAACGCGAGCAGCCTGGACCTGGACTATCCACCGTTCCAGCGTGAGGACCTGTACCGCCCAGACGACCCGCAAGGCGATCGCTTCCTGGCATTTCTCAATGCCTGGGTCGAGCTGTCGGCGATGCTCAACGAACTGTCGCGCAGCATGGGGCAGGTGGATTTCTATCCCTTCGTGCTGGGCAAGCCGGTGGTTGCCAAGCTGCACTTAATCCACCTGCGGATCACCCGGCAGGCGCTGTAGAGCAGAGCCAAGTCATTGAGTGGTGATGGTTTTTTTTGAATTAGTGGTTGTATCTTCACTTGATGCCGGTACAATGGCGCGGCTTGTCGCCAGATGAGTAGCGTTATGGTGACCCCATCGGTCCCCCCGCATTGATTACCCGTTAACCTGGTCAGGCCCGGAAGGGAGCAGCCATAGCGGGAACATCGAGTGCCGGGGTGTGGCTGGTGGGGTCGCCTCCATTCTTCAAGTCCTTGAATCATCAAGGTTTTTCGCATCAAAAATCTCGAAGTGTTGCAGCGTTGTGGTGAACCTAAGTGGTGCACAGTGCTTTGTATTCTATCGCCTTAAATCCTCGCCTCCAAGTTCCTACGTGCCCTTCTGCTCCGCTGATTGGGGATTCACTTGTTTCGCTTTTTAATCGATGGCCCACGGATACAGTTAGTCTGGGCGCCATGGACTCAGCATGCCTCGCGATGGCTGTGACGATTAAGTTTATTTCGGTCATCAGCATCCCGCGCTCGGGTCATGTATCCAGGGAGGGCGCTCTGATTGGGCTGTTGGTTCGGGGCGTAACATCGTTGCATCTCACGGTGATGTAGTGAAGCTGGCGATCTGTAAAGGAGGCGGGGGCGCTGCCGATATAGGGCCATTAAGGCATCGGCGTAGGTGATTGATGCCCGTTGGCGGGGAAGCGTTTGAGTGAGTAAGCTGCTTAGAAATTACATCGTTCTATTGTTCTGGCTAGCGTTATCGGGTTGCTCCAGTTTATTTTCCGGCAATCGTGAAGTGCCGATTTCCGAAGAGCAGAAAACCAGGCTTCATAATCTTGGAGGAATGCCTTCTTTCATATTGCCGTGGGTCAATGATGGCGAACCGGGTGTGTACACACTAGTCGTGGCGTTCGATGGCACCAACAATGACCTCTTCAATACCCCAGACTCGGAAAATGCCACGGTAGTTGGCAGGCTGTACCAGGATGTCGTTGACGAAGTTCGCAAGGGTCCCGAAAGCGCGCAGATCCCTGTGCAGGCCCTGTCGCATTTTTACTATCGTGGGCCGGGCTGCCCTTCCTGGGTGGCATGTCCTTTTGATTCTGCGATTGGCTGGAGTACCTGGCTGACGGCTCGTCGCGCCGTGGCCGATGTGGAATCCAAAATTGCCAGTATGGATGCTGGGGTTAGAGAGGTTCGTGTCGTTGTCATCGGCTTCAGTCGGGGGGCTGCGACGTCTCGATATTTCCTTAATCTGTTGGCCAGCAAGCCATTGGTTAATGTGCGGCGCGACAAACTCACGGTGCGTTCCTACGCGCTGTTGTTCGATACGGTAGCGACCGGTTTGGCGAGCTATCTGGATCTGTCGTTACCATCAAATCTGGTGTTCGCATACCACTTTGTGGCACAGAACGAGACTCGCAAATTTTTCGGGCTGTTGGTTGATGCCGATGAAGGCTATGAAAGTAATCCGCTGGCGGAACTTTTTTACTTTCCGCAGCGGATTGTGACGATTGAAGTACCGGGGGCGCACTCAGACTTGGGCGACTCTTATAAAAAAGGTGCTGGAATGGCGGTCACGCAGTTTGCACGAATGACGATGGCAGGGTTGGGGTTGAGGCCAACCTTGAAAGGTTACAATTGTGCCTTACCTGAAAATAATGAGCAGCCAGGCTGTCGCGTGCTTGATGAGGGGCTCCATGATTCGCGGGGTATGATCGATCTCTGGCTGGGGGTGCCATCGCCTTATGGTTGTTCCAATTACCGCGAGAGAACTGTGAGGCCCAGTCAGATGAGTCTTGACGATGCGATGGAACTGACATTTCGGCGGTATAAGGAAATTGGGCATTTTCCACCCGATAATGGCAATCTTTTACGTTTTCGATGGCTGGAAAACTATCGCTTCATCAGTTTGGGTGGCCAGCATCCGGTTCTATATCCACGAATCAGCGACATCGGCTTCAATGCAGTGGTCGTGCCGGTGGGCGACCGATTGAAGGTGGTGCTCAGGGGCGCAAATAACGATCAGGTATTCACGGTGCCCGAACGAGTGTTGCAGCGGGTGCGTGAAACATCGGGACGTTCCGAACTCGAGCTGAATCTGATCAAGGGGCAGCCTCGCTGGATCGTCAATGGTTGCATGCCGGACGAGGACTGAGTTGATTGAAGAACTCGGCGTTGCAAGGGCAGCGTATTGGTTAAGCTGTAGCGCTTGAAAATCTGCTCAGTTTCCCCCGTCTGCTTCATCCGCACGAGCGCCTGCAGCAGGCCTTGTGCGGAGTTTTCTGGGTCGTTGCGCACCATGCAACCCAGCTGCTGTTCCTCAAGCCCGGCAAGAGGCTGAAGGCGTTGCTCTGCAGGGAGCTGGCGATTGAACCAATCCAGACTCAACTGACTGCTAATCGCATAGCGGTAGCGTCCGGCCTGCAGTTTCTGCAGTACCTGCAACTGGTTGCGGGCGTCGTCACGTTTAAGGTGGCCATTGTCGAATTGAGGTTGCAGGGCAGGGTAGTTAAAGCCCAGCACGGTACCGATCACTCCGCTGGGCAAGTCCGCCAGGCTTTTTGGCGCTGCTTCCTGGCTACGGGCTACCAGCCAGTCGCGCTGCTGGAACAGCGGCGGGCTCCAGCTGAAGTTGCCCGGCTGCCCGCCGCTCCAGGACGGCATCACGAAACAGCGCACATCAACGCTGCCGCGCTCCATTGCCGTCTGCAGGCGCAAGCGTGGCATTACGTGAAATTCAGGGCGACGCTGCACGCGGCTGGCCAGGGTGTTCATCAGGTCGAACATGATGCCTTCGACCGGCTGGTTGTTTTCCAAACGTACCAGCGGCATGGTCCAGCTATCGGCGACGGCAAAGCGTAAGGGTGGTAACTCAGTGGCCGGCAGTTGGCCGATGTACAGCATCAACAGGCTCAAAACCCAGCGCATCCACTTCTGCCAGTGTGCTATCGGCATCCTGGCGAACAAAGCTTATACGTCAGGCCGCTTAGCGGATGCAATTTCAGGCCTGCTCCGCTAGGATTAGCGGTCTTTGGTCTATCTATTTGACGGTTTTCGATGAGTTATCAGGTCCTTGCACGTAAATGGCGTCCGCGCTCGTTCCGCGAAATGGTCGGCCAGACCCATGTGCTCAAGGCCTTGATCAATGCGCTGGACAACCAGCGCCTGCACCACGCTTACCTGTTCACCGGTACCCGTGGCGTGGGCAAGACCACCATCGCGCGGATCATCGCCAAGTGCCTGAACTGCGAAACCGGCATCACCTCGACGCCCTGTGGCACCTGTTCAGTGTGCCGGGAGATCGACGAGGGGCGTTTCGTTGACCTGATCGAGATCGACGCCGCCAGCCGCACCAAGGTCGAAGATACCCGCGAACTGCTCGACAACGTGCAGTACGCACCGAGCCGTGGGCGCTTCAAGGTCTACCTGATCGACGAAGTGCACATGCTTTCCAGTCACTCGTTCAACGCCTTGCTGAAGACGCTGGAAGAGCCGCCGCCCTACGTCAAGTTCATCCTCGCCACCACTGATCCGCAAAAACTGCCGGCGACCATCCTGTCGCGTTGCCTGCAGTTTTCCCTGAAGAACATGACCCCCGAGCGGGTGGTCGAGCACTTGAGCCATGTGCTGGGTGCCGAGAATGTTCCGTTTGAAGACGATGCATTGTGGTTGCTTGGCCGTGCGGCCGACGGCTCGATGCGCGATGCCATGAGCCTGACCGACCAGGCCATCGCCTTCGGTGACGGCAAGGTGCTGGCGGCGGATGTGCGGGCCATGCTCGGCACTCTCGATCATGGCCAGGTCTATGGTGTGCTGCAGGCGCTACTCGAAGGTGACGCCCGTGCCTTGCTCGAAGCGGTGCGCCACCTGGCCGAGCAGGGGCCGGACTGGAGTGGCGTACTGGCCGAGATGCTCAATGTGCTGCACCGCGTCGCCATTGCCCAGGCGCTGCCTGAAGCCGTGGACAACGGCCAGGGCGATCGTGACCGGGTATTGGCGCTGGCTCAGGCGCTGCCTGCGGAAGATGTACAGTTCTACTACCAGATGGGCTTGATCGGTCGTCGTGACCTGCCATTGGCGCCTGAGCCGCGCGGTGGCTTCGAAATGGTGTTGTTGCGCATGCTGGCGTTCCGTCCAGCCGATACTGATGACGCGCCGACGCCGGTACTAAAGCCGGTGGGGATCAGCCAGGCCACAGCTGATTCGGCAAGTGCGGTGGCAGCAGCCAGTGCAGCCGCGTCTGCCGTGAATGCTGCGCCGGTTGTCGAGCCTACAGCTGTTGCTCCTGAGCCGGTAGTTGTTGCTGCGCCAGAGCCAGAGCCCATGCCAGTCGAGGTCCAGGTTGAGGCACCGGAGCCAGTTGTCGATTTGCCCTGGAACGATCCTGTCCCGGTCGAGCCTGCTGCCGAGCCTGAAGCTGCACCTGCGCCCGAACCTGTAGTCGAGCCGCAATCAGCCCCTGCGCCGGTTCAGGCTGTTGTTCGCCAGGACGAGCCTGCTCACGACGACAACATTGGCTACAGTCCCGCAGGCATGGATCGCGACGACGAGCCGCCGCTGGACGAAGATTACTATGAGCCGGAAATGGATCCGGCCAGCTACAGTTATCTGGATGAGTTGGCGATCGAGCATGTGCACGAGGAAGCGCCGGCAGTTGCCCTCGAGCCTTTGCCAGCGGCCATGCCGGCCACTGGCCTGGCGTTGCAATGGCTGGAATTATTCCCACAGTTGCCGATCTCCGGGATGACCGGCAGTATCGCCGCCAACTGTACCTTGATGGCCGCCGATGGCGATGATTGGCTGTTGCACCTGGACCCGGCCCATAGCGCGCTGTTCAATGCCACCCAGCAGCGACGCCTGAACGATGCCTTGAACCAGCATTTTGGGCGTACGCTCAAGTTGTCCATTGAGCTGATCCGTCCAGAGCAGGAAACCCCGGCTCAGGCGGCAGCGCGCAAACGCGCCGAGCGCCAGGGTGAGGCGCAGGCTTCGATCGAAGCCGACCCGCTCATCCAGCAGATGATCAAGCAGTTTGGTGCGATGGTCCGACACGATACCATTGAGCCTGTAGACGCCCAGGTAGCCCAGGGCGAATAAGCGAATGACACAAGCGGCCCGGGCCACGCCTGCGCCGCACCCCGTAAGTTTAAATTTGAGGTGATCCCCATGATGAAAGGTGGCATGGCCGGCCTGATGAAGCAGGCTCAGCAGATGCAGGAAAAAATGGCCAAGATGCAGGAAGAGCTGGCCAACGCCGAAGTGACCGGCCAATCGGGCGCAGGCCTGGTGAGTGTGGTGATGACCGGTCGTCACGACGTCAAGCGCATCAGCCTGGACGACAGCCTGATGCAGGAAGACAAGGAAGTGCTGGAAGACCTGATCGCTGCGGCGGTCAACGACGCAGTGCGCAAGGTCGAGCAGAACAGCCAGGAGAAGATGGGTGGCATGACCGCCGGCATGCAACTGCCGCCTGGTTTCAAGATGCCATTCTGAGTCAGCACTTGTAGTACCTTCGGTGGGAGCACGGCTGCAAGGTCGTTGCTCCCATCGTCGTTTTTCTCGCGATTTTTGAATTTTCAGGCTAATGACCATGAGCTTCAGCCCACTGATTCGCCAACTGATCGATGCCTTGCGCACCTTGCCTGGTGTCGGCCAGAAAACCGCCCAGCGCATGGCCCTGCAATTGCTTGAGCGCGACCGCAGCGGCGGCCTGCGCCTGGCCCAGGCGTTGAGCCAGGCCATGGAAGGGGTCGGGCATTGCCGTCAGTGTCGTACCTTGACCGAGCAAGAGCTGTGCCCGCAGTGCGCCGATACGCGCCGGGACGACACGCTGCTGTGCGTGGTCGAGGGGCCGATGGATGTCTATGCGGTGGAGCAGACCGGCTATCGCGGCCGTTACTTTGTGCTCAAGGGGCACCTGTCACCGCTCGATGGCCTGGGGCCTGAAGCCATCGGCATTCCCCAGTTGATGGCGCGCATTGAACAGCAAGGCACCTTCACCGAGGTGATCCTGGCCACCAATCCGACGGTGGAGGGTGAGGCGACGGCCCATTACATCGCCCAGTTGCTGGCGGACAAAGGTCTGGTTGCTTCGCGAATTGCCCATGGTGTGCCGTTGGGCGGAGAGCTGGAGCTGGTGGATGGCGGGACGCTGGCGCATTCGTTTGCGGGGCGCAAGCCGATTTCGTTGTGATTTTTTGACCTCATCGCGCCTTACCCCGCGATGAGGTCTGAAGGTTTAGCGCTCGCTCAACGAGAACTCGGTCAGGCAGAAGGTCGGAACACCCGTCGCCTGCAGCTTATGCGAACCACCCAGTTCCGGCAGGTCAATAATCGCCGCCGCCTCAAACACCTGCGCACCCATGCGACGCACCAGGTTGGTGGCTGCCAGTAAGGTACCGCCGGTGGCGATCAGGTCATCGAAAATCAGCACCGAGTCGCCTTCGCACAGGCTGTCGGCATGCACTTCGAGGAACGCTTCACCGTATTCGGTCTGGTAGCCTTCGGCGAGCACGTCGGCCGGCAGTTTGCCCTGCTTGCGGAACAGAATCAGCGGTTTGTTCAACTGGTGGGCGATGATTGAGCCGATCAGAAAGCCGCGGGCATCCATGGCACCAATATGGCTGAACTCGGCCTCGACATAACGCTCGATGAAGGCGTCAGCTACATGGCGCAAGCCCCGTGGCGACTGGAACAGCGGCGTGATATCACGAAAGATCACGCCAGCTTTCGGGAAATCCGCTACTGGGCGGATCAGGGCTTTGAGGTCGAAGGTATCGCTGTGCATGAGGCGGGTATCCTGAAAAACCAATGCCCGCCAGTATACCCTTATCCCGTGGCCTCAGCTCTCCAGTGCGCCACCGGCCAGGGCACACAGCTGGATCGGGTCGAGGATGTGAATTTCCTTGCCTTCGGCGGCGATCAGGCCGTTTTGCTGGAAGCGGGTGAAAACCCGTGAAACAGTTTCTACGGCCAGGCCCAGATAGTTGCCGATCTCGTTGCGCGACATGCTCAGGCGGAACTGATTGGCCGAATAACCACGGGCACGGAAGCGCGCCGAGAGGTTGACCAGGAAGGTGGCGATGCGTTCGTCGGCGGTTTTCTTCGACAGCAACAGCATCATCTGCTGGTCATCGCGAATCTCGCGGCTCATCACCCGCATCAGCTGCCGACGCAGCTGTGGCAGCTGTACCGAAAGCTCATCGAGGCGTTCGAAGGGGATTTCACAGACCGACGTGGTTTCCTGGGCCTGGGCCGATACCGGGTAGGTTTCGGTGTCCATGCCGGACAGGCCGACCAGTTCGCTGGGCAGGTGAAAGCCGGTAATCTGCTCTTCGCCGCCGTCGCTCAGGCTGAAGGTTTTCAGGGCGCCGGAGCGCACTGCATAGACCGAAGCGAAGTTGTCGCCCTGACGGAACAGAAATTCGCCTTTTTTCAGCGGTCGCCCGCGTTTGACGATTTCATCCAGTGCATCCATGTCTTCCATGTTCAACGACAATGGCAGGCACAGAGGCGCCAGGCTGCAATCCTTGCAATGGGCCTGGTTGTGAGGGCGCAGTTTGACTGGCTCGGACATTTCTTCATTCCTTGGGGGAAAGCACACATAAGCCGTAAGGGTAACTCAGGGCATGGGGTTTCGGCCAGCCCGCACCCGGGTAGGGTGCGCTGGTTGAGGTGCGGCGTATCGTCCGACCTCCCTTAAACATAGTGTGCTTTACAAGTATGACTGTAAACAGCGTCCGTGCCGGAGTTCAGATGACTCGGGAGAATCGTTGCTGGTTGTGCAGCCCGAGGTAGGCGTCGAAGACCATGCATACCGAGCGCACCAGCAGGCGTCCGGCGGGCAGTACCTGGATGCCCTGGTTGCTGAGGCTGATCAGGCCGTCGTTGTGCATGGCTTGCAGGGCGGACCACTGATCCTTGAAGTAACCGCGAAAATCGATGGTGAAGGTCTTTTCGATGGCCTCGAAATCCAGTTCGAAATGGCAGATCAGTTGCTGGATCACCGCGCGCCGCAGACGGTCGTCCGCGCTACATAGCAGACCCCGACTGGTGGCCAGCTGGGCACTGGACAGGGTCTCCTGGTAGCTGTTCAGGTCACTGGTGTTCTGGCAGTACAGGTCACCGATCTGGCTGATGGCCGAGACGCCGAGGCCGATCAGGTCGCAATGGCCGTGGGTGATGTAGCCCTGGAAGTTGCGCTGCAGGGTCGATTCTTCCTGGGCGATGGCCAGCTCGTCATCGGGCAGGGCGAAATGGTCCATGCCGATGTAGCGGTATCCGGCGGCGGTCAGTTGCTCGATGGTTCTGTGCAGCATTTCCAGCTTGGCGGCGGGTGCCGGCAGGTCATTGCTGTCGATGCGCCGCTGGGGCATGAAGCGTTCCGGCAGGTGGGCGTAATTGAACACAGACAGCCGGTCCGGTTGCAGCTTGATGACTTCTTCCACGGTGCGGGCAAAGACTTCCGGGGTCTGCTTGGGCAGGCCGTAGATCAGGTCGAGGTTGATCGAGCGAAACTGCAGGGTGCGTGCCGCTTCGATGATTGCCCGGGTCTGTTCCAGGCTTTGCAGGCGGTTGATCGCCCGTTGCACGGCGGGATCGAGGTCCTGTACGCCAAGGCTGACGCGGTTGAAGCCCAGCTCGCGCAGCAGGCCCATGGTCGGCCAGTCGGCCTCGCGCGGGTCGATCTCGATGCCGTAGTCGCCGGAGTCGTCGTCCAGCAGATTGAAATGCTGGCGCAAATGCGCCATCAGTTGGCGCAGTTCGACGTGACTGAGGAAGGTCGGGGTGCCGCCACCGAAATGCAGTTGCTCGACGGTCTGCTTGGGGTCCAGGTGGCAAGCGATCAACTGGATTTCCTGCTCCAGGCGCTGCAGGTAGGGTTGGGCGCGGGCACGGTCCTTGGTGATGACCTTGTTGCAGGCGCAGTAGTAGCAGATGTTGGCGCAGAACGGCACATGCACGTAGAGCGACAGGGGGCGTACGGCACGCCGGCTGTCACGCAGCGCATGCAGCAGGTCAAAGGAGCCGACTTCGCTGTGCAGTTGCACGGCGGTTGGATAGGAGGTGTAGCGTGGGCCGGACAGGTCGTAGCGACGGATCAGGTCGGAGTCCCAACGGAGTGCGTCGAGCATGTGGGCAATCCCCAGAATGAGCAGCAATGCCTGAAGTCTAGGGGGATGGGGTACAACCCGTGTTGATTTGTATCAACGGCGCTTCAGTGGCCCATCAGCCAGTGCTGGTGCGGCCCGGGCAGGGTCCAGAGGCCGAACAGGATGACCAGCAAACCGCCGGCGATGCGTACGCTGCGCTTGCGCAGCAGGGCACTGGTGCGTTCGGCGGCAAGCCCGGTGGTCAGCAGCACTGGCCAGGTGCCAAGACCGAAGGCCAGCATCAGCAGCGCGCTGTCGACGGCGTTGCCCTGGCTCGCGGCCCAGAGCAGGGTGCTGTAGACCAGGCCGCAGGGTAACCAGCCCCACAGGACACCCAGCAGCAGGGCACGGGGCTGGCTGGAAACCGGCAGCAAGCGGTTGGCCACTGGCTGTATGTGGCGCCACAGCCCGCGTCCCAGGCCTTCGATGCGGGTCAGGCCACTCCACCAGCCGGCCAGGTACAAGCCCATGCTGATCAACAGCAACGCCGCGACTACGCGCATGCCCAGGGCCACCGGGCTGTTGGCCACGGCCCAGCCGGCCAGGCCCAGCAGCAGGCCGGCCAGGGCGTAGCTGAAGATGCGCCCCAGGTTGTAGGCCAGCAGCAGGCGAAAGCGGCGGCTGCGCTGTTCCTTGGGAATGGCCAGGGTCAGGGCGCCCATCAGGCCGCCGCACATGCCCAGGCAATGGCCGCCGCCAAGCAGGCCGAGGATCAGCGCCGAGCTGAGCAGGGGTAGCAGTTCAAGCACGGGGCGGGGTACCGTCGTCGGGTTTCTTGCCGTCGGCTTCGTCCATGGCCGCAGTGTGCTGCGGGTCCTGGTCATCGAACAGGATGCTGTGGGCCGGGCTGTCGAGGTCATCGTACTGGCCGCTGTCCACCGCCCAGAAGAAGATGTAAATGGCAATGGCGACGATCAGCAGCGCGGCCGGAATCATGATGTAAAGCGCAGGCATGGGAGCTCCTGATCAGGCCGTGGCAGGGTGTGAGGCGCGGGTCGCTGCGCCGGTGGCAGCCGGATCGCTGATCCGGGTCAGGCGCAGGGCGTTGAGCACCACGATCAGCGAACTGACTGACATGCCGATCGCCGCCCACACCGGGGTGATCCAGCCCAGGGCGGCAAAGGGCAGCATCAGGCCATTATACAGCGCAGCCCAGAGCAGGTTCTCGATAATGATCCGTCGGGTGCGCCGGGCCAGGCTGAAGGCCTGCACCAGGGCGTCGAGGCGATTGGACAGCAGCACCGCATCGGCGCTGGTTTTGGCAAGGTCGGTGGCCGAGCCCATGGCGATGCTGATATCCGCAGCGGCCAGCACCGGTACATCGTTGACCCCGTCACCGAGCATCAGCACTTTGCGGCCTTGTTGTTGCAGCGCTTTGAGTTTTTCCAACTTGTCATCGGGGCGCAACCCGCCGATGGCCTGGTCAATCTGCAGCTCGGCGGCCACGCTTTGGACCATCGGCGAGCTGTCGCCGGACAGCAGCAGGGTCTGCCAGCCACGGGTGCGACAGGCGGCGAGCAGGTCGGCGGCGTCACTGCGCAGGCGATCATCGAGCACCAGCCAGGCCAGGGCGCCCTGGGCGTTGCCCAGTAGCAGCCATTGACCGGGTTCAGCGGGCATCGATGGGATCGCAGTGCCACTCAGGGCGCAGACAAAGCCGGGTTCGCCGATGCGCAGGCGTTGCCCTTGTACCACGCCTTCAAGCCCCAGGCCTGGCTCGGCCTGAACCTCGTCGGCGGGTACGCTGGCGCGCCCGAAGGCGCGGGCGATCGGGTGTTCGGAGCGATTCTCCAGGGCTGCGGCGAGCATCAGGCACTGATCGGCGTCGGCGTCAGCCAGCGGGCGAATGGCGCGCAAGGTCAGGCGGCCTTCGGTGAGGGTGCCGGTCTTGTCGAAGATCACCGTGTCGATCTGGTTCAGGCCTTCGAGCACGTGCCCGCGGGTCAGTAGCAGGCCGAGTTTGTGCAGGGTGCCGGTGGCGGCGGTCAGCGCGGTCGGTGTGGCCAGTGACAGCGCACAGGGGCAGGTGGCGACCAGCATGGCCAGAACGATCCAGAACGCCCGGGACGGGTCCAGTTGCCACCAGAGCAGGCCGATGGCGGCGGCCGCGACCAGGGAGAACAGCAGGAACCATTGCGAGGCACGGTCGGCGATTTCGGCCAGGCGCGGCTTTTCCGACTGGGCGCGCTCCAGCAGGCGGACAATGGCCGACAGGCGCGTGTCCTGGCCCAAGGCCTGGACTTCGACGGTCAGCGCACTTTCCACGTTCAGGGTCCCAGCGGTAACCGCATCGCCCGCGCGGCGGGGCTGTGGCAGGTACTCGCCGGTCAGCAGCGACTCATCGACACTCGACTGGCCGCTGACGATGCGCCCGTCGGCCGGCACGACATGGCCGGGTTGAATCAGTACGCAATCGCCCAGTTGCAGCTCACGGAGCAGGATCCGCTCGCTCTGGCCAGCCGCACCCAGGCGCAGGCAGGAGGCCGGCAGCAGGTTGACCAGTTGTGCGGTGGCGGCGGCGGTGCGCTCACGGGCGCGACGTTCCAGGTAACGCCCCGCCAGCAGGAACAGGGCGAACATGCCCACGGCATCGAAATACAGCTCGCCGCTGCCGGTGATCGCCGTCCAGATGCCGGCGCCATAGGCCAGGCCGATGGCCAGGGACACCGAGACGTCCATGGTCAGGTGGCGAGTGCGCAGATCGCGGGCGGCACCACGGAAGAACGGCGCACAGCTGTAGAAGACGATGGGGGTGGTCAGGAACAGCGCGACCCAGCGCAGGATGGTGTGCAGTTCGGGACTCAGGTCGATGTTGAATTCCGGCCAGGTGGCCATGGTCGCCATCATCGCCTGGAACCATAGCAGGCCGGCGACGCCCAGCTGGCGCAGGGCTATGCGGTTTTCATTGGCCAGTTGTTCAGCGGCGCGGTCGGCCTGATAGGGGTGCGCTGCGTAACCGATGTGGCGCAGCTCGGCCAATAGCTTGGACAGCGGTAACTGACTGTCGGCCCAGTTGACCTGCAGGCGGTGGTTGGACAGGTTCAGCCGCGCCTCGGCCACTGCAGGCAGGTTGCGCAGGTGCTTTTCGATCAGCCAGCCGCACGCGGCGCAGCTGATGCCTTCAATCAGCAGGGTGGTTTCGGCCAGCTCGCCGCTGTGGCGGACGAAAGGTTTTTGCACATCGGCACGGTCATACAGGGCCAGCTCGTCGACCAGTTGCTGGGGCAGGGCGTCGGGGTTGGCGCTGGCTTCGCTGCGATGCTGGTAATAGCTTTCCAGGTTACCGGCGACGATGGCTTCGGCCACGGCCTGGCAACCCGGGCAGCAGAACAGCCGGGCCTGGCCGAGTACCACGGCGGTGAAATGGCTGCCGGCGGGAACGGGCAGGGCGCAGTGGTAACAAGGCGTGGGGCTGGTCATGGCAATCTTCGCAGTAATTCAGGACGCCATCGCCGGCATTGCTGGCGAAGACGGGCGACTCATTTTTCCAGGTGTTCAGCCCCTTGCAGCGCTTCGTCACCCAACTGCAGGGTTTGGTCATGGCCGACCTGTTCTTCTTCGAACAGGCGCCAGACGTGCTCGTCCTGGCTGCCCAGCAATTCGACGAAGCGACGTCCTTCGATCTTGTCGCTGAGCTGGCCGATGTAGCGTCCGGCTTCGCTTGCGCTCTGGGTCAGGACGATCTTGCGGTCCTTCTCCGGCTGGGTAGGTGAGATCAGGTTCAGTTCCAGGGTTTTTGGCTGGCTGTTGCCGGTCAGGCGCAGCTCGACCTCACCGGTCAGCTCGTCCAGGTGCACGCTGGCCTTGAGGTTGAGGGTCTGGGCCAGCAGTTCACGGTCCAGTGAGCGGTTGATGCCTTTGCCGGCCTCGTAGTAGTTGTCGTTGACCAGGTTGTCCGGGTTGTTCACCGCAATGGTGACCATGGTCAGGCTCAGGGTCACCGAGGTGGCCAGCACGCCGATGATGATCCACGGCCAGAGGTGCTTGTACCAGGGGCTGGCGGCTGTAGCAGAAGGCATAGATTCAGTCTCTTATCGAATTTGTGGGCCAATGAACCGGCTCTTGGCTTCAACCTGGGTGGCGCTGTCGTCAGCGTCCTTGAGGGTGAAGGTGACTTCGTTGGTGCTCGACGGCAGTTGTTCCGGGGCCATCGACAGTTGTACCGGCAGACTGACGATGTCACCGGCCGCGACGCGGATTTCCTTCGCGCCTTCAAGCTTGAGGTCGGGCAGGCCAGCGGCTTCGAGCACATAGACGTGGTCGCGCTGGTCCTTGTTCATGACCTTCAGGCTGTAGACGTTTTCGATCCGGCCCTGGGCGTTTTCGCGGTACAGGACGCGGTCCTTGCTGACATCGAAGCCCACCAGCGAGCGCATCACGAAGGCGCTGGCGAGCAGGGCGATCATGGTCAGCAAGACCACGGCGTAGCCGATCAGGCGCGGGCGCAGCATGTGGGTTTTCTGCCCGGACAGGTTGTGCTCGGTGGTGTAACTGATCAGGCCCTTGGGGTAGTTCATCTTGTCCATGATGGTGTCACAGGCGTCGATGCAGGCGGCGCAGCCGATGCACTCGATCTGCAGGCCATCCCGAATGTCGATACCGGTCGGGCAGACCTGGACGCACATGGTGCAGTCGATGCAGTCACCCAGGCCGTTGGCCTTGTAGTCGAGGTCTTTCTTGCGTGGGCCACGGGTTTCACCGCGACGTGGATCGTAAGAGACGATCAGCGTGTCCTTGTCGAACATCACGCTCTGGAAGCGGGCATAGGGGCACATGTACACGCACACCTGCTCGCGCAGCCAGCCGGCGTTGCCATAGGTGGCCAGGGTGAAGAAACCGACCCAGAAATAGGCCCAGCCGTCGGCCTGGCCGGTAAAGAACTCCAGGGCCAGTTCGCGAATCGGCGAGAAGTAGCCGACGAAGGTCATGCCGGTGACAAAGCCGATCAGCAGCCACAGGCTGTGCTTGGCCAGTTTGCGCAGGAGCTTGTTGCTGCTCATGGGCGCCTTGTCCAGCTTCATGCGCTGGTTGCGGTCACCTTCAGTGACCTTCTCGCACCACATGAAAATCCACGTCCAGACGCTCTGCGGGCAGGTGTAACCGCACCAGACCCGGCCGGCGAATACGGTGATGAAGAACAGGCCGAAGGCGGCAACGATCAGCAGGCCGGAAAGCAGAATGAAGTCCTGGGGCCAGATCGTGGCGCCGAAGATGTAGAACTTGCGCTCTGGCAGGTTCCACCAGACGGCCTGGTGATTACCCCAGTTCAGCCAGACCGTGCCGAAATACAAGAGAAACAGTGCGGCGCCGCCGGCCATGCGCAAATTGCGAAACAGGCCGGTGAAAGCGCGGGTGTAGATCTTTTCCCGTGAGGCGTAGAGATCGACGCTGTCTTTGTCTTTGTCTTTGTCTTTACTGGCAGGCGGGGTGACATCATGTACTGGAATCTGCTTGCTCATCATTGAGTCCCACGGCAGTGGAATAATGCCGCGATCAGTACGTGCCGACCGCAGTCAGAAGTTTATGCTGCTCTGCGACGAATGATACGCCTGAAGTGGCGGTATGGGGCATGGCTGCGGCGTTTAGTCGCGTTGGGTTTGCCTGGTGATTAGTGTAGTGGGCGTGTCAATTGATCTGGGTCATGCGGGGCTGTAATGAAGGCTCTGCAGGCCCTATGGCCGGCTCGATGCGCTCGTAAAAAAGCCCCGCCAGTCTTCACTGACGGGGCCTTTGTTCAGCGTGCGAATTACTTCGCCTCGGCAGCCTTTTCACCTTGATGCGACAGGCTGTAGACATAGGCCGCCAACAGGTGGACCTTGTCGTTACCCTGGATCGCTTCCTGGGCAGGCATCTGGCCCTGGCGGCCGTAACGGATGGTCTGCTGCAGTTGAGCGAAGCTCGAACCGTAGATGAACGCCTGTGGGTGCGTCAGGTCCGGAGCGCCCATGGCTGGGGTGCCCTTGCCTTGAGGGCCGTGGCAGGCCACGCAGTTGGCGGCGAAGAGCTTCTGGCCATTGGCTGCGTCGGCTTTCGCACCTTCTGGCAGCTTGCGGCCATCAAGGTTGGTCAGCACGTAAGCGGCTACGTCAGCAACGCCTTGCTCGCCGATGACTTGCGACCAGGCCGGCATCACGCCGTGGCGACCGCCCATGATGGAGGCCTTGATGGTTGCCGGCTCACCGCCCCAGCGCCAGTCGTTGTCGGTCAGGTTGGGGAAGCCGTAGGAACCCTTGGCGTCGGAACCGTGGCACACCGAGCAGTTGGAGGCGAACAGGCGGCCACCCATCTTCAGGGCTTGCGGGTCCTTGGCTACTTCTTCAATAGGCATCGACGCGAATTTGGCGAAGATCGGCCCAAACTTGGCATCCGACCGCGCCATTTCCTTTTCCCACTCGTGCACGCCGGTCCAGCCGGCCTGACCGTTGGCGAACGCGGTCTTTTTCTCGTTATCCAGGTACTGATAGCCCGGCAGGAGGCCTTTCCAGTTGCCCAGGCCCGGGTACAGCACCAGGTAACCCAGGGCGAAAATGATGGTGCCGACGAACAGCATGAACCACCATTTTGGCAGCGGGTTGTCATACTCCTCGATGCCGTCGTAGGCATGGCCCACGGTTTCTTCAGTGGTTTCGCTGCGCTGGCCCTTGCGGGTGGACAGCAGCAGCCAGGTCAGGGCGAAGATGGTGCCCAGACTCAAAACGGTGACGTACAGACTCCAGAAGGTAGTCATTCGTTGTTACTCCTAGACGCTTTCGCTTGCGCTTGCTCGACGTGCTTGCTGGCTTCGGGATCATCCGCGAAGGGCAGCATGGTCGCTTCGTCGAACTCTGACTTGCGCCGAGAACTGAACACCCACAACGCCAGGCCGATAAAGGCCACCATCACAATGACAGTGCCCAGGCCACGAATCATCCCGATATCCATCAATGTCACCGTTTGCTTTTGATGATGGTGCCCAGGCCTTGCAGGTAGGCAACCAGGGCGTCCATTTCAGTCTTGCCCTTGACCGCGTCGCGGGCACCGGCGATGTCTTCATCGGTGTACGGTGTGCCGAGGGTGCGCAGGACTTCCATCTTCTTGACCGTGTCCTTGCCGTCGAGCTTGTTCTCCACTAGCCACGGGTAGGATGGCATCTTCGACTCGGGCACGACGTTGCGCGGGTTGTACAGGTGGGCGCGGTGCCAGTCATCGGAGTAACGACCGCCGACACGGGCCAGGTCCGGACCGGTACGCTTGGAGCCCCACAGGAACGGGTGATCCCAGACGCTTTCACCGGCCACCGAGTAGTGGCCGTAACGCTCGGTTTCGGCGCGGAACGGACGGATCATCTGCGAGTGGCACTGCACGCAGCCTTCGCGGATGTAAATGTCACGGCCTTCCAGCTCCAGCGCCGTGCGTGGCTTCATGCCCTCGACTGGCTTGTTGGTGACGTCCTGGAAGAACAGCGGGACGATCTGGGTCAGGCCGCCGATACTCACGGCGATGACCATGAAGAAGGCCAGCAGGCCGATATTCTTCTCGACTACTTCATGCTTCATCAGTGAGCTCCAACTACAGAGATCTGAGCAGCGGCTTCAGCTTCGGCCGGCTTCGAGGCGCGTACGGTACGGTAGACGTTGTACGCCATCAGCAACATGCCGGAGGCGAAGAACGCACCGCCCAGGGCGCGGACGATAAAGCCCGGATGGCTGGCCTGCAGGGCTTCGACGAAGGAGTAGGTGAGGGTGCCGTCGTCGTTGATCGCACGCCACATCAGGCCCTGGGTGATGCCGTTGACCCACATCGAGGAGATGTACAGCACGGTACCGATGGTCGCCAGCCAGAAGTGCGCGTTGATCAGGCCGATGCTGTGCATCTGCTCGCGACCGTAGACTTTGGGGATCATGTGGTACAGGGCGCCGATCGAGATCATCGCTACCCAGCCCAAGGCGCCGGCGTGTACGTGACCCACGGTCCAGTCGGTGTAGTGCGACAGCGAGTTGACGGTCTTGATCGCCATCATCGGACCTTCGAAGGTCGACATGCCGTAGAACGCCAGGGAAACCACCAAAAAGCGCAGGATCGGGTCGGTGCGCAGCTTATGCCAGGCGCCCGAGAGGGTCATCATGCCGTTGATCATGCCACCCCAGCTTGGCGCCAGGAGAATGATCGACATGGCCATGCCCAGCGACTGCGCCCAGTCCGGCAGGGCGGTGTAGTGCAGGTGGTGGGGGCCGGCCCAGATGTACAGGGTGATCAGTGCCCAGAAGTGCACGATCGACAGGCGATAGGAGTAGATCGGACGCTCGGCCTGCTTGGGCACGAAGTAGTACATCATGCCCAGAAAGCCCGTGGTCAGGAAGAAGCCCACGGCGTTGTGGCCGTACCACCACTGGATCATCGCATCGGTGGCACCTGAGTAAGCCGAGTAGGACTTGAACAGGCTGACCGGCAGGGAAGCGTGGTTGACGATGTGCAGCATCGCGGTGACCACGATGAAGGCACCGTAGAACCAGTTACCTACATAGATGTGCTTGGTCTTGCGCTTGACGATGGTACCGAAGAACACCACACCGTAGGTGACCCAGACAATGGCCAGCAAAATGGCGATCGGCCATTCAAGCTCTGCGTATTCCTTGGTCGTGGTGTAGCCCAGTGGCAGGGTGATGAGCGCACCGACGATCACCGCTTGCCAACCCCAGAAGGTGAAGGCCGCGAGGCTGTCGGAGATCAGTCGCGTCTGGCAGGTACGCTGCACGACATAATAGGAAGTGGCAAACAGTGCACAACCACCGAAGGCGAAAATCACCAGGTTGGTGTGCAGTGGGCGCAGGCGGCCGAAGCTCGTCCATGGCAGGTCCAGGTTGAGCTGGGGCCATACCAGTTGCGAGGCGATGAAGACGCCAAGCCCCATGCCAAGGATCCCCCAGACCACCGTCATGATGGCGAACTGGCGGACGACCTTATAGTTATAAGCAGTCGGACTGATTGCTGTGCTCATTCTAAGGTTCCACGGTTTGGGTGTTTTTGTAGGTTAAAAAATCGGCGCAAGTATGTATAAACCGTGTGGTTATTGCAACGCGATGGCTCCCGCGCCGACCTTTGCCAAAGCCCGATCTACCGCTGTTTCGAGCGTTGCTGGCGGACAAAGTGTACACAATTATATGTTTGATATGTGTACCGTTATTCATCTTTTCTTGTCCAATCGGTCAGGCTTGCTGTGACCAGTTCCTGTTGTCCAGAAACGGCTACAAAGAGGTCGAGCCGATCCCATCTGCCTTTGCACGCATTCTTCAACAGCCACGACCGGCCATGGGGATTATCAGGCCCCGGGTTGCGGTCGCTTTGGCAACAAGCTTAGTTGCGATCAAGGCGGGTGCAAGGCGCGGTGGCGGGGGAGGTGCGACACTTGGTCGCAAGGGGGAAATGGAACCGCCGCATCCAATGGGATGCGGCGGTTTGAGTCAAGGCTCAGTTACGCAATGATTTTACTTGGCAGTCAGGCTTTCGCCCTGAGCCGGTTGATCCTGGGACAGGCTGTACACATAGGCAGCCAGCAGGTGGACTTTGTCGTTACCCTGGATGGCTTCCTGGGCAGGCATCTGACCCTGGCGACCATAGCGAATGGTCTGTTGCAGCTGGGCGAAGCTCGAACCGTAGATGAAGGCTTGTGGATGAGTCAGGTCCGGTGCGCCCATAGCCGGCGTGCCCTTGCCTTGAGGACCGTGGCAGGCCACACAGTTGCTCGCGAAGAGCTTCTCGCCGTTGCCGACATCAGCCTTGGTGCCCTCTGGCAGCTTGCGTCCATCGAGGTTGGTCAGGACGAAAGCGGCCACGTCGGCCACCCCTTGCTCACCAATCACCTCGGCCCAGGCCGGCATGACGCCGTGGCGGCCACTCATGATCGACTGCTTGATGGTGTCCGGATCGCCGCCCCAGCGCCAGTCCTTGTCGGTGAGGTTAGGGAAGCCGTAGGCGCCCTTGGCGTCGGAGCCGTGGCAGACCGAGCAGTTGGAGGCGAACAGACGGCCACCCATTTTCAGGGCCTGCGGATCCTTGGCCACTTCCTCAACCGGCATAGCGGCAAATTTGGCGAAGATCGGACCGAACTTGGCATCCGCCTTGTCCATTTCCTTCTGCCATTCATTGACCTGGGTCCAGCCGTCCTGATAGCCCGGCAGGATGCCTTTCCAGTTGCCCAGGCCCGGGTAGAGGATCAGGTAGCCCACCGAGAACACCAGAGTGCCGACGAACAGCCAGAACCACCACTTGGGCAGCGGGTTGTCGTACTCCTCGATGCCGTCGAAGCTGTGGCCCATGGTCTGGTCGCCGCCGTTGGGCTTTTCGCCCTTGCGCGTGGCCAGCAGCAGCCAGGTCAAGCCGATCAGGCTGCCGATGGTCAGTACGCAGATGTACGTACTCCAGAAGGTGGTCATTGCCCGTTACTCCTCGATGCGGGTTCGTTGGCGGTAGGTGCAAGGCGGTCATCGGCGAACGGCAACAGGCTTGCCTCGGCAAACTCGCGGTCACGCCGACCGTTGAACACCCACAGCGACAGGCCGATGAAGGCGATGGCCACCAGCAGGGTGCCCAGGCCGCGCAACTGGCCGATATCCAGAGTGAAGTCCATGGCCTTTACCTCTTGTTCTTGATCGCGGTGCCAAGCACCTGCAGGTAGGCGACCAGCGCATCCATTTCGGTCTTGCCCTTGATCGATTCCAGCGCACCGCTGATATCGGCATCGGTGTAGGGCACGCCCAGGGTGCGCATGGTGCGCAGCTTGGTCTCGGTGTGACTGCTGTCCACTGGGTTTGCCACCAACCACGGGTAGGCCGGCATCTTCGACTCCGGCACGACGTTGCGCGGGTTGTACAGGTGCGCACGGTGCCAGTCATCGGAGTAACGACCGCCAACACGGGCCAGGTCCGGACCGGTGCGCTTGGAGCCCCACAGGAACGGGTGGTCCCAGACGCTTTCACCGGCCACCGAGTAGTGGCCGTAGCGCTCGGTTTCAGCACGGAATGGACGGATCATCTGCGAGTGGCACTGTACACAGCCTTCACGGATGTAAATGTCACGGCCTTCCAGTTGCAGCGCGGTGTAGGGTTTCATGCCTTCAACCGGCTTGTTGGTGACGTCCTGGAAGAACAGCGGGACGATTTGGGTCAGGCCACCGATGCTGACGGCAAAGACCATCAACAGCACCAGCAGGAAGACGTTTTTCTCGATTACTTCGTGTTTCATCTGGGTCTCCTCAGGCCAGCTGCACGGCGGCAGGGGCGGTCGCGGTCACCGGGGCACGCACGGTGCGCCAGGTGTTCCAGGCCATCAGGAACATGCCGGTGAGGAAGATCGCCCCGCCGACGAAGCGCACGATGAAGCCAGGGTGGCTGGCCACCAGGGTTTCGACGAAGGAGTAGGTCAGCGTGCCGTCGGCGTTGACCGCACGCCACATCAGGCCCTGGGCGATGCCGTTGACCCACATCGAGGCGATGTAGAGCACGGTGCCGATGGTGGCCAGCCAGAAGTGGGCGTTGATCAGGCCCAGGCTATACATCTGCTCGCGACCGAAGACTTTCGGGATCATGTGGTACAGCGCGCCGATCGAGATCATTGCCACCCAGCCCAGAGCGCCGGCGTGTACGTGGCCGATGGTCCAGTCGGTGTAGTGGGACAAGGCGTTGACGGTCTTGATCGCCATCATCGGACCTTCGAAGGTCGACATGCCGTAGAACGCCAGGGAAACCACCAAAAAGCGCAGGATCGGGTCGCTGCGCAGCTTATGCCAGGCCCCCGACAGGGTCATCATGCCGTTGATCATGCCGCCCCAGCTCGGTGCCAGGAGGATCAGCGACATGATCATGCCCAGCGACTGTGCCCAGTCGGGCAGTGCGGTGTAGTGCAGGTGGTGGGGACCTGCCCAGATGTACAAGGTGATCAGCGCCCAGAAGTGCACGATCGACAGGCGATAGGAGTACACCGGACGTTCAGCCTGCTTGGGCACGAAGTAATACATCATGCCGAGGAAGCCTGCAGTCAGGAAAAAGCCCACGGCGTTGTGCCCGTACCACCACTGCACCATGGCGTCAGTGGCGCCACCGTACAGCGAGTAGGACTTGGTCAGGCTGACCGGCACTTCCAGGTTGTTGACGATATGCAGGATCGCCACGGTGATGATGAACGCCCCGAAGAACCAGTTGCCCACGTAGATGTGCTTGGTGGTGCGCTTCATCAGGGTACCGAAGAACACCACGGCGTAGGCGACCCAGACAATGGTGATCAGGATATCGATCGGCCATTCCAGTTCGGCGTACTCCTTGGAGCTGGTATAACCCAGCGGCAGGCTGACCGCGGCAAGCACGATCACCAACTGCCAGGCCCAGAAGGTGAATGCGGCCAGGCGTGGTGAAAACAGGGTGGTCTGGCAGGTGCGCTGGACTGAATAGTAGGAAGCGGCGAACAGCGCGCAACCACCGAAGGCGAAGATCACCGCGTTGGTGTGCAGCGGGCGCAGGCGCCCGAAGCTGGTCCAGGGGAGGTCGAAGTTGAGCGAAGGCCAGACGAGTTGCGCGGCAAGAAAAACGCCGAGCCCCATCCCGACGATTCCCCACACCACCGTCATAATGGCGAATTGGCGGACCACCTTGTAGTTGTAGGCGGTACTGCTGGTTGTGTTCATGTATGGGTTCCCATCCACGGTTATAGGCAGGCTAAATAGCGAGGTAAGCATGAGTAATGGGCAAGTGGCCGGTATTGACGGGGATCAATGGGCGCGGCTGCTCGAAAGCCGTGGCTGGCGCTGGAATGCCCCGCAAAATCAGGGGGATGGCGAGCAATCAGGGTGTCTGATTCTGGCCCATGGTGCCGGTGCGCCGATGGACAGCGGGTTCATGGAAGACATGGCGCAAAGGCTGGCGGCACAAGGCCTGGGGGTGCTGCGTTTCGAGTTTCCCTACATGGCGCAGCGGCGTGTCGATGGCGGCAAAAGGCCTCCAAATCCTCAGGCCAAGCTGCTGGAATGCTGGCGCGAGGTGTATCAGCAGGTGCGACCATTGGTCACTGGGGCGCTTGCCATCGGCGGCAAGTCCATGGGCGGGCGTATGGCGAGCCTGCTGGCCGATGAACTGGGGGCCGATGCGCTGGTGTGTCTGGGTTATCCCTTTTATGCCGCAGGCAAGCCGGAAAAGCCGCGAGTGGCGCATCTGGCCGAATTGCAGACACCGACGCTGATCATCCAGGGCGAGCGGGATGCTTTGGGTAATCGGCAGACGGTGGAGGGGTATGAGTTGTCGTCAGCAATCGAGCTGTGCTGGCTGCAAGCGGGGGATCATGACCTGAAGCCGTTGAAGGCGTCGGGGTTCAGCCATGGCGATCATCTGGCGACGGCTGCGCAGAGGATTGCGGCGTTTTTGCGTTGATGGGCGGAAAGTAGGAGCGGATTCATCCGCGAAGGGCCGCAACGCGGCCCCAAGGGCTGGGCCTGCTGCGCAGTCCTTCGCGGATGAGTCCGCACTCGCTCAGTGCAGCAACCAGGCTCAGTCGCGGTATTCGCACAGGTAGGCGGTATCCACGGCCACCTTCAGCTGGAACTTGCTGTTGGCCGGCACATTGAACTGGCTGCCTGCCGAGAAAGTCTCCCAGTTTTCGCTGTCGGGCAGTTTGACGGTCAAGGCGCCAGACACCACATGCATGATTTCACGCTGGGCAGTGCCAAATTCGTACTCGCCGGGGGCCATAACGCCGACAGTGGCCGGACCTTCGGCGCTGCCGAAAGCGATCGACTTGACCGTGCCATCAAAGTACTCGTTGACCTTAAACATGGGCGACTCCTGAAAAGGGGCTGAAAAGGCTGGCCAGTATGCCCAAGGCGCCTGGCGCCGTCATCCGCTTTCAGTTGCCGTTGGCCGACAGGGTCAGGGGCAGCAACCGTGCGGTGTTGCGGGCATCTTCCAGGGCCCGGTGCTGCTGGCCGCTGAACTGCAGGCCGGCCAGTTGCAAGGCACCGTTCAGGCCGAGTGGGCGCTGCAGGTGGCGTGCCTTGGCAAAACGTTGCTTGAGGTTGATGTGGGGCAGGGTGGCCAGCAGGCTGTACAACTGATGCTGTTGCCATTCCTGCAGCAGTTGTTGGCGATCATAGTCGCCCCAGCTGACCCAGGCTTGAAGATGCCCCTGATGATGTCCGATCCAGCGTTCGAACTGCCCCCACACTTCACCGAAGGGGGCGGCCGTGTCGACATTCGCTTGGCTGATATGCGTTAACTCACGGCAGAAAGGGGTGAGTTGCGGGCGTCGTCGCGGTTTGACGAAACGCTGGAAATGATCGACCTCACGGCCCTGTCGATTGACCAGCGTCGCACCAATTTCGATGACCTCCATATCCGTGACCGGCCAACCCCCATCCTCTGTGGTGGCTTCCAGGTCGATCACCAGCCAATGCCCCATAGTAGGCTCCCTTGCAAGACTCGCTAGAGAGTAGCCAAACTTGAACGCTTGGGGTATCCCCTGGCGTTTTGCCTGTCACTGGTATTTGGCACAATCGATGGTTGTGCAGCGCCCGGAAAACGCCTAGCTTAGCTTGAATCCGGTTAAAACCCGCAAAGAGTGTGTTGCTTTGACTCCAACGCCCATGCCGCAGGCTGTGTCTTTCCTGTTCATGCTCGCCACCTTGTGGCTGGCGTCGCCGGCCCAAGCGCTCGAGGCGGTCGAGGTCAAGGTCGGTGCCGCACATTTCCCTCCTTATACAGTGCGTCCGGAGAAGGGCGCCGAGACGGGGCTGTTGCCACAGTTGGTCGAGGCGCTGAATAACGCCCAGCAGCGCTACCATTTCGTCCTGGTGCCTACCTCGATCCCGCGCCGCTTCGGTGATTTCCAGCAGGGGCGTACCGACATGGCGATCTTCGAGAATCCCCTGTGGGGCTGGCAGGACATTCCCCATGTGAAGGTCGACATGGGCCTGGAAGATGCCGAGGTGTTTGTTGCCCATCGCCAGCCCGATCGTGACGAAAGCTATTTTGCCGACCTCAGCGGCAAGCGCCTGGCGTTGTACAGCGGCTATCACTACGCCTTTGCCAACTTCAATGCCGATCCCAAGTACCTGGCCGAGCACTACAACGCGACCTTGACCTACTCCCACGATAGCAACCTGCTGATGGTCCAGCGTGGTCGGGCAGATGTCGCCCTGGTGACCCGCTCCTACCTCAGCGATTTTCTCGTGCGCAATCCGAGTAGCGTCGGGCAGATACTGACGTCCGAGCGGGTCGATCAGGTTTATCACCATTACGCCTTGCTGCGTCCTGGCGCACCGATCAGTGGCTCGGCCTTCGCCAGCCTGCTGCATCAGTTGCGTGACCAAGGCGAACTGTTACGGATTTTCCAGCCTTACCAGATCAGCGTAAGCCCACCCAAGGCGGACTAAATTCAACGCTGGCGACAACGTTTAGAAAGGTGAGCACTTTTCCTTCGTGAGCCAAGACCATGCCGTTCGACACTGCTTCGCAAACGTTGTCCTTGCCCCGCTGGCGTAGCCTGCAAGCCGATGAAACTGACTGTCACCTGAGCCTGGTGCTTGAGGACAGCCCGCTGATTCGTGTACGCCTTGTGCGCGGCGAAACCTTGCAGGTTCACCTTGAAGACTACACCCGGGAGCGCCCACACCAGGCATTGTGGGCGGCATGCTATTGGCTCTTCGCCCGCGATCCCGGATGCCAGCGCCTGACCTGGCACCTGAACCGCTCGCCTGATGAAGCCTTGCGCAGCGGCTTGTTGATTGCGGGGGGCGAGGCCGGGCAGTACAGCTGTGAAAGAACCCTGTTCTGGCAGTTGCCACAACCCTGGCTGGGGCAAGTTGTGGACGATGTCTACCCGCAGCACATGCAGATCACGCAAGGCAAGCGCCATCCGCGCCGAGCGCCAAAGCCCCGTGGTGAAGTGTATCGTCGTTTCGACGCGCGCCTGGGTGCCTGGGTGTCCTTGCGGACCCTGGAAATCGACCACGACCTGGAGCGTTTCAACCGCTGGCAGAACAACCCGCGGGTCCTGAACTTCTGGCAGGAAGGCGGCAGCCTCGAACAGCACCGTGACTACCTGGGCAAGCTGCAGGCCGACCCTCACAGCCTGACCTTGATCGGTTGTTTCGATGATCAACCGTTTGCCTATTTCGAGGCCTATTGGGCCAAGGAAGACCGCATCGCCCCGTTCTATGCTGCCGATGATTACGATCGTGGTATTCACATGCTGGTGGGTGAGGAGCATCACCGTGGTCCGCACAAGGTTGCCAGCTGGCTGTCGGCCCTGGTCCACTACCTGTTTCTCGACGACCCGCGAACCCAGCGGGTGGTGGCAGAACCGCGTGCCGACAACAGCAAGATGATCGGCCACATGCACGACCAGTGCTTTCATTGCGAGAAGGAGTTCGACTTCCCGCACAAGCGGGCGGCCTTGATGATTCTGGGAAGGGAGCGGTTCTTCGAGCGGTGTAGGCTCGCTTGAGGTTCAAGTTGCAAGCTACAAGCTTCAAGTTGATCGTGCGCAACTTGCCGCTTGTAGCTTGCAGCTCTCAAGTCCTCTGACTTGAGACCCTCCGACAATGGACCAGGGCGTCGCGGATCATGAAGTTGACCAGGGTCGGCGAGACGCCCAGTTCCTTGGCGATGTCTTTTTGTGCGACACCGTGCAGGCGATACATCTCGAATGCATAGCGAGTGCGCTGCGGCAGTTCGTTCAAGGCGTCGGCGATGTGTTCCAGGGTGGCGAAGTTGATGTGCGTGGCTTCGGGCGAGGCGCCCTGGATGACTACGTTCAGGCCTTCCTCTTCGCTGCCGGAGTACTTGAGCTCCATGGACTGCTTGCGATAGTGGTCAATGGCCAGGTTGCGCACGATCTGGAAAAGGTAACTCAGCTGGGCCTTGAACGAGGAGGTGATCTGCGGCGCAGAGCTGAGTCGAAAGAAGGCGTCCTGCACCACGTCTTCAGCGCGGGAGCGACAGCCGGTGATACGTGCGGCGATCTTGACCAGAATGCTGCGGTTGTCAACAAACGCCTGGAGTAACGGTGAATCGCACTTACTTGTGGATAGTTGTTCCGCCATGGAAATCACCTTATCTCTAAGAGGGAAGTGGAGCGCTCCACGCTAGGAGGCTTCCTACGACGTGCGACAAGCTATTCTTAATGATAATTATTGTCAAATGAGAAAAGTAATGCGTATCGGGTAATTTTGGTTATAAGTCCAAGCGTGTGATCCGCTTCAAATAGTCCCCGCCTGAAACCCTGCCGAAGCAGCATGCGGCGCTTAATTATTTGCCCTGTCCATCCGTTCCTCTGTGTACATCCCCCGGCGCTCGACAGGCGCAACATGCAACCGCAAAGCCGGTCCGCGCCACTGTCGAGCCCTGATTTCACGTACAGACTCTGGCAGGAACCCTCCCATGACGGACGCCTTCGAACTCCCGGTTACGCTGGTCCAGGCACTGGCACAACGTGCTGCGCAAACCCCGGAGCGGGTTGCCTTGCGCTTTCTGGCCGACGACCCGCAAGAGGAGGCTGTGCTGACCTACCGGGACCTGGACCTGCGTGCGCGTACCATCGCCGCAGCCCTGCAAGAGCGCAGCGCCTTCGGCGATCGGGCCATCCTGCTGTTTCCCAGCGGTGCGGATTATGTGGCTGCCTTCTTCGGCTGCCTGTACGCCGGGGTCATTGCCGTGCCGGCTTATCCGCCGGAGTCCTCCCGGCGTCATCACCAGGAGCGCCTGTTGTCGATCATCGGCGATGCCCAGCCGCGCCTGTTGCTGACCACCGGCGCTCTGCACGACAGCCTGCAGGCGCTTGAGGTGCTGACCGAGGAAGCCGCGCCGCAGTTGCTGACGGTCGATCACCTGCCCGCAAAGCTGGCAGATGCCTGGCAAGCACCCGTGCTGCAGGCGGATGACATCGCCTTCTTGCAGTACACCTCCGGGTCCACGGCGTTACCCAAGGGGGTGCAGGTCAGCCACGGCAACCTGGTGGCCAACGAGGTGCTGATCCGCCATGGTTTCGGCATCGACCTCAATCCGGACGATGTGATCGTCAGTTGGTTACCGCTGTACCACGACATGGGCCTGATCGGTGGCTTGCTGCAACCGATCTTCAGCGGCGTGCCTTGTGTGCTGATGGCGCCGGCCTACTTCCTCGCCCGACCACAACGCTGGTTGCAGGCGATCAGCGATCATGGCGGCACCATCAGTGGCGGTCCCGACTTTGCCTATCGCCTGTGCAGCGAGCGGGTCAGCAGCGCAGCCCTGGCTGACCTCGACCTGAGCCGCTGGCGTGTGGCCTATTCTGGTTCCGAGCCGATCCGCCAGGACAGCCTGCAGGTCTTTGCCGAGAGGTTCGCCGCCTGTGGCTTCAGCGCCCAGAGCTTTTTTGCCAGCTATGGCCTGGCCGAGGCGACCCTGTTTGTCAGCGGCAGTACCCGTGGCCAAGGCATTGGCGCCTTGACCCTGGATGCCGGCGCTCTGGCGCGCAACAGCGCCGAACCTGGCAATGATTCGGTGCAGATGAGTTGCGGGCGCAGCCAGCCCGAGCACAGCGTGCAGATTGTCGACCCGCAGCACCTGAAAGTGCTGGCCGACAACCGGGTCGGCGAGATCTGGGCCTGTGGCCCAAGCATTGCCAAAGGCTACTGGCGCAACCCTGAAGCCACCGCGCAGACCTTTGTCGAGCAAGGCGGGCAGACCTGGTTGCGCACCGGCGACCTGGGCTTTATGCGCGAGGGGGAGCTGTTTGTCACCGGCCGTCTCAAGGACTTGCTGATTGTTCGTGGTCACAACCTCTACCCGCAGGACCTGGAAAAGACCCTGGAGCGTGAGATCGAGGTATTGCGCAAGGGGCGGGTGGCGGTGTTCGCCGTCGACGACCAGGGTGAGGAGGGCATCGGTGTTGCCGTAGAAATCAGCCGCAATGTGCAGAAGATCATCACCCCGGCAAGCCTGATCAAGACCGTGCGTCAGGTTATTGCCGATGCCTGCCAGCAAGCCCCGGCGGTGGTCCTGCTGCTCAATCCGGGGGCGCTGCCCAAGACCTCCAGCGGCAAGCTGCAGCGTTCGGCCTGCCGTCTGCGGATCAATGATGGCAGTCTGGATTGTTATGCACGTTTCCCGGGTGCCCAGCAGTCTGTGGCGGTCGCTGACGGCGTGCAGGACAATCCATTGCACAGCCTGATCGCACGCCTGTGGTGCGAGCAACTGAGCGTGGAGCAGGTCGCCGACGATGATCATTTCTTCCTGCTCGGCGGCAACTCCATTGCCGCCACCCAGCTCACCGCCCGCCTGGGCGATGAGCTGGAGCTGCAGTTGAGCTTGCGGGTACTGTTCGACGCGCCCCTGCTCAGCGACTTCTGCGCCGCTGTCGCCGCAGTACAGCAACAGGGTGGTGCGGCCAACGGCGCGATCAAACGCCTCGCTCGCGCCCAGGCATTGCCGCAGTCACTGGCGCAGAACCGTCTGTGGTTGCTCTGGCAACTGGAGCCGCAGAGCGCCGCCTATAACATTCCGGGGGCGTTGCGCTTGCGCGGCGAGCTGGACCAGGCGGCTTTGCAGTCCAGCCTCCAGGCCCTGGTCGAACGTCATGAGTCCCTGCGCACGGTGTTTGCCGAGGTTGATGGCCAGGCGCTGCAACGCATCCTGCCGGCGCTGGCGTTGAGTTTGCAGGATCTGGACCTGAGCGACGTCGACAGCGATGAAGTACAGGCTCGGCGGGAGGCCGAAGCGCAGCAACCGTTCGATCTGCAAGCCGGCCCATTGCTACGGGTGACCCTGGTACGCCTGGGCAGCGAGGAGTATCAGCTATGGGTAACCTTGCACCACATTATCGCCGATGGCTGGTCGATGAATATCCTCATCGATGAGTTCTCGCGTCTGTACGCCGCCCACTGCCAGGGACAGCAGGCCGAACTGCCGGAGCTGGCCCTGGACTACGCCGACTATGGCAGTTGGCAGCGGCAATGGCTGGCCGAGGGCGAAGCAGCACGGCAACTGCACTACTGGCAGGCGCAACTGGGCGATGAACACCCGGTGCTCGACCTGGCCACCGATCACCCGCGTTCAAGCCAGCACAACAAATCGGCCGCGCGCCTTAGCCTGCGTGTACCGGCGCCCCTGGCCGAGGCATTGCGCAGCACCGCCCGCCAGCACCACAGTACGCTGTTCATGCTCTTGCTGGCCGGTTTCCAGAGTGTGCTGCACCGCTACAGCGGGCAGTCCGATATCCGTGTGGGGGTGCCTAATGCCAACCGTCCACGCCTGGAAACCCAAGGCTTGGTTGGTTTTTTCATCAATACCCAGGTCCTGCGTGCGCAGCTGAATTCGCGTCTGTCGTTCGCCGATCTGCTGGCCCAGGTCCGTCAGGCCACCTTGCAGGCCCAGACCCATCAGGACCTGCCGTTCGAACAATTGCTCGCAGCCTTCCCACAAGCCCGTGAGCAGGGGCTGTTCCAGGTCATGTTCAATCACCAGCAACGTGATCTGGCTGCGTTGCGGCGCTTGCCCGGGCTGCTCGCCGAAGAGCTGCCATGGCACAGCCGCGAGGCCAAGTTCGACCTGCAATTGCATAGCGAAGAAGATCACCAGGGGCGTCTGTCGCTGTCCTTCGATTACGCCAGCGAGTTGTTCGACGCCGCTAGCGTGCAGCGGCTGGCTGCTCATCTGCTCAGCGTTCTGGAGCAGGTCTGCGCAACCCCGACGGTGGCCATTGGCGACCTGCAGCTGCTTGATGCTCAAGGACGTGAACAACTGCTTGAATGGGGGCAGGCGCCTGCGCCTCAGGCCCAGCAGTGGGTGGTCGAACAGCTCAATGAGCAGGCCCGGCTGACCCCGCAGCACACCGCGCTGGTATGGGCAGGCGGCGTCCTCGACTATGCCAGCCTGCACCAGCAGGCCAACCGGCTGGCCCATTACCTGCGCGACAAGGGCGTCGGCCCGGATGTCTGCGTGGCTATTGCTGCTGAGCGTTCGCCGCAGTTGCTGATTGGCGTGCTGGCAATTCTCAAAGCTGGCGGCGCCTATGTACCGCTGGATGTCGATTATCCGCCTGAGCGCCTGGCCTACATGCTGGCCGACTGCGGTGCGGGTCTGCTGCTCAGTCATAGCGATGTACTCGAACGCTTGCCGCAGGTGGAAGGGGTCAGCGCCATTGCCATGGACCGGCTCAAGCTCGACAGCTGGCCGTGCCAGCCGCCGGGCCTGCACCTGCACGGCGATAACCTCGCCTACGTGATCTACACCTCCGGCTCCACCGGGCAACCCAAGGGCGTGGGCAACACCCATGCGGCCCTGGCCGAGCGCCTGCAGTGGATGCAGGAGCACTACGCGCTGGATGAGCACGATGTACTGATGCAGAAGGCGCCCATCAGCTTCGACGTGTCGGTCTGGGAGTGCTTCTGGCCGCTGGTCAGCGGTTGTCGACTGGTGCTGGCAGGTCCTGGCGAGCACCGTGATCCGCAGCGCATCGCGGCGCTGGTGCGTGAGCATGGCGTGACCACCTTGCACTTCGTTCCGGCCCTGCTGCAGGTCTTTGTTCAAGAGCCGCTGACGGCGGGCTGCACTAGCTTGCGTCGTCTGTTTTCCGGCGGTGAGGCGTTGTCTGCAGCACTGCGTGACCGAGTACTGCAGGTGCTGCCGCAGGTGGTGCTGCACAACCGCTATGGTCCGACCGAAACCGCGATCAACGTCACTCACTGGCAGTGCAGTGAGGCCGATGGTTCGCATTCGCCGATCGGTCGACCGCTGGCCAACGTCTTGTGCCGGGTCTTCGATGATGAACTGCAGCCCAGTGCCCCCGGTGTTCCCGGCGAGCTGTACCTGGGTGGAGCAGGGCTGGCTCGCGGTTATCTCGGGCGTCCAGGGCTGACCGCTGAACGTTTTGTGCCCCAGCCGGAGGGTGATGGCCAGCGCCTTTACCGCAGTGGTGACCGGGCGCGCTGGGTGGCGTCGCTGGAAGCCCTGGAGTACCTGGGCCGTGTTGACCAGCAAGTGAAGCTGCGCGGCTTTCGCGTCGAGCCTGAAGAAGTTGAAGCCTGCCTGCTGCGCCAGCCGGGCGTGGAGCAGGCGCTGGTACTGATCCGCCAGACCGTCGCCGGTGCGCAATTGGTCGGTTATTACAGCGGCATTGAAAACAACGCGGAACTGATTTCGGCATTGGGCGAACAACTTCCGTCTTATATGGTGCCAGCGTTGTTGATGCACCTCGCGCAGATGCCTCTGGGGCCGAGCGGCAAGGTCGAACGCAAAGCGCTGCCGGAGCCGGTCTGGAGCACCCGCGAACACATCGAGCCGAGCACCGCCCTGCAACAGCAGATCGCCGCCATCTGGCGCGAAGTGCTGGGGCTGCAACAGGTTGGTTTGCAGGACGACTTCTTTGCCTTGGGTGGCCACTCGTTGCTGGCTACCCAGATCATTTCCCGCACCCGCCAGGCCTGCAATGTCGAGTTGCCGTTGCGGGTGTTGTTCGAAGCCAGCGAGCTGGAGGCATTTGCCCGCGAGATCGAGCGTATCCAGCACAGTGGGGCGTACAACCTGCAGGGTGAGATCGCGCGTATCGATCGTCGCCAGGCCGTGCCGTTGTCTTACTCCCAGCAGCGCATGTGGTTCCTTTGGCAGATGGAACCGGACAGCCCGGCCTATAACGTCGGCGGCATGGCACGGCTGCGCGGGGTGCTGGATGTCAGCCGCTTCGAGCAGGCCTTGCAAGCCTTGATCGTTCGTCATGAGACCCTGCGTACTACCTTCCCGAGCATCGACGGTGTGCCGTACCAGTGCGTGCACAGCGACAGCAATGTGCAGATGCACTGGCAGGATTTTTCCGCGCACAGCCCGGCGCAGCGCGAGTCGCGTCTACAGGCCTTTGCCGATGAACAGGCACACCAGCCGTTCGATCTGGAACGCGGTCCGCTACTGCGTGCCTGTCTGGTCAAGGCTGCCGAGCACGAGCACTACTTTGTCCTGACGCTGCACCATATCGTCACTGAAGGCTGGGCCATGGACATCTTCGCCCGCGAGCTGGGCGAGCTTTACGAAGCCTTTGTCGATGAACGTGAGTCGCCGCTGCCAGCCTTGCCTGTGCAGTACCTGGACTACAGCGTCTGGCAGCGCCAGTGGCTGGAGGGCGGTGAAGGCCAGCGACAGCTTGACTACTGGAAAGCCAAGCTCGGTGATGCGCATCCGCTCCTGGAACTGCCCGCCGACCGTCCACGGCCAGCGCTGCAAAGTCACCGTGGCGAGCTCTATCGCTTCGACCTCAGCCCACAACTGGCGGCGCGGGTTCGCGCCTTCAATGCCGAGCGCGGTCTGACCCTGTTCATGACCATGACCGCGACCCTGGCGGTGCTGCTCTATCGCTACAGCGCCCAGCAGGACTTGTGCATCGGTGCGCCGGTGGCCAACCGCATCCGGCCGGAAAGCGAGGGGCTGATTGGCGCCTTCCTCAACACCCAGGTGCTGCGCTGTCAACTCGATGGACACATGCGTGTCGGCGAGCTGATCGATCAGGTCCGTCAGGCCGTGATCGAAGGCCAGTCTCATCAGGACCTGCCGTTCGAGCAACTGGTCGAAGCCCTGCAACCTGCGCGCAGCACGGCTTACAACCCACTGTTCCAGGTGATGTGCAATGTCCAGCGTTGGGAGTTCCAGCAAAGTCGGCAATTGTCTGGCATGCAGGTGGACTACCTGGTCAACGATGCCCGGGCGACCAAGTTCGACCTCAACCTTGAGGTCACCGACCTGGACCGTCGTCTGGGTTGCTGCCTGACCTACAGTTGCGACCTGTTCGACGAGCCGCGCATCGCCCAGATGGCTGTGCACTGGCAGAACCTGCTGGCGGCAATGCTCGACAATCCCGAGCAGCGCCTGTGCGAGTTGCCCATGCTGGCGAGGGGCGAACAACAGCAACTGCGTGACAGCCTCGAAGGCGACCTTGAGGCAGACCTGGGCCAGACCATCGAAGGGTTGTTCAGCGCCCAGGCGGCGTGCCAGCCGCAAGCCCTGGCCCTGACCTTTGCCGGTCAGCACCTGAGCTATGCAGAGCTGGACGCCCGCGCCAACCAATTGGCCCGTGTGCTGTGTGAGCGCGGCGTTGGCCCGCAGGTACGGGTGGGCCTGGCGCTAGAGCGCTCGCTGGAGATGGTGGTGGGGCTACTGGCGATTCTCAAAGCCGGTGGCGCCTATGTACCGCTGGATCCGGAGTACCCGCTGGAACGCTTGCACTACATGATCGAAGACAGCGGCATCAGCGTATTGCTCGGTCAGCGCAGCCTGTTCGAGGCGCTGGGCGAATTGCCGGGTCAGGTCGCCCTGTGGAGCCTGGAAAACGACGGCCCGGCTCTTGCCAAGGTCAGCCGCGAGCCGCTGGCTACGCGGAGTCTGCCGGGTCATCAGGCCTATCTGATCTACACCTCCGGCTCCACCGGCAAACCCAAGGGCGTGGTGGTCAGCCGTGGCGAGATCGCCATGCACTGCCAGGCGGTCATCGAACGTTTCGGCATGCGCAGCGACGACTGCGAGCTGCACTTCTATTCGATCAATTTTGACGCTGCTACCGAGCGCCTGTTGGTGCCGTTGTTGTCTGGCGCGCGGGTCGTGTTACGTGCCCAAGGGCAGTGGGGCGCCGAAGAGATCTGCTCGCTGATTCGCGAGCAGCAAGTGTCGATCCTCGGCTTTACCCCAAGCTATGGCAGCCAATTGGCCCAGTGGCTGTCCAGCCGCAACGAAACCTTGCCGGTGCGCCTGTGCATCACCGGTGGCGAAGCCCTGACCGGTGAGCACCTGCAGCGGATCCGCCAGGCGTTCGTGCCACAGCAGTTCTTCAATGCCTATGGGCCGACAGAAACTGTGGTCATGCCGCTGGCGTGCCTGGCACCGGAGCAGTTGCCAGCCGGTGCCGGCAGTGTGCCGATCGGCAGCGTGGTCGGTGCCCGGGTGGCTTACATTCTCGATGCCGATCTGGCGCTGCTGCCCCAGGGTGGAATTGGTGAGCTGTATGTCGGCGGAGCAGGTCTGGCCCAGGGTTACCATGAGCGGCCTGGGCTCACTGCCGAACGCTTTGTCGCCGACCCGTACAGCACTGACGGCGGGCGCTTGTACCGCACCGGCGACCTAGTGCGTCAGGGTGCCGATGGGTTGGTCGAGTACGTTGGCCGTATCGACCATCAAGTGAAAATTCGCGGTTTCCGTATCGAGCTGGGGGAAATCGAGACGCGCCTGCTGGAGCATCCGGCGGTTCGCGAGGCAGTAGTGCTGGCCCTGGACATGCCGGGCGGCAAACAGCTGGTTGGTTACCTGGTCTGCGATCAGGCCCAGGCCGAAAGCGCTGTGCAGGCTGCGCTGCGCGATGCGCTCAAGGCCCAGCTACGGCTGCACCTGCCGGATTACATGGTGCCAACCCATCTGGTGCTGCTGGAGCAAATGCCACTGATGGGCAACGGCAAGCTTGACCGCCGTGCCCTGCCAGCGCCTGATCTGGAACACGGACGTGAACACTACGAAGCGCCGCGCAACGCGCTGGAGCAGCAGTTGGCCAACCTTTGGCGCGATGTGTTGAATGTGCCGCGGGTCGGCTTGCAGGACAACTTCTTCGAGCTGGGCGGTGACTCGATCCTGTCGATCCAGGTGGTCAGTCGTGCGCGTCAGGCGGGCCTGCATTTCACCTCGCGCGACCTGTTCCAGCACCAGACCATCCAGACACTGGCCAGTGTGATTCGCTGCAGCGACGACAGCCAGGTCGATCAAGGGCCATTGAGCGGTCGCGCTGCGCTGACGCCGATCCAGCAGTGGTTCTTCGACAGCGATGTGCCGCAGCCGCAGCACTGGAACCAGGCTGTATTACTGGCGCCGGTCGAGCGCCTGACGCCCAGGGCGCTGGCGCAGGCCTTGCAGCGACTGGTCGAACATCACGACGTGCTGCGCTTGCGCTTTAGCGCGCAGGACGGCCAGTGGCAGGGCGACTATGTCCAGGGGGGAAACCGCGAATTGCTCTGGCAGGTGTCGGTCACCCGCTTTGCCGATTGTCAGCCGCTGTACAGCGACGTGCAGCGCAGCCTTGACCTGCTCAACGGGCCGCTGCTGCGGGCATCGCTGGTTGAAGACAGTTACGGCCAGCAGCGTTTGCTGCTGGCGATCCATCACCTGGTGGTGGACGGTGTGTCGTGGCGCGTGTTGCTCGAAGACTTGCAGGCGCTTTACCGTGGCCAGGCACTGGCGGCCAAAACCCGTGCCATGAGCGATTGGGCCGCGCGCCTGGTGGCCTATGCCGGCAGTGATTCACTGCGCGACGAGCAGCACTGGTGGCAGACCCAGTTGTGTGCGGCTCACCGTGAGCTGCCATGTGATCATCCGCAGGGGGCGAACCTGCATGAACAGGCGCATACCCTCAGCTTGCGCCTGGATGCCAAGCAGACCCGGCAACTGCTCAAGGAGGCGCCAGCGGCCTATCACACCCAGGTCAATGACCTGCTGCTGACGGCCCTGGCCCGGGTCCTGTGTCGCTGGAGCGGCGACAGTTCGGTGCTGGTGCAACTGGAAGGCCATGGCCGGGAAAACCTGTTCGAGGACATGGACCTGACCCGCAGTGTCGGCTGGTTCACCAGTGCCTATCCGCTGAGTCTGAGCCCTGCGGTTGGCGAAGGTGCGCCAGGGCAGGCGGCTTCGATCAAGGCGATCAAGGAACAACTGCGCCAGGTGCCGCACAAGGGCTTGGGTTACGGCGTGCTGCGCTACCTGGCCGATACAGCGGTACGTGAAAGCATGGCGGCCTTGCCGCAGGCGCGGATCACCTTCAACTACCTAGGCCAGTTCGACCAGCAATTCCAGGCCGATGCCCTGTTCCAGCCGGTGGATGAGCCGGCCGGGGAGGCCCATGACCTGGAGGCACCGCTGCCCAACTGGTTGAGTGTCGATGGTCAGGTCTTCGCGGGTGAGTTGCAGCTGCGTTGGACCTTTAGCCGTGAACGCTACGATGAAGGCACCATTGAGCACCTGGTCCAGGCCTACAAAACGGAACTGCTTGGCCTGATTGAGCACTGCTTGAGCCCCGGCAACGGCAGCTTCACCCCGTCGGACTTCCCCCTGGCGCAACTGACTCAGGAGCAGATCGACAACTTGCCGGTGCCAGCGGCACAGATCGAAGACGTCTATCCACTGACGCCAATGCAGGAAGGGCTGTTGCTGCATACCCTGCTCGAACCCGGCACCGGCATCTACTACATGCAGGACCGCTACCGGATCAACAGCGCCCTGGACCCGCAGCGTTTTGCCCAGGCTTGGCAGGCAGTGGTCGCCCGTCACGAGGCCCTGCGCGCATCGTTCAGCTGGAACGCCGGCGAAGCCATGCTGCAGATCATCCACAAACCGGGCAACACCGCGCTCGACTACCTGGACTGGGCCGACAGCGCCGAGGACGAGCAGGAAGCGCGCCTGCAGGCCCTGCACAAGCAGGAGCGCGAAGCCGGCTTTGATCTGCTGCAACAGGCGCCGTTTCACCTGCGCCTGATCCGCGTCGGTGCGGACCGCTACTGGTTCATGATGAGCAACCACCACATCCTCATCGATGCCTGGTGCCGTTCGTTGCTGATGAACGACTTCTTCGAGCTGTACATGGCCCTGGGCAAAGGCCGCGAGGTCCAATTGCCGGTACCGCCGCGCTACCGCGATTACATCAGCTGGCTGCAGCACCAGGACCTGGACGAAGCGCGTCAGTGGTGGCGCGACAACCTGCAGGGCTTCGAACGCTGCACGGCGGTGCCGAGCGACCGGCCGTTGCTGCGCGATCACGGCGGCGAAAACGCCGGGATGATCGTCGGCGACTGTTACACCCGTCTTGATGTGAGCGAGGGCGCCCGCCTGCGTGAGTTGGCCCAGGCCCATCAGCTGACCGTCAACACCTTCGCCCAGGCGGCCTGGGCCCTGGTGTTGAGCCGCTACAGCGGCGAACGCGATGTCGTGTTCGGGGTTACCGTGGCCGGTCGGCCGGTGAGCATGCCGCAGATGCAGCGCACGGTCGGGCTGTTCATCAACAGTATCGCCTTGCGGGTGAAGTTGCCGGCTGCCGGTGAGCGTTGCAGCGTCCGGCAATGGCTCACAGGTTTGTTCGAACGCAATATGGAGTTGCGCGAGTACGAGTACCTGCCGCTGGTGAGCATTCAGGAATGCAGCGAGTTGCCCAAGGGCCAGCCGTTGTTCGACAGCCTGTTCGTGTTCGAGAACGCCCCCGTGGAAGTGGCGGTACTGGAGAGCGCGCAGCACCTTAACGCCAGTTCCGACTCCGGTCGTACCCATACCAACTTCCCCTTGACCGCGGTTTGCTATCCGGGCGATGACCTGGGGCTGCACCTGTCGTTCGACCAGCGCTATTTCGACACCTCGACCGTCGAGTGCCTGTTGGCCGAGTTCAAGCGCCTGTTGCTGGCTTTGGCCGATGGCTTGCTCGGTGACATGAGCGAGCTGGCGCTGCTGGGTGAGCAGGAGCGCTGCTTCCTGCTCGATGATTGCAACCGTAGCGAACGGGCCTACCCCCTGGAGCAGAGTTATGTGCAACTGTTCGAAGCACGAGTCGCAGCCCATCCGCAACGTACTGTAGCGCGGTGCCTCGAACAGTCGATCAGCTATGCACAACTCAATCATCAAGCCAACCGTCTGGGGCACGCCCTGCTCGCTGCCGGGGTAAGTATCGACCAGCCGGTGGCATTGCTGGCCGAGCGCGATTTGCCGTTGCTGGGCATGATCGTCGGCAGCTTCAAGGCCGGTGCCGGTTACTTGCCGCTCGATCCGGGTCTGCCGACGGCGCGTCTGCAACGCATCGTCGAGCTCAGTCGCACGCCGGTGTTGGTCTGCAGCCAGGCCTGCGCCGAGCAGGGACGCGCGCTGCTGGATGAACTGGCCTGTGCGGGGCGTGCGCAGTTGTTGATCTGGGAGCAGATACAGAACGCCGAGCTGGCAGACTTCAATCCGGGCATCTACAGCGCGCCGGACAACCTTGCCTACGTGATCTACACCTCCGGCTCCACTGGCTTGCCAAAGGGCGTGATGGTTGAGCAGCGCGGCATGCTCAACAATCAATTGAGCAAGGTGCCGTACCTGCAACTGGACGAACAGGATGTGATTGCCCAGACCGCCTCGCAGAGTTTCGATATCTCGGTCTGGCAGTTCCTCGCCGCGCCGTTGTTCGGTGCCCAGGTGGCGATTGTACCCAATACCATTGCCCACGATCCCCAGGGCCTGCTTGAGCACGTCCAGGCTTGCGGTATCACGGTGTTGGAGAGCGTGCCGTCGCTGATCCAGGGCATGCTCGCCAACGAACATCAGCAACTGGACGGCCTGCGCTGGATGTTGCCGACCGGAGAGGCGATGCCACCTGAGCTGGCCTCGCAATGGTTGCAGCGTTATCCGCAGATCGGCCTGGTCAATGCCTACGGCCCGGCGGAATGTTCTGATGACGTGGCCTTCTTCCGCGTCGATGCGGCCTCGGCGCGCGGCAGTTACCTGCCGATCGGCACGCCGACCGACAACAACCGTCTGTATCTGCTGGGCGACGATCAAGCGCTGGTACCGCTGGGGGCTGTAGGTGAACTCTGTGTGGCTGGCACCGGCGTAGGTCGTGGTTATGTCAGCGATCCGGTTCGCACCGCCCAGGCATTCATTCCGCATCCGTTCGGGGCAGCGGGCGAGCGTCTGTACCGTACGGGCGACCTGGCGCGGCGGCGCGCGGATGGTGTGCTCGAATATGTCGGTCGTATTGACCATCAGGTGAAGATTCGCGGCTACCGCATCGAGTTGGGTGAGATCGAAGCGCGTCTGCATGAGCAGGCCGAGGTTCGCGACGCGGCGGTGGGGGTTCAGGAAGGTGTCAACGGCAAGCACCTGGTGGGCTACCTGGTGGCCAGCGATGCGGCAGCGGACACCAGCGTGCTGCTCGACCTGATCAAGCAGCGTTTGCGTGCCGAGCTGCCCGAGTACATGGTCCCGTTGCATTGGGCCTGGCTAAAGCAACTGCCGCTCAATGCCAATGGCAAACTCGACCGCAAGGCCCTGCCGACCATCGATTTCGCTGCTCAGCAGAGTCAGGGTTACCTGGCACCGCGCAGCGAGCTGGAGCAGACCCTGGCCGCTATCTGGGCCGAGGTGCTCAACGTTGAGCAGGTCGGGGTGCGCGACAACTTCTTCGAGCTGGGTGGGCACTCCCTGCTGGCTACCCAGATCGCCTCAAGGGTACAGAAGGCACTGCAACTGAACGTGCCGTTGCGGGCGATGTTCGAGTGCAGTACCGTCGAGGAACTGGCGAGATACGTGGAAGGCCTCAAGGCCAGTGAGCTGAGTGACGACAAGGTCGACCGGCTCAGTGACCTGATGGCCGAGCTTGAAGCGCTGTAGGGCTTAGGGGGTGGTGGGGTCGGTACGTTGCAGGTCGTGCTTGAGCAGCACGACCGAGGCGGCCAGCAGCACGGCGTCCTTGATCAGAAAGGACGTCGCGCCACCCATGGCCGGAAAGCCGCCGGCACTGTTCTCCCAGCCCCCGGGCGTGGTCAGGATCAGGGTCAGGGTGGTCAGATAGGTGATCGCCGAGCCGAGCGCCCCGGCCACCGCCCAGCGCGGGTGCCAGAAGCCGGTCAGCAACGCGGTACCAATCGCCCACTCCGCCACCCCCAGGGCATAGCTGGCGCCCTGGATGCCGAAGGCTGGATGCATCCAGGACAGCAACGGACTGCTGTCGATCAGTGGAATGAGTGCCTGGGCTTCATAGGCGAACCACTTGGTGTAGCCGAAACCGATGAAAATCACGATCAGGCTCAGGCGCAGCAACGTGATGTCGAGGGAGGAGCGCACAAAGGCATCGAGGTAGGCGGGGCGGGTCATGGAGAGTTCCTTCACAGTTAGAGGTACTCTCCAGACGCTTTGCTCGTGCAGGTGTTACAACCTGTTGTCAGTGGATCAACGCTTGCCGAGAATTTTTCCGAGCATCTCCGGTCGTGGCGCGCCTTGCTGCGTTTGCAGTTGCTGTTGCTCATCCAGATAGAAGATGGCCGGAGTAGCTGACAAACCCAGTTCCTCCATCAACGCCTGGTTGCCATCGAGCTTGCTTTGCACGGCAGCGGGGATTTTTTCCAGTGCCTTGAGGTTGCTGGCCTTGCCGGCACTCTCGTGTTTGTGCAGGGCCTGGACCGGATCTTTGCTGGCCAACAGCGCCGCCGATTTGCCTGGGCTGTCTTCACGGATAATGCCGACCATGATGTGGCGCAACTGTACCTTGCCCGACTCGACCCATGGCCGCGCCTGTTGCCAGAACATGTTGCAGTAAGGGCAGTTTGGGTCGCTGAACAGGTACACAACACGCGGTGCGTCCGCTTTGCCGTCGGCGATCCAGGCGCTCTTGTCCATCTTCGCCCAGACTTCCTTGGCCATCGGTGCATAGACCAGTTTCTGCAGCGGTGCTTCGCTCAAATCCTGGCCTTGTTCATCGAACAGGCTGCCGACTAGCACGTGCTTGCCATCGGGTGTCAGGTACAACGCCATACCGCGGTTCTGGTATTCGGCGGCGTAACCGCGCAGGCCGTTGGGGGCGTCGAAGCTGCCTTTGATCTTTACGCCCTTGGCTTCGATCTGCTGCACGGCCTTGGGCAGGGTTTCGGCCATGGCGGCCTGGCTGGCCAGCAGGCCGAAGGTGAGGGTCAGGGGCAATTTCAGCAAAGGGTGCATGTGTCGTTCCTTGAAACGTTGGTGACAGCGGGCGCGGGTGTGCGCTCGAAGGATTCCAGGGCGTGGCTGAGGCTGGCCCGCGACAGCTCGCCCAGGTGGCTGCCGACCAGGCGGCCGTCGGCGTTGTAGAACAGGGTGGTAGGCAGGGCCATGGAGCCGACTTTCTGCGCCAGCTGTCCACCGCCGTCAAACAGCACGTGGGACAGGTTGAGCCCGGTAGTGGCGAGAAAGGTGCTGACCGTCTGCGGGGTTTCTCCCTGATTGACGAACAGGAAGGTGATGTCCGGGTGCTCGTGCTGAGCTTGTTGCAGTACCGGCATTTCCCGGCGGCATGGCGGGCACCAGGTGGCCCAGAGGTTGATGACCAGCGGCCGGCCACGGTATGAGGTGAGTTGCACGGCCCGACCGTCGGCCTTGTGCAGGCTCACCTCGGGCAGTTGCGTGCCCTGCTCATAGAGGTGGCTGGCCAGGCTGCCAAGCAGCCAGAGCAGCGCACCGCTGAACAGGCCCCAGCCCAGGGGCCGGCGCAGCGCAGGGCGGCGCCAGCCGCGCCACACTGCACCGATGGCCACCACCAGCAGCCCCGGCCAGAGCAGGAAGCCGCCATCGCGCAGGTCGACGATCTGCAGAGGATCATCGCGGTATATCGGCCAGTAGCTGAGCACAAATCCCAGGCGCGCGCCCAACAAACCCAACAGGAACAGGCTGAACAGCACCGATTCGGGGTTGTCGCCATCGCGCTTGGCCACCCGCCAGCCGACCAGCGTAGCCAGGGTCAGTGCGCACAGTAGCAACAGATGATCGACGGCCATGGTCAGCGGCCCGAGGTTTATGGTCAGCATCAGCCTTGACTCCGGGTCTGGGCCCATTGTTCGAGGAAGTTCTTCGCATCGATTTCACCAGTAATGCGTCGGCTGCGGCGTTCGTTACCTTCCGGGCCGATCCAGATCAGGCTGGGCGGCCCCGGCACTTGGTAGCGTTGCAGCAGTTCACGGCTGGAGGGCGCATCGGCGGTCACATCCAGACGCAGCAAGCGTACGTCGTTCAGCGCGGCCAGCACATCGGCGCGGGCGAACACCTGTTTTTCCATGACCTTGCACGACACACACCAGTCGGCATAGTAGTCCAGCATCACCCACTGCCCCTGGGCCTTGGCGGTTTCCAGCTCGCGTTGCAGGTCAGTTGGCTGGCTGACGGTGATGAAGGCGTCGCTATGGACGGCGGCGCTGGCAACCGTGCCACTACCGGCGCGGAAGGGCTGCAGGGGTTGCCAGGGGTCGTTGCCGCCAGCGGCTGCGCCGATCACCAGCAGGCTGCCCCAGAACCCCAGCATCAGCGGCAATGCGCGGATCGGACGCAGCCCGTGCAGCGCGGGCCATGCCGCCCAGGCCAGGGCGATCAGCCAGGCGCCGGCCAGGCCCAGCCACAGCGACGGTTCCAGCACAGTGCGCAGGGTATACAGGGCCATGGCCAGGAACACGAAACCGAACAGGCCCTTGACCAGGTTCATCCAGGGGCCTGGACGTGGCAGGTAGCGATTGCCCAGGGTAACCAGCAGCAACAGCGGCAAGCCCATGCCTATGCCCAGGGTGAACAGCACCAATGCACCGTGGAGGGCGTTGCCACTCTGGGCGATGTACAGCAGGGCGCCGGCCAGGGGCGCGGTCATGCACGGTCCCATCAGGAGCCCCGAAAGAGCACCCAGCAGGGCTGCGCCATACAGGTTGCCGCCACGGGTGCCGTGTCCTGCACGTTCCAGGCGATCGCGTAGCCAGACGGGTAACTGCAACTCGAACGCCCCGAACATCGGCAAAGCCAGCAACACAAACAAGCCGGCCAGGGTGCCGAGCAACCAGGGCTGTTGCAACCAGGCCTGAAGGCTTCCACCCAGCAACGCGGCGATCACGCCGAGGGCGGCGTACACCAGGGCCATGCTCAGTACATAGACGCTGGCTAATGCCCAGCCGCGGCGGGCACTCACGCCGTTGCCGAGGACCAGTCCGGCGAGAATCGGCAGCATCGGCAGCGAACACGGGGTAAAGGCCAGCAGCAGGCCCAGGCCGAGGAAAGCCAGCAGGCTCCAGGCCAGGCTCGACTGCTGCAGGCCGCCGGCCAGGGCCTGATCGCTGGCTTGTTCATCGACAGCCGTGTCGCTCAGGCTGACCAGGTTGGTTTGTGGTGGATAGCACAAGCCGGCATCGGCGCAGCCTTGCCAGCCCATGCGTAACTGGCCACTGGCGGTGGCGGGCAGGATCAGCTCAAGCTCGCCGCGATACACCTTGGTATCGCCGAAGAAATCATCCTGATGGGGCAAGGCTTCTGGCAAGGCAGGCTGCTGCTCGACGGGCAGGCCGTCGAACTTCAGGCGTTTTTGGTACAAGTAGTAGCCATCGGTGATTTTCCAGTGCAGGCGCATCTGCCCGGAGCCCAGCCGCTCGCTGCTGAACACGAAGGCCTTGTTAACCGGCAGGAAGTCGCTCTGGGCAAAGGGGTTGGCCTGGGTCAGGCCGCTGAAAAGGAGCATCAGGGCAATTAGCAAAGTGCGCATCTCGAAGCCTTGGCAGTGCGATTAAGTGCTCGATCCTGGCCGAACGCGATTAACCGAGTGTTAACCGGTAGGCGTCGATTGTCGCCTGAACCGCGACGATCCGGCGCTGGCACGGCATAATCCTGGCTTAATCCGATTGCGCTTCACTGCCACTTTCAGCATCGAGACCGACCATGCACGTACTGCTCTGCGAGGATGACGACCTGATTGCCAGCGGCATCGCCGCAGGGCTGAGCGCCCAGGGCATGACCGTGGACAGGGTCGCCACGGCTTCCGCGGCCCAGGCCATGCTCCAGGCCGCCGCCTTCGATGTCATGGTGCTGGACCTGGGCTTGCCCGATGAAGATGGGCTCAAGCTGCTGCAGCGTCTGCGCCAGCAGGGCGAGAGCCTGCCGGTGCTGGTGCTTACCGCCCGCGATGCGGTCACTGATCGGGTCGACGGCCTGCAGGCCGGTGCCGACGACTACTTGCTCAAACCTTTCGACCTGCGCGAGCTGGCGGCGCGGCTGCACACCCTGTTGCGCCGCTCGGCCGGGCGCGCGGTCAATATCATCGAGCACGGCCCGCTCAGCTACGACCCCAGCAGCCGCGAAACTTGCCTGGGCGGTGTACCGGTCGACCTGTCGCGGCGCGAGCAGGCACTGCTGCAGGCGCTGTTGCACAACCGTGGCAGGGTGCTGTCCAGCGAGCAGCTCAAGGACAGCGTCTACGGTTTCGGTGACGAGGTCGAGAGCAATGCCTTGAACGTGCACATCCATCACCTGCGCCGCAAATTGGGCAATGGTATTGTTGAAACCGTACGCGGCCTGGGCTATCGCCTGGGGCCTGCACAGTTGCCCGAGGTATCGCAGCCATGAGCCTGCGCGTGCGCCTGACCCTGATCCTGGGCACCGCCTTTGTGCTGATCTGGGCCCTGGCGGCGGCCTGGATGCTGCGCGACCTGCGTTATCAGATGATGTTTTCCCTGGACCAGCGCCTAGTGGCCTCGGCACGCATGGTTGCCGGCCTGATCGATCAGTTGCCGCAACCGCTGACGGCCAAGGGCGAAGGCACGCAGCTGAGTGCCGATCAGCTCAGCGTGCCGGATGGCATGGCCTGTCAGGTCAGCTCGTTACGCGGCGAGATTATTGCCCGCAACCATAATCAGGAGCACACCCTCGACGACGACCGCAGCGGTTTTCGCGACCAGACCATTGACGGTGCGCGCTGGCGTACCTTTACCTATTACCGCGGCGATGTACGCATTACCACGGCCGACCGTCATCAGGAACGCGAAGCACTGAACCGCTCGATCCTGCTGGCGGCGTCGGCGTCGGCGCCGGTGCTGGTGGCCCTGCTCGGTAGCCTGGGGCTGCTATGGATCGGCATTGGCAAGGGCTTGGCACCGCTCAACCGCATGCGCGATGCCCTGCGCCGGCGTAGCCCCGACGCTCTCGAGCCCTTGCAGGTGCGCGCCTTGCCCAGCGAGCTGCAGCCGCTGTTGGACACCCAGAACCAGCTGTTCTTGCGCATCGCCCAGACTATCGAGCGCGAACGGCGCCTGACCGATGACGCCGCCCATGAGCTGCGCACGCCGCTAACCGCGATCAAGACTCACCTGCAGGTGGCCCGTATGACCGATGGCGCGGCCCATGAGCAAGCTCTGGAGCACGCCGAGCAGGGCGCTGACCGTTTGCACCGGACCCTTGAGCAGTTGCTGCTGTTGGCGCGGGTAGAAGGCAGCCTGTCGTTTGAGGACGGTGTGCAGTGCAGCGCCGAACAAGTGGCGCGCCAGGCCATCCAGGACACGGGGCTGGGTGATTCGCAGCGCATTGACCTGCAATTGGCAGCGGACGCTGCCCAGGCTTACCTTGGTATGCCTTCGCCACTGGCGGTGACCGCCTTGCGCAACCTGCTGGACAACGCGTTGCGCCATACCCGTGGTACGGCGCCGGTGGAGCTGGCGGTGCAGATGGACAAGGGCCGGGTGGCCTTTCTGGTGCGTGACCACGGCCCGGGGATTGCCGAGCAGGACCTCGACCGCCTCACCGAGCGCTTCTGGCGCAACGGCCAAAGCGGCGGCTGCGGGCTGGGCCTGGCCATTGTCCAGGCCATTGTCCAACGCTGTGCCGGTTCCCTGCGGTTCGACAGCCGCAGCGATGGTCTGCGGGTGCTCCTGCACATCCCGTTACGCGCAAAGTAGTTGATCGCGGGCTTGCCCCGCGATGAGAAAATCCTCAGTCAGTGACTGATCCGGCTAAATCCGCAAGGCGCTAAAGCGTTTTTCAAGCGATAACACCCCGACACCCCTCTGCTAACAGGCGCGTGACGGGCACATCCGCTTGCTTGCGAGGGTTTCCCAGATGTCAGTCGCTATCAGCCTTGCCCAGCCGCTGCCAGTGTCTTCGGACGTGGCCGCTGCCGAAACGCTTTATCACTTTCAAGAGTCGCCCTTGCTGGCCCGCCAAAGCCAGCAGGAGTCCAATGCCCGCAGTTACCCGCGGCGTATTCCCCTGGCGTTGAAAAAGGCCCGCGGCCTCTATGTCGAAGATATCGAAGGGCGTCAGTTTATCGATTGCCTGGCCGGAGCCGGGACCCTGGCACTGGGCCACAACCATCCGGTAGTGATCGAGGCGATCCAGCAGGTGCTGGCCGACGAACTTCCCCTGCACACCCTCGACCTCACCACACCGGTCAAGGACCAGTTTGTCCAGGACTTGTTCGGTCTGTTGCCACAGGCCTTGCGTGACGAGGCGAAGATCCAGTTCTGCGGGCCGACCGGTACCGATGCGGTGGAGGCGGCCCTGAAACTGGTACGCACTGCCACCGGGCGCACCACCGTGCTGTCGTTCCAGGGCGGTTATCACGGCATGTCCCAGGGGGCGTTGAGCCTGATGGGCAGCCTGGCGCCGAAAAAGCCCTTGGCGGCACTGCTGAGCAATGGCGTGCAGTTTCTGCCGTATCCCTACGACTACCGTTGCCCGTTCGGCCTGGGTGGCGAGGCCGGGGTCAAGGTTAACCTGCATTATCTGGAGAACCTGCTGAGTGATCCGGAAGGTGGCGTGCAACTGCCGGCGGCGGTGATCGTCGAGGCCGTGCAAGGCGAAGGCGGGGTGATTCCGGCTGACCTGGAATGGTTGCGTGGCGTGCGGCGGATTACCGAGAAGGCTGGTGTGGCCTTGATCGTCGATGAAATCCAGAGTGGGTTTGCCCGCACCGGAAAGATGTTTGCCTTCGAGCACGCCGGCATCATTCCTGACGTGGTGGTGATGTCCAAGGCCATCGGTGGCAGCCTGCCCCTGGCGGTGGTGGTCTATCGCCAGTGGCTTGATACCTGGCAACCGGGTGCCCATGCCGGGACGTTCCGCGGCAACCAGATGGCCATGGCCGCAGGTTCGGCTGTGATGAAGTACATCAAGGATCACGACCTGTGCGCCCATGCCCAGGCCATGGGGGAGCGCCTTACTGGGCATTTGCGCCACCTGCAGGAGGACTTTCCACAGCTGGGTGATATTCGTGGCCGTGGCCTGATGTTAGGGATCGAACTGGTCGATCCGCAAAGTACCAAGGATGCTCAGGGTCATCCTGTGGCTTGCCCAAAGCTGGCGCCGCTGGTTCAGCGCGAGTGCCTTAAGCGGGGGCTGATTCTTGAACTGGGTGGTCGTCAGGGTGCAGTTGTGCGCTTCCTGCCGCCTCTGGTGATCACCGCCGAGCAGGTTGATGAAGTGGCTGTGCGCTTCGCTCGGGCGCTGGCAGCGGTTGTGGCGAGTCTCTGACGGATGATCGCGGGGCAAGCCGAATTGTCCCGCGATCAACAGTTCACTCGAACGAGCGTCCAGCGCGCCAGTAGCCCATCAAGGTCAACGTCTTGCGGTCCAGTCCACGATCCTGGACGAGGAAACGACGGATGTTCATCACCGCAGCGGACTCACCGGCAATCCAGGCGTGGAACTCACCATTGTTGGGCAGGGCACGTTCCCAGAGGATCTGTCGCTCGATGTCGACATCCTCAAGCGCACGGATGTTGCGCTCATCGAATTGTCTGCGAGGCAGCCGTGCCAATTCACGTACGGCATGAATCATCGCTTCACCATGGTCGCTGTTGAGCACGTCCCGCGGTAGCCAATTCAGCTCAGTCACCGCGCTGCAGATCAGATCAACACAGTCCTGCTCGCCTGGTACTTCAATGAATGCCTGTACAGGCACATCAGGGTAATCCCCAGCCATCTGTTCGAGAATGCCGGCGATGGCGGGCAGGGCGGTTTCGTCACCGACCAGCAGCAGCGTACGCAGGTCACTGGGCGGTCGCCATTCGTAGCCACCGGGGTCGCCACTGAAGGCGAGATTGGGCGCGACCATCTGCAAACGATCACCGATGCAGGCCTGGGTCGCCCAGGCCGAGGCGGGGCCATTGACGCCATGCAGGACAAAGTCGACATCCACCTCCAACGCTTCACGGCGCAGGGCACGGATAGTGTAGGTGCGCATCGGTGGGCTGTGCTGGGCATCCAGACTACGCCGGGCTTCCTGCCAAGAGCCCTGCTTGGGCAACTGTGGTGGTTGGCCGTTGGCACCGGGGAAGAAAATCTTGATGCGTTGGTCGGCGGCCAGGGTGTGCATCTGCGCGACTTCGTCGCCGGTGAAGACAAAGCGGCTGAGCGACGGACTCAGGGCAACGATCGCCTTGAGCTGGACATCGAACACCCGGTAAGCGCTGGTCTTGGCCGGCTTGCCAGCCAGCGTGCGCAGACCGTTGCCCAAGGCGTTGGCCAAGGAGGTGGAGGAAGACATGGACGATAGCCTTTTGTAGAGAATTCACCTGAGAAACGAATCCCCGCGTGTCTGAATTAGCAGCAGGACCAGCCTTTAAATTTTCCGCTCCAGGATACGTCCTAGCTTGGATAAAGCCTGCTTCATGGCGGACACGGGTAGGGCAATGACGATATCGCGGCGAGGATTCATAGCGGGTCTGGCAGTAGCGGGTGCAGCGGTGCCTGCGGCCTATTATGCGCACAAGGAACTGACCCATGATCCCGAGGACGACATCGTCACGCCGGGTGAGGCCAGCGTCGAACTGGCCGACGTCGCCGGTCAGCAATTGGCGGATCAGTTGCGTGGAGTCTGGGACTTGCGCTTTCATGGCCGCCAGGCCGGGCTTGCCGGATTGCCCGAGCAGGGACTGCAGCTTTACCTGGACGTTGCAACCAAGGGCCGCGGGCTGCGCGGCTTCGTCGATGAAAAAAGCCGCCTCGAGGGGCCAGGGCCAGTGGCTTACCGGGTAGTGGGTGACCTGGTTGGTGCTTCCAGCGCTCAGGTGCGTTGGCGCCTGCTGAGTAATCAAGGCGGTGTGGATTATGAGTGCATTGCCAGCCTGGATGAAGTCTGGGGCAGTTTTGCCAATGCCGGCAGCGGCACGTTGAGCGGTCGCCTGCAGCCGCTGAATCGGTCCATGGCTTTGCCGCTGCTGGACAGTCACTTTGTTGCGGTCAAGCACTTGTTCCCCGAGGCTCGCGAGCGCTTGCCCTATACCCCGCAGCTACAGGCCTGGTTGATCAGTGCCGAGCACCGCCTGTTTCACCAGCTCTGGCATGCCACCCGCGACAAGTGGCACCGCCTGCCGGAAGAGAAGCAGGGAGCCTTGCGCGGGTTGGGCTGGCAACCCGGGCCTAGGGACCATGAGCGCGATGCCCGTGGTCCGCGCAAACATCGCAATGGTTCGGGCATTGACTTCCTGTTCATGCACCGGCACATGCTCGGCACTGCCCGCTCCATGCAGGACCTGCCATCCTGGACCCATTTCCCCTTGCCAAAGCCGAACGTCGAGCAGGACCGTCAAGGCTTTGCCCGCTACTTTGACAACCATGGCGGATACTGTGTGCCGCCAACCTGGCAGGCGCCGGGCGATAATGCCTACGGCCAGTGGGTGTCGGCAATCAAAGCTGGCGAAACGTTCTGCAGTAACTTTCAGGTCTGGGAATCCCAGTACCAGGATCCGCTCTACCTGTCGAAACTGACCCTGGGTGCGTTCGGTTCGGAGCTGGAGATGAACCTGCATGACTGGTTGCACATGTGCTGGGCCTCGGTGCCACGGGATCCGGTAAACGGTGCACCGGTGCCCTTTGCCCGCGATCCTGCCGACTTCGCATCACGCTGGTTCGGCGCGCAAAACGATTTTCTTGGTGATCCGTTTTCGTCCCATGTGAGCCCTGTGTTCTGGGGTTTTCATGGTTGGATCGACGATCGCATCGAAGACTGGTACCGCGCCCACGAACGGCACAATCCCGGCCAGGTGCGCAGGCTTGAAGTCAATGGCGTGAAGTGGTTTGCCCCGGGACGTTGGGTCGAGGTCGAGGATCCCTGGCTGGGCCCGGTGACCCATGGTTGCAGCACTGTCCCCGGGACTTTCCCTGGCAAGTCGGTGGAGATGGATGTGGAAACCATGAAGCTGGCGCTGCGTATCACCTTCGGTGAAGACGACAAAATTGGTGACTTGGTCCGTCGTGTGCCGCAACGGCCGTGGTATGCGCGGCATCTGTCGTTGCGTGGGATCATTTCCTGAGCTGGCGAAGGCTGCGGAATGAGGCCCGTCAGCGAGGCACCTGCCACCCCCCACCCAAAGCCTTATACAACGCCACACTGCCTTGCAGGCGTGCCAGGCGCAGTTGCACCTGCTGGTCCTGCGCCTGGTACAGCGTGCGCTGCGTCTCCAGCACCGTCAGCAAGGTTTCGGCTCCGGCCCGGTAGCGGCTTTCCGACAGCGTAAACGCCGTACGCGCCTGCTCGACTTCCTGATCTTGCCACTGACGCTGATCGTCCACCCCGCTAATGCTGTTGAGGGCTTTCTCGACGTCGGCAAAGCCGGCCATGATGCTGCTGCGATAGTTCTGCAACAGCTCTTCCTGCTGGGCCTTGGCCTTGTCCCGTTCGGCTCGCAGGCGGCCGTTGTTGAAAATCGGTGCGGCCAGGCCGGCGCTCAGGGTGTAGTAGGGGCTGCGCAGGATCTGGGCGAAGGTGCCGGCCCCTGATCCCAAGTCAGCACCCAGGGTAAGGCTCGGTAGCATCGCCGCGCGTGCAACCTGGACATTGGCCTGGGCGGCGGCCAGGCGTGCCTCGGCTGCGGCAATGTCTGGCCGACGGCTGAGCAGTTCGCTCGGTACGCCACTGCCAATGTCCGGCCAGCGCAGTGCATCGAGGGATTCCTGGATCGGCAGCAGTCCCTGCAGCGGTTCGCCAAGCAGGGTCGCCAGGGTTATGCGGGCTTCTTGCAATTGTTGCTCGAACAACGGCACCTGGCGCGCCTGGCCGGCGACCAGGCTGCGCTGCTGGGCCAATTCCAGGGCCGTGGCCGAACCCGAGTCGTAGCGGGTCTGCACCAGGTGCAGCACGTCTTGGGCGTTGGCCAGGTTGAGCTGGGCAATGCGCACCTGCTCGGCCAACGCCAGACTTTGCAGGTAGCTGTTGGCGACGCCGCTGAGCAGGGTCAGTTCTACCGTCTGACGGTCGTAACGGCTGGCATCCAGGTCAAACAGGGCGCTGTCACGGGCGGCGGCCTTGGCACCCCAGAAGTCGATCTCGTAGCGGGCACTCAGGCGGGTGTTGAAGGAGGTGCTGGTGCGTTCGCGGTCACTGGCATCGAGCTGCTCGAAGCCATTGCCGTGCAGCAGGTGCTGGCGGCTGCCGTTCAGGCCGAACTTGACTTCTGGCAGCAGCGGGGCACCGGCGATCACCGCCGAGGCCTGGGCCTGGCGGACCCTGGTTGCGGCGGCGGCGAGGTCGAAGTTGTTACGCCGCGCTTGCTCGATCAACTGATTGAGCGGTGCGCTGGAAAACTGCTGCCACCAGTCCTGCTGCGGCAGTGGCTGATCACGCTTGGCGGTGTGGCCTTGCCATGCCTGGGGGGCTTGCAGACCACTTTGCGCTGGCGTGGGGCTGTTGCTGCAGGCGGCGATGAACAGGCTGATGGACAACACACTGAGACGGCTGGGCAGGTTCATTGATTATTCGCTGGTAAGGGCTTTGACCGGGTCGAGACGGGCGGCTTTGCGCGCCGGCATGAAGCCGAACACCACCCCGGTGACCACTGCGCAGGCAAAGGCGCCGAGCACGGCCGCCAAGGAAAAGGCCACGGCGATGTTGCCAAGCAGCAACCCGCCGCCAATCAGCAAGGCCAGGGCAATACCGGTAAGGCCGCCGACCATCGACAGCAGCACAGCCTCGCTGAGGAACTGGCGCAGGATGTCGCGCTGGCGGGCACCGGTGGCCATGCGGATACCGATCTCGCGGGTGCGCTCTCGCACGGTCATCAGCATGATGTTCATCACCCCGATGCCACCGACCAGCAGCGAAATCGCCGCGATCGAGCCGAGCATCAGTGACAGGGTATTCTGAGTGCGCGCCTCGGCCTGGATCAGCGCTGCGTCGTTGCTCAGTTCGTAATCGTGCTTGCCGTGGTGCAGCTTGCGCATCAGTTTGTCGATCGCAGCCTCCGCTTCGGCCACCCGCCGCGAGTCGGCAGCGGCGATGGTCACGTACTCCGGGTCGCGGCTGCCGAACAGGCGGATTGCCGCAGCGGAGTAGGGCACCACGATACGCTCGTCACTGTCCTGATCACCGGAGCTGGCACCTTTGCCTTCAAGGACGCCGACCACCTGGAACGGCACATTCTCTACCAGGATGTACTGACCGATCGGGTCGACCTGGGCACCGAGCAGCTTTTCCTTGACCTTCTGGCCGATCACGGCGACTGCGGCTGCGGCCTGCTCGTCGGCTTCGGTAAAGAAACTGCCCTCAACCACTGACCAGTTGAAAATCTCGCAGAAGTAGGTGTTGTTGCCACCGACATAGAACTGCTGGTTGTTGTTGCCGTAGCGCACCATCAAATTATTGCCGATCACCGGCATGATCATTTTCACCTGGGGCAAGCTGCCCACTGCGGCAACATCATCCAGGGTAATGACCCCGGCCGGTTCGCGCAGGGTCGGCGCACTCCCACTGAGGTAGAGAATGTTGGAGCCGAATGCGGCCATCTGCGCCATGACCTGGCGCTTGCTGCCTTCGCCGACGGCGAGCATGACCACTACCGAAGCCACGCCGATGACGACTCCGAGCAGCGTCAGCGCGGTACGGAAGCGGTTGATCCACATGATCCGCCAGGCCGCTTGCAGGGATTCAATCAGCTCGCCTTTCCAGGCACCGCTGTAGGTGGCGCCCTGGTCCAGGCGCTGGCGCAGGTCTTCGGCCTGTAAGCCTGCGGAGGGGGCGTGCGCCGTGCTGTGTTCGTTGGCCGAGTCGCTGACGATCAAGCCGTCACGGATCTCGATGACCCGCTTGGCCCGGGCAGCCACTTCGCGATCGTGGGTGATCAGGATCACCACATGGCCCTGGCTGGCCAACTCATCGAGCAAGGCCATGACTTCGGCGCCGCTTTGGCTGTCCAGGGCGCCGGTGGGTTCGTCGGCGAGGATGATGTGGCCGCCGTTCATCAAGGCCCGGGCAATCGACACCCGCTGTTGTTGGCCACCGGAGAGCTGGTGCGGGCGATTGCCGGTGCGGCTGGCCAGGCCCAGGCGCTCGAGCAGGGCGCTGGCGCGGGCATGGCGCTCGGCAGCGGGCGTGCCGGCGTAGATGGCCGGCATCTCGACGTTTTCCTGGGCCGAGCCCGAGGCGATCAAATGATAACCCTGGAACACGAAACCGAAGGCTTCGCGGCGTAGCCAGGCCAGTTCGTCGCTGTCCAGTTCAGCGACGTCCTTGCCGGCGAACAGGTAGTCGCCGCAGGTGGGACGATCCAGGCAGCCGAGTATGTTCATCAAGGTTGACTTGCCGGAGCCGGAGGCGCCGACGATGGCGACGAATTCTCCCGGGTGGATCACCAGGCTGATGCCTCGCACTACTTCGACTTTTGGGGTGTCGACCCCGCCGTAGGATTTGCGGATGTCACGCAGTTCAATCAGCGGCGTACTCATTCAACCTCCGCTGGCAGCAGGTGCGCCGATCAACAACTGTTCACCTTCGTTCAAGCCTTCAAGCACTTGCACTCGCAGGCGGTCGCTCAGCCCGGTGCGCACCTGACGTTGCGAGACCTTGCCGTTGGCGTCGAGTACCTGGGCAATGCGCAGGTTTTCGCCGCTGAGATCTTCGTCCAGCGCGGCCACCGGTACTGTCAGCACCTTGCTGGCGCGACCGGCGACGAAGAATACCTGGGTGGTCATTTCTGCCATCAAGGCGTTGTCGGGGTTGTCGACGTCCAGCAGTACGGTGTACAGCACCACTTTGCTGGCGGCGCCACCGCCGCTGGCGCTGGCCGGGCTGCCCCCGCCCTGATTGGACTGGTCCAGGGGTTTGGGCGGTACGGGCAGGATCTGGCGTACGGTGCTGGTCCAGCGCCGCTTGTTGCCGGCCAGGGTGGTGAAGTAAGCCGACATGCCGGGTTTGACATGACCAATATCGGCTTCGGATACCTGGGCCCAGACCGTCATCGGCGACAACTTGGCGATGCGCAGGATCAGCGGTGTCTGCTGCTGGGCATTGAGGGTCTGGCCTTCGCGGGCATCCACAGCAACAACGGTCCCGGACATCGGCGCATAGATGCGGGTGTAGCCCAGTTCGGCCTCATCGCTGCGCAGGCTGGCCTGGGCCTGGCGGATCTGGGCACGGTACATTTCGATGCGGGCCTGGGTGACCTTGAGCTGGGCCTGGGCGCTTTGCACATCTTCCTCGCGGGTGGCGCCTGCGGCGGCCAGGTTGCGTTGGCGCTTGTACTGGTGTCCGGCGAGCTGGTACTGGGCTTGCTGCTCTGCAAGCTGGGCCTTGAGGTTGTCGATCGAGAAGCGCCCGGCATCGAGCCTGGCCTGTTGGGTCGAGGGATCGATCTCGACCAGCAGTTGACCGGCCTTGACCGGGTCGCCCACCTCCACATGCAGCTTGCGGATCTGCCCGGAAGCCTGGGCGCCGACATCCACATAGCGCCGGGGTTGCAAGGTGCCGAGTGCGGTCACGCTGCTTTCGATATCGTTGCGCGTGACGCTGACGGTGCTGAGCGGGTCGCCACCGGCGGGCAGGGTTTTCCAGGCGAGCAGGGCACTCAGGCTGAGCAGGCCGAGGCCACAGAGCAGCAGGCGGCGTTTGTTCGAAGGACGTCTCATGCAGGGTTCCAGCCAAAGGGGTTGGGCCGTGGAGTTGCGCTGCCGGGCAAGCACGACAGACACGGGCGGCTCCCAGGTAAACGAGAGACTCAAGGCGGAATTTACCGCGGTGGGGAAGGTTCAGCAGATGGTCCGATAGCGACCGATGAAAGGCCCGGTAGCCTGATCTTGCTGAGAATAGTTATAATTTGTATTATTGCAATCTGCCATCATTCAGATCCGCTCACCCAGAGTCAGGAAAACCCCGCGATGCTGCGGCCAGGTACTGTGTTGGAAAACTACTATCGTGAATTGGTGAGTTTCCTCTGCGCCCGCCTGGGTAACCGCCAGGCGGCTGAAGATGTCGCCCATGATGCCTACACCCGGGTGCTGGAGCGCACGGCTGATGTCGACATCGAGCATCCTCGCGCCTTCCTCTATCGTACCGCCCTGAACCTGGTGATCGACGGCCACCGCCGGGGTCTGCTGCGCCAAGCCGAGCCATTGGACGTGCTCGACAGTGACGAACGATTCTTTTCCCCGGCCCCGTCCCAGGATATGGAACTGCGTCAGCGCCTGGAGCTGATGCAGCGTGCGCTCGGTGAATTGAGTCAGCCCTGTCGCGACAGTTTCCTGCTACGCAAGCTCGAAGGGATGTCACACCAGGAAATTGCCGAACACCTGGGCATCTCCCGCAGTCTGGTGGAAAAATACATCGTCAATGCGATGAAGCATTGTCGTATGCGCATGCGCCAGTGGGAGTCCTAAGACGAACAGCGGGGGAATGTGGAAATTTCGTCGTGGCCGTGCTTGATTTCTGTGGATTTCCCAACAACTATCAATACAGACCCTTTATCTGGTGAAGTACCCGCCATCAGCCTGTGTTTGAGTTATTGGCGCAGTATGGTCAAGGAACGTCTTTAACGCTCTTGAGCCTTGGTCATGGACTATGCCGAACAAATCACTGCGGATCCTGATTGCCGACGAGCATCCGATGCAATTGCTGCAGTTGGAGAAAATGCTTAATGGCATGGGTTACTACCGCATCGCTCCCGTCGAATCTTTTGAAGACCTGCAGCGCCTGGTGCAAGGCGCGCTGCAGCCATTCAACCTGTTGGTGGGCAATATCGACCTGGCCAGCCATGCCGGGGTCGACCTGGAGCGCTTTTGCCGGGTCAATGCACAGATCCAGCACGCCCTGCTTTATCAGTCCCAGCACCTGAAGGTGCCGGCAATACCCAGTGGCCAGCGCGAGGCCGTGAATGTCAGTCTGCCCAAGGTGCCCGACAACGAGACCATGCAGACCTTCATGGCGATCATCGACACGCCGAAAGTCATAGGGCAGCTGCCAGGTGTATTCGAGCGTGCGTCCCCTGCGGGGTATCCGCCGCGGCGGATGAATTTCGCCCAGACCCTGTTTTCCCGTTAATCCTGAGCCGTGGCATCAGCCGGCGCACCTCTGGGGGTGTGTTTTGCTATCCTGTTGCGTTCGCCCAGGCGCGCCGGCGAGCGCGCTGATGCCCATCGATTGACGGATGCCCTTATGACAGCCACCACGCCTGCGCCAGCGTTACGCCTGACGCGCAGTGATCACAAGACCCTGAGCCTGGCGGCATTGGGCGGCGCGCTGGAAATCTACGATTTCATCATCTTCGTGTTCTTCGCCCTGACCCTCAGCCAGTTGTTCTTCCCGCCGCAGATGCCCGAGTGGTTGCGCTTGCTGCAGAGTTTCGGGATCTTCGTCACTGGCTACCTGGCCAGGCCACTGGGCGGGATCCTGATGGCGCACTTTGCCGACCATCTGGGGCGCAAGAAGATCTTCAGCCTGAGTATTCTGATGATGGCCTTGCCGTGCCTGTTGATCGGGGTGATGCCGACCTATGCTGAAATCGGTTATTTCGCCCCGCTGATTCTGCTGGCACTGCGCATTTTTCAAGGCGCTGCGGTAGGCGGCGAAGTGCCTAGCGCCTGGGTATTCGTTGCCGAACACGCACCGGCCGGACGGCGAGGTTATGCCCTGGGCTTCCTCCAGGCCGGTCTGACTTTCGGTTACCTGCTCGGCGCCTTGACGGCCACGGCGCTGGCGCAGTTGTTCAGCGCGCAAGAGATCCTCGATTACGCCTGGCGCTATCCGTTCCTGCTGGGTGGGGTGTTCGGTGTGGTCGGTGTGTGGCTGCGCCGCTGGTTGAGCGAGACCCCGGTGTTCCTGGCCTTGCGCGAGCGACGCGAGCAGCCGGTGGCCTTTCCGCTACGCACGGTGCTGAGTGAGCATCGGTGGGCGCTGATGCCGGCCGTACTGCTGACCTGTGTGCTGACATCGGCTGTGGTGGTATTGGTGGTGATCACCCCGACCGTGATGCAACAGCGCTTTGGTATGAGCGCCGGTCACACCTTTGCCTTGAGCAGCATGGGCATTGTCTTTCTCAACATTGGTTGTGTACTGGCAGGCCTGCTGGTCGACCGGATCGGCGCTTGGCGGGCGTTGATGTTCTACAGTCTGCTGCTACCGCTGGGTATTGGTGTCTTGTACGCAAGCCTGGTGACCGGCTGGCAATGGCCTGGTGTAGCCTATGCCCTGGCAGGCCTGGCTTGTGGCGTCGTCGGGGTTGTGCCGTCGGTGATGGTCGGCCTGTTTCCGGCGCCGATCCGCGTGTCGGGAATTTCCTTTACCTACAACATCGCCTATGCGCTGTGGGCCAGTACTACGCCGCTGATGCTGATCGCGTTGATACCGTGGAGCCCGTGGGTGTGTGTCGGATTCAGTCTGGTCATGGGCGCGGTTGGGCTGTTGACGGCGCTGTATTATGGGGCGCGGGAAACAGTAGCTTTTGAGGATGAAGCAGTACGTTGCTAATTCCCTGCTTCGGCGGCGCTGAATGTGTAGCCGCAACCTGGCGGCAGCGTCAACGAGCAATAAAAAGCCCCCTGGCCGCAAGGCGAGGGGGCTTTTTCTTGGGCGCTTGACTTACATGTTCGGGTAAGTCGGACCACCGGCGCCTTCCGGCGTCACCCAGGTGATGTTCTGCGAAGGGTCCTTGATGTCACAGGTCTTGCAGTGCACGCAGTTCTGGGCGTTGATCTGGAAGCGCTTGCTGCCGTCTTCCTGGGTAACCACCTCGTACACGCCGGCCGGGCAGTAGCGCTGGGCCGGTTCGTCGTACAGCGGCAGGTTGGTGCCGATCGGGATGCTGGCATCGGCCAGCTTCAGGTGGCACGGTTGCTCTTCTTCATGGTTGGTGCTGGAGAGGAACACCGAGCTGAGCTTGTCGAAGCTCAGTTTGCCATCCGGTTTCGGATAATCGATCCTTGACGAGTCGGCAGCCAGCTTCAGACAGGCATAGTCCGGCTTGGTGTCGTGCAGGGTGAACGGCAGCTTGCCGCCGAACCAGTTCTGGTCGACGTAGTTGAACGCCGCGCCGAAGATCGGACCGAACTTGTGCATGGCCGGGCCGAAGTTGCGGCTGGCGAACAACTCTTCATGCAGCCAGCTGGCCTTGAAGGTTTCGACGTAGCTGTTGAGCTGGTCGCCGCCTTCGCTGCCGGCCAGCAGGGCATCGGCCACCGCTTCGGCGGCGAGCATGCCGGATTTCATCGCGGTGTGGCTGCCCTTGATCTTGGCGAAGTTCAGGGTGCCGAGGTCGCAACCGATCAGTGCGCCACCGTTGAAGACCATCTTCGGCAGCGAGTTCAGGCCGCCTTTGCTGATGGCGCGGGCACCGTAACTGATGCGCTTGCCCCCTTCGAGGTACTTGCTGATCACTGGGTGGTGCTTGAGGCGCTGGAACTCATCGAACGGCGACAGGTAGGCGTTGCTGTAGGACAGGTCGACGATCAGCCCGACCACTACCTGGTTGTTTTCCAGGTGGTAGAGGAACGAGCCGCCAGTGTTCTCGGCGCTCATCACGTCCAGCGGCCAGCCGGCGGTGTGCACCACCAAGCCCTGTTCGTGCTTGGCCGGGTCGACTTCCCAGATTTCCTTGAGACCGATGCCGTAGTGCTGAGCGTCGGACTCGCTGTCGAGGTTGAAGCGTTTGATCAGCTGCTTGCCGATGTGACCACGGCAGCCTTCGGCAAACAGGGTGTACTTGCCGCGCAGCTCCATGCCCGGGGTGTACAGGCCTTCTTTCGGGTTGCCTTCACGGTCGACACCCAGGTCGCCGGTGATGATCCCGCGGACTACGCCGTTCTCGTCGAACAACGCCTCTTGGGCGGCGAAGCCCGGGTAGATCTCCACGCCCAGGTTCTCGGCCTGTTGGGCCAACCAGCGGCACAGGTTGCCCAGGGAGATGATGTAGTTGCCTTCGTTGTGCATGGTCTTGGGCACGAACAGGTCAGGGACCTTGATCGAGCTGCCAGCATCCTTGAGCACGTAGATGTCGTCGCGTTTGACTTCGGTGTTGAGCGGGGCGCCGAGTTCTTTCCAGTCCGGGAACAGTTCGTTCAGGGCGCGCGGTTCGAAGACCGCGCCGGAGAGGATGTGGGCGCCGACTTCCGAGCCTTTCTCGACCACGCAGACGCTGATTTCGTTACCGGCTTCGGCGGCCTTCTGCTTCAGTCGGCAGGCGGCGGACAGGCCAGCCGGGCCAGCGCCGACAATGACCACGTCGAATTCCATGTATTCGCGTTCCACAGGTTCTCTCCTACTCAAGGCTCATCGGTTTTTCTTTGTTGGCGGGTGTCAGGCGGTCATTTTTCGATACGCGTAAGCTGTAGCTCGAGTGATGACGGACTACACCGCTTTCTCTTGGCCGCGCATTATATCTACACCACTCACGGGGTCCAATACAAACGTTTGTTTGAATTTGCCGCAGGCCAGTAAAATCAAAGACGCGCGGCGTGAATCTGACCGGTTTGCCGTATTGACCGGATTGGGCGTTACGGTCAAGATACGAGCGGTTTTGCGCTCGCCGTAGGCTGACCGCCGGATGCAGGTGCACCCCTAAAAACCAGGTGAAAAGCAGGGCAGGTGGGCCGCGGCCCGCTTTGTAGTGGAGTTTACACGCCACGACAGAAAATGACCCACGGGTTTTGCTGCTGCAAGGTCGAATTGAGACTGCTGGGTCAGAGTTGAATTCTATCGGCTGCAATCGTTTTTAGAGGTGCCCTTGTACCCACGCGCAATCGCCGGGTTTGCCCCAGGCGACATTCTTTTCACCGGAGAGTAACGAGGAATCCATGAAGGTTCTTGTAGCTGTCAAACGAGTGGTCGACTATAACGTCAAGGTTCGCGTCAAGGCGGACAACTCCGGCGTCGACCTAGCTAACGTCAAGATGTCCATGAACCCCTTCTGCGAAATCGCCGTAGAAGAAGCCGTCCGTCTGAAAGAAAAGGGCGTGGCGAGCGAGATCGTCGTCGTTACCGTCGGCCCGGCCACTGCCCAGGAGCAACTGCGTACCGCCCTGGCACTGGGTGCCGACCGTGCGGTACTGGTCGAATCCGCTGAAGAGCTGACCTCGCTGGCCGTGGCCAAACTGCTCAAGGCTGTGGTCGACAAAGAGCAGCCTCAGTTGGTGATCCTTGGCAAGCAAGCCATCGACAGCGACAACAACCAGACCGGCCAGATGCTGGCTGCGCTGAGCGGCTACGCTCAGGGTACTTTCGCCTCCAAGGTCGAAGTTGCTGGCGACAAGGTCAACGTCACCCGTGAAATCGACGGCGGCCTGCAGACTGTAGCACTGAACCTGCCTGCGATCGTCACCACCGACCTGCGCCTGAACGAGCCGCGCTATGCGTCGCTGCCGAACATCATGAAGGCCAAGAAAAAGCCGCTGGATACCGTTACTCCAGACGCGCTGGGCGTTTCCACCGCCTCCACCAACAAGACCCTGAAAGTCGAAGCGCCGGCTGCCCGCAGCGCCGGTATCAAGGTCAAGTCGGTTGCTGAACTGGTCGAGAAACTGAAGAACGAGGCGAAGGTAATCTAAATGACTATCCTGGTTATCGCTGAACACGAAAACGGTGCCGTTGCCCCGGCCACCCTGAACACTGTTGCTGCTGCCGCCAAGATCGGTGGCGACATCCATGTGCTGGTCGCTGGCCAGAATGTCGGTGGCGTAGCTGAGGCTGCAGCCAAGATCGCCGGTGTCGCCAAGGTGCTGGTTGCCGACAACGCCGCTTACGCTCACCAACTGCCGGAGAACGTTGCGCCGCTGGCAGCCGAGCTGGGCAAGGGTTACAGCCACGTGCTGGCCCCTGCCACCTCCAACGGCAAGAACATCCTGCCACGCGTTGCCGCGCTGCTGGACGTTGACCAGATCTCCGAAATCATTTCGGTTGAATCGGCTGACACCTTCAAGCGCCCGATCTACGCCGGTAACGCCATTGCCACTGTGCAATCGAACGCTGCCGTCAAGGTCATCACCGTCCGTGCCACCGGCTTCGACGCCGTTGCCGCCGAAGGTGGTTCGGCTGCCATTGAAGCTGTCGCCGCTGCTCATGACGCTGGCAAGTCGGCCTTTGTTAGCGAAGAGCTGGCCAAGTCCGACCGTCCTGAGCTGACCGCTGCCAAGATCGTCGTTTCTGGCGGTCGCGGCATGCAGAACGGTGACAACTTCAAGCACCTGTATGCCCTGGCCGACAAGCTCGGCGCTGCTGTCGGCGCTTCGCGCGCTGCGGTTGACGCAGGTTTCGTACCGAACGACATGCAGGTCGGTCAGACCGGCAAGATCGTTGCACCACAGCTGTACATCGCCGTCGGTATCTCCGGCGCTATCCAGCACCTGGCCGGCATGAAAGATTCCAAAGTGATCGTTGCGATCAACAAGGATGAAGAGGCGCCGATCTTCCAGGTGGCCGACTACGGCCTGGTGGCTGACCTGTTCGAAGCCATACCTGAGCTGGAGAAGCTGGTTTAATCCCGCTGCTTCACTTATAAAGGGCCCGGTCCGGGCGGGTTGTGCAAGTCAGCCTTGTGCAACCTCCGGATCGGGCCTTTTTGTTTTCAGAACACGGGTAAGGAGTCGGTTGCATGGGATGGCTTGGCCGGATGAACGCGACGCTGTTGTTTGCGGCGCTGCTGCTGCCATCAGCGGTGATGGCGGTGGGCAAGTGCGAGCGCCTGGTGGCCACCGGTAGTCCCGACGCGCCGCCTTATCTGTGGCGCGACCCGCAAGATCCCAGGCGCCTGATCGGCGCCAATGCCGACCTGCTCAATCAGGTCGCCGCCGCGCTTGGGGTGAAAATCGAGATTCTCTACAGCGGCAAGCGCAGTGATGCGCTCGAGGAAGTACGCAGCGGACGTGTGGACATGCTGATCGATGCGCCGCTGGCGGTGAATGAGCTGACCGCCATGGACTATGTTCATCCACCGCTGATGCACAACGAGTACCTGGTCTGGACGCGCCATGATTCGCTGCTGGTCTATGAAGGCCTGGCCGATTTGCACGAGCGCCAGGGCAGTCTGTCGCAAAAAGCCCGTCTGAGCCCCGATTTTGCAGCCTTTGCCAACGCCCAGCTCAAGCTCTCGTCGGCACAGAACCTGACCCAGGCCTTTCAGCAGTTGCTGCTGGGCCAGGTCGACTATGTGCTGGCCGGGCGCTACTCGGGCATGGCCATGGCCCAGTCTCTGGGCATGGGCAATGAGCTGCTGGCCCGAGGTTTGCCTCTGGATCGTCCCGGGCTGTACCTGGCGTTGTCGCACAATTCAGCCTGCAATGACGCCTGGATACGCGGACACCTGGCAAAAAAGCTGACAGAGCTGTCGGCCTCCGGCGTGTCTCAGGCGGTGCTGCAAAGCAATATCGAACGCTGGAAAGCGCAGAGGTAGGTGCCGTTGGATACTGCAAAAATGCGGCAACCTGCACTCAACTGCGCACCTCCTTTAGCCCCGCGGGTCTCCTGGCAAATAGTGCCCTGTCACCTTGAGATACGCCGCTGACGTCCTGTCCCCAGGCACACCATCCACCTTGACGAAGATCCCCGGAAATGTATTGAGCCAGCGCTGCAGGTCTTGCACCTTGGCCACTGCCTCCGAACTGCCCGGTTTGCTGGCTGAGTACTTGACGATGATCGGGGCGTCACCCATCGCAGGGGACGGTTGATCGGCGAAATCGATGTGGCCGTTCTCGGCCATACGGCGCAACAACACCGCCGCACCGCACTGCGCCGATTTTGCCGACTCCGACCAGGTGCCATCGCCCACGTATTTGCCGTTTTGATAGTGGTTGCTGAAGCTCCACAGGTAAGGCGTCAGCACATGGGGGTGATACAAGCGATAGCCGATGCCGTTGTATAGCTCAAGCTGATACAGAGTGCCTGATAGCGTCCAGTCGGTCTTTGCGCTCAGCTTGCGTAAGCCCAAGGCATCGGCGGCACTGGTTTGCCAACTGAAGGGCCCGCTGCCTGGGGGCCTGCCTTTGGGCACATGCACGGTAGGTGCCCGCAACGGGTCTCCGTTGTGCAGGTGCCTCTTGAAGTCCTGGCTGGACTCCATGTTGTGTACGACGGCGATAAAGGACCACGGGATCCCCATTTTGTCGCCTACATCCTGATACAGGCTGCGGTTATCATAGAGGGATTTTACCAATGTCTTGACGTCATTAAAGCGGTTAGGATTTATCAGGCAGTTATTGAATAACTGTTCATACTCTTTTTTTAATGCAGGGGTAAGGCTGAGTTTGGCCATGGCGCGTACCTGCTTAACTTTAGCGGGTTGCAATGTGAATTAAGTACGGACAGCAGACTCAGTACGCCGGGGCTGGTTGACGGGCATTCAGGTAGAAGTCGTTAAAGTCCAACCCTTTGCCTAGCATAGCGTGCAGGCCATCAAGTGCCAGTCAAAACAGCTTTTTCATTCGTTTTCGATGGCCTGTGTGTCACCACGTTGACAGCCGTAGTTGATGCGCTGTTTGGCACGCAACCGTTTGCTCTAAGGCATGCATCTAAAAAGTATAAAACTGTAGTCGCACTCACCTATTGTGGAGTAAAGAATTCTGCTCGTGCCGCACACTAAGGAGATGTTAATGATCATTACTTTTGTTGTTTCCGGGCATGAGCAAGATGCTTCCAAGCGCGGTGCGCCATTGCAGTTGCCCGCCGGATTGACCGAGGGCATGGTGAAGTGCTCGGTTCAAGTGGCGGCGCGTCGTGGTACCGGTGCTGATGTGTCGCTCAACACCGATCCGGACAGTGATGTGATGGTCGTTCATATCGCCAACGGTCCCGTGCTGGTACTGAACCCACAGACGGCGCGCGAGCTGTTTTTAGCCCAGCAGAGCCCGGTAGCCCGAGGCGCTCAGGGTGCTGATAGCGTGCGAATCCCGGCCCAACTGGAATGGGATGGTCAGAGCGAAATCCAGGCGTTGACCCGTGGCCCGTCACGCGGGCCGTTGGGCAAGGTGCTGGTGAAGTTGATCCAGGTGGTCACCGGTGTCGGTAAGGACAACGTCGCCGATGCCGCTGCCAGGCGGGCATCGAGCCAGGTCGATAGCCAGGTCAAGCCAGGCCTATACCGCTTGCAGCCCAAGGTACTGAGCTCACTGAAATACAGCGACCCGGTGACCGATATCGTCATTGACACTCGGCCGATACTGGTGCTGTTGCATGGCACCTTTTCTAGCACCCAAGGCACCTTCGGCAAGCTTTGGGCTGAGCACCCGGCCAAGGTAAAGCGCCTGTTTGAAGCCTACAGCGGTGTCTATGCGCTGGACCATCCAACCTTGAGCGCCAGCCCGATTCAGAACGCCATGGAGTTGGCCAACGCATTACCCAAGGGTACGGTGATGCATTTGCTATCGCACTCGCGTGGTGGACTGGTAGGTGAGGTGATGGCCAAAGTCTGCAGTGGCGGCGAAGACCTGTTGCAAAGCTTCGGCAACCTGGCCAAGGGCGATGATTACAAGGTGCAGCGCGAGGACTTGCGGCAACTGATCACGCAGGTCACCGACAAACAGCTCAAGGTCACGCGCTTCGTGCGCGTTGCCTGCCCCGCACGCGGTACGTTGCTGGCCTCGAACAGGCTGGATGCCTACCTTTCCGTGCTCAAATGGAGTATGGAACTGTCCGGCCTGCCGGTCGTGCCCGAGGTCATAGACTTCATGGCTGAAGTTGCCCGCCGCCGTAGCGACCCGTTACTGATCCCTGGCCTGGCCGCGCAGATGCCCGATAGTCCCCTGGTTCAGTGGTTGCACCTGATTCGCAAGCCGGTCGACGGAGAGCTGCGGGTCATTGCCGGTGACATGGAAGGGGATTCAGTACTCAGTTGGCTCAAAACGCTGCTCTCCGACACCTACTTCTGGACCGACAATGACCTGGTGGTGCAAACCAGTTCCATGTACGGCGGTGCGCCCAGAGCCAGGTCGGCGAGCTTTCTGCTCAACCGAGGCGGCAGCGTTTCGCACTTCTCCTATTTCAGCAACGAGCGCACCGCCGCGGCTATCGTCGAGGGCCTGACGCTGGAGAGCCCAAAAGACTTCAGGCCCATCGGACCGCTATCCTGGCAAGGTCTCGAGTCCGCTGGCCAGCGTGGTGTGGCCAGCGACAAACCTGCTGCGCAGAAGCCTGCGGTGTTTGTTCTGCCAGGCATTCTGGGTAGCAACCTCAAGGCGGGTGGCCGGCGCATCTGGTTGGGGCCCTGGTTGATCAATGGTCTCGACGACTTGGCCTATCACAAAGGTGTGCCTGACAACGTGGAGCCTGATGGCGCGGTCGGCCTGGTGTACGACGACCTGATCGACTTCCTCGGGAGCAGCCACGAGGTAATCGAATTTGCCTACGACTGGCGCCTGCCCCTGGAAGATGAGGCCGAGCGCTTGGGGGCTGCCGTGGAAGTTGCTCTCAACGCCAGGGCCGAGACTCGGCAGCCGGTGAGGATGTTGGCGCACTCCATGGGCGGTTTGCTGGCGCGAACGATGTTACTCAAATGCCCGCAGGTGTGGGCGCGGATGATGGCTGATCCGCAGGCGCGGCTGTTGATGCTTGGTACCCCCAACGGTGGCTCCTGGGCACCGATGCAGGTGTTGTCGGGGGACGATTCGTTCGGCAATGGCCTGGCGTTCGCCGGAGCACCGTTTTCACCACAGAAATCCCGGGCACTGATGGCAACCTTGCCGGGATTCATCCAGTTGCAGGCCAATCTGCTCGATCCGGTGCTCAACCTGGCCGAATCAGCAGAATGGGCGGGCCTGGCCAGAAGGGATCGTCAGTGGCTGGAGGAGCACAGCATTTGGCATAAACTGGCGATCCAGAAGGACTACTACGATTGGGGCGTGCCTAGCAAGGAAGTGCTGGAGATCGCGACAAACTGGCGCAAGGCGCTGGATGCTCAGGACCTGACCCCCTGGCGCAGCAAGCTGTCGATGGTTGTCGGCGAGGCGGAATTTACCCCGGATGGATATGTGGTCACGCCCGAGAAAGGCTTCAACTACCTGGATGCGATGGGTGGCGGTGACGGCCGGGTGACCTTGCGCAATGCATTGCTGCCTGGTGTGCTGACCTATCGATTGCCTTGCGCACACGCTGACTTGCCCAAGCAGCGTGCGGCGTTTCCAGCTTGCAGAGCGGACGTACCGACGACCTGGCGGAGCAGGGCGAGGTTATCAGCCGCGGTGCCGCTATGCCGCGGCCGCAGTCCTATGTAGCGAGCAGGCCCGTGCGCAGCAATCGGATCACGCCGCCAATCTATGCCAACGATGTGTTCGCCTTGTACAGCCAGACATCAACGCCGTCCGCGCGCGAAGAGCTGCCGCCGCTGGCGGTGACGGTGAGCAACTGCAACCTGAAGTTCACTCGTGACCCGTTGATCGTTGGCCACTATGCTAGCGCCGGTCTTACTGGCAGCGAACGGGTGGTTGATGAAATGGTCGGCGGGCTGCTGGGTGAAGCCTTGAAGATTGGGCTTTATCCTTCAGCGCCACGCAGCAACCAGGTGTTCATGAATATCGCCTCCAACGGCGAGAACCCACTGCAATTGCCACGCCCCGAAGCGGCCATTGTGGTTGGCCTGGGGCAAGAAGGTAAGTTGAGCTCCAGGGAACTGCTGGAAACCGTGCGCCAGGGCGTCTTGGCCTGGGCTCAACGCCTGTCCGAACAGCACCGTGGTGCGCCGGTGCTGTTCGAGATCGCTGCCGCGTTAATCGGCAGCGGCGGGGCCGGGATGTCGCCGGGGCAGTCGGCCGCATTGATTGCTCAAGGCGTGCGTGAAGCCAACAACCGACTCCAGCAGAAAAACTGGCCTACTGTCAGCCACTTGAATTTGACCGAGCTCTATCTGGATCGCGCCACCGAGGCCTGGCGCGCGATGCGGATGCTGGCGGTGTCGCGCCCCAACGATTTTCTTGTCACGGCAACCATTAAAGCCGGCACCGGTTGGTTGCGTCGGCCGTTGGAAGGCGGCTATCGAAGCACTCGCTACGACTTCATTTCCGCTATCACTCAGTACGATGAAAATCAGCTGCCGATGATTGCCTACACCTTGGACACTAAGCGTGCCCGCGCTGAGGTTCGGGCGCAGTCGACGCAAGTGGCATTGTTGCACGAGTTGATCAGCGCCTCATCGAACCAGCCCTCGGCCGCGAGCAGCCTCGGACAGACGTTGTTCAAATTGCTGGTGCCGCTGGAAATGGACACGTACCTGAGCGGTACCACGGAAATGCAGATCGAACTGGATAGCTCCACTGCAAGTGTTCCTTGGGAGCTGCTCAATACCGACCGTAATCCGAGCGAACGCCAGGATGAAGATCAGGAACCCTGGGCAATTCGCAGCAAACTGCTGCGCAGGTTGCGGACCGAGTACTATCGCGAACAGGTGCTCGACGCCACTGCCGATGATTATGTGTTGATCATTGGCGAGCCGCTTGCCGATGCCCAGCGTTACCCGCGACTGCCAGGTGCGCGCAACGAAGCTCGGGCCATCTCCCGCCTGTTCGAAAGCGCGCTGTCGGCCGACAAGGTCAAGTCGTTGATAGCCGAAGACACCGCCCCCTCTCTCAAGGTTAATGCCCTGGCGGTAACCAGCACCTTGCTGGCCCACGACTGGCGGATCGTGCATATCGCCGGTCACGGTGAGCCGCCGTTGTTCGAGATGCCTGTGCTGCAGGACATGGACTCACCGAACAAGAATGCTGAAACACAGGCCAGAATGATCAGCCCACGGGGGGTCGTACTATCCAATAACATCTTCCTCGGCCCGCAAGAGATAAAAAGCATGCGTGAGGTGCCCGAACTGGTGTTCATCAATTGCTGTTACCTGGGGGCTCTCGACTCGACCAAGTTGTTGAAGGTCGCGCACCTTAAGTACGATCGCACACGTTTTGCAGCGACGGTGGCCGAGGAGCTGATTGCTATCGGGGTACGTTGTGTCGTTGTCGCCGGCTGGGCGGTGGACGACGCTCCGGCCGCCCTGTTTGCTACCCACTTTTACAGCCAGTTGTTGAATGGCAATCGGTTCATTGATGCGGTGGCATCGGCACGTCGGGTGGCCTGGAAGGCCGCCCCTGGAAGCAACACCTGGGCAGCCTTTCAGTGCTATGGCGACCCGGACTGGGTGTTCATCCGCACACCGAGAGATGCCAACCAGCCTGTGTCGGTTGCGGACCAAGGCTTCGACACCATTGCCTCGTACCAGAGCTTGGTGCTGGCATTGGAAATCCCCATCGATGACAGTCGCTACAAGAAGGTTCCAAGGCTGCAAGTCATCAACATGATCCAGGCCCTGGAAAGCCGCTTTGGCCACCTGTGGATCGACATTGGCCAAGTGTGCGAGGCTTTCGCCCAGGCTTGGGCGGAAGCAGGGGAGTCCGACCGCGCGATCGGCTGGTTCGAGTGCGCCATCAGTGCCAATGACGCAAGCGCCAGCCTCAAGGCCAGCGAGCAGTTGGGGGAGCTGCGGGCGCGCCGCGCCTGGTTGCAAGTCAATCTGGCCGGGAACTTACCGCAACAAGAGATGAGTGCGGTGCTGAGTTCGGCGCGCAAGCAAGCCGGTGATGCGATCGAGCTGCTGGCCCGTGTCTGCGACTTGCAGCCGACTCCGGGGCGTAACAGCCTCTGCGCTACCGCGTACAAATTCCTGGCCTGGATCGAAGTGCTGGCCAAGGATAGCGAAGCCGAGCAGAAAGCCTTGCGACAGATGGAGCGGTATTTTGCCACTGTTGAGCAATGGACCCTCGCCAACGACCCCAGCCATCTCTACGAGCCGGCCCTGGGGCGTCTGGCTGCGAAGCTGTTTGACGCGGAGCCTACAGCAGCGGTCCAGACCGACCTCATGCAGTTGCAGGCACAGATCAAGCCCTGGGTGGAAAGTTACCCGGATTTCCACAACGTTGCCGCGATGATCCTCACCGCTCTGTACGTGGCGTTGCACAGCGGCAAGTTGAAGCCCGCTGCGGCTCGGTTGCTGAGTGAGTTCGCCGAGCTGAAACGGCGGGTACCGGCCGTGCTGAACTGGCGTGAGGTGCAGATGCAGGCTGATTTTGTGTTGGACCGCTACATGACTACGGCCAGCAAAGGCGAGAAAGCAGCAGCGAAGGCGTTCAAAGAGAGGATGACAGACTGGGCAACAGCGCAGGATTGAGGCGCGCCACTACCCTCTGTTGGTGAGACAGCGTGTCCTTCGGGTATAGCAGCCTGCTGCCTGGGGGAAGATGAAACCATCTCAATGTCGATTCATTTTCAGCGCGTTTTTTGCTGCTGCGTGGTTTTTTCCGGTTGGGGGCATTCAAGGGATGCTGCGCATGAGTTGTGCCAGGTAACATAAATCGCCGCCAGTACGAGCACGATAGAGATTGAGTGAAACAACCGGACTAGAAGGGGAGGCGTCGCCCGGACAACCAGTTTCTCGCCGACCGGGCCGGTGTTCTTTGTGGCCAACTCCACTGCGTCGCCGAATTGTTCGAGCTCCTTTTGGGAAAAATTAATCACCCATTGATTGGCGACGGCAAAAATCAAGTAGCTCAGGAATATCAACACATAGGTTGAAGTGAGCCAGTGTGTTTTGTCGCCGCCAACGGTGTAGCCAAGCACCGCAAGGGACACCACCTGAAAATAGGTCCAGAGCTTATGCAGGCTATCGCTCTGCTTCTGGTAGATGTCAAAGGCTTCCTTGAGCGATATGTCGGTAATCGCTTGCTGGGGTTCGGTCGTTATCGGTTCCATTGTCCTTTCAGGGCCACTCGATTTTCAGTGCGCGGGCGGTCGAAGGGCCGACGATGCCGTCGGCGACCAGGCGGTGAGTGGCCTGGAAGGCAATCACCGCTGCCGTGGTATGCGGACCGTACTCGCCATCGATCCTTCCGGGGTCGATGCCCAGCGCCTTCAGGCGGTTTTGGACTTCTTTGACTTTGGCACTTTTGATGTTCGGCTCTTGCAGGCGAAGGAATTGCGGTTGTGGCTTGAAGCGCGGTACACGAAGGTCGCTGCTATAGGCGACGTTCGGCACTCGGCAGATATGGTCCCAGATCCGGCCGCTGACATTGCCAGCGCGAACGCCCAAGTTGGTGCCCGCTGCTTCCATGGTCTTGCCGTTGCCATCGGTAATGGCGACATGGCCCATCCGGCCGGGTAGCGGAGGTTTACGGATGAGAATGACCCCGGCCGTGAGCATAGCGTCGGACTCATCGGTGGTGATCAGGGTGCCATTCTTTGCGTCTCGGACCCAGGCGCCGGAGTAGGCTTCAGTGGTGGCTGGATTACCGGTGTTCTCGATGCATCCATACAGCTGCTTGAGTTTCTGGTACAGCACCCAGGAGACGAACTCCGCACAGTCCCACGGGCCGCTCCAATGCGGATTGTCCTTGGGGACCAGCACATTGACGTACTTCTGGCCTTTCTTTGTGGCGGCCAATGCGAAGAGCTCTTGTCCGGTGACCATGGCGTGACCCTCTGGTGGCAGTGCAGGTGGCTCAGTCGAGTAGCACCGCCTGCCGCATCTTCTCCAATCGGGACTACAAAGCGTGGGGCCGTGGCGGCGACGTCCTTTGCGGGCCTCCCGGCAGGCAGTGGGTGGACACTGACTTGACGCATTTCAATTGACGGTAGCTTCGGCCTGGGAGATTGTCCAATCGTGCGGGATGGCCTTGCCTATGATCATGAATGGTCGTATGCATGTGCTGCGTTAGAGGGAAGGAGCTACTGCTCGTGCGCTACCGTATTGAACATGGTCGGACAAAAACAGATGAAAAGAAGGTTACTATTGCCGCCCGCGCGCAGCGCGATGTGAAGCTCCAAGATCGCTTGGCTGGTCCCTGTCAACGAAATGTTGATATCTGAAACTCGAGTCCTGAGGGCTAAACAGAACGATCCCGACGTGGCCGAGCTGGTTTCGGAAAAATCTGAAAGATAGTTACTAGTAGTAAGGGGCTGAATTAGCTTGAAAATATCGAACTTAACAGTTACCAAGGTTCCATATTCTGTGAGAATCCAACCATTATTCGCAGCCCTAGCGCTGCTGGCGCTGGCCGGGTGTGCCAATGATCCGGCGCCCAATGAGCAGCTGCGCCTGTCCGAGCAGGCACTTGAGCAAGCCAAGGCCGTCGGTGCGACCGATGCGGTGGCGGAGCTGAAGATGGCCGAAGACAAAATGGCCCGGGCCCGGGTCAACATGAGCAGCGAAGCCTACCGCGATGCGCGCATGCGCGCTGAACAGGCTGAGCTCGATGCGCGCCTGGCCGAGGCGCGGGTGTTGACCAGCAAGAGCAAAGAGCAGCTGGACCTGCTGCAATCGCGGGTCAATCGCCTGCGCAAACAGTTGGGGGAACAGCCGTGAGTTCGATCAAACCTATGGCGGCCTTGCTGCTGCTCGGACTCGTCGGTCTGCAGGGCTGTGCCAGTCAACGCAGCGAGTCGGCGCTGGATGAAGCGACGGCCAAGTTCCAGACCGTCAAGGACGATTCCAATGTGCTGCGCAGCGCGCCGCGTGATGTCATTCGCGCGGGTGAATCGTTGGCCCGGGCCGAGCGTCTGTCCAGCTACCTGGGGACCGGTGCCGATGTGCGCCACTATGCCTATCTGAGTCAGCGTTACAGCGACATTGCCCGCGAACACAGCAATCTGGTGCTCAGCCAGGAGCGCCTGGCCAAGCTCGAACTCGAACGTCAGCGCCTGCAACTGGCATTGCGTGAGGCCAAGCTCACCAGTGTGCAGCAACAGGGCAAGTGGCTGGAGGCGCAGATTGTCAGCCTGGCAACGACCCAGAGTGATCGTGGTCTGGTCATGACGCTGGGCGATGTGCTGTTCGATACCGGTCGTGCAGAGTTGAAGAATTCGGCCAGTCGTACGGTGCTCAAACTTGTGCAGTTCCTGCAACTCAACCCCAAGCGTGTCGTGCGTATCGAGGGTTACACCGACAGCACTGGCGCTTCGCAAGACAACCTCAAGTTGTCCCGTGACCGAGCTCAGGCAGTGGCGGATATGCTGGTCGACCTGGGGGTCGACGAGAAGCGCATCCAGGTCGAGGGTTATGGCGACCAGTACCCGGTCGAAGCCAACGCTTCGGAGCGGGGCAGGGCGCAGAACCGTCGGGTCGAGATCGTCTTTTCCGACGAGAAGGGCAAACTTGGCGCAGCGCGCTGACAGCAACCGTTGAAAAACCCGGTGAGTGCCCCTCATCGGGTTTTTTTATGAGCGAGAGAAAGGCGGGGGTAGGGGCTGTCACACAACTGTATTGTCGACTATTCTGCAATCTGTCCCAGTACACTTTGCAACTGTTCCGGTATTCTGGCTCGAACTTCGAGTCATACAAAAATAACTACATTGCCTGCGTGTCGAGAACCGAACATGACCAACCTGTTGCTCTACCAGCGCATCGCCCAGCAACTGGCCGAAGACATTCGTCGTGGTGTCTATCAGCCGGGCGAGCGGGTGCCGTCGGTGCGCAAGATGAGCTCGCAGCTCAATGTCAGCCATGCCACGGTACTGCAGGCCTATGCCAATCTGGAAGACCAGGGGCTGATCCGTGCTCGTCCGCAGTCCGGCTACTATGTGCACCAGACCCCGGCACTGACCGCGCAGACTCCGGATATCGCTCGGGTCGAACGTCCAGGCCTGGTCACCCGCAGCAGCATCATCCAGCAAGTGCTGACCGAGGCGCGACGCGACGGTGTGTTCCCGTTCGGCGCGGCAGTCCCCCATGTTGACTACCTGCCGGTGCGGGCGCTGCATCAACAACTGGCCAAGGTCACCCGCTTTCATAGTCCGCGGGCCTTCAGCTATATGTTCAGTCCGGGCTTTGAGCCCTTGCGTCGGCAGATCGCCATCCGCATGCGTGACGCCGGAGTGGTGGTCGATCCCAGTGAGGTGGTGGTCACCCATGGGTGCGTCGATGCGTTGCAGATGTCGCTGCGGGTGTTGACCAAGCCGGGTGATCTGATCGCCGCCGAATCGCCGACTTACTATGGCCTGCTGCAACTGGCCGATCTGTTGGGGTTGAAGGTCATCGAGATTCCCAGCGATCCGTCTACGGGTATCAGCCTGGAGGCCTTGCAGCTTGCGGCCAATCAGTGGTCGATCAAAGCGCTGGTATTGACGGCACGTCTGAGCAACCCGCTCGGCGGCACTATTCCGGAAGATCGGCAGAAGCAGCTGCTGCGCCTGGCTTCGGACTTCGACATCCAGATTGTCGAAGACGATATCTATGGCGAACTGATGTTCGAACAGGGCAAGACCAAGGCGCTCAAGGCCTTTGATCGTCTGGGGCGGGTGATTTATTGCTCAAGCTTTTCCAAGACCCTGTCGCCAGGGGTGCGTATCGGCTGGATGATTGCCGGCAAGTACCAGGCGGAAATCCAGCGCCTGCAAACCTTCAGCACGCACTCGGCCTGTAGTGTGACCCAGATGGGGGTTGCCTCTTATCTTGAGAATGGCGGCTATGATCGACACTTGCGCTATATCCGCCAGGAGTACCGAAAAAACCTCAGCGCCTATCAGTTGGCGGTGCAGCAGCATTTTCCCGAAGGCACGCAGATGACCAGGCCGACCGGCGGTTTCATTCTCTGGGTGAGTCTGCCCGGGCGGGTTAACACCCAGGAGCTGCATGTGCGAGCGCTGCAGCAGGGGATCAGTATCGCGCCGGGGCTGATCTTCAGTAATACCGAGCAGTTCAACCACTGTATTCGCCTGAACTGCGGTATCCCCTGGAATCGCGAGGCGGAGCGCGCCTTGATGACCCTGGGCATGTTGGCCAGCCAGCTGTGTCAGGAGTCGGGGACGGCAAACTTTTTCTAGGCTTGCCAGCAGTCTCGGGAACGGGGAGCATATAGCTCTTTGCGGATGATTTTCGGTGTATATGAAAGCCTTGTCTCGGGTTGGCCTGTTCCTGTGTTTGCTGGGGCTTCTGGCTGGCACCGGGAGTGCGATGGCTCAGACGCCACCTGGCGCTGCGCCGACAAAGCAGGCCAATGCCGCGACGAAAGCCAAGCCAGTCGTCAAGCAAAAGCAGGTCAAGGCGGCACCGGTGAAGAAAAAACCAGCTGCCAAGCCAGTCCGGCATAAAGCGAGACAGAAGGGCAAGGCTGCCCCGGCACCTTTACCGGCAACCAAGGTCGACCTGCGTCTGCCGGCGGATATGGTCAAAGACCTCAAGCCGGCGAGCCAGGATCCGGTGTCTACGCCCAAGCCCCTGCTGCCTTATCTGTTTGGCGAGAAGCCTCCCTCGGATAGCCCGTTTCAGCTCAACGGTCGGTTGCTGAGCAACGAAATGCAGCTGCAGCTGCGTAATGATGCTCGCCAGCAGGACATCGAAGGCGCCGCGATCGAATTCGAGTTCAAGCAATAGTTGTCGCAGTGAACGATTGGTCATGGCAGGTCGTTTGAGTTTTCATGTTGCCGGTAATTTCAAACGACCGTTTAAGCGGTTACTATTCCGCTTCATTGATCATTTGCTGTTCCGAGGATTCTGTTGTCATGAACTGCCGTGAAGGATGTGGCGCTTGCTGCATCGCACCCTCCATCAGCTCACCGATTCCTGGTATGCCCAAGGGCAAGCCGGCGGGCGAGCGGTGTTTGCATCTGTCGCTTGCCAATCTCTGTGGACTGTTCGGCAAGCCTGAGCGACCTGCGGTGTGTGGCGGCTTCAAGGCCGATGTCGAGGTGTGCGGCAGTGATCGCGATGAGGCGGTCAGGATTCTGGGATGGCTGGAGCAAATGACGGCGGCTTGAAACGTGGATCTTCGACAACAAGGAATAAGAGTATGGGATCGTTTAAGCAAATTGCAGTGGTTTTCGGGTTGAGCGCCATGCTGGTACCGATGGTGCATGCCGAAGATTGGAAAGTGGCCAAGGACGAAGACGGGATCAAGGTTTCTCTGGGTGAAGTTGCCGGGTCCGAGTACAAGGCCTATCGCGGAGTAACGCTGATCAAGGCGCCGCTGGCAAAAATCAAGGCTCTGCAAGAAGACGTTGCGGGTGCATGTACCTGGATCCATGAGTGCAAGTCGCAAAAGCTGCTCAAGGCCGAGGGCGATCAGAGCTGGACCTACACTCAGTTCAATACGCCATGGCCGGTCACTCCGCGCGATTCCATTCTGCACGTCACTACCACTCAGGCCGCCGATGGCAGCTTGACTCGCAAGCTTGAAGGTTTGCCGAAGTATTTGCCTGAAGAGAAGGGCTTTGTGCGCGTGGCCAAGGTTGAGGGCTTCTGGAAGCTGCAGCCCAGGGACGGTGGTACCGAGGTGACTTATCAGGTGCATACTGAGCCAGGTGGCAGCGTGCCGTCGATGGTGGCGAACAAATTCGTCGTGGATGCGCCTTTCAATACCTTGAAGGCTTTGAAGGCGAAGGCAGAGAAGCCTTGAATCGAGCAGTACAGTACAGCGTTATATAAAGAAGCTGATAACTGTAGGATTGTGGGCGCGGATAAATCCGCTCCTACAGCAAATAAAAAAGGCTGCCCGAGGGCAGCCTTTTTTCGTGTTCAGCGCAGGGCTTACTTGCGGTCTTCCAGCTTGACGATGTCGCGTGCTTCGTAGCCGGTGTACAGCTGGCGTGGACGGCCAATCTTGTACGGGCTGGAGAGCATTTCTTTCCAGTGCGAGATCCAGCCGACGGTCCGCGCCAGTGCGAAGATCACGGTGAACATGCTGGTCGGAATGCCGATCGCCTTGAGGATGATCCCCGAGTAGAAGTCGACGTTCGGGTACAGCGAGCGCTCGATGAAGTACGGATCGGTCAGGGCGATCTCTTCCAGGCGCATGGCCAGTTCCAGCTGCGGATCGTTCTTGATGCCCAGCTCGCGCAGGACGTCGTCGCAGGTCTGTTTCATCACGGTGGCGCGTGGGTCACGGTTCTTGTAGACGCGGTGACCGAAGCCCATCAGTTTGAACGGATCGTTCTTGTCCTTGGCCTTGGCGATAAATTTGTCGATGTTCGAGACATCGCCGATTTCATCGAGCATGGTCAGCACAGCTTCGTTGGCGCCGCCGTGAGCCGGGCCCCAGAGTGCAGCGATGCCGGCAGCGATACAGGCGAACGGGTTAGCGCCCGACGAGCCGGCCAGGCGCACGGTGGACGTCGAAGCGTTCTGTTCGTGGTCGGCGTGGAGGATGAAAATCCGGTCCATTGCCTTGGCCAGTACCGGGCTGATCGGTTTGATCTCGCACGGGGTGTTGAACATCATGTGCAGGAAGTTTTCCGCGTACGACAGGTCGTTGCGCGGGTACATCATGGGTTGACCCATGGAGTACTTGTACACCATCGCCGCCAGGGTCGGCATCTTGGCAACCAGGCGGACCGCGGAGATTTCGCGGTGCTGCGGGTTATTGATGTCCAGCGAGTCGTGGTAGAACGCCGACAGGGCGCCAACCACGCCGCACATGACGGCCATCGGGTGGGCGTCGCGGCGGAAGCCGTTGAAGAAGGACTTCAACTGCTCGTGCACCATGGTGTGATTCTTCACGGTGCTGACGAACTGGGCCTTCTGCTCGGCATTCGGCAGTTCGCCGTTGAGCAGCAGGTAGCAGGTCTCGAGGTAATCGGATTTTTCGGCGAGCTGTTCGATCGGATAGCCGCGGTGCAGCAGGATACCCTTGTCGCCGTCGATATAAGTGATCTTCGACTCGCAGGATGCGGTCGCCATGAAACCAGGGTCGAAAGTGAAGTGACCCGTGGCCCCCAACCCTCTAACGTCGATAACATCGGGACCAACGGTGCCGGTTAAAATGGGCAGCTCGACGGGGGCTGCGCCCTCGATGACCAACTGCGCTTTTTTGTCAGCCATGTGGCCTCCTATTAATGCTTGAAATCATCAGACAGACCCCCCACGCAGGGCCCGCACCACTATAGTGAGATAAATTCGAATGTCAATTTGCCTAAAGCACGGTTGTAAAGGGCTTTGGGCACGGTTTTTCCTCGAAATTGCCGCCCGTTTACGCCTTTTATCCGCTAAAGGCAATGCGCTATTTGGGCTAGGGGCTTGCGTTGTCATTAGTAGCCTAACTGTCTATAATCGGCCCCCGACCGCCAGGGGCTTACAAGCCCGTGTTGCTGGGGTCGTCACTCCCTGGGTGGTGGGTACCTGACCAGTACACTTACCAACAACTTTGCCCTGCTTGCTAGGGGCTCTTCAGTGTGAAAAAAGCCGTGAAAAGCCAACGACCTGTAAACCTAGACCTAAGGACCATCAAACTCCCCATTACCGGCGTTACGTCATTTCTTCACCGTGTTTCCGGCATCATCCTCTTCCTGGGCCTTGGCATCATGCTTTATGCATTGGGCAAATCCCTGGGTTCGGAGGAAGGTTTCGCCGAGGTGAAGGCATGCTTGACCAGTCCGCTGGCCAAATTCGTGGCATGGGGCCTCCTGTCCGCCTTGCTGTATCACTTGGTAGCCGGTGTGCGCCACTTGATCATGGACATGGGCATCGGTGAGACGCTGGAAGGCGGAAGACTGGGCTCGAAAATTATCATTGCCGTCTCTGTGGTGGTGATCGTGCTGGCAGGAGTTTGGATATGGTAACCAACGTCACGAACCTCTCGCGTTCGGGCCTCTATGACTGGATGGCGCAGCGCGTTTCTGCGGTCGTTCTCGCGGCTTATTTCATTTTCCTGATCGGATACCTGGTCGCGCACCCGGGCATCGAGTTTGCCCAGTGGCACGCTCTGTTCTCCCACAACGCGATGCGTATTTTCAGTCTGCTGGCACTGGTTGCCCTGGGCGCTCACGCCTGGGTCGGCATGTGGACCATCGCTACCGACTACCTGACGCCGATGGCGCTGGGCAAGTCGGCGACTGCCGTACGTTTCCTGTTCCAGGCGGTATGTGGTGTCGCGATGTTCGCGTACTTCGTCTGGGGTGTGCAGATTCTCTGGGGTATCTGATTCATGGCTAACATTCCTACGATTTCATTCGATGCCATCATCGTTGGTGGTGGTGGTGCCGGCATGCGCGCTGCGCTGCAGCTGGCCCAGGGCGGTCACAAGACTGCCGTGATCACCAAGGTCTTCCCGACCCGTTCGCACACCGTATCGGCCCAGGGTGGCATCACCTGCGCCATCGCTTCGGCCGACCCGAACGATGACTGGCGCTGGCATATGTACGATACCGTCAAGGGCTCCGACTACATCGGTGACCAGGATGCTATCGAATATATGTGTCAGGAAGGTCCTGCTGCGGTCTTCGAACTGGACCACATGGGTCTGCCGTTCTCGCGTACCGAAACCGGCCGTATCTACCAGCGCCCGTTCGGTGGCCAGTCCAAGGACTTCGGTAAAGGTGGCCAGGCCGCCCGCACCTGTGCCGCTTCCGACCGTACCGGTCACGCGCTGCTGCACACCCTGTACCAGGGCAACCTGAAAGCAGGCACCACGTTCCTGAACGAGTACTACGCTGTTGACCTGGTGAAGAACCAGGAAGGCGCGTTCGTCGGTGTGATTGCAATCTGCATCGAAACCGGCGAAACCCTGTACATCAAAGCCAAGGCCACCGTATTGGCCACTGGCGGTGCAGGCCGTATCTACTCCTCCACTACCAACGCCCTGATCAATACCGGTGACGGTATCGGCATGGCCCTGCGTGCAGGCGTTCCGGTCCAGGACATCGAAATGTGGCAGTTCCACCCGACCGGCATCGCCGGCGCAGGTGTACTGGTCACTGAAGGTTGCCGCGGTGAAGGCGGTTACCTGATCAACAAGCACGGCGAGCGTTTCATGGAACGTTACGCGCCTAACGCCAAAGACCTCGCTGGTCGTGACGTTGTGGCCCGCTCCATGGTTAAAGAGATCATCGCCGGTAACGGCTGTGGCCCTAACGGCGACCACGTGATGCTCAAGCTCGACCACCTGGGTGAAGAAGTACTGCACAGCCGCCTGCCAGGTATCTGCGAGCTGTCCAAGACCTTCGCTCACGTCGACCCTGTCGTTGCGCCGGTTCCTGTCGTTCCAACCTGCCACTACATGATGGGCGGCGTTGCCACCAACATTCATGGTCAGGCGATGACCCAGGACGCCGACGGCGTAGACCAGATCATCCCGGGTCTGTTCGCAGTCGGTGAAGTGGCGTGCGTATCGGTTCACGGTGCCAACCGCCTGGGCGGCAACTCGCTGCTCGACCTGGTGGTCTTCGGTCGTGCTGCTGGCCTGCACCTGGAAAAAGCGCTGACCGACGGTATCGAATACCTCGACGCCAGCGACACCGACATCGACGTTGCCCTGAGCCGCCTGAACAAGCTCAACGAGCGCAACAGCGGTGAAGACGTGGCTACCCTGCGTCGCGAGCTGCAAAGCTGCATGCAGAACTACTTCGGTGTATTCCGTACTGGCGAATACATGCAGAAGGGTATCGAGCAGCTGGCGCAACTGCGCGAGCGTATCGCCAACGTCAAGATCAACGACAAATCCCAGGCCTTCAACACCGCGCGTATCGAAGCGCTGGAGCTGCAGAACCTGCTGGAAGTCGCTGAAGCCACTGCAATCGCTGCAGAAGTGCGTAAAGAGTCCCGCGGTGCTCATGCCCGTGAAGACTTCGAAGACCGTGACGACGAAAACTGGCTGTGCCACACCCTGTACTTCCCGGGCGAAAAACGGGTTGCCAAGCGCGCCGTCAACTTTGCGCCGAAAACCGTACCGGCGTTCGAGCCAAAAGTCCGGACTTACTAAGGGGTGGTCGCTATGTTGCAAGTCGAAGTCTATCGTTACAACCCCGATACCGACTCTGCGCCGAAGATGCAGGCGTTCCAGATCGATACCGGTGGCAAGGACCTGATGGTCCTGGATGTGTTGGCACTGATCAAAGAACAGGATGAAGGTTTCTCGTATCGTCGTTCTTGCCGCGAAGGGGTTTGCGGTTCCGACGGTATGAACATCAACGGCAAGAACGGCCTGGCCTGCATCACGCCGCTGTCGGCAGTGGTCAAGCGTAACAAGCTGATCGTCCGTCCGTTGCCTGGGCTGCCGGTTATTCGTGACCTGGTCGTCGATATGAGCATCTTCTACAAGCAGTACGAGAAGGTGAAGCCATTCCTGCAGAACGACACGCCGGCTCCGGCCATCGAGCGTCTGCAGTCGCCGGAAGAGCGTGAGAAGCTGGACGGTCTGTACGAGTGCATCCTGTGCGCTTGCTGCTCGACCTCCTGCCCATCGTTCTGGTGGAACCCTGACAAGTTCCTCGGTCCAGCTGCACTGCTGCAGGCCTATCGCTTCCTGGCCGACAGCCGTGACACCAAGACCGAGGAACGTCTGGCTGCGCTGGATGACCCGTTCAGTGTGTTCCGCTGCCGCGGGATCATGAACTGCGTAAACGTTTGTCCTAAAGGTCTGAACCCGACCAAGGCAATCGGTCACGTACGTAACATGTTGCTGCAAAGCGGTGTCTGATTTTTAAAATGTTGTACCCGTAGCACGCCGAGGTGCGGGCCTTTGCCCGCACCAAGGTGAAACTCGAGCGAGGGCCCAAAAAGCCCGAGCTTTTACCTATGAAGATATGAGACCAGCAGGGGCTTCCGGGCTGGTACCCGGAAAATCTGTGGGATCCTTGGTGGCTTGGTTCGGTCGCTGCATCAGGACTTTTCCAGGCTTGCTATGGCTCTCGCCGATCCGTCCCCTAACCGAGGGTGACCAAGCATGCAAGAAAGCGTGATGCAGCGCATGTGGGAAAGCGCCCACCTTTCAGGTGGTAACGCTGCATATGTGGAAGAGCTCTACGAGCTCTACCTGCACGACCCTAACGCTGTGCCAGAAGAGTGGCGCACTTACTTCCAGAAGTTGCCCGCCGAAGGCAGCACCGCTACCGATGTATCGCACTCTACAATCCGCGACCATTTCGTACTGCTGGCAAAGAACCAGCGCCGCGCCCAACCGGTTTCCGCCGGGAGCGTGAGCAGTGAACACGAGAAGAAGCAGGTTGAAGTACTGCGACTGATCCAGGCCTACCGTATGCGCGGCCACCAAGCCGCCAAGCTCGACCCCCTGGGGTTGTGGCAGCGCCCTGCGCCAGTAGACCTGTCGATCAATCACTACGGCTTGACCAATGCCGATCTTGATACGACCTTCCGTGCCGGCGACCTGTTCATCGGCAAAGAGGAAGCGAGCCTACGCGAAATCTTCGACGCGTTGCAGCAGACATATTGCCGCACCATTGGCGCCGAATTTACCCACATCGTCGACTCCGAGCAGCGCAGCTGGTTCCAGCAGCGTCTGGAGAGCGTTCGTGGGCGCCCGGCTTTCTCGGCGGATGTCCAGAGCCACCTGCTCGAGCGTGTGACCGCAGCAGAAGGTCTGGAGAAGTACCTGGGTACCAAATACCCGGGCACCAAGCGTTTTGGCCTGGAAGGCGGCGAGAGCCTGATTCCGATGCTGGACGAGCTGATTCAGCGTTCCGGTTCCTACGGCACCAAAGAAGTTGTCATCGGCATGGCCCACCGTGGCCGTCTGAACGTGCTGGTCAACACCTTTGGCAAGAACCCGCGTGAACTGTTCGACGAGTTCGAAGGCAAGAAAAAGGTCGAGCTGGGCTCCGGTGACGTTAAATACCACCAGGGTTTCTCGTCCAACGTGATGACCGCCGGTGGGGAAGTCCACCTGGCCATGGCGTTCAACCCTTCGCACCTGGAAATCGTCTCGCCAGTAGTTGAAGGCTCGGTACGTGCCCGTCAGGATCGTCGCAACGACAGCGTTGGCGACAAGGTGCTGCCGATTTCCATCCACGGTGACGCGGCATTTGCCGGTCAAGGCGTGGTCATGGAAACCTTCCAGATGTCGCAGACCCGCGGTTTCAAGACCGGCGGTACCGTGCACATCGTGATCAACAACCAGGTTGGTTTCACCATCAGCAACCCGCTGGACTCGCGTTCCACCGAGTACTGCACCGACGTCGCCAAAATGATTCAGGCGCCGATCCTGCACGTCAACGGTGATGATCCGGAAGCAGTGCTGTTCGTGACCCAGCTGGCAGTCGATTACCGCATGCAGTTCAAGCGTGACGTGGTCATCGATCTGGTCTGCTACCGTCGTCGCGGCCACAACGAGGCCGACGAGCCGAACGGCACCCAGCCGCTGATGTACCAGCAGATCTCCAAGCAGCGCACCACCCGCGAGCTGTACGCCGACGCCCTGACCCAATCGGGTCGTCTTGACGCCGAACGCGTCCAGGCCAAGGTCGACGAGTACCGTAACGCGCTGGACAACGGCCTGCACGTAGTGAAAAGCCTGGTCAAAGAGCCGAACAAAGAGCTGTTCGTCGACTGGCGTCCGTATCTGGGCCACGCCTGGACCGCGCGTCACGACACTCGCTTCGATCTGAAGACCCTGCAGGAACTGTCGGCCAAGCTGCTGGAACTGCCGGAAGGCTTCGTGGTTCAGCGTCAGGTTTCGAAGATTTACGAAGACCGCCAGAAGATGCAGGCCGGTGGCTTGCCGATCAACTGGGGCTACGCCGAAACCATGGCTTACGCGACCCTGGCATTCGAAGGTCATCCGATTCGCATGACTGGCCAGGATATCGGTCGCGGCACCTTCTCTCACCGTCATGCGGTGTTGCACAACCAGAGGGACGCCAGCACCTACATCCCGTTGCAGAACCTCTACAAAGGCCAGCCACGTTTCGACCTGTACGATTCGTTCCTGTCCGAAGAGGCGGTCCTGGCATTCGAATACGGTTACTCGACCACCCAGCCAAACGCGCTGGTGATCTGGGAAGCCCAGTTCGGCGACTTCGCCAACGGTGCCCAGGTGGTTGTCGACCAGTTCATCACCAGCGGCGAGCACAAGTGGGGCCGTCTGTGCGGTCTGACCATGTTGCTGCCACACGGTTATGAAGGGCAGGGGCCTGAGCACTCCTCGGCACGTCTGGAGCGTTACCTGCAGCTGTGCGCCGAGCACAACGTCCAGGTTTGCGTACCGACCACGCCGGCTCAGATCTACCACCTGCTGCGTCGTCAAGTCATCCGTCCGCTGCGCAAGCCGCTGATCGTACTGACGCCAAAGTCGCTGTTGCGCCACAAGCTGGCCATCTCGACCCTGGAAGAACTGGCCGAAGGCTCGTTCCAGACCGTGATCCCGGAAGTCGATGCCCTCGATCCGAAAAAGGTTTCTCGCCTGGTCCTGTGCAGCGGCAAGGTCTACTACGACCTGCTGGAAAAACGCCGTGCCGAAGGCCGCGAAGACATCGCTATCGTGCGTATCGAGCAATTGTATCCGTTCCCTGAGGACGATCTGGTCGAAATCCTCGCGCCTTACACCAACCTGAAAAACGTTGTGTGGTGCCAGGAAGAGCCGATGAACCAGGGCGCCTGGTACAGCAGCCAGCACCACATGCGTCGTATCCTGACCCGCCACAAAAAAGAGCTGGTCCTGGAATACGCCGGTCGTGAAGCTTCGGCAGCACCTGCCTGTGGTTACGCTTCGATGCACGCCGAGCAGCAGGAAAAACTGCTGCAAGACGCCTTCACCGTTTAATGCCATCGCGCACTAGAAACCGAATTTAAGGAACCACTGATAATGGCTATCGAGATCAAAGCCCCTACTTTCCCGGAATCGGTTGCCGATGGCACCGTTGCCACCTGGCACAAGCAACCGGGCGAAGCCGTCAAGCGTGACGAACTGATCGTCGACATCGAGACCGACAAGGTTGTCCTGGAAGTGCTGGCTACCGCCGACGGCGTACTGGGCGCTATCGTCAAGGGCGAGGGCGAAACCGTCCTGTCCGACGAAGTCCTGGGTTCGATCCAGGCAGGTGGCGTTGCTGCTGCTCCTGCCGCTGCCGCTGCCGCTGCCGCCGCCGCGCCTGCTGCCGCTGCTGCTGGCGACGAAGACGCCATCGGCGCTCCGGCTGCTCGCAAGCTGGCCGAAGAGAACGGCATCGCCCTGAACAGCATCAAGGGCACCGGCAAAGACGGTCGCATCACCAAGGAAGACGTTGTAGCTGCCATCGAAGCGAAGAAATCCGCTCCGGCTGCCGCTCCAGCTGCCAAGCCTGCTGCCGCCGCTGCGCCGATCGTTGCGACTGGCGATCGTACCGAGAAGCGCGTGCCGATGACCCGCGTGCGTGCAACCGTGGCCAAGCGCCTGGTCGAAGCGCAGTCGAACATGGCCATGCTGACCACCTTCAACGAAGTCGACATGACTGAAGTCATGGCCCTGCGTTCGAAGTACAAGGACCTGTTCGAGAAGACCCACAACGGCGTTCGCCTGGGCTTCATGTCGTTCTTCGTCAAGGCTGCCACCGAAGCGCTGAAACGCTTCCCGGCTGTCAACGCCTCGATCGACGGTTCCGACATCGTCTACCACGGCTACGCGGACGTCGGCGTTGCCGTTTCCAGCGACCGTGGCCTGGTGGTACCGGTTCTGCGTAACGCCGAGCTGATGAGCCTGGCTGAAATCGAGAACGGCATCGCCACCTTCGGCAAGAAGGCACGCGATGGCAAACTGTCGATCGACGAAATGACCGGCGGTACTTTCACCATCACCAACGGTGGCACCTTCGGTTCGATGATGTCGACCCCGATCGTCAACCCGCCACAGGCTGCTATCCTGGGCATGCACAACATCATCCAGCGTCCTATGGCCATCAATGGCCAGGTCGTGATCCGTCCGATGATGTACCTGGCGCTGTCCTACGATCACCGCCTGATCGATGGTAAAGAAGCCGTGACCTTCCTGGTGACCATCAAGAACCTGCTGGAAGACCCGGCTCGTCTGCTGCTGGACATCTGATAAACAGCTGCAAGCTGCAAGCGATGAGCCTCACCTAGAAGTGGTTCGTCTTGCAGCTTGCAGCTTGTCGCTTGAAGCTAAAAGGAATCTTTTATGACCCAGAAATTCGACGTGGTAGTGATTGGCGCAGGTCCTGGCGGCTACGTAGCTGCTATCAAGGCCGCGCAACTCGGTCTGAGCACTGCCTGTATCGAGAAGTACACCGACGGCGAGGGCAAGCTGGCTCTCGGCGGTACCTGCCTGAATGTGGGTTGCATTCCGTCCAAGGCGCTGCTGGACAGCTCCTGGAAATACAAGGAAGCCAAAGAAAGCTTCAACGTCCACGGTATCTCCACCGGCGAAGTCAAAATGGACGTCGCTGCGATGGTTGGCCGTAAAGCCGGCATCGTCAAGAACCTGACCGGCGGTGTTGCCACCCTGTTCAAGGCCAACGGCGTTACTTCGATCCAGGGCCACGGCAAGCTGCTGGCTGGCAAGAAAGTCGAAGTCATCAAAGCTGACGGCAGCACCGAAATCATCGAAGCCGAAAACGTGATCCTGGCTTCCGGTTCGCGTCCGATCGATATTCCACCGGCTCCGGTCGACCAGAACGTCATCGTCGACTCCACCGGCGCCCTGGAGTTCCAGGCCGTACCGAAGCGCCTGGGCGTTATCGGTGCTGGCGTTATCGGCCTGGAACTGGGTTCGGTCTGGGCTCGCCTGGGCGCAGAAGTGACCGTCCTGGAAGCCCTGGACACCTTCCTGATGGCCGCCGATGCCGCCGTCTCCAAGGAAGCCCTGAAGACCCTGACCAAGCAAGGTCTGGACATCAAGCTGGGCGCCCGCGTGACCGGCTCCAAGGTCAACGGCGCTGAAGTCGAAGTGACCTACACCGATGCCAACGGCGAGCAGAAGATCACCTTCGACAAGCTGATCGTTGCGGTCGGCCGTCGTCCAGTGACCACTGATCTGCTGGCTGCCGACAGCGGCGTGACCATCGACGAGCGTGGTTTCGTGTTCGTCGACGACTACTGCGCTACCAGCGTTCCGGGCGTCTACGCCATCGGCGACGTGGTACGTGGCATGATGCTGGCGCACAAGGCCTCGGAAGAGGGCATTATGGTTGTCGAGCGCATCAAGGGCCACAAAGCCCAGATGAACTACGACCTGATCCCGTCGGTTATCTATACTCACCCGGAAATCGCATGGGTCGGTAAAACCGAACAGACCTTGAAGGCTGAAGGCGTTGAGGTTAACGTGGGCACCTTCCCGTTCGCGGCCAGCGGTCGTGCGATGGCTGCCAACGACACCGGTGGTTTCGTCAAGGTCATCGCCGATGCCAAGACCGACCGCGTTCTGGGTGTACACGTGATTGGCCCATCGGCTGCCGAACTGGTGCAGCAGGGTGCAATCGCAATGGAATTCGGCACCAGCGCCGAAGACCTGGGCATGATGGTTTTCTCTCATCCGACCCTGTCCGAAGCGCTGCATGAAGCCGCGCTGGCTGTGAATGGCGGTGCCATTCACGTCGCCAACCGTAAGAAGCGTTAAATAATAAGAAACCACGGCGGGTGGCCCGTCGTGAGTCTTGCGTGCATGACTCACCGCGGAAAGTCCGCCGGACTCGAACTCCCGGAGCATACCGGGGGCAAGTGGTCACAGGTGGCGCGGCACTCCCAAAGAGCGCAGCGCCGAAGCGCAGTACCTAACGAAGACGGTAAAAAGCATGAATCTTCACGAGTATCAGGGTAAGCAGCTGTTCGCTGAATACGGCCTGCCAGTTTCCAAGGGTTTCGCAGTCGACACCCCTGAAGCTGCCGCAGAAGCCTGCGAAAAGATCGGTGGCACCGAGTGGGTTGTCAAAGCCCAGGTTCACGCCGGTGGTCGCGGTAAAGCGGGCGGCGTCAAGCTGGTTCGCAGCAAAGAAGACGCCAAGGCGTTCGCTGCGCAATGGTTGGGCAAGCGTCTGGTAACCTACCAGACTGACGCCAACGGTCAGCCAGTGACCAAGATCCTGGTCGAATCCTGCACTGACATCGCCAAAGAGTTGTACCTGGGCGCTGTAGTCGACCGTTCGAGCCGTCGTATCGTGTTCATGGCCTCCACCGAAGGTGGCGTGGACATCGAGAAAGTCGCTCACGACACTCCTGAGAAGATTATCAAGGCTACTATCGATCCACTGGTCGGCGCTCAGCCATTCCAGGGTCGTGAACTGGCGTTCCAGCTGGGTCTGGAAGGCAAGCAAGTTGCACAGTTCGCCAAGATTTTCGTCGGCCTGGCCAAGCTGTTCAAAGAACACGACCTGGCCCTGCTGGAAGTAAACCCGCTGGTCATCAAGGCCGACGGCGACCTGCACTGCCTCGATGCGAAAATCAACATCGACGCTAACGCCATGTACCGTCAGCCTAAGCTGAAAACCTTCCACGACCCGTCGCAAGACGACCCTCGTGAAGCCCACGCTGCCAGCTTCGAGCTGAACTACGTGGCCCTGGAAGGCAACATCGGCTGCATGGTCAACGGTGCCGGCCTGGCCATGGGTACCATGGACATCGTCAACCTGCACGGCGGTAAGCCAGCCAACTTCCTCGACGTAGGTGGTGGTGCTACCAAAGAGCGCGTTACCGAAGCTTTCAAGATCATCCTGTCCGACAGCAATGTCGCGGCCGTTCTGGTCAACATCTTCGGCGGCATCGTTCGCTGCGACATGATTGCCGAAGGCATCATCGGCGCGGTGAAAGAAGTCGGCGTGAAAGTACCGGTTGTTGTCCGCCTGGAAGGTAACAACGCTGAACTGGGTGCTAAAGTACTGGCAGAAAGCGGTTTGAACATCATTGCGGCAACCAGCCTGACCGACGCTGCTCAACAAGTTGTCAAAGCTGCGGAGGGCAAGTAATGAGCGTCCTGATCAATAAAGACACCAAAGTCATCTGCCAGGGCTTCACCGGCTCGCAAGGTACTTTCCACTCCGAACAAGCCATCGCCTACGGCACCAAGATGGTTGGCGGCGTGACTCCGGGCAAGGGCGGCACCACGCACCTGGGTCTGCCAGTGTTCAACACCGTTAAAGAAGCCGTTGCGGCTACCGGTGCTGATGCTTCGGTTATCTACGTTCCGGCTCCTTTCTGCAAAGACTCGATCCTGGAAGCGGCTTTCGGCGGTATCAAGCTGATCGTCTGCATCACCGAAGGCATTCCTACCCTGGACATGCTCGACGCCAAGGTCAAGTGCGACGAACTGGGTGTTACCCTGATCGGCCCTAACTGCCCAGGCGTCATCACTCCGGGCGAGTGCAAGATCGGCATCATGCCAGGTCACATCCACTTGCCAGGCAAGGTCGGTATCGTTTCCCGTTCCGGCACCCTGACCTATGAGGCGGTCAAGCAGACCACTGACGCCGGTTTTGGTCAGTCCACCTGCGTTGGTATCGGTGGTGATCCGATCCCAGGCTCGAACTTCATCGACATCCTGAAGCTGTTCCAGGAAGACCCGAAGACCGAAGCGATCGTCATGATCGGTGAGATCGGCGGCTCGGCTGAAGAAGAAGCGGCTGCCTACATCAAGGCTAACGTGACCAAGCCTGTGGTTTCCTACATCGCTGGTGTTACCGCTCCTGCGGGCAAGCGTATGGGTCACGCTGGCGCGATCATCTCCGGCGGCAAAGGCACTGCAGACGAGAAATTCGCTGCACTGCAAGACGCTGGTGTGAAGACCGTGCGTTCGCTGGCAGACATCGGCAAGGCCCTGGCCGAGCTGACTGGCTGGGAAGTGAAGAAGTAATAGCTGCCCAGTAAACAAAGAGGCCACCTTCGGGTGGCCTCTTTGTTTCTGTCGGATTTGGTATTACCAAGTGATACCTGGATTGCTGTCATCAAGGCGACAAACATATGCGCTCATCGGACACCTCGTCTGGCAGCGGTGCGCGGCTGGTGCAACTTGGTTACACTGTGCGCACTTTCGTGTCGGTGCCCCAAAAGGGTACGGGCATGCTTTAAAGGGCTTGTCTCACCCGGACGGGCTACATATTTCCCTCACCCAAGGGGAAATCCCTCTCTAAATCCCGATTTCAGAAGTGTGGTATTTCCTTAATGAAAGTGTTGAAAGGCCAGGACATCCTGGCGCTTGGTTTTATGACGTTCGCGTTGTTCGTCGGTGCGGGCAATATCATCTTCCCGCCTATCGTTGGCCTGCAGTCCGGTCCTCATGTGTGGATGGCGGCGCTGGGCTTTCTGATCACTGCGGTAGGCCTGCCGGTTATCACGGTTGTCGCCCTGGCCAAGGTTGGCGGCGGCATGGACGCACTGAGCAGCCCTATCGGTAAGGTTGCCGGTGGCTTGCTTGCGGCTGTCTGCTATCTGTCGGTCGGCCCGCTGTTCGCGACCCCGCGTACGGCTACGGTATCGTTTGAGGTGGGCTTGGCGCCGCTGACCGGCGAAAGCCCGACGGCGCTGTTCATCTACAGCCTGGTGTACTTCCTGGTGGTGCTGGCTGTGTCCATGTACCCCGGCAAGTTGCTCGATACTGTAGGTCGCTTCCTGGCACCGCTGAAGATCATCGCCCTGGCGGCCTTGGGCATTGCCGCATTCATGCTGCCGGCTGGCACCAGCGGTGACGCACTGCCGGCCTACGAGGCTTCAGCGTTCTCCCAAGGCTTTATCAATGGCTACCTGACCATGGATACCCTGGGTGCGCTGGTGTTCGGCATCGTTATCGTCAATGCCATCCGTTCCCGGGGTGTCGAGTCGCCGCAGCTGATTACCCGTTACGCCATCATTGCCGGCCTGATCGCCGGTGTCGGCTTGGCACTGGTGTATATCAGCCTGTTCCGCCTGGGCGCGAGCAGCCATGAAATCGCCGCCGGCGCTACCAACGGTGCAGCGGTCCTGCATGCTTATGTGCAGCACACCTTTGGTTCGCTGGGCAGCGGCTTCCTCGCCGTATTGATCGCTCTGGCTTGCCTGGTTACCGCAGTGGGCCTGACCTGTGCCTGTGCCGAGTACTTCAGCCAGGTGCTGCCGTTGTCCTATCGCACCCTGGTAGTGATCTTGTGCGGCTTCTCGCTGCTGATCTCCAACCTCGGCCTGACCAAGCTGATCATGTTCTCGATCCCGGTACTGACCGCCATCTACCCGCCGTGCATCGTGGTTGTGGGCCTGAGCTTCTGCAAAGAGCTGTGGAACTCTCAGGTGCGCATCCTGGCGCCAGTGATGCTGGTGTCGCTGCTGTTCGGCATGGTTGACGCCATCAAGGGCACCAGTCTGGCTCATATGCTGCCCGACACTCTGGCGCACCTGCCATTGAGTGATCAGGGCCTGGCCTGGCTGGTTCCTTCGGTCGTGACCCTGGCGCTGGCCGTGGCCTGTGACCGCATGCTGGGCAAGCCGCGCGAAGCGCTGGCCTGAGAGGATAGGCCTCAAGCCTGACGTCGGCCACAAGCCATAGCGCGTCGGGCAGGGCAGATTCCAAGCCCCGTATCCGCAAGGATGCGGGGCTTTTTCGTTGTGCGCCCAGCATGGGCGCAATCTTGCGGGTGAAAGTCCCGCCGTGAGCTGACCACAGCGAACGAAGTGAAGCGCAACTGCATGAGGGCGACCAAGTGTGGGGAGGAAGCGTGAATCGAAACCG